>JAJPJG010000012.1 GCA_021324395.1 Spartobacteria bacterium | reverse complement strand
GAGTTATTGAAGGTAACCGATGCCGGGCTGACATTGCCGCCGCTGATTGAGACCGCAGTGTTGGTTACCGCCGTATCACCGCTACCACTGTTATAAGTATCGCCGAATTTGACGATGTCGCTCGCCCAGAAGTCTGTCGCGGTATGGCCGGCAGTGGTTGCCCAGTTCGGAGTGCCGCCTACAAATCCGGTGCTTCCGGTCGTCCAGGTGCTGCCATTTACGCCTGACCACGTAATCGAGTCGGTGGACACATCCAAAGTGACCGCCGTGGGGCCGTAACCGATGACGCCGGTGGAACGCGCACCAAGCGTTACCGTAGAGTTCGCAAAGGTGCCGGTGACTCCCAAAGTCGAGCTGATGAGAGTGAACGGCGTGCCGTTTGTATTGGTAAGGTTGGCTGCGTTCAGCCCGGCCAGCGTTGCTCCATTCAAGGTGAGCAGACCGCTCAGATTGATCGGGGCAGCGGTAGGATTGCTCAAGAAATTGAAGTCTATCGTGAGCGTAGCTCCGGAGGTCGTGCCGAGAGTCAGGTTCGTCGCTTGCAGCACGTTTGCGCCCGCATTAAAATTGGTGGTTTGCAGATTCGCCCCGTCGGCCACAGTCACGGAGCCAATGTTTGATGTCGTAGTCGAGAATAACAACGTGCCGGCGTTCACATTTGTTGCGCCGGTGTAGGTGTTCGCGCCGCTCAAAGTTACTGTCCCGCTTGTGCTCTTGGTCAATGCACCGGTGCCACCGAGTTTTGCGCTTACCGTGCCGCTGCGAACATCATAGGAGGAGCCGGTCAACGTGCCGGTCGTGCTCGAGATGGTCCCGCTGGTCAAAGTGACCGCACCCACGGTGTCGCTATTCGCACCGAGGCTCAGCATGCCACCGTTGACCGTGACCGCGCCGGCATCAGCAAGAGTGTTCGTCGCATTTCCAAGGACGAGCGTGCCTGCGGAAACAGTAGTGCCGCCGGTGTAGGTGTTCGTGCCGGAGAGCGTGGTTGTTCCCGCTCCAACTTTGGTGACGCCGAAGGCTGAGCCGCTATCGAGGATCGCACCGCTGATCGCAAGGTTTCCCGCTCCGCCGAGGCTCGCGTTTGAGGTCAGGGTCACCGCACCACCAACAGTGCCTGAGCCGGTGCTGGTGATCAGTGCACCTCCGCTACTGATGCCGGTGCCACCAACGCTGATCGCTTCGGTGCCGATATTCGCCTGCACGTCGAGGACAGCTCCGCTGCTGACCGTGGTTCCGGCCGCCGTGGTTCCCAGCGCCGCGGCATTGTTGACCACCAACGTGCCTGCGGTCACCGAGGTCGCGCCGGTGTAGGTATTCGAGCCGGAGAGCACCCATGTGCCCGCACCACTTTTGACCAGTGAGATTGTCGAGCTGCCGGAAGGTAGAATGCTAGCGAAGGTGTTCGCCCCAGTATTGCTGCCCGTTAGCGTAAGAGAGCGAGCCGTCCCGCCGCTTCCGACGCTGAGCGAGCCCGTATTCGTGAAGCTCAGCGTGCCGCTGCCTGCGCCGGAGGCATCGAGCGTGGCTCCGCCGGTATTGATCGTGAAGAGGTGATCCGTGCTTTGCGCGGTGCTGCCGGTGTATTGCAGTGTGCCGCCACCGAAGGTCAGAATACCGACGGTATTCGCTCCCGCGCCGATCGCGCTCGCGGTCCCGCCGTTTGCCAGGCTCGCCACGTTCAAGATGCCGCCGTTGATCGCAGTGGTGCTCGTGTAAGTATTGACCAGAGACAGCGTGGTCGTGCCGCTGCCAAGTTGTGTAAAACCTCCGGAGCCGCTGATGACTTTGCCGTTCAGATCAGTCGCCTGGGTGAAAGCATTGCTGCGATTCACTGCCAGGGTGGCATTGTCGGTGATGCTGCTCGTGCCAATGAGCGAACCGGTCGTGCCACTACTGCCGAGTTGCAATGTGCCCGCGCTGATCGTCGTTGCTCCGGTATAGGTGTTCGAGTTGGTGAGAACGAGCGTGCCGCCGCCATTGACGGTTAGTGCGTAGGCATTGCCGCCGTCGTCAATGACATTGGTAATAGTTCCAGTTCCACCTTGATCGCTGATCGTGGCATTGCCAAGGAGAGTGACTTGACCAGAGACGGTGGCACCCTGGAGACGAAGCACTCCAAAAGGACCGCCGCCACCCTCATTCCAGCCGTTGCCGATGAGGTAGAAGTGGTTGGCAAACGTGCCGGTAGCAAGATAGGCTTGGCCGTTCGTGTTGCCATCGACGTAAACAGAGCCGGTGCCGAACGCAGAGCTGACGATCGTGGCGACGCGACCGCTCTCGATGTAGGTGTTGCCGGTATAGGTGTTAGCGCCGCCGATTTGGAACTGACCATTGCCCGAAGTAAGCTGGAGCGCGCGGTAGGTGACGCCGCTCGCACCCGAAGCACTATCGGCAATGACCGCGTTAATCTGCGGCGTGCCGTTGTTGGTGTTGAGGAAGACCAGTTCTTTGCCAGCGCCTGCGCGCATCGTTCCACTGCTGATGGTTGCATTTGTGCTGGCACCAAAGAGAACGCCACCAGTGCCAATCGTCGTTGTGCCGCCTCCCAAATTCAGGGTAACAGCACTGTTCATCCGAAGACTCCCAACGTTGGTGTTTGCCGTTGCTGTGAAACCAGTGGTGATGTCCGCGTTACCAGACGCGCCGACTGAAGAAAATGTCGCAGCATTACTCCCAGTGGTGTAAAAACCGCCGATCGTCGAACCGCCGACGATGAAAGCATTCGTCGCATCCTTCGCCGCCCAATCTCCCGCCTGCGCCGTGGTCGGCGTGCTTGTTCCGACTGTGGCGTAGGCCGTCCCGTTCGCGTCGGTCAAGATCGTGCTCGCCGAGCCGGTGCTGGTCTGCACGCCGTTCGTGGTCGAAACCGTGCCGGTCGGCTGCGTGATGTGCAGCGTGCCGCCGGCAGTCCGGCTGATGGCCCCCACATTGAGAGCGATCGTGTTCGCCGTTGCATTGTTCGCAAATACGATGTTGTCGCCGCCGGTTCCTACTGTCATTCCATTGAACTGCTGCGTGTTCGTGCTGGTGGCAACGCCGGTCAGGGTCAATTGACCGCCACCGAGCACCGTGGTCGCGTTCGAAGTCAGATTGCCGCCAAGGATGAGAGCAGAGCTGTTCGAGGTGTTATTGATGATGTTCGTCTGGTTCGCCGCAAAGGAAAGATTCAGGGCGCCGGCGGTGTTCAAGCCGCTCGTATTCCCCATCGCGACGGTGGTGTTGCCAGTGTAGGTGCTTGAGCCGGTCAGCGTCGTTGTGTTCGCGCCCTGGAATGTCATCGCGCCGCTGGTATTGGCAGCAAGACTGATCGTCCCGATCGTGCCGGAGGTAGTAGCTCCACCGCCGGTCAGAGTAATCGTGGGCGCACTCGTGTAGCCGGTGCCCGGATTCGTGATGACGATGCTGCTGATCGTGCCGCTGCTGATCACTGCGTAACCAGCGGCACCGGTTCCGCCACCGCCGGAGAAAGTCACCATAGGAGCACCCGCATAGCCGCTGCCTGCACTGGTAATTGCTACCGTGCTCACACCACTACCCGAAGCGGCCAACAATCCGACAGGAATGGTGATAGCTGCGCCATTGTTATCAATCGTGCCACCGCCGCTATAAACAGTGGCCGCTGTGAGATTGGTTGTGAGGAATGTTGTGTTCGCGCCGACAGCCTTCAATGTGCCGCCGTTGAAATTGAGGAGACTTTTGCCCGTTGCGGAACCGGGGGCAATGCCCTGGATCTGAAACAGACCGCCGCTGAGCAGGTTCACTTCGCTTAAGTTCGTCGTCTGGCCATTCGACATGAGATTTGCGGTAACGCCGTTGTTCGAAATCAAACTCGCATTGGCGATGTTCAGGATGGATGTTTGGTTACCGTTGGACACATTGGCCCAGTTCCATTGAAATGCATTGCCACCAGAGTAATTGAGGGTGCCGCCGGTCATATTGAGCACACCCGAGCTCCCATTGCCGCCGCGTCCCAAAATCAGCCAGTTTGACACGTTCATTGTTCCACCGCTCATATCTACTACGCCCACGGCAGCTCCGTTGAAGCCGCCTACATCAATCTCACTAACGTTAGCCGTGCCGCCGGAGAGATTATAATATCCAAACGAACTGCCGCTGGCTCCGCCACCAAGATCGAGCTGGGTGTAGAAGCCTTTTGAAATGGTGCCGCCAGATTGATTAAGAAAACCCTGCCCGGTGGTGGTTGTGGTCCCGGCGCCGATCACGATATTCTGCTGCCCGCTGCCGGGGTTGCTCATGCTAATGCTCGCACCGGACTGCACGTTCATCGCTGCATTGCCACCTCCGGCAACGCCCACATTGATCCCCGGAGAGGAAGAAAGAGTGCCGGAATAATTCAATGTGCCGCCGCTCACCGTCGTGGTGCCAGTGTAGGTGTTGTTGCCGGAAAGTGTCAGCGTGCTGGTGCCCAGCTTGTTGAGCGCGAGCGACGTGCCCACATTGGCGATATTGCCCGAAAAGGTCTGCGTGCCACCAGCGTTGGTGGTATCGAGACCCAGGGTCACGGCACCGGTGTAGGTCACCGTCCCGCCGCTTTGCCCGCCCAGGCCGGCCAGCAATCCGCCAACGGTGCCATTGCCGCTGGTGCCGGTGGTCCACTCGCCCGTTCCACCGAGATTGACATACAGACTCGACCCGGTGCCCACTGATACTGCGCCGGAAGCCGGCATCGCAACGAGCTTGGTGAACTGCGCGACGCTGCTGGTAATGGTTGTGCCGCCACCATAGGTGTTCGTGCCGGAGAGAGTCAGCTTTGCACCTGTGCCGGAGCCGGAGTTGATCGTCATGCTTCCGGTGCCGCCGATGTTCCCGCTGATCGTGCCGCTATGAACAGTCCCATCATACCAGTCCTGCAATCTCACGGTCGTGCTTCCGCTCAAGGTAATCGCGCCGGAGAAAACACCTGTGTCGACGTTCTGGAAAGCGAGAGTGCCGCCATTGTTCACGTTCACAGCCTGTCCGATGGCGTTCGCGCTGTTCGTGGACAGCATGCCGAGGTTATTTACAATATACGAGCTCGAACCCGAAATCGCGGTCGAACTGCCGACCTCGAATACAGCGCCATTGGTAAGCGTCATATTGCCGGTGAAGCCGGTGTTGGCATTATTCCCCACCAGGATGCTCGACGCCCCTGCAGTAGATCCCGCCTGCTGCAGCGTGCCATTACCGGAGACGGTCAGATTGCCAGTGCCGGTGAGATTGCCGGCGTTGCCCAAAATATAGGTTGGATTACCGGAGGTCGAGGTAATCTGAATCGTGCCGCCGCTCGATCCAACCGTGATCACGTGCGTATTGGTTTGGCTCGTGCTGCCCAGATTCATCTTCAGCGTGCCACCGTTGATCGTCACCGCGCCCGCGGTGCCGGTTGCACCGCCCAATTGATTGTTGTTGGAAACGGCGACCGTGCCGGCGTTGATGTTCAATCCCCCGGAGAAGGTGTTGACTGCGTTGAAGGTCAGCGTGCCACTGCCGGCCTGGGTGACTGAGCCGGTGCCAGTGATGACAGCGGTGCTGAAATCCGTGCCCTGCGTGACGGTATTGCTACGGTTAAAGGTCAAGTTGCCGTTGTCCGTGATCGCGCTGCTGGTGGAAAGCGAGCCGGTAGTGCTGCCATTGCCGATCTGCAACGTGCCGCTGGTGATGGTGGTCGCGCCCGAGTAGGTATTCGCCGCAGTCAGGATCATCGCGCCCGCACCCGATTTAGTAAGAGCATTCGTGCCGCTGATGATTCCAGAGGACAAAAGCAATGAGCCCGAGCCGACATTCCATGCCTGTGCCGCACCGAGAATGACCGGGCTGCTGATCGTGGTCGTTCCGGTGGTCAAGGTGCTCGCATCAATGCCGCCGGCACCCAGCATCAGCGTGCCCGATGAGAGCGTGTAACCAGTGGTGTTGAAAACCAAGCCGAGAGCCGCCAGGCTGCCGCTGAGTGTGACCGTGCCGGAAGTGCCGGCAAAAACCGCAGTGTCTGCTGTGCCCGTGGTATCCGTCCAGTTTACATCAGAAGCGCTGCCGCTCCAGTTCGCGGTCGAATTGGCGTTCCACGTGCCCGTTCCGCCGTAATTCGTGTCAAACGTGGCATCAGCATCCCACGTAAGGCTTGCCGCCTGCGCAGTTGGCACGCTGAACGGAGGAAGAGTTGCGATGGAGAGTCCTAGAGCCAATGCGATGGCCCGTGGGAGGGGGTGTCTTTTCATATTACGGGAACTACGGGGATTTTGCTGACTGCGGGGAGTGCTTATTGAAAGCTAGTGAAAAGTCTCATCAATGTATCGAAACTCAAACGATTCTTGTCTGATCCGGTTCAGACGTTTCATGCCCGTCTTGCTGTCGTCTTGCGCATGACCCGCCATTTCCGCGGTTCTTCGGACACCGCGTGCCACTGCTCGGATGCACGGAGTCGCCTTGGCGCTGGCACCACCCGTCCAGGTGTCATCGGCACGGGCGAAATCAACCGAAAACGTGGGCGCGAATGTGATGACGACAAACTTCGTGGCAAACCCACGAACGGGGGATTTGGTTTTCATAGCGGGGGATATGAAAGAGGGCGATACGCCTCGGGGGGGAAGCGACACCGCAACGTCGCACTGATTCGCTGAATTGCAACCGGTTTTATCTCTTCTCTTGTTGATTCGGTTCAGAACGTTTTGACGTGGCCGGCTGCATTTGAGACGTTGTTGTGCCCCCCAATAAACCCATAAGAATCGTCCTCCCCGGTCACGCAAAAGGATCTCGCACGCGCTTGGGCTCGGTCAGGCGAGCATCTCACTCGCGTTGCGCGACGATCCACGAATCAGTCTGGAGCGCCGCAAACAAGCCCATCGCACATTGGTGCGACGCGCTGCATCGCCTGTGCTCGATTTGGCGCACCGGCTCGGGCCGCCTCCGGATGAGTGAGCCGCCCTTTAATTGAGAAAAAACGTGGCGGCGCGGCATCACGGCTGCTTTAAGCCACTTGCCCATCATACCCGGCGGCAGCGGAGTCAGCCCGTTGAAACCTGGACGGTCAAATCCAGGAGAGGTTCAAATCCTCAACCGCCGGTCTTCTCTCACGCAATCATGCGTTCCGACGGCGGAGCTTGCGGTAGAACATCAGCATCCCGACACCGCCAATGACCATCGCGTAGGTGTTCGGCTCGGGAATCGCCATGATCGCAACGTCGTTGCCGCCGGTGAAGCTGTTGGTGCCGGCGTTCGCAGTGTAGCTGACCGCGAATTCCTGCCCGCCAAAGGTGATCGTGTTGAAGCCGGTCAGGTTTGAATCGGCACCCTGCTGGTTCGAGAAGCCGGCGCCCTGCACCGCGCTACCAGCGCCGATGACGAGGAAGAATTTGTCGCCATCGAGATTCAACTGCTGCGTATTGACGTTGAACGAGGCGTTGCCGCTGTTGGCCACGTAGCCGCTGAGCAGAGTGCCCTGCAGGTCGCCGTCGATGGTAAGCGTGCGCCCGCTTCCCGCGAGCTGCACCTGGTCGTAGCCGTCGGTGCCGTCGTGGTTGAACCCGGCGACCGTGCCGCCGATCTCAATCGCCAGATGCGCGCCCGCTTGCAGGTTAAAGTCGCCGTTGAACGTGATGATGCCGGTGCTGTTGCCCGGTGCCACTGTGCCGCCGGAGCTCGCTGTGACCGAGCCGACGCTGCCGCTGCCTTTCAAGGTGCCGCCACCGCCGACGGTGAGAGCTGCGAGCGCGTTGATGGCGCCATTCACTTTCAAAGTGGCGTTGCTCACAGTGACACTGGTCGTGGCCGATAGCGAACCGCTGACGATCACGGTGCCGTTGTTGATATTCGTCGCGCCGGTGTAGGTGTTGTTCGCGGTTAAGGTCGTGGTGCCGCTGCCGGCTTGAGTGAACGAGCCGCTGCCGCTGATCGCCAAGCCGCTGAAATCGGTGCCCTGCGTAACCGCATTGCTGCGGTTGATCGTCAGGTTGCCGTTGTTGGTGATCGTGCTGCTGGTGGAGAGCGAGCCAGTCGTGCCGCCGTTGCCGAGCTGCAACGTGCCGTTGCTGATCGTGGTCGCGCCGGTGTAGGTGTTCGCGCCTGTCAGCGTCTGTGTGCCCGCGCCACTTTTGGTCAGGCTGCCTCCAGAAGTTGCCAAAGCGCCGCCAAAATCGCTAATCGCACCTGCGAAGGTGCTATTGGAACTGCTGCTGACGGTCAATGCACCGCCGCCGAGGTAAATGTTTGTGCCTGCGGAACCCGTCAGCAGACCAATAGTCTGGCTGGCACCGGCAATATCCAGCGCACCGGAGTTGATCGTCACCGGCGTGCCACTCGGCAGTGTGCCGGTGCCGCCTCCAAAGCCCGTTCCATTCATGAGTCCTTGGATCTGCGCCTGAGTCAATGCGCTGCCGAATACGTTCACGCCGCTGATAGAGCCTACAAAACCATTCGATCCATCGTGACCGCCTGTGCCCCCGGCATTAAGTCCCCAAGTCCAGCCGATGCGAATATCCTGCGTGCCCTGCTCGGCGTTGGTCATGCCGGTGCTGGTCCCGTCAACGACCCCATTAACAAAGACCGTGCTTGTTCCACTCTGGCGGACAACCGTGACAAATTTCCAAGTGCCGGTATTGACTGCGGTGGTCCCACCCACCCAGCCGCCGCCAAATTGCACACCACCCATATGTGTTCCGGTTCCACCTCCACCGTTACCGGTTCCGCTGGTAAGATAAAAGGTCTCATCGTTGGCAGCCCAAGCACTTCCCACCGCTCCTTTGCTCAGCAGCGAAGCGCCCTGCGTGGTCGTATTGATCCACATCGAAATCGTATAATTGCTGCTGCTACCGAGATTCGTCAGGCTGCTGGCCTGAATGTCGACATAGTTCGTTCCGGTCAGTGTCATGGACCCCAAACCACTCACGGGACCTCCAGCGGAGTTGAACGTAGGACTTCCTACCACGGCTGTTGTCACTCCGGTTACCCCGGTATTAACTGCCGATCCGGTGGAGAAGTTATATGCCAACTGCGGCACCACCGCGCTGGCGACGACTGTGCCACCGTTAATCACCGTTGCCCCGGAGTAGGTATTTGCAGAGGAAAGCGCCGTCGTTCCCGCACCCGTAAAAGTCATTCCACCGCTGGTGTTGGCGGTGAGACCGATCGTGCCGATCGTCGCCCCCGAGCCACCACCGCCGGTCAAAGTAACTGTCGGAGCAGAAGTGTATCCCGTGCCGGGATTGGTGATGACGATGCTGCTGATGGTTCCGCTGTTCACCACCGCATAGCCGGCCGCACCGGTGCCGCTGCCGCCCGAGAACGTCACAGCGGGAGCGCCGAGGTAGCCGCTGCCTGCGTTAGTAAACGCTACGGAACTGACACCGGTGCCCGAGGCCGCGACTAACGAAACCGGAACGGTGATCGCCACGCCGTTGTTATCAATTGTGCCACCGCCGCTGAAAACATTGGCCGCGGTATTGTTCGTGGTAATGAAGGTCGTGGTCGCGGTGCTTGCCTTCAATGTGCCGCCATTGAAGTTCACCAACTTGGTTCCAGCCGCGTTTGACGCGATGGAGTGCGTCTGCAGCGTTCCACTGGAGAGTAGGTTGATCTCTCCAAAGTTCGTGGCGTTGTTGCTCTGGTTCAGGTTGATGTCTGCATTGGTTGCACTGAGCATCGCATTGCCAATGTTGAAAATCGCCGTGCCGTTGCTTCCCCAGTTGCTCTGAGCATTGCCGGCAGGTCCTATAAAGGTCAATGTTCCGCCGGTGAGATTCACAACGCCGATATCCCCCGAGCCGATTCCCCGACTGGCGATGAGCCAGCCATTACCACTTTGGCCAACGCTCACCGTGCCGCCACTCATATCGAAGACGCCGAAACCTGTGCCGTTAAACGATGAATCTCCGGCCGCAAGATCAAACTCGCTGAAGTTGAGCGAGCCGCCGGACATATTGTAGTAGCCATAAGAGCCTTGGCCAGCGCCACCGATACCCAGCTTGGCATAGCCAGCGCCACCGGAAGCCTGGCTGCCTCCCTGAAACGTGCCACCGGATTGATAAACGAAACCAGGTCCCGAGCTGACCGACGTGCCCGCTCCAACGTAAGCACTGATGCCGCTGCCCATGTTGATGTTCGCTCCTGACTGCACGTTCATCACCGCATTGCCTCCACCGGCAACGCCCACGTTAATCTGACCAGAAGTGACATTCGTGCCGGAATAATTCAACGTGCCGGCGCTCACTGTTGTCTGGCCGGTATAACTATTCGAACCTGAAAGCGTCAGCGCGCCCGCACCCAGCTTGGTAAGCCCGCCAGTGGTTTGGTTCAATGCCTGGCTGATGGTGAAGGTGTTAGCCGCGTTATTAATATCGAGGCTAACAGTTTTCGTCGCATTGAAAGTTGGTGTATGCGAACCGAAGCTTGTCATTGTCGTCCCAGTGACCTGGAGGGTGCCGCCATCAAATACCAGATTGTTGTTTGCCGTGGCACCACCCAGGTTCGTCGTATCCGCCACACTGAGAGTGCCCGCGCTGATCGTCGTCGCGCCGCTGTAGGTGTTCGAGCCGGAAAGAACCAACGTGCCGCTGCCAGCCTTGGTGAGACCGCCATTCTGTATCACCGAAGAAATAGTCGTGTCCGCAGTGGCAGAACTGCTGTCGCCAATCGTCATAGTTTGGGTAGCGCCATTCAGATCGAGCGTGGTCACCGAGATGGTCGCGCCCAATGGGTTGTTCGTGGCCGAGTAGGTGATGCCGTTGGTGCTGGTCAATACGCTGGAACCCGTGCTATTGGTCACGCTAGCGCCGCCCGTCGTGGACGAGGCACCGAGGGAGAGCAAGCCTACCGTCTGATTGAAGCCGGCCAAATCCCACACCGGCGTCACGCCTGCCGCATTGCTCGAAACCGTCACCGCATTCCCGGAGTTGATGGCATTGTTCACACCGTTCTTCAGGGTCCCTGCGTTGACCGTCGTCGTGCCGGTGTAGGTGTTTGAGCCGGAGAGCGTCCACGTGCCGGTGCCGGCTTTGGTGACAGAAGTCTTATTCGTGCTGCTGTTATCGAGGATGACACCGGAGATTTCACCAGTTCCAGCCGTGGAACCTTGCAGCGTCAGTGTCTTGCTGCCCGCTCCAGGAGTCGCAAAGTTCGCCGTAAAAAGCAGGTTCCCGCTCGCCCCTGACTGATCGATGGTTGCACCAGCTGTAGTTCCGTTCAGACTGATGATCCTGTTCGTGGTTTCGCCCGTGCCCGTGTATTTTAGAACCGAGGGGGCGCCATTAGCTTGCATGAAAATAGTCGTTCCGGCACCGAGTTGACTCGTAATTGAGCCGGTGTTCCCGATATTCGAGACGCTGAGCGTGCCGCCGTCAACGGTTACGCTGCCGGCGAAAGTATTCGCGTTGTTGGTGAGCACTACAGTTCCGCCAGTTGCTCCGCCATACACCTCGAAATTGTTGGCAGAACTACCGGTGATGGCAGCATTAATGGTAAGCGTGGTGCCGTTTGCCGTTCCGATGTCGCCTAAATTGCTGCCCAAGACAATCGATCCACCGCCCGTTGCATTGATAGTGCCGCCAGTCGTGGATTGTATGATGCTGCCGCCACCGTTGCTGACCGTCAAATTATTGCTGCCGATGTCCACGATGCTGTTGGAGTTGATGTTAAGAGTCTTTATGGTGGATGATGCACCGATCGTCAGTGTGCCTGCCCCGGCCTTAAGTAATGTATTGGAGCCAGAGGCAAGGAAAGCTGTCGTGCCCGTAGTGAAGTTGTTTGCCGCGTTGTTAATGTCGAATCCGACCGTGGCGTTCGTATTATAGGTGAGCGCATGCGAGCCGAAGCTGGTCATCGCCGTGCCCGTGATCTGAAGCACACCACCGTTGAAAACGATGGTGTTATTCGCAGTCGTGCCACCGAGGTAGGCCGTGTCCGCAACACTCAAGGTGCCGGCGGTCAAAGTGGTCGAGCCGGTGAAGGTGTTGGTAGCGGTGAGAGTCAAAGTCCCGCTGCCTGCCTGGGTCAACCCACCACTTCCACTGAGGCCGGCATTAACAATTGCCGAGGGCAAAACGCTCGCCAAGGTGATGCTGTCCGAGCGATTGAAGGCCAGAGTGCCATTATTTGTAAGACCACTCGTGTTCAAAATCGAGCCAGTAGTGCCGTTATTGCCAAGCTGGAGCGTCGTCCCTGCAGCGATAGTAGTGGTGCCAGTGTAATCGTCGGTCGCCGACAGTGTCAGCGTCCCGCCATTGCTGGTAACGCTACCGGAGTTAACAGTGATACTACCGGTGCCCGTTACTTTTCCACTGATCAGACCGTTCTGGACAGCCGTGCTCCACCAGTTTTGCATCCTGACGGTTGTGCTGCCGCTCAAAGTGATGGTCCCAGAGAAGACGCCAGTGCCGGCGTTCTGAAAAGCCAGATAGCCGCCATCATTTACGTTGACATTCTGCGCGATCGTGACCGAGTTGGCCGAGAGCATGCCGAGGCTGTTCACGGTAAAGGCGCTTGTCGTTGGAATAGCCGTCGCGTTTGCATACTCCAAGACACCACCATTGGTAACTGTCACGTTTCCAGAGTAGCCAGTGTTCGCATTCCCCATAACGAACACGCTCGCGCCCGCCGAGGCGGCCTGTGTAAGGAAACCAGTCCCTGAGATGGTAAGATTGCCACTGCCGCTCAAAAGACCGGCGTTGCCCAGAATATAAGTCGGCGTGCCAGTCGAAGCCACAACAATCGTGCCCCCATTTAAACCGACTGTGATCGCGTGCGTATTAGTTTGACCCGTGGTTCCGAGGTTCATCTGCAATGTGCCACCATTGATTGTGATCGCACCGGTCGTGCCGGACGTGCCGCCGAGTTGATTATTTGCGGAAACCGCGACCGTGCCTGCGGAAATCGTAAGACCGCCCGAAAATGTGTTGGTCCCCGCCAGCGTCTGCGTGCCAGTGCCGGTCTTGATCACGGAACCACTGCCGCTGAGTGCGCCGCTGTAGGTCATGCCGGTGCTGTTATTGTTGCCAATCTGAAGATTCACAGCGTTCGTGCCGGTGTCGCTAAGCGCTTCATTGCTGCTACCACTCAAGCCGCCGAGAATATAGGTGCTACCGCCACTTGCCGTGTTGTTGAAGGCAAGACCGTTTGTAACACCAATCGACACGATGCTGTTTTGCACCGCGTTGGTATTGCTTAATTGCAATGTGCCGGTGCTGATGGTCGTGGCACCCGTGTAGGTGTTTGCACCGGAGAAGATTTGTATGCCGGTGCCCGCTTTGGTGACAGCGGTGATTCCACTCGCGAAACTACCATCCTGAACTACTCCACTGAACGTGCTGCTAGCCACATTCGCGCCGCCAATGGTGAAGGTCGTCGTCCCGGCAGCGGAATCGGGTCCAGCTATAGTGCCCGCACCCGTGAGCGCACCGAGAGCAACCGCACCGCCGTTCCTGACCTTAAGGGTGCCGGCCACGTTAAAGGTCGCGCCTGAACCGCCGTTGTTCAAAGTGCTGTTCGACAAGCGCAAGGTCGCACCACTTAAGACTGAGACGGTTCCCGCAAAACCACTAAGCTGCTGGGTGGTCGCTCCCAAGTTAACCTGTTGACCTCCAGCACCGCTGATTGTGAGAGTCTGACCTGATGTTCCTGTAAAGGCGTCATTAAAAGCGCCCGCGGCATTATTCGAAGTGAGAGTGGCATTGGCAGTGGCACCAGTGAGGGTCACCCCAGCAGCCAGGAACGTCGTTGAGTTCGTCACGTTGAGGGTGGTGCTGTTGCTCAGAGTGATCGTCTGTGCACTTGTTCCCGCCGCATTGCTGTGTCCGACGCTGAGTGTGCCCGAGGTCACGTTTGTGCCGCCGGTGTAACCATTCGAGGACGAAAGAATGAGTGTTCCGCTACCAGCCTGCGTCACCGAGCCGGTGCCGGTAATCGACGAGGAAGTGAAATCCGTGCCTTGCGTAATGGCGTTCGAGCGATTGAAAACAAGCGCGCCGTTGTCGGTGATCGTGCTGCTGGTCGAGAGCGAGCCGGTGGTTCCGCTAGCACCGAGCTGCAACGTGCCGCTGCTGATCGTCGTGCCGCCGGTGTAAGTATTCCGGCCGGAAAGTGTCAACGCGCCTGTGCCTGAGTAAACAACCGATCCGGTGCCGGTCGAACTGTAGATGTTCGCGTCCGTGGCGCCGGTCGCGCCGGAGACCGTGATGTTTCCCCCACCGTTAAAGGTCAGCGTGTTGCCCTTGATGTCCGTGCCGAGCACGTTCGTCGTGTCCGCGGTGGTGTGAACGGAGGTAATATTCAGCGTGCCACCGCCGGACTGCGTGATTGTCAAATTCTTGTCCAAGGCGATATGACCGGAGAGGGTGTTCGAGCCGCTGGTGTTTTGCGACGCGAGTGTGGCTGTGCCGCTGCTGCCGGAACGCGCGTTGAACACACTCGAGAGCGTAAGACCGCCTGTCGCTGCCGTGAGATCCACCTCGGCATTGACGGTGCCCGAGGTGTCGCCGATACGGATCGCCGAGCTATTGGCGCTGCCGCCGGAAGCAAATTGAAGCTTACCTGCATTGACAAAGGTATCGCCGGCGTAGGTATTCGCGGCGCCGTAGACAACGGTCCCCGCGGCATTGATCGCGACCGAATTGTTGCCACTGTTTCCACTGGAACTGATCACGTCGTTAAACGTGGTCGTGTTGGTGCCCCAAAGCTGCAACTGCGTGGTGCCGGCCAGATCGATCTTCGTGCCCGCGCTGAAGACGAGTGCTCCGTTGACTGCGTTGATCTCGGCTTTGTTTGCGTTGCTGGAGCCGCCTTGCAGAGTAATGGTCTGGCCGCTGGTCAGCGTAAACGTCTGCGTGAGAAATGAATCGTTTTCGATGCGGGGAAACTGGGTTCCCGTCGCTCCAAAATCGAAAAGAGTGAATCCATTGCCAGTAATAGTGAAGGCGGTGTCATTCGCCGAACTGCCGTCAGTGCCGTTTCCGGCGGCATTGCTGTCCTGGAACGTAATTCGGTAGCCGGCCCAATTAGTAAGATCGTTATTCGATGTTGTCGAACCAGCTCCACCCGCGGCCTTGTAGCCCTGACCAAAAAAGAGGCTTCGATCGCCGCTGCCTCCCGTGCTTGGCGCCGTCGAATCCCAGTTTCCCGAGGCACTCCAGTTAGAGCCGCTCGTGCCCTTCCAGCCTGTGCCGTTAATGGTGTCGGCGCGCGCGAAATCTGCGAGCGCAAACGTAATTATGATAAAATTCGTGGCGCACTTACGAAGACGGGGAGTGATTTTCATAGCGGGGGATATCGGAGAGGCAAATGGCGTGAGGGCACACTTTCGCCTTGGGGATACGCAACAAAATAAATGTTTTTATCAGGGAGGCAAGTATTTTTTGGATGCAACTGGTATTGCCATTCCTTTTGCTCTGGAAAAACGCGGTTTACGCATGCAAGAAAATGTTTTTTGCCAAGACTTCGGATTCCTTGCCTTGGTTTTTTGTTCCCCCCGTGGCAAGGAATGAAAGTCTTGCCCAAGTCGGCGGGGGTCTTGCCCAAGTCGCGTCGCGACTCGGGCAAGACGGCAATGATTTGCCTGAGAAATCAGCGCCGTAGCCGTTGATCGCATTGAATTTGACGCACCCTCCTGCTTTTGAGACGGTATCGCCGCCTCCCAATGAACCCTGAAGAAGCGCCCTCCCCGGTTACGCAAAAGGATATCGCCCGCGCGCTCGGGTTCGGCCAGGCGACCATCTCGCTCGCGCTGCGCGATGACCCGCGCATCAGCGAGGCGTGCCGCCGGCAAATCCAGCGCACCGCAAAAAAGATGGGCTACCGGCCAAATGCCACGGCCACGGCGCTGGTGCATTTTAAGCGCACCTCAAAAGTCAAACCGATGCACGCCGCCCTGGCGTGGATGAATTTTTGGGAACAACCGAAGGAGCTTCGCAAGAGGATGGAGTTCGACGGCTACTGGCGCGGCGCGGTCGCGGCAGCGGACAAGTTCGGTTACCGGCTCGAGGAATTCGCGGGCGCGGAGTTGCCGCTGGATCGCATCGAAAAAGTGCTCACGGCGCGAAATATGAATGGCATCCTGCTGCCGCCGCATCCTGTGCCGCCGAAGTGGGACACTTTTAATTGGAATCGCTTTTCAATCGTGCGTTTCGGTCGCTCGGTGCAGCGTCCCACCGCCCATCTCGTGACGGCGGATCAAGTAGCCAACACAATCATGGCCTTCAACGAAATGAGCGCGCGCGGCTACGAGCGGATCGGTTTTGTGACGTCGCCGAGTTCGTATCTGCTCTTCGACGCCGGTTTTTTAAAAGCGCAACGGGCGATCGACAGCAAATCGCGCGTGTCCATTCTCGAAATTAACTGGCGCGATCCATGGCCGCACCTGCCGGAACTCAATCGCTGGCTCAAGCGCGAGAAGCCCGACGCCGTTTTCACCGATGTCATCGCTACGCCGGATATGATCCGGGAATGCGGCTATCGCATTCCAGAAGACATCGCCGTGGCCGCCACGAGTGTGCTCGATGCGCACGTTGACGCCGGCGTTTACCAAAATCCGGAGGAAATCGGACGCGTCGCCGTGCTGCTTTTGATCTCGCTCATTCACGATAACGATCGCGGCGAGCAAAAGCTCTTCCGCGAAGTGCTGGTAAAGGGCAAATGGGTCGATGGCAAATCACTGCCGAAGCGGTAGCCGATTGAGTCCGCGATTACGAATCAGCAACTTTTTGCTTTCCACCGGATGCGGCGGCTATTCAATTAACGCCCCTTGCGCGACCCCAAATGACCGCACTCACACGCAACACGCATTTTTGTCCTGGCGAAACGTGGCTTGATACCGATGGCAAACCGATCCAGGCGCACGGCGGCGGCGTTCTTTACGAAAACGGCACGTATTACTGGTTCGGTGAAAACAAGGATAACGATACGCGTAACGAACGCATCGATATCATCGGCGTAAGCTGTTACTCATCGCGCGATTTGCTGAATTGGAAAAACGAAGGCGTGGTGCTGCCGGCTGTTCAAGATGACCTGCAACACGATTTGCATCCGGGCAAAGTCGCCGAACGCCCAAAGGTTATCTACAACCGCACGACCAAGACCTATGTCATGTGGCTCCACGTCGATAGCGCAGACTACCTCGCCGCGCGCGCCGGCGTAGCTGTCAGCGATAAGGTAACAGGGCCTTATACTTATCTCGGCAGCATACGTCCAAATAATCGCGATTCGCGCGATATGACGCTTTTTCAGGACGATGACGGCAGGGCTTACCTCATCCATTCGTCCGATTGGAATAGCGTAACGCTGATCTCGGACCTAACCGACGACTATCTTTCCACTACGGGTCATTACTCGCGCCAGTTCGATCATGAAATAAAGAACACCGGCCGCGAATCTCCCGCGCTTTTTAAGCACGAAGGCCGTTACTTCATCATCACGTCAGGCACAACCGGCTGGTTTCCCAATGCGGCCGAGTATGCTGCAGCTGATTCCATTCACGGCCCATGGAGAGTCATTGGTAATCCATGCGTCGGCGACAACGCCGCGCTAACTTTTCACTCACAAGATACCTTTGTATTACCTGTCGCTGACAAGCCAGGTAAGTTCATCTTCATGGCTGATCGCTGGAATAAAGACGATCTCCGCGACTCGCGCTACGTCTGGCTGCCTCTTGAAGTCAACGGCGAACAGCTAACTCTTAAATGGAGCGATAGCTGGTCGCTCAACGAACTTTAAGCATCATGTCGGTAGAGATTCTTTCGACTTATAACTTTGGCGATACAACCATCCGCTATTTACACAACGCGGCGATAGGACGCATCGGACTGGAGCTTATACCTACAGCTCTACTGGATAAGGTCGTCGCGCGACGAAAAACTGTCGGCAAGCTGCCGTTCGTCGATTCTGTCCCGGAACTGGATTGCCCGGCATCGGCGTTGGATTCATTGGTGCAATTCAAACTGGTCGGCGATCCTTACCCCGGCGCGTTCGCGCAGGGTCACACGATGCGCAATTCGCCTTCGGTCGACGGGTTAAAGCTTGAGGAGCAAAAAGTCGACAAGACGCCCGAAGCTACAACCATCATTACCGTTCTTCGCAATTCAAAGGGTTGCCGCATCGAGCATCGACTTACTGCGCGAACTGGCGAATCCGCGTTCGAGATAGTCTCCAGGTTCATCAATGACTCCGACGCGCCGGTAACGCTGGAAATGCTAAGCAGCTTTTCCCTCGGCGGGATTACACCTTTCGCCGCGGACGACGCGCCGGGCCGCTTGCAAGCGCACCGCTTTCGCTCCGTCTGGAGCGCGGAAGGACGGCTCGAGACACGCAGTATCGAGGAGCTGCACCTCGAGCGTTCCTGGAGCGGCGCTGGCGCTTTTAGTGAACGCTTTGGTCAAGTCGGCACAATGCCTGTGCGCAGATGGTTTCCTTTCGTTGCGATTGAAGATGCTAAAGCTGGCGTCTGTTGGGGCGCGCAACTCGCATGGGCCGGCTCATGGCAGATGGAAGTATTCCGTCAGCACGATGACGTTTGTATCTCTGGCGGACTCGCCGACCGCGAGTTTGGTCATTGGTTAAAGCAGCTCGCGCCCGGCGAATCGATTACAGCTCCTCCTGCTAACCTAGCTTGTGCGCAAGGCTCACTCGATGACTTATGCGACAGGCTTACCGCTATGCAGAATCGCGCAGCGGATACTCATCCGGAAGTAGAGCACGATTTGCCGATAGTCTTCAACGAATGGTGCACTACCTGGGGCGATCCACAGCATGACAAGGTTCTCGCCATTGCCAATAGGCTCAAAGATTCCGACGTCCGCTATCTGGTTATCGACGCAGGTTGGTATAAGGATGATGCCAGTGATTGGAGTAGCGGACATGGCGATTGGATTCCCAGCCCGAAGCTTTTTCCACAAGGCCTTGCCGCGACTGCAAAAGCGATTCGCGATGTCGGGCTTATTCCCGGCCTTTGGTTTGAAATGGAAACGGTTGGCTCACAATCGGCAGCCTTCTCACTCATCGACCACCTACTCCATCGCGATGGCCAGCCGATAACTGTGCGTGAACGGCGCTTCTGGAATCTGAACGACAAGGGCGCGATTGACTATCTCACGCGGAAGGTTATTGACCTTCTCGATGAGTGTAACTTTGGCTACTTGAAGGTAGACTATAACGAAACTGCAGGATTCGGTTGTGTAGATACAGACTCTCTCGGCGAAGGTATGCGGAAGCAGGTGCTCGCGAGCTATCGCTTCTTTGAAAAAATTCGCGAACGCCTGCCGCATCTCATCATCGAGAACTGCGCTTCCGGCGGCCACCGCCTGGAGCCTTCCATGCTCGCACGCACGGCGATGTCTTCTTTTTCCGATGCGCATGAGTTAGTCGAGATACCGATTATTGCGGCAAACCTGCATCGACTCATGCTTCCGCGCCAGTCGCAAATTTGGGCTGTTCTACACCGCGCGGATAGCGATCAGCGGCTGGCTTATAGTTTGGCTGCAACCTTTCTAGGTCGCATGTGCTTGTCGGGAGAAATCGCGGAGCTTTCGAGTAAGCAGTGGGACCTGGTCCTGCGCGCACAAAAACTCTATCGCAAAACTGCGCCGGTTATCAAATACGGCACGAGCCGCCGCTTTTCGGAGCCAGGGGAAAGCTGGCGTCACCCGCGTGGATGGCAGGCTGTGCGCCGTATTTCGACGGATGGAAATTCTGCACTTGTAGTTATCCATACTTTTCAAGATGCCCCGAAAGAAGTGCGCATTCCTTTGTCGGACGCGTGGACAATCGTCGAAGAGTTTCCCTTAACCGCAGCGACGATACAAGGACATGAGCTAGTTTGTCCTGCAGACGCCGACTTTTGCAGTTCGGTTGTGCTATTAAAAAGGAGCTAACTTCATGAAGCGCCTGTTTCTCCTTATACTAATCATCGCAGGGTTCGGGCTGTTCTACACCATGTCGCCGCATCATCTGTCCGCGATGCAAATGTGGCATCGCATTATCTGCCATGGATATTCTCCGCCGGGTAGCAACCTGCGTGCTGAGAGCTATGAGTTAAAAGCGCCGACGGAGTTTCGTTCCGCAAAGGAGTTGACCTCCGGGAAGACTATGTCACTAAAAGACCCGATAAAAGTAGCGCCAAGATCAACGGTGGTGCTTTACCTCGATTGAACAGGCTTATGAAGATGATTCGCAATCCGGTTATTCGTGGCTTTAATCCCGACCCATCCTTTGTTCGTGTAGGTGATGACTACTATATTGCAACAAGCACCTTTGAATGGTTTCCAGGCGTTCAGCTTCATCACTCGCGCGATCTCGTGCATTGGCAGCTTATAGGTCATGCGCTGACGCGCATCACCCAACTTGATCTCAAAGGTATTGCCGATTCCGCTGCGGTATGGGCGCCGTCTTTGAGTTATCACGATGGACAGTTCTGGCTCATCTATACGACAATCCACACCGCAGGTGCAGGTCGGCCTTTTAAAGATGTCCGCATCTTTTTGACTACGGCTCCGGATATTTGCGGACCGTGGTCTGAACCGATTTCGCTAAATTCGATCGGCTTTGATCCTTCGCTTTTCCACGATGACGATGGCCGCAAATGGCTCGCGAATATGATGTGGGATTTCCGGAAAAATCATTCACGGTTCGCGGGAATTGTGGTTCAGGAATACGATCCCAAGGCACAGAAGCTAGTTGGACCCATGACGCGGATTCTAACCAAGGATGTCCTCACAGAGGGTCCCAACATCTATAAGAAGGACGGCTATTACTATCTCATGCTCGCTGAAGGCGGCACGGGATGGAATCATGGTATCTCGATGGCCAGATCTAAGTCTATCACCGGCCCTTACGAACTTGATCCGCAGGAAGCGGTGATTACTACACGCCACGATGACTCGGTGCCTTTGCAGAAGGCCGGTCATGGCGAGTTAGTGCAAACGCAAAGCGGTGATTGGTATCTCGTGCATCTGGCGAGTCGCCCTTTGGCCAATCGCCGTTGTATTTTGGGCCGCGAAACATGCATTCAGAAAGTAGTCTGGTCGGAAGATGGATGGCTGCGTTTGGCGTATGGTGACATGCATCCGCGCGTCGAAGTTCCCTCGCCTGGTTTGCCGGAATATTCCTGGCCTGCTCTGCCCGCGCGTGATGACTTTGATAGCGACAAACTCGATGTGAACTGGTCTTCGCTGCGTGTGCCGGTGGATAGCTCGTGGCTCTCGCTGAAGGAGCGTCGCGGATGGCTGCGACTGTGCGGGCGTGAATCGATGCACTCGCTTTTTGAGCAAAGCTTGATCGCGAAAAGGCTTCAGGAGTTTCGTTGCACTGCGGAGACTTGCCTGGAGTTTGCGCCAACTCATTTCACGCAAATGGCCGGACTTATTTGCTACTACGACACGAAGACTCATTACTATCTGCGAGTCACGCATGACGAAAACAAGGGCTCTGTGCTCGGCATCGTTCTCACCGACGATAGCGCCTATGATGAGTTAGTCGAAAGCGAGATCGTGGTGAATGAATGGCCGCGATATTTTTTGCGCGCTGAGATTGACCATGAGCAGTTGCAGTTTTCGGCTTCGCCGGATGGCAAGGCCTGGCAGAAAATCGGGCCGGTGCTCGATGCGTCGAAGCTATCCGATGACTATGGACAAGGCCTGCATTTTACCGGAGCTTTCATCGGACTTTGCGCGCAAGACCTTGGCGGCACGCACGCGATTGCCGACTTTGATTACTTCGAAATGAAACACAGCGCATAAGGCTTTGCGTTCCCTGCCCGGCTGAGTCAAACTCGTGACGCTGGTTTCCAAATAGTTCCCCCATGATTACTGGTTACGATTACTTCATCATCGCAGTTTACCTGGCCTTTATCGTCGCGATTGGCCTGGTCTTTCGCAGGCTTAGTAAAAACACGTCGGACTACTTCCGCGCGGGCGGTGCGATGCCGTGGTGGATCACCGGCACATCGGCATGGATTGCCAGTTTCACCGCGTGGACGTTCACCGGTGCCGCCGGAAAAATTTACGAAACCGGCACGCTCGTGCTTGCGGTTTTTTGGAGTAGCTGCATCGGTCTCGGCATAGTGATGGCTTACACGTGCGTGCGCTTTCGGCGCATGCGAGTGGTGACGTGGATGGAAGGCGTGCGCCTGCGCTACGGGCCTGCGAACGAACAGTTCTACACATGGATCAAAGTGCCGCTGCTCGTATTTTTCGCGGGCGCGAGTCTTAACGCGATCGGCGTTTTTATGTCGTCGGTTTTCAAAATCGACATGAACACCGTGCTTATCATGCTCGGACTTATCGTCACGGTTGTGGCGTTCGTCGGCGGCGCATGGGCGGTGCTCGCCAGCGATTTCGTCCAGATGTTTTTGGTGGTAACGATTACGATTTCCACGGCAGTGCTCGTGTTGTTTCGTCCAGACATCGGCGGCATTTCCGGACTGATCCAGAAAGTTCCGAGCGCGCACTTCCATTGGACCGAACTCGCACGCGCGCCCATCATCGGCTTATGGCTGCTGACAATGATTTGGTCGAAATTTTCCGACACAAACACGATGGAATATTCCACGATGTTCCTGATGACGCGCAGCGATCGGGACGCGCGGAAAATGGTGCTTATTCCACTCATCGGCACATTTCTCGGGCCGGTGATTTGGTTTATTCCGCCGATGGCCGCGACGATTTTGCATCCGAATCTTGCCGCGGAATATAAGCAACTAACCCAGCCGCACGAGGCCGCCTTCGTCTCCGTCGCGATGGATGTGATGCCGAGAGGTCTGCTCGGCCTGCTGCTTTGCGCGATGCTCGGCGCGACGGTGACGAGCATGGACGCCGGCTTAAACAAAGGCGTCGGCGTCTTTGTGCGGAGCTTTTACAAACCGATCCTCAAGCCGAACGCATCGGAGAAGCATCTGCTCATCACGGGCAAATTAACGACCGGCATTTTCGGCGTGCTCATCATCATCATCGCGCTGCTCATTAACAAATTTCGCACCGTCGGCCTTTTCGATTTCATGAACCAGCTTGCGGCTTATCTCATCATGCCGGTGGCACTGCCGCTCCTTCTCGGCCTATTCATAAAACGCACGCCATCATGGTCGGCGTGGAGCACGACCCTTGTCGCGGCGGCGACATCCTATTTACTCGGCCGGTTTGTCGATGCGAGCGAGTTCCAGCACTTGATGGGCTGGACGCAACCGCTTTCAAAGCGCGAATCGACCGATCTGTTGCTCGCGGTCACGACGTTCGGCACGGCGGGCGTTGGCTCGGTGTGGTTTTTCATGACATCGCTTTTTTACAAAACGAGTTCGCTGGAGCATAAGCAACGCGTTGACGATTTCATCACGCGGCTGCGAACACCGGTGGAAAAAGAAGGTGTCGAGGATTTGCAGGAAGTAATTTACCGCATGCTCGGACTGCTTTGTCTTGTTTATGGCGTGTTTATTATGTTGCTCACGCTTATTCCGAACTCCCCGCTCGGGCGACTGGCTTTTATTTTTTGCGGCGGGACGATTTTTACAGTCGGCGGGATTCTTTACCTCATCTCGCGCCGCATTGAACGGCAGATCAAAAAGCATCCCGAAATTATCGAAACTGCGCCGGACCGGACGCTGCCGCATCCGCCGCCCGTTGCCGATTAAATCACGCGAGCTTCGCGGCCTGCTCGCGCGTGATTTGCCATTTCATCGGCTCACCGGCGAGATAACGCTGAAATTCATCGACCATGTAGCGGCCCATCCGGCGGCACTCGGGGCCGAGCGAACCGGCGATGTGCGGCGTGAGGACGATGTTCGGCAATTTGCGCAGCTGCGAATCGGGCTCGGGCGGCTCGGGGTGGCAAACGTCGAGAACCGCAGTTAAATCCGTCCGTTGCTGCAGCACTTCGATCATTTCATTCTCGCGCACAACTGCCCCGCGCGCAGTGTTGATGAAGGTTGCCTCTTTTTTCATCAGCGAAAAATGCCAGCCGGTGATCATTCCGCGCGTTTGCGGCAAATCCGGCGTGTGCAGCGAAACGACATCGGCGCGTCTAAAAACATCGTTTAACGTGGCTTTTTCCACACCGAGTTCTTTTGCTTCCTCATCCGACAAGAACGGACAGTAAACGAGGCGTTGCAGATCGAAATTCGTTAGCAATTCGAGAATTTTACGGGCGACCATTCCACACGAAATCAGACCGACCGTGCTGCGGAAATTTCCCGGCACGTCACGCGTGTGATCGCCCCAACCGTGGCCGACGCGCGTTTGCGCCGCAAAGCTCCAGAATTTTTTCATGCTCAGCAAAATCGTCGCCAGCGTGTATTCCGCGACCGGCACCGCGTTTGCCGCGTAGGCGCTCGTCACCACCACTCCGTGGCTCCAAAACGCGTCGCTCACCATATTGCGAATCGATCCCGCGCCGTAAAAAACTGCCCGCAGGTTCGGAGCGGCGGCAAGAAATTCCTCGTCGATGTGCGGCGCACCCCATCCGGAAAAAATTACTTCGACATCGGCGAGCAACGTTCGATTTTCCGAAACCGAATCCGCTGTTTGCGGCGGCGCGTAAAAATCGGCGAGCTTTTCCAGGTCGTCGAGTTCCTGCGGGCCGTAGATGAGTTCGCGCGCTTCATTTTGAAGGATGAACAGCGCTTTGGGTCGTTTGGAATCAATACTCATAAAATCGCCGGTTCGCGGCCGTAATTGAGTTACGGCATAACGATTAACGTCCATGTGCACAATGTCACGTTTGCAAAAATTGTTTGTTTCTTTGCTTCTATCATTAGTTAGTAAGAAAAAATTGCGTGCGTGTAATGTCGCCGCATAAACTGCGCGCCGTGCTGCAAGCTTTGTCCCCGACCAGCTCCACAAAAGATACCGGTTTGAATCGCGAAAAATTTCGTCAAGCTTTCCGCTGGATGCTGCTGGCGCGGCTCTCGGAGGAAAAATACGCCAATCTCTATCGCGCTGGAAAAATCCAGGGCGGCGTCTTCATCGGCAAAGGCCAGGAAGCGCTCTCCGTCTCCGTCGGCATCTCGCTGCGCAAAGGCGATATATTTGCGCCACTGATTCGCGACCAGGCCGGACGGCTTGCGTTCGGCGAAAGCCTGCTCGATGCGACCCGCACTTATCTTGGCTCGCGGCTCGGGCCGATGCGCGGGCGCGACGGCAACGTGCATCGTGGTCGCCCGCGCGAGGGCTATTTTGCGATGATCAGCCATCTTGGCGCGATGATTCCGACAGTCGCGGGCGCGCTGCTGGCGAAACGTTTCAAAGGCGAAAAGGATTTTGTCGGCGCGACGTGCATCGGTGACGGCGGCACATCAACGGGTGCATTTCACGAGGGCTTGAATCTCGCAGCCGTGGAAAAACTTCCGCTGGTGCTTGTTGTTGCCAACAATCACTACGCGTATTCCACGCCGACATCGCGGCAATTTGTCTGCGCAGATCTTGTGGAAAAAGCGGCTGGCTATGGTGTCGAGGGATACAGCCTCGACGGCACTTCACTTTCCGAATGTCTCGAGGTTGTCGGCAATGCGGTCGAGCGGGCTCGCAGTGGAAACGGGCCGCAATTGATCGTCGCGACTCTGCTGCGGCTCGGCGGCCACGGCGAACACGACGACGCGCATTATATCGATGAAAAATTAAAGCAGTCGGAAGTCGGGCGTGATTGTCTCAAGCTCGCGGAGAAATTTTTGCTCGAAAAAAATTGGGGAACGAAAGCCGAACTCGACGAATGGCGCGCCGATGCATTGCGGCAAATCGAAGACGCCGTTGCGACCGCGCAACGCGAGCCGCACCCCGATCCAAATCTCGACGATTGGCGCCCGCTCGCGACGCAGCACCTCAGCGAAGGACATCACTGCGAATGAGCATCACCTATCTCGAAGCCATCCGAGAAGCACAGGCGAAAGCGCTCGCCGACGATCCGCGCGTTTATATTTACGGACAGGACGTCGGGAATTTCGGCGGCGCTTTCAAAGCTACGAAAAATCTCGCGAAGGAATTTCCGGGCCGCGTCATCGATGCGCCGCTGAGTGAAGACGCCATTATCGGCAGCGCGATCGGCGCGGCAATCGAGGGAATGCGGCCGATCATTGAGATGCAATACGCCGATTTTTCAACGTGCGGCTTAAATCAAATCGTTAACCATGCGGCAACGCTCTTTTGGCGGACACAAGTTGCCTGCCCGATCACGATTCGCCTGCCGAGCGGCGGCACTGCGGGCAGCGGACCTTTTCACAGCCAGAGCATGGAGGCGCTGTATGCGACGTATCCGGGTTTGATCGTGATGACGCCCGCGACGGTTGAGGATGTTTACTCGATGCTGCTCGAGGCGGTCGCGATCGATGACCCGGTGATTTTTTGCGAGCACAAGTATTTGTATTACCACTTGAAAGCCGAGGCGCTGCCGACGGAGGCGCTGCCGACCGGCAAAGCGCGCATCGCCCGGCCGGGCCGTGACATCACAGTCGTGGCTTACAGCGCGATGGTTCACGAAGCACTCGCGATGGCCGAGGAACTCGCGACGGAAGGCACCGAAGTGGAGGTCGTCGATTTGCGTTCGGTTAAACCGCTCGACACTGACACCGTGCTTGCGTCGGTCGCGCGCACCGGCCGTCTGCTCGCGGTCGGCGAAGCGTGGCCGTGGGGCGGCGTCACCGCGGAAGTGGTCGCGCGTGTCGCGTGCGAAGGCTTTGATCTGCTCGATGCGCCGCCGCGCCGCTTGAATGCGAAAGAAACACCGGTGCCCTTTCATCCAAACCTCTGGGGCACTCATCGCCCGACAGCGCGCAGCATCGCGATCGCTGTGCGTGATATTTTGCGCCAGTAAAAACCTATGCCGAAAATTCCGATCATCATGCCGCAGCTTGGCGAATCCATCGCCGAGGCCACCGTGGTCAACATCGCAGTGAAAGTTGGCGATCAGGTCGAAGCCGATCAGGACGTGATGGAAGTCGAAACGAACAAAGCTGTCATGAGCGTGACGAGCCCATGTCGCGGCACTGTCCATGAAATGCTGGTGGAAACGCAGCACAGCTATCAAGTCGGCGCAGTGCTCGGTTATCTCGATGCGACGGTCGAGGAAGCGGCGCGGCTCGGCCTCGATTCGCCCGCGCCGACACAAGTCGTCGATGAATCTACACCAAACGGCGACGAAAAAACAAATGTCAACGTTCCGAAAAAAACGGGCGTTCAGCCAACAGTGCGCGGGCTTCCTGTTCCGGCGCACGCGGCGGGCGCGAGCTACATGTCGCCGCGTATGAAAGCGCGCATGAATGAGCTCGGCTTGCACGCCGCAGATCTAGCGGGTATCGCCGGCAGCGGCGCGGCGGGCCGCGTGACGATTGAGGATTTCGAGAAATTCCTCACGCATCTCGAGCAGAACAAAATGAGCCCGGCGTCGACCATGCGCGTAGCCGTGGCCGATGCGATGCGCCGCAGTTGGACGCGTCCACTCGCGACTGTCGCGCTGCCGGTCAATCTCGAGCCGCTGCTGGCGCACCGTAAAAAATCGGACCCGAAGCCCGGCCCGGCGCTTTACGCATTGCGCGCGCTTGCGATTGCGCTCGGCGAAAATAGCGCGCCTGCCGGACGGCTCATCGGCGATCGCATTGTGCATCCCGTGGCAATCGACGTCGGCTTTGCGGTCGAGGCCGAAGACGGTGTGCTGGTTCCCGTTTTACGCAATGTCGATAAGACGCCGCTCAAAGATTTGGTCGCGCGCTACAACGATCTCGTGGAGCTCGCACGCCAGCGCCGTTTGCCGCCGAACGCCACGGGCGGCTCGATCGCCACAGTGACAAATTTCGGCACCTTCGGCCTCACATGGGCTACGCCGATCCCGCTCCCCGAGCAAACGCTCGTGCTCGGCATGGGCGCGGGCCGCGTGCAGCCGAGCTGGGATGCGGCCAAAAAACAATTCGTTCCCGTGACGGAAGCCAACCTCACGCTCAGCTTCGACCACCGCGTGCTCGACGGCGGCGGCGCAGGCCGTTTACTGGCGCGCATCGCGACGCTGCTAGGCACACCGGAAACGCTTTAGCGCGCAGCCGGCGTTTCCATTTTAGGCGGAGGCGGGGGGGCGCTGCGCCATTGGATGAACCACCAGATGAGCACACACCACGCGAGAACCGCGATTGCGCTAACGATTTTGCGCAGCGTCACTCGGAGAGCGTGTCGATCCGCTCCGCGAGGTCAAAATCGCTCTCAGTCAGCCCGCCTTCGCTGTGCGTCGAGAGGCGCAGCGTGACTTTATTATAGCGGATGTCGATGTCCGGGTGGTGCTCTTCTTCCTCGGCGATCTCTGCGACCGCGTTGACGAAATCAATCGCTTGCGTGAAATCGTCGAACTCAAAAACGCGTTCAATCGCTTTTTTGTCGAGTTCCCACTCCGGCACTTTTTTCAGGCTTTCCTTGATTTCGGATGCGTCGAGAAGATCGGCCATAAATTTCGTTTTTTTTGGTTGCTCGGAAAATGCGCGGTTCGTGCGCGGTTGACAATGCCAAAACTTGGCACGCCAACATTCGTGTTATCGCCCTTGAACAACCCGCCGCGCGTGTGTAAAAGGCGGATTCTTTCATTCCGAATTATGGGCAAAATTTACAACAACATCGTCGAAACCGTCGGCCGCACGCCGCTCGTGAAGCTCAACAAAGTCACCGAGGGTCTCGATGCAACCATCCTGCTGAAGTGCGAATTTTTCAATCCGCTCGGCTCCGTCAAAGACCGCATCGGCATGGCCATGATCGATGCCGCCGAGCGCGACGGCAAGCTGACGAAAGACACCGTTATCGTCGAGCCGACGAGCGGCAACACCGGCATCGCGCTTGCGTTTGTCGCCGCCGCGAAAGGCTACAAACTCATCCTCACGATGCCCGAAACGATGAGTCTCGAGCGCCGCACGCTGCTCGCAATGCTCGGCGCGAAGCTCGTTCTCACGCCCGGTGCGGAGGGCATGAAAGGCGCAATCGCCCGCGCGGAGGACATCGTGAAAAACACGCCAAACGCGTGGATGCCGCAGCAGTTTAACAATCCGGCAAATCCTGAAATTCACGCAAAAACGACCGCCGAGGAAATCTGGGCGGACACCGACGGAAACGTGGACATCGTCGTTTCCGCAGTCGGCACCGGCGGAACGATCAGCGGTTGCGTCGAAACGATCAAACCGCGCAAAGCGTCGTTTCAGGCGATCGCGGTTGAGCCGAAAGATTCGCCCGTTATTTCACAAACACTCGCCGGTCAGCCGCTCAAACCGGGCCCGCACAAAATCCAGGGCACCGGCGCGGGATTCGTGCCGAATAACCTGCATTTAAAAAACGAAAAAGGTGACGCGCAGATCACCGAGTGCATTCAGGTGACGAACGACGATGCGTTCGCAATGGCCCGTCGCCTCGCAAAGGAAGAAGGCATTCTCGCGGGCATCAGCTCGGGCGCGAACGTCGTTGCCGCGATCGAAGTGGCAAAACGTCCTGAAAACAAAGGAAAGCTGATCGTTACCGTCGCGTGTTCGACCGGCGAGCGCTATCTCTCGACCGCACTCGCGGCGGAAGCCCGCGCGGAAGTCGGCGCGTAAATGCGAGTAGCAGTCGGAGCCGATCACGGCGGTTACCCGCTGAATGAGTGCGTCATCGACGAGCTCAAGCGGCTCGGCCATGAAGTGATTGATTTCGGCACGCACGACGGAAACGCACCGGACGACTATCCCGATTACGCCCGCGCTGTCGCGGAAAGCATGCAGCGTGGCAACGCCCAGCGCGGCATCGTGATTTGCGGCAGCGGCGTCGGCGCGTGCGTCGCGGCTAACAAAGTGCGCGGCATTCGCGCGTGTCTTTGTCACGACACCTATTCGGCGCATCAAGGCGTCGAGCACGACGACATCAACGTGCTTTGTCTCGGCGCGCGTATTGTCGGTTTCGAGCTCGCGCTGGAACTCGTGCGCACATTCTTAAACGCGAATTTTTCCGGAGAAGAACGCCATCGCCGGCGGCTGTCGAAGATCGAGAAAATCGAACGCGGCGAAGCTTAATTTTCGCGCAGCAGTTGCGCGATCAACGCCGGCGCGTCATCGCGCGCATTCAACGTCCGCAATTTTCCCGCGCGATCGAGAATCCAAAACGTCGGCAGCGAATTGACACCGAAGGAGTGCACGAGCGGACTCTCCCAGCCTTTTCCGTCGCAGTAAACCGGCCAGTTTATTTTGTGTGCTTTCAACAGTGCCTTCGCCGTATCCGGATTTTCGTCCAGGCTGATTCCGAGCGGCTGAACCTTGTCGGTAGGAAAGCCCCCCGCGATTTCGTGAACTGCATCGAGCACTGCGACCGATGGCGGCGACCACTCGGCGAAAAAATAAACGAGCACGACTTTGCCGAGCAGTTTCTCCACGTCGATTGCATCGCCTTGCAGCGACGTAAATTTCAAATCAAGCGGTTTTCCGAGCAGCGACACGCGCGTTAAATCATCGTCGATGCGGCGGCGAAGATCATCGCTCGGTGCATGCGTGCGCGCTTCCTCGAGCAGCGTCTTTTTGCGCTGTGGTTCGGCATCGTAAAGCGTCGCGAGCTCCGCAAGCAGCGGCGCAACGCGGCGATCGTCCGGAAAGCTTTTTTTGAAATCCTGGATCTTGTTCGCAAGCATCGCACGCATCGAATCATCGCCCGGTTTTACGCGACGCATGAACAGCGAAACTTTCGCAAACTCCACGTCGGCCACGCGATTTTTCGGCACATCCATGCGTTCGAGAATCTCCGCCGCTTCCGCACGCGGCTTTGCGTTTTCCTGCAGATCGGCGCGTGCCGCGAGCAAATGCACGAGCCGCAGTTGCGCGTCCACGCGGCGCGGATCGGACGGATACTGCGCAACGAAATTTCGCAGTGCTTTTTCCTGCACGTCGAGATGCGCGAGCGCGGCGACGCGTGCTTCGTTGCGCGTCTTCCACTGCGCTTTCGGACCGGCATCGAGCGCTTCGATTTGCCGCCAGTCGTCATCCACCCCTGCCATCGCCGCGCACGCGAGCAGCAGCAAAACGGCGAGAGTCAGCCGCTTCATTCTGCGCAATGAAACGTCGCGAAAATCGCGCGGTGATCGCTCGCGTCGTTCCAATAATCGGAGCGATAAACCCCGCTCTTCGCCTTCACCACATCCGGCAGCAGCGCGGGACTCGCGAAGAAGTAATCGATTCGCGAATACTCGTCCGCGGTCTTCCAGTAATGCGTCCAGTGGTCACCGATCTTGTCCGCGAGCCAGAGATCGGTCATGCGCCGCGGTGAATTGCGCGCGCCCATGATTGCCTCGATCGGCGGCTCGTTTTTTAGCGCATTAAAATCGCCATATGCGAGCACGCGCGCCTTCGGGTCGCTTTTCAAAATGTCGTCGATGTGCATGCGGAGCTGATGCGCCTCGTTGCGGCGAACGAGCGCCTCGCCAGCTGGCGTATCGTTCAGCTTCGATTTCAAATGCGCGCCGATGAAGCGCATCTCGGAGTTTTTTGTAACTCTGATTGTTACATCGAGAAAACCGCGCTTCACTTTTTCCTCCTGCCCGTTGAGCTGATACGAAACGTCGGTCAGCGATTGCCGCGACGAAATCGGGAAGCGGCTCAGCAGCGCGAGATGCCGCTCCGGATCGGCGCCCTGCACGTATTCGAAATCCTTAAAGCCAAGCCCCGCGTCGTCGAGCCGCTTGCGGAAATCGTCAAATTCCTCGTGCGCGCCCATCTCGCAGACGCCGAGAATATCCGGACTGATCTCCTTGATGATCTGCACGAGCGCATTGATTTCGCTCTCGGGCTTGCCCGCGTTTTTCTGCCATCTGCCATCCACACGCCGATCGACGTGCAGATAGTTTTCGAGATTGTAACTCGCAACGACGACATCCGCTGCGCGCGAAAAAGCGACGAGGAAAAACGCCGCTGCAAACGCAAGGATCCGGTTCAAGCGAAAGACCGGAAAAACTACGAAGGCGTGTTCGTGGACGAAGTCTGCGCGGGCACGGCCGCAACCGGCTCGGCAGGTTTGTGCTCCAGCTTGTCCGGCGCAGGCTGCACCGTCACCTCATTCGCCGGCTTCGTGATTTCGCGTTCGAACTCATCCTTCGCTTTGTTGAACTCCTTCACCGCCTGACCCATGCCGCGGGCGAGCTCCGGCAGTTTTTTCGCGCCGAAAAGCAGCAGCACTATCAGCAGGATGACGATCAGGTCCGGCCCCGCCAAGTTGAAGAGTGTCGCGATGTTCATAAGCTTCTTGTTTAACTAACACCGAAGTGCGCTGGTTGCAAAGAAAAGCTAGGGCGCGAGCGCCCGCACCAAATGCGGCTCCGGCAGGCTCCATTCCTGCCATTTGCTCTGATATTCGCTCCACGGCAGCAGCACGTAGCATGGATGTTTTTCCGCACGCAACCATCGGATGATTTTAACGAGATTTTCCTCCGCCATCGTCGTGCAGCCGCTCGTCGGGCGCGTTTCGCCGCGGCGGATGTGGAAAAAAATCGCGCTGCCCGCGCCCGGCATCGGCGGGTTTTCGTTGTGCTTGATCTCGATGAGCCAGTGATACGCAAAATCGCCCGAGCGCATCTTTTCGTGGCTGTAATTATCCGGCGGATTGTTCGGATCGATCACGATGTGGCGGTTGTAATTCGGCGAGCGCGGATCGTCGCTCCAGACATCGGCCTCGGTCACCTGGCGATACGGATAATTCGCGCCCGCCGGCAGCTTCGGCTCGTAACCGAAAACTTTGCCAATCTCAAAAATCCCCGCCGGTGCGCGCTTGTCGCGCTCCATCTTTTTCAATCCTGCCTCATCCGCTCCCGCAACGCCGCGTCCCCAAGCGAGACCGTTTTTTCCATACAACACCGGCCACGCATCCGACACCGCGCGCCACTCCCCGCCATCGCGTTCAAAAAGCTGGAGCCTGCCCTGATCGCTATCCCAACCCATCGCGATACTGACGACGAGCTGCTTTACGCCCGGATCGAGCACGCCTGCATTTGCGAGCAACGGAAAAAGGAAAATAAAGAGTGCTTTTCGCATTAAAAGAAATGACCGATCCAAATCACGGTCGCCCACCGAGCAGCTCTTTCGCGTGCGCAAGCGCGGAATCGCTTTTGCCGCCGAGCATGCGCGCGATTTCCTCGACGCGGGCTTTGCTTTTGACTTCGGTGAGCTGCGAGATGGTGCGCTGGTTTGCGTATTCTTTCGTGACGACGAATTGCGCTTCGGCGACGGCCGCGACTTGCGGCAGGTGGGTGATACAGAGCACCTGGTGTTCGCTGCCAAGCGATTGCATTTTTGCGCCGACGGCGTGGGCGATCTCGCCGCCGACGTTCGCGTCGATCTCGTCGAAGACGAGCAGCGGGATGCGATCCTGCGCGGCGAGCGACGTTTTGACAGCGAGCATGACGCGCGAGATTTCGCCGCTGGAGGCGATCGATTTTAGCGGCTTCACGGGCTCACCGGGGTTCGGCGCAAAAAGAAATTCGGCGATTTCGAATCCGCTCTGCGCAGGCTTTGGCAGCGGATTGAGCGCAATTGAAAATTCCGATTTTTTAAAACCGAGATCGTGCAGTTGCGACTGGATGTCCTTTGCAAGTTTCGGCGCGGCGGACTGGCGTTTCTTCGTGAGTTTCTCGCCGGTTTCGGCGAGCGCCTTGCGCGCGGTTTCGATTTGGCGCTCGATTCGCGCAAGTTCTTCGCCGCGCGATTCGATTTTGCGCAAACGCTCCGTCGCGCTGTCGCCAAACGCGATCACATCGGCGATGCTTTTGCCGTATTTGCGCTTGAGCGTTTCAAAAAGCGAGACGCGTTCCTCGAGCTGTGCGAGCTGCTCCGCGTCAATGTCGAGCGAGTCGGAATAACGCTGCAACGCGCGCGCGACTTCCTCGAGTTCGGTCACGGCACCCGCGTGCGATACCGCGAATGACGCGGCGTTTGCATCCACTTTTTCCAGCTCACGAAAAAGCCGCTGCACCTCGGCGAGTCGCATCAACACAGCATCGTCGGCCTCGGCGAGCCGTTGCAAAATTTGTGTCGAGAGCTCGATCAAGCGCCGGCTGTTGGTCGCGACGGTGTAGCGCGCGAGCAGCGCGTCCTCCTCGCCGGGTTGCAAATTTGCGGCCTCGATTTCGCGCACCTGATGCTTGAGCAAATCGATCTCGCGCTCCAGTGATGCTTCGCTCGTGGAGAGCTGCTCGTGCTCGCCGAGCAGATTGTTTAACGCGCGAAATTGCTTTTGAAAATCGGCGCGCAATGGCTCCGCGCCGGCGAACGAATCGAGCAGGTCGAGCTGTTTGTCCGAGGAGAGCAGCGACTGATGATCGTGCGGTCCGTGCAGGTCCACGAGCCCGTCGCCGATCTCCTTTAAAACCGCGAGTGTCGTTGGCGAGCAGTTGATGAATTGCCGGTTGGCGCCCGCGCTGGAAAAAGTGCGTTTTAAAATCAGCGATCCCTCCGCGCACGGCTCCACGCCTTGATCCGCGAGCTGCGCATCGAGCCGCGCCGTATCGTCGAGCTGAAACATCGCCTCGACCGTGCAGCTGTCCGCGCCGGCGCGGATCAGCGTTTTGTCCGCGCGTTCGCCGAGCAGCAATTTCAGCGCGCCGATGATGATCGATTTTCCCGATCCGGTCTCGCCGGTGACGGCGATGAAACCGCGCGCAAGATGCCACTCGAGATCCTCGACCAGCGCGAGATTGCGAATGCGGAGCGATGCGAGCATTGCGGGCATTTTCGGATTATGCAAAGGTGCCCGCGCTTTTCAACATGCTGACGATTACGTTTCTCGGCACAGGCACTTCTCAGGGCGTGCCGATGATCGGCTGCGACTGCGCCGTCTGCACGTCGCCCGACCCGCGCGACACGCGGACGCGCGCGTCAATTTACGTTGAAACGCCGGAAGCCGCGTGGGTCGTGGACACCGGGCCGGAGTTTCGCGTCCAGTGCTTGCGCGAAAGATTGCGCCGGGTCGATGCAGTCGTTTTCACGCACGCGCACACGGACCACATCATGGGCTTCGACGATCTGCGTGCGTTTTGCCATGGCGCGCGCGATCTGCCGATCTATGCGTCGCAGGAAACGATGGATGACTTGAAGCGCGTGTTTGCGTTTGCGTTCACAGGGCAGAGTCTTTTTCCCGGGTATGTGCGACCGATTCCACACATTGTGAACGGCACATTTTCAATTGGTAACACCGAGATCACTCCGCTGCCTGTTAAACACGGACGCGCGCACGTCAACGGCTATCTTTTTTCACGCGGCGGCGAAAAAGTCGCGACTTACCTGAGCGACTGCAAGGAAGTGCCCGACGCGGCGATCGATGCGATGCGCGGAACGCGCGTGCTCATTATCGACGCGCTCCGGCATCGCGAACATCCGACGCACATGAACGTCGCCGAGGCGCTTGCGGTCGCGAAACGCGTCGAAGCGCACCGGACGTGGTTCACGCATGTGTGCCACGAGCTGCCGCACTCGCAAACCGATGCACAATTGCCGGCGGGAGTGCGGGTCGCTTACGACGGATTGAAGCTGCGGCTGTGAAAAGATTTTGGATTTTAAATTTTGCGCTTTGGATCGCGTGCGGATCGCTCGCTTTGGCGCAGCAATTCCAAAATCCAAATTCCAAAATCCAAAATGAAGCGGACGCGACCCTCATTGTTTACAACGAAATTGATCCACAATCGCTGAGCCTGGCGGGTTACTACGCGGAGAAACGCCACATTCCATATTCCCATGTGATCGGCCTCGCCTGCACGATGAACGAGGAAATCACGCGCGACGAATACGACCGTATGATCGCCGAACCGCTTCGGAAAATTTTCGCCGAGCGCAACTGGTGGCGTCCGCCACCGACTGGCGACCTGCCTGTTTCGGAGAACAAAATCCGCTACGTGGTGCTAATGCGCGGCATTCCGCTGAAGATCGCGCCGACATCAAACTATCCCGGCGACAGTTTCGACGGCCCCGCGCCGCTGAATAAAAACGAGGCGAGCGTCGACTCCGAGCTCGCGATGCTCGGCTTTTTTTCGCGCAAAATTTCCGGCCCGGCGACGAATCCCTACTTCCGCAGCTTCACGCCGTTCACGGACATGAAGATCGCGCCGATGATGCTCGTCTGCCGCCTCGATGCGCCGACCGGTGAAATCGTGCGTCGCATGATCGACGATTCGCTCGAGACCGAGCAGCGCGGCTTGTGGGGCTTTGCCTACATCGACGCGCGTGGCCTGGCGAACGGCCCGCTCGCCGAGGGTGACAAATGGATGATTCACACGGCGGATGAAGCGCGCGAGCATGGCGTGCCGGTAATTCTGGATCGCACGGAAGCGCAATTCGCCGACGATTACCCGATGCGTAACGCGGCGTTATACTTCGGCTGGTATAGCGAAAATGTGACCGGTCCGTTTGTGCACGAGGACTTTCGTTTTAACAAAGGTGCGATCGCCTGCCACATCCACTCAACCAGCGCCGCGACCGTTCGCGACCCGCATCAACACTGGGTTGCGCCGCTCCTCGCGCGCGGCGCGGCGGCAACGCTCGGCAACGTTTATGAGCCGTATCTCACGCTCACGCCGAACTTCGATATTTTTTACGAGCGTCTCTGCAACGGCTTCAACTTTGCCGAGAGCGCGTATGCGTCGGTGAAGGTGCTCTCGTGGATGACGACGTTCGTCGGCGATCCGCTCTACCGGCCGTTCAAAGTCGTGCCGGATGATTCCTCAAGCAAAGGTGCGGCGGAGTGGATCGCTTATCGTGACGGCGCGCTATCGTGGTTCAGCGACGGTCATGCGGCGGGCGAGAAGAAGCTGCAAACATCCGCGCGGCAAATGCGCAGCGGCATTATTTTTGAAGGACTCGGATTGCTCGAACGCGACAACGCGAACAATCCGGCCGCCGCGCTCACGGCATTCGAGCAGGCGCAACAGTGTTACACAAACACCAGCGACGCTGCGCGCATTGCTTTGCACCGAATCCGCACACTACAGGCGATGAATCGGATGAAAGACGCCATTTCACTCACGCGGAAATCGCTGAAAACGTTCGCAAACCTTCCGGCCGAAAATGCGCTGCGCGCGATCGAGGCGGAGCTTGCCCCGTCGCCAGCACCTACGCAGACTCGCTGACCATGCGGCTCGCCGGGCTTTATGCCGAATTTCGAGGCGCGGACGATTCGCGTCTGCGCGAAGATTTGCTGCGTGTGCCGCGCAAAATTCCCGAACTGGAAATCCAGGCGCGCTGGTTCGCCGGCGAGTTCGGAACGAAGTTTAAAACAACAACCGGCGACGATTTGGAGATTGTGCAGTTCGGCATTTGGAATCGCGAGGCCGGACCTGATTTCGCCGAGGCTGCAATTTCGCTGAATGGCACGGCACCGCTGCGCGGCTGCATCGAACTCGACACCGACGCACGCGACTGGGAACGGCACGGCCACGCGACGAATCCCGATTACGAAGCGGTCGTCCTTCACATTTTTACGCAACGCGGAAACGCGAGCTTCTTCACGCGCACCGTGGAAAATCGAAACGTGCCGCAGCTCTTGCTCGATTTGAACCAGCTCGCGGATGGTCAGCCGGTCGTTACGCCGATTGCAAAACCGGGCCGCTGCCTCGCTCCGATGCGCGATCTCCCGCGCGCAAAAGTCGGCGAAATACTCGACGCGGCGGCGCAGTTTCGCTTGCGGAAAAAAGCGGCGCGCCTCGCGCGCCTGCGCGACTTGCACGGAAACGACGAAGCGCTCTATCAATCGCTCGCCATGACACTCGGCTACAAGGCAAACAAGCTGCCGTTCACATTGCTCGCGCAACGTCTGCCGCTGCGTTTTTTGCTCAAAAACAAAGACGATGCGGACGCGCTGCTTTTTGGTGCCAGCGGATTTCTGCCTGCAAATGATTTGTCGCGTTTCGACGCGCAAACGCGCGGTTACCTGCGCGAGCTTTGGGAAAAGTGGTGGACACGCCGCGCCGAATTCGAGCGTTTTGTGTTCGCACCAGGCGCATGGCGCATGAGCGGATTGCGTCCCGCAAACCATCCACAGCGTCGTGTCGCCGCGCTCGCGCAAATCGTTAAACACTGGTCTAAAGTGCGGGCGTTGAGCGACCGCTGCGACATCGCGGCAACGCGCAAATTTTTTACCGGGCTGCGCGATGAATACTGGGATTTTCAATTCACCCTGATGTCCGAGAAAACTTCGAAACGCATGGCGCTCATCGGCGAGACACGCGTGACGGAGATGCTCGCGAATGTCTTTTTCCCGCTCGCGATTCTACGCGATGCGACATTGTGGGACGTGTATCGCGAGTTGCCGGCGACGCTTTCGAACAAGCGTGTCGAAATCGCGGCGGCGCGACTGTTCGCGAGCAATCCCGGCGATTTATTGAAAACCGCCGCGCGCCAGCAAGGGCTGCTGCAGATCTACGAGGATTTCTGCATGCACGATGATTCCGATTGCGCGCGCTGTCTTTTTCCTGCGCAGCTCGCGCAATGGCGTTAGCGCAGCATCGCGCTGGCGAACGTGAAATAAATCAGCAGCGTCGCGACATCTGTCAGCGCAAGTGTGATCGGCCCCGCGGCAATGCGCGGGTCGAGTTTCACGGCGCGAAGCAGCGTCGGCATGCTCAGTCCCAAAATGCACGCAGCGCAGAGCGACATCGCGATGCTGGCGCTGATGACAAACGCGCTCCAGAGATTCGCGCCGACGACAAAGACTACGATTGCAACCACCGCGCCGCAGCCGAGCCCGAGGAGCAGCGCTGTGAGCGCCTCGCGCCGCAGTGCGCCGAGATACCAGCGACGCGACGGATTTCCGGCGTGCATCGCTTCGAGCGCGAGTGCCATCGATTGCACAGTCACTGCTTCGTTGAGCGCGAGCACGAGTGTGAGAAAAAATGCGACGAAGATGCTGCGTGAAAGCGTCGTCTCGTGTGCGCGCGCAAGAAAGGCGCAAATCGTGCCGGCACCGATAGTGACGAGCAGCCACGGAAAACGAACACGAAACACGCGTAGTGCCGATGCATTACGCAGCTCGGAAATATGAAAGCCGAGTGCCTGGAAAAGATCGTCCGGCCGCTCGTGCTCCGGCATGCCGAAAAACTCTTCGTTAAACAAACTAATATCGACAGTTCCGACGACGCGGCGTTGCGCATCGACCACTGGAAACGCGAGAAATTTGTGCAGCACGAAAAATTCGCACGCATCGAGCACGGTCGCTGTTTGCGGAATCGCGATCACGCGCTCAATCATCAGCTCGGCGATTTTTTCCTCAGGCTGCGCGAGCAAAAGACTGCGCGTCGGCAACACGCCGGCGAGCTTTCGGCTTTCATCGACGACGTAAAAATAAATTGCCGCCTGGCTCGTCGGCCGATCGCGGATGGCGCGCATTGCTTCCGCCGCTGTCATTCCGCGCGAGAGCAGCGGTGTGTCGGAGCGGACAAAATCGAGCACCGGACGATCGACGTGCGCGCTTTTCATGCGCCAAAGCTAACACGGACGAGGGCAAGCCCGCCGCAGATTAGTTTCGCGCTGCCGTGAAACAGTGGAAGCCTACCTCCTGCGCATCCGCCAAAAACTCGGCTGGACAGCGCCGAGATGTGCCGTGCGGTGGCGAAGTATTTGCGGCGTTAAATGAGCGCGGCTTGCTGCGGGAGAAGACCTTTCAAAAAGATAACTGGTAAAAAGAAAACAAAATACTAGCCTCGTGAAACGGTTATGAAACAGGAAGAGGACAAATCGCTGGAAAGTAATCCTGACGCTCTCGCAGTATCCGCGTGCGAGGACCAACTCGCGGGCATCATCGCTTCGGCGATGGACGCGATCATCACCTTCAACGAGAGGGAGGAGATCACTCTTTTTAACAATGCCGCGGAGAGGATGTTTCTCTGCCCCGCCGGCGATGCGCTGAGGAGCAAGATCGACCGCTTCATTCCGGAGCGTATGCGCGCGGCGCACTCGCAGCACATCCGGAAATTCGGAGAGACGAAGGTGACGCAGCGGACGATGGGGGCACTGGGAGCGCTCAGCGGGCTGAGGACAAACGGAGAAGAGTTCGCGATCGAGGCGTCAATTTCCCAAATCGAGGCTGGCGGCGGGACACTTTTCACGGTCATCCTGCGCGACATTACGCAGCGGAGGAAAAGCGAGCAGGAGCTGAAACGGTTCGCCGCCATCGTGGAATCCGCTGACGATGCGATCGTGAGCAAAACTCTCGACGGCATGATCACGAGCTGGAATCCGGCGGCAGAGAAAATGTTCGGTTACACTGCGGCGGAAATCATCGGCCAGCCCGTCCTGAAATTGACCCCGCCGGAGAAGCGGCACGAGGAGGAGGAAATCCTGGCGCGCATCCGGCGCGGGGAGCGGGTGCAGCACCTCGAAACCGTGCGCCTGCGCAAGGACGGGACGACGGTGGATGTCTCGGTGTCGATTTCGCCGGTCAAGGATGAGCAGGACCAGATGGCAGGCGCGTCGACCATTCTGCGCGACATTACGCAGAGGAAGGCGGCGGAGCGGGCGCTGCGTGAAAGCGAGGAGCGCTTTCACGATTTGTTTGAGAATGCGAACGACCTGATCCAGAGCGTGGGACCGGATGGCGGCTTTCTTTTTGTAAACCGCGCATGGGAGGAGACGCTGGGCTACACCGCGGAGGAAGCCTCGCGGATGAAAATTTTTGACGTGCTCGACGAGAGCTGCCGGGAGCATAGCTGGGAGACGTTTAAACGCGCCATGGCCGGCGAGAACGTGGGGCGCATTGAGGTGATCTTCAAAGGCCGGGATGACCGGCGCGTGCTGGTCGAGGGCGCGGTGAGTTGCCGGTTCCAGGATGGCCAACCGGCCGCGACGCGAGGAATTTTCCGCGATCTCACCGACAGGCAACGGATTTACGGACAACTTGCGGAACAGGCCGCCCTGCTCGACCAGACACAAGATGCGATCATCGTGCGGGACATGGATGGGTTGATTTCATTTTGGAGCAAGGGCGCGGAACGGCTGTATGGCTGGACGAAAGAGGAGGCAATTGGGCAGCTCATCGGGCCGCTGATTTATAAGGCCGACGATGCAAAGAGGACGGAATCCATTGATGTCCTGCTCGAAAAGGAAGCGTGGGCGGGCGATCTGACCCAGATCACGCGGGACGGAAAAAAATTGATCGTCGAGGCGCGCTGGACGCTGGTGCGCGATGAGCACGGCGGGCCGAAGGCCGTGCTCGCGATCAACACGGATATTACGGAGAGAAAAAAAATCGAGGCGCAGTTCCTCCGCGCGCAGCGCATGGAGAGCATCGGCACGCTGGCGAGCGGGATCGCGCATGATTTAAACAACATTCTCGGGCCCATCATGATGGCGGTGGAGGTGCTCAAGAGCCACGTGCGGAGTCCGCAGGCGATCATGATCCTCGAAACTCTCGAGATCAGCGCCCATCGCGGCGCAGACATCGTGCGGCAGGTGCTGTCGTTTGGCCGGGGACTGGAGGGCACGCACGTCGAGGTGCAGGGGAAACATCTGTTCAAGGACATGGAGCACATCATCCGGGACACTTTTCCAAAGGACATCCGTTTTCGCCTCGATGCCGGTGAAGATACCTGGACAGTTCTCGGCGATCCCACGCAACTGCACCAGGTGTTGCTGAATCTCTGCGTCAATGCCCGCGATGCGATGCCGCACGGCGGCCTGCTCACGGTGAACATGGCGAACAAGGTGCTGGACGAGCAATACGCCGCCATGAACGTGGAGGCGCGGCCGGGCAATTACGTCGTCATCACGGTGTCGGATACCGGCAGCGGCATCCCGCCGGAGATCTTGGACAAAATCTTCGAGCCGTTTTTTACGACCAAGGAAGCCAGCAAGGGCACCGGCCTGGGCCTCTCGACCGTGCTGGCAATCGTCAAGAGCCACGACGGTTTTGTGAATGTCTCCAGCGAGCCGGAAAAAGGAACCGTCTTCCGCATTTACCTCCCTGCAAAATCCGGAATGGGACAGCAAGAGGAATCCCCGGCCCCGGTGAATGTGCCGCGCGGAAACGGCGAGGTCATCCTGGTGATCGATGACGAGTCAACCATCCTCACGATCACGAGCCAGACGCTGGAGGCCTTTGGCTACCGCGTGCTGGTCGCGGACAACGGGGCGGACGGAATCGGGATCTACGCACAGCAAAGACGCGAGATCGCCGCGGTGCTCATGGACATGATGATGCCGGTGATCGACGGGGCGGCAACGATCCATGCGATGAAAAGAATCAATCCCGCGGTGCGAATCATCGCTGTGAGCGGATTGAGCGCCAACGGCCACAACGCCCGTGCCGAGGCCGCAGGCGTGAAACATTTCCTCACAAAACCCTACACCGCGCGCACGCTACTGGAAAAGCTGCGACAGGTGCTGGATGAAGATTGACTGCAACGTCACACCCCGCACTTGCGAAATGGTGCGTCAATCGACCGAGCTGTTCTTGACGATCTCCGCGAAACCGCGCGGATCGAGGCTCGCGCCGCCGACGAGCGCGCCGTCGATGTCCGGCTGTGACATCAGCGAGGTCGTGTTTTCCGGTTTTACGCTGCCGCCGTATTGGATGCGGATTTTGTCGGCGGTCGATTGATCGGAAATCGCGGCGAGTGTTTTGCGGATGAATGCGTGCGCCTGCTGCGCCTGCTCGGGCGACGCGGTGCGGCCCGTGCCGATGGCCCACACCGGTTCGTAAGCGATGACTGTCTCAACGAGCTCTTTCGCGCTCAATCCTGCGAGGCTGCCGCGGATTTGCGTTTCGAGCACCGTCTCGACTTTGCCGGCGTCGCGCTGTTCGAGCGTTTCACCGATGCAGACGATCGGCTTCAACGATGCTTCATGTGCGGCGTGCGCCTTCTTGTTTACGACTTCGTCGGTCTCGCCGAAAAGCGTGCGGCGCTCGCTGTGACCGAGCACGACGTAGCGCACAAATAATTCGCGGAGCATCGCCGCGCTTATCTCGCCGGTGAACGCGCCGCTTTTTTGCGCGGACATATTTTGCGCGCCGACTTTGACGTTCTGCACTTTGCCAAGCCGCTCGGAGACTTTCGCAATCGCGGTAAACGGCGGGATGATCACAATCTCCACGTGGTCTTCCTGCCCGACCTCGCGCAGGAAGGTGTCGAGGAATGACTCTGCCTCGTTGCAGGTCATGTTCATTTTCCAATTCGCCGCGATGATTTTTTTGCGCATCGTTATTTGCTCGTCAAAGCGGCCACGCCCGGAAGCTCGCGGCCCTCGAGCAACTCGAGCGACGCGCCGCCGCCGGTGGAAATAAAGGTCATTTTATCGGCTAACCCAAACTGTTTAACAGCTGTAACCGAATCGCCGCCGCCGACAATCGACTTCGCCTTGGATTGCGCAATGGTTTCGGCGAGGGCGCGCGTGCCTTTCGCGAAATCAGCAATCTCGAAAACGCCGACCGGGCCGTTCCATAAAACGGTTCCGGCGGATTCGATTTCCTTTTTGAAGATCTCGATCGATTTCGGGCCGATATCGACGCCTTCCCATCCTTCGTCGATGGCACGATCACTCGTCGTGCGGGTAGTGGCGCCGGCCTTGAATTCCTGCGTGATCAATGCATCGACGGGCAGCAAAAACTTCACGCCTTTTTGTTTCGCCAAATCGAGGATCTCGCGCGCGAGGTCGAGCTTGTCGGATTCGACGAGACTCTTGCCCGTTTCGATTCCTTCCGCTTTGGAAAATGTGTAAGCCATCGCGCCGCCGATGAGCAGCGTGTCGGCTTTTTCCATCAGCGATTTGATGACGGTGATTTTCGTCGAAACTTTCGCGCCACCGAGGATGACGACGAATGGCCGCGCGGGATTCGCGAGTTCGTCGACGAGATACTTAAGCTCTTTTTCCATCAGCAAACCCATCGCGGCTTGGGACACGTATTTCGCGACGCCGGCGGTCGAAGCGTGCGCACGATGAGCCGCGCCGAACGCGTCGTTCACATAAATGTCGCCGAGCTTCGCGAGTTCACGCGAGAACCCGTCGTCATTCGCTTCCTCCTCCGCGTGAAAGCGAACATTTTCGAGCAACGTCACGCCGCCCGGTTTCATGTGCGAGATGATTTCCTCGGGCACCGCGCCGATGACATCGTGGCTGAACGCGACCGGGTGATTGATGATCGTGTGCAAATAATCGGCGACGGCGCGCAGCGAATATTTCGGGTTCGGCTTTCCTTTGGGCCGGCCGAAATGCGCCATGATGATCAGCTTCGCGCCGCGTTCGCGGAGCAGATTGATCGTCGGCAAAGATTCGCGGATGCGCGTATCGTCGGTGATGACCTGTTTGCCGTCTTTTTCTTCGACGGGAACGTTGAAATCGACGCGCAGCAGGACGCGCTTGCCGTGGACGTCGAGCTCGCGGACGGAGAGTTTGGCCATGGCGATTACTTTTTGTTCGCGATGAATTTAATCAAATCGACGCAACGGTTCGAGTAGCCCCACTCGTTGTCATACCAGCTCACGAGCTTGAAAAACTTGTCGTTCAATTCAATGCCGGAACCTGCGTCGAAAATGCTCGAATGCACGTCGTGGATGAAGTCGGACGAAACGACCTCATCCTTTGTGTAAGCGAGAATGCCTTTGAGGTAAGTCTCGCTCGCCTTTTTCATCGCCGCGCAAATTTCGTCGTAGCTCGTCGATTTCGTGGTGCGCACGGTGAGGTCAACAACGCTGACGGTTGGCGTCGGCACACGAAATGACATGCCGGTGAGCTTGCCCTTCACTTCGGGGCACACGAGCGCGGTCGCCTTCGCGGCGCCGGTGCTCGCGGGGATGATGTTGATCGCGGCGGAACGGCCGCCCTTCCAGTCCTTCTTCGACGGGCCGTCCACGGTTTTTTGCGTGGCGGTGTAGGAGTGAATCGTAGTCATCAACCCTTCCTCGATGCCAAAACCCTCTTTTAACAAAACGTGAACGACCGGCGCGAGGCAGTTCGTCGTGCAGCTCGCGTTTGAAATGATGTTGTGTTTCGCAGCGTCGTATTTTTGTTCGTTAACGCCCATGACGACCGTGATGTCCTCGCCTTTCGCCGGCGCGGAGATGATGACTTTTTTCGCGCCGGCATCGATGTGACCTTTGGCTTTCGCGGCATCGGTGAAAAGGCCGGTCGATTCGACGACAATATCGACACCGAGATCTTTCCACGGAAGCGCGGCCGGACCTTCCTTGACCGCGAGACATTTGATTTTGTTGCCGTCGACGATGAGCAGATCGTCTTCTTCCACGGATTCGCTCGATTTCGCACTGCTGACTTCGCCTTTGAAGCGGCCTTGGGTCGAGTCGTATTTCAGCAAATACGCGAGGTTATCCGCTGGGACGAGGTCGTTGACTGCGACGACTTCGATTTCCTTGCCGAGAAGTCCCTGGTCGCAAAGCGCGCGGAAAACGAGTCGTCCGATGCGGCCGAAGCCATTGATGCCGATTTTAACTGCCATAGTGTGTAATGATTTGGGTTATTGGTTGCGTAAGAAACGGCAAAGTAAATAAGCAGCGCCGCGAACCGTCAACACGCCATTTTGCCGAAAGCTCAACCTTGCTTGCACAACGGGAGCGTGCAGAGCAGTTTCGTCCCGCCGAGCTCGCTGCGTTCAAACGCCAGCGACGCGCCAATCGCCCGCGCGCGATATTTCATCGTGTGCAAACCGAGGCCGTGCGTCTTTCCCTCCCCGGGCGAAAAACCGATGCCGTCGTCTTCGATCGCGAGCATCAGCAGCGTTTCGCTTTTTGCCAAACGAAGAACGATCTTGCGCCCCTGGCTGTGCTTCGCGGCGTTGTGCACAGCTTCCTGTGCGATGCGATAAAGATGCGGCGCGGCACCGATGTCGTCGAGTTCGACCGGCTCGGTAAATTCGAGACTGCAGTCGATCTCGAACAGCTCCTTCGCGGTCTCTGCGAGCTCGTGCAGCACGTTCATGAAACCGTCGCCGGCGAGGCTTAGCGGCGTCAGGCCTTTCGCGATGCTGCGCGCTTTTACTGCGGCGTGATGGACGAGTTCCTTGATCTGCCGCGCGTCGGTGGTTTCCTTGCGAGTGTCGCGCGCGAGGCTCTCCTGGAGCACGTTTGCGAGCAGCGAAATGCCGACGAGATACTGGCAAAGATCGTCGTGCAAATCCTGTCCGATGCGCCGCTTTTCGCTCTCGCTGATTTCGAGAATCTGTCGCTCGAGCATCTCGCGCTCTGTCACGTCGCGATTCACGCCGACGAGACCAATGATATTTCCGCGCTCATCCCGCAGCGGGAGTTTCGTCGTGATCAGCGAACGGAGTTCGCCGTTTGGATCGAGGGTCTTTTCGACTCGCTCGATGATCGGTTTTCCTGCGATCACCTCGCGTTCATCCGCGAGGTATCCGTCTGCGAGTTCCGGCGGGAAAAAATCAGCGTCGGTTTTGCCGATTGCCTCTTCCTGCGATTTCACGCGCAGAAGCCGCAGATGCGCAGCATTGTTCAAAACCATCCGGCACTTGTCGTCCTTTACGAAAATCGGGTCGGGCATCGCATCAACGACCGTCCTCAAAAGATTCCGCTCACGCGCGAGCGCCTGGTTCGCGCGTTCGATTTCCGTGATATCACGCAAAATTCCGAAGCTGCCCATGATGCGGCCGTCGGAGCCGTGGCACACGCCGAGCGTCGCCAGAAATTGCCTGCGCTCGCCCATGACCGGAAAACCAATGTTGAAAGTCTTTGTTTTGCCTTCTCGTAAAACTTCGAGATCGCTCAATATCGCGAGTCGCGCCGTGTCCGCATCGAAAAAATCGTGCACCGTTTTGCCGATCATGTCGGATGGTTTGAGCCCGAGATTTGCCGCGCCGCGCGAGTTCATTAACGTGAAGCGACCCTCGAGATCCTTCGCAAACACAATGTCGGTGGTGCTCTCCATCATCTCACGTAGAAGCACGTAAGACGGCTCTTTGTCGTTCAGCGGAACAGACGGCACGGGCTCGCGCGGAGTTTCCGCGGAAGGATTCAGCGTTGTCGTAAGTTGGCCGGCCATGGGAACTCGTTCCTTTTGTGGAACGAGTTCAGACTATCAGAATTTTTCCGCGAGCCAATGCGGAAATAGCCCTTTTTACTAGGGTGCGCGCTATGCCGGAGCTTCGGTCAGGCCGTGCGGATAGTCGGGTGAAAGTGTCGCGCCTTCGTTCAAAGGTGGCGGCTCTTTGCGTGCTTTGCCCGAGCCGGAAGCCGGCGGCGGATTCAGCATGCGCCCGTGCTCGATGATGTCGCGAATCTGCGCGCCATCGAGTGTCTCGTATTCGAGCAACGCCTTCGCAATTGCTTCCAGTTTGTCGCGGTATTTGATGAGCAATTCCTTCGCGCGGCTGTAGGCGTCGTCGCAGAGTTTTTTAACTTCCGCATCGATCTGCTGCGCGGTTGCTTCGCTGTAATCGCGCTGGCGCGAAATGTCGCGACCGAGAAACACGTAGTCCTCGTGCTCGCCATATTCGACCATGCCCATCTTCTCGGACATGCCCCATTCGCAAACCATGCGACGCGCGAGACCGGTCGCCATCTTGATGTCGCCGCGAGCGCCGCTCGTCACATCGCCGAACACGATTTCCTCCGCAACGCGACCGCCCATGTCGACAACCAAATTATCGAGCAATTCATTTTTGCGCATCGTGTATTTATCCTCGAGCGGCAGCCACATCGTCGAGCCGAGCGACGGCCCGCGCGGAATGATTGTCACTTTGTGCAACGGCTCGGTGTTTTCCAAAAGCTCGAGCAACAGCGCATGGCCGGCTTCGTGATACGCGGTGTTTTCTTTTTCCTTTTCGGAAATCGCGAGCGAGCGGCGTTCCTTGCCCCAGCGCACTTTGTCGCGCGCTTCCTCGAGATCGGAAAGCGTGATCGCTTTTTGATTTTTGCGCGCGGCAAGCAGCGCGGCTTCGTTGATAACGTTCGCGAGTTCCGCGCCGGAGTAGCCCGGCGTTCCTCGTGCGATGACCGCCATGTCCACGTCCTCGCCAATTTTCACGCGCTTCGCGTGCACTTTCAAAATCTCCTCCCGGCCCTTCACGTCGGGCAGGTTCACCGTGATCTGTCGGTCGAAACGACCCGGACGCAACAGCGCCGGATCGAGCACGTCCGGACGGTTCGTCGCGGCAATGATGATGACGCCTTCCTGCGTGTCGAACCCGTCCATCTCGACCAGCAACGCGTTTAACGTTTGCTCACGCTCGTCATGTCCTCCGCCGAGACCGTGACCGCGATGGCGGCCCACCGCGTCGATTTCGTCGATGAAAATAATGCACGGCGCGCTCTTTTTCCCTTGTTCAAACATATCGCGCACACGCGATGCGCCGACGCCGACGAACATCTCCACGAAATCCGAGCCGCTGATCGAGAAGAACGGCACGTCCGCCTCGCCCGCGATCGCACGCGCGAGCAGTGTTTTGCCGGTTCCGGGCGGGCCGACCATCAGCACGCCTTTCGGGATGCGGCCGCCGAGTTTCTGGAACTTCTTCGGGTCTTTCAAAAACTCGACCAGTTCCTGCACTTCGTCTTTCGCTTCCTCCACGCCCGCGACGTCCTTAAACGTGATCTTGTTCTTGTCACGCGCCAGCATGCGCGCTTTCGATTTGCCAAAATTCAGCGCGCCCTTGCCCGCCATGCGGATTTGCTGGCGGAAGAAAAAGTAAATCAGCAGCAAAAACAGCGCGAACGGCAGAAACCCGAAAATCGCCGAGGCGAGCAGATTCGACTCCGGCTTCGGATTCACCTCCAGCCCTGCTTTCGTGAGCGTCTCAGGCAAATCCTTGTTCCATTCCAAATCCACCGGCGTGCGGAACGTGCCGACGATTTCCTGGCCGTCCGGCGCCTTGCCGCGAACATAAGTGCCGCGCAGATATTTCGCCTGCTGGCCTTCCTGGATCACCAGATCCAGCGGCTTGTCGCTCTTGATTTGCCCCGTCTGCAAAAGCTTCATAAACGTGGGCAGCGAGATGTCCTCGGGGCTTCCGTATGGTCCCTTGAAAAGGAACGCGCCGCCGATCAGCGCGATCGCGATCGCGAAGAGCACCAGTCCGCGCCAGTTAAAATTTGGGTCGCCGCCATTGCGCGGGGGTTTTTCCCCTTTGGGCGGTCGTGATTCGAGTTGTGGCATAAGTTTACTCCTGTCGTAAAAACGCGCAGCACGCTGTTACACCGTAGCGCGCGCAACGGAAGCAACCGCGCAATCTAGGGATTATCGGCAATTGGTCAAACACGTTTGTCGTCGTCTTAAAATTAAATCGGATTTCTCACCGCACAAAGCCGGACGAAACAAAAGTTTGCCTTTCATTTTACATTCGCCACTGACTCGCACCCGTTGCTTGGTTCTCATTCGGTCATGAAAGACATGGAGTTCCATGGAATGTTCAAATACACGCAACCTGCCGGCGCGGGCCGCGGATCATTTTAATCGTCGCAATTTTTCTCGCGCGTTTTTGCGTGGTGGCGCGTCTATGTTTCAAAACCATGAAAACACCTCCCGTTCTCCTCGCCACGTTCGCGCTCGCCGCGATGCACTGTTTCGCCGCGTCGCCGGCGCTGACGATTTACAACCAAAACTTTGCCGTGGTGCGCGATAGCGTGCCGCTCGACTTGAAGACGGGGGTGAATGACGTGCGCTTCTCGGATGTGACGGCGCAGGCGGAGACGGACTCGGTGATTCTCCGCGACCCGGCGGCGAAGGTGAAGTTGCAGGTGTTGGAGCAGAGTTACCGGAACGACCCGGTCTCGCAGTCGCTGCTGCTGTCGATGAACGAGGGGAAGACGATCGACTTCGTGCGGCGCGAACCGAACAAGCCGGACGAAATCATCCACGGCAAAATCATCCGCAGCGGTTACGGCGCGGGCGGGCAAAACCAGACGCAGCCGATCATCGAGGTGGACGGCAAATTGCAATTCTCGCTGCCGGGCGAGCCGCTTTTTCCGGCGCTCGGTGACGATACGATTTTGAACCCGACGCTTTCATGGAAGCTGAATGCGAACACCGATGCGAAGTTCGACGCGGAGCTGGCGTATGTAACGGGCGGGCTGTCGTGGCATGCTGATTACAACATCGTGGCGATGGAAAAGAGCGACGTGATCGATCTCGTCGGCTGGGTGACGTTCGATAACCAAAGCGGCAAAACGTTTCGCGACGCGAAGGTGAAATTGATGGCTGGCGACGTGAACAAAATCCAGCCGCCAATGGCCATGGCGAAAGCGATGCGGACCGCGTCGGCCGGAATGGCGTTCGATGCCGTCGAGGCACCTGTTACCGAAAAGGCGTTCAGCGAGTTTCACCTCTACACCATCAGCCGCGCGGTGACGCTGCGCGACCATGAGACAAAGCAGGTGGAGTTCGTGCGGGCGCAGGGCGTGAATGCGCCGCGCATCTTCGTCTATGACGGGGCGACGATGAACTACGGCCAGTGGCCGATGTATCGCGGCACGGGCGATTACGGCATCCCGACGAACAAGAAAATCTGGGTGTTGCGCGAATTCAAAAACGCAGAGGCGAACCATCTCGGGATGCCGCTGCCAAAGGGCCGGCTTCGTTTTTACCAGGCCGACCCGGACGATCAGTCGCTCCAGTTCATCGGCGAGAATGAAATTGATCACACTCCGAAGGACGAAACCGTGCGGGTGTATGTCGGCAACAGCTTTGACCTCGCCGGCGAGCGGCGGCGCACGGACTTCAAGGTAAATAATGGTAACAACTGGGCCGACGAAGCCTTCGAGATCAAACTGCGCAACCACAAAAAGGAGCCGGTGGAAATCCGCGTGGTCGAGCACCTCAGCCGCTTCGACAACTGGGAGGTGAAGGAGAAGAGCGACGAGTTCAAAAAGCTCGACTCACACACCATCGAGTTCCGCGTCACGCTCAAGCCGGACGAGGAAAAGGTGGTCACGTATCGGGTGCATTACTGGTGGTAGGCGGGAATGAAAAATGACTAATGACCGATGACTAACTGTGCCACGGGAACGCCTTTTTTAGCCGGGAAGTCATTGCACGGGCGCAAAAAGACGCTGCACGGATGGAAAAAGCCATTGCAAAGGAGCGTGGAGCCGTTGCAGACCCGCATGGAGCGGTTGCACCACCCCGCGGAGCCGTTGTGCGAGGCCAAAGAGCCGCTGCACACCGGCGAGCAGCCGCTTACGCTGTATAAAAAGCGACTTACACGGCCCCATGGAGCCGCTGACTCTGTATAAAAAGTGACAGACAGCCCCCGAAAAGTGGCTGACACCGCTCAAAAAGCCGCTGACAGCACTTGAAAAGTGGCTGACAGCATCGGCCAGCCCGGCGAGCCGTCCCTGGCAGGAAAATTACTTCACCTTCACGTTCCGGCGCAGGAACGTCGGGACATCGAGATCTTCGCCGTCGACGATGGTCGGCTCGCTTTTCTCGAAACGACCGCGGGTGATGGCTTCGAATTGCAGCGTTTCCTGTTTTGCCTCGGCTTTCGGCTTCGCATCGGCTGCGGGGATCAATTCCGGCGCGGCAGGCTTGGCTTTGATGACCGGCTTCGGACGGGCGACAGGCGCGGGTTTTGGTGGCGGAGGGGCGACCGGCTCTTCGTCGGCGATGAGCTCCTGTTCCGGCTCGGGCGTGGCTGCTTCGATGACTTCCGGCACCGGTTCGGGCTCGGGCTCCGGCGCGGGCTCGACGTGCGCGGTGATGCGCGCAGGCCGGGCGGCGGGAAGCTGCACGCCGACGCTGATCGAGGAGATGATCGTGACGCTCATGCGGTTGCCCAATTTCGGATCGACTGCGGTGCCGAACAAAATGTGCGACTCATCGCCGACATGCCTGCCGAGTTCCTCCATTAAAATCTGCACTTCATTGAGTGTCATGCCGGGGCCGCCGGCGACGTTGACGAGGATTTTGTGTGCATCGTCGAGCAGTCGGCCGCGGTCCATGAGCGGGTTCTTGAGCGCGCGTGTCAGTGCATCGTGCGCGCGGTTGTCTCCCTCGGCTTCGCCATGGCCGAAGAGGCAGCGCGCGTTGTTGTTTGCGAGCGCGGCGCGGAGGTCGTCGAACCCGATGTGCAGGATGCCGGGGTGGGCGAAAAGCTGGGAAATGGCGCGGACGCTCTGGCTGATCGTCTCGTCGGCGGCGGCGAACGCCTGATGGATGCCGGCTTTCGGCGAAACTGCGTCGCCCATCGTATCATTTTCAAAACAGATCACCGCGTCGGCGGCGATTTGCAGCGAGGCGAGCGCGTCGTGCGCCTGCGCGGAGCGGCGTTTGCCTTCGAAGGTGAACGGCATCGTGGCGAACACGACGACGAGCGCGCCTTGTTCTTTCGCGATGCTGGCGACGAGTGGCGCAGCGCCCGAGCCGGTGCCGCCGCCGAGGCCGACGCAGAGGAAAACCATGCCCGCGCCGTCGAGTGCGCTGCGGATTTCGTCGATCGCCTCCTCCGCCGCGGTGAGTCCGACCTCCGGGTCGCCACCCGCACCAAGCCCGCGCGTGGCTTCGCGTCCGAGCTGGACTTTTTCATTGGCAACGGAGCTGGTGAGGGATTGCACGTCGCTGTTGATCGCGACCAGATCGGCGCTTTCCACGCCGTCGAGGACGATACGGTCGAGCGCATTGGAGCCCGCGCCGCCGAGGCCGACGATTTTGATTTTCACCGTGTCGTTGGTTTGCGGGACGAGGTGGTAGTTGCGGTTGAGTTGGATCATGGGAATGCGGGTTTTGATGATTTAGCCGAAAAACGGAATCTTGCGTTTGATGCGCGAGAGCCATCCCGACGGGCGGTCGAGCTGGATTGCCTGCGCGTATTTAATGAGGCCGATGGCGGTGGAAAATTGCGGGTTCTCGAAGGCGGAGGTGAGGCCGGACATCGTCTGCGCGTGCGTGCGATGGACGGGCATCTCGAAGATGTCCTGCGCGAGATTGTCGATGCCTTTGAGCTGGCTCGTGCCGCCGGTGATGAACACGCCCGCGCCGAGGTAATCGAGGTAGTTCTCGCGCTGGAGCAGCGTGCGCCGGAGCAATTCCAGCGTCTCGCGCATGCGCATGTGGATGATCGTGTTCAACGTCTCGCGCTCGATTTCCTTTCCGGCAAAGCCGTGGTCGTCCTTGAGCAAAATCGTTTCGCCCGGAAGCGAGTTGCCGAGGATCACGCTGCCTTCCTCGACCTTGAGTTTCTCCGCGCGCGCCATCGGGATGCGCAGGCCCATGGAGATGTCGTTGGTGATGTGATCGCCGCCGACCGCGAGGACGCCGGTTTGCTTCACCGCGCCATCGACGTAAACCAAAAAGTCCGTCGTGCCGCCGCCGATGTCGATGACCAGCGCGCCGAGGTTTTTTTGGTTTTGATTGAGGACGACCTGCGCCGCCGCGAGCGGGTTAAACACGACGTCCTCGACCTCCAGCGGGATTTCGCGGACGCAGCGGATCGTGTTTTTGATGCGATTGCCGATGCCATGGATGATGTGGAAGTCGGCTTCGAGCTTGCCGCCGATCATGCCGATCGGATTGAGCACGCCATCCTGGCCGTCCACGTAGTAGTGCTGCAGGATCGAGTGGATGAATGCGTTTTGCGACGGGATACTGACTTCTTTCGCAGCGCCTCGGACGTTTTCGCAATCCATGTCGGTGATCTCTTCCTGGTCCTCGGGGACGTTCACCGCGCCGCGATTGTTGAAGCTCGAAATGTGCGAGCCGGTGATGCCGACGTAGACGCTCTGGATCATCACGTCGCTTTTTTCCTCCGCGTCAACGAGCGCTTCGTGCACGCATTTTTGCGCGGTATCGAAGTCGACGATCTCGCCTTTGCGCACACCGCGCGACGGCGCGTGGCCGACGCCGAGGATTTTGATCGAGCCGTCCGGTTTCGATTCGCCGACGACGACGCAGATTTTCGAGGTGCCGATTTCGAGTCCGACGAGGATGTGGTCTTTACCCATTGGTTGGATTTTGCGCGGGCGCGGCGACCGGGATCGCTTTGCGCACGGGCTTTGTGGAGCTATGTGTGGTTTTCGATTTTACCGGCTCGGCTTTGCGAACCGTGGTTGATTTTGAAAGCGGTGCAGGCTTCTTCGCGATCGGCGTCGGCGTGGGCTTGACGGCGGGCTTCGGTGCCGGCAATGGACTCGCGTCCGGTTCGTCGACGATCGCACCCGGATCGGGCATCGCCATGAATGTGACGGGCACGTTTCGCTGCACCAGCAGGTTCACGGTCTGGATTTCGCGCTGGCTTTGCTCGACGCGATCCAGCAACACACCGAGCCGCTCGATCTGCGTGTCGACATGCTCGATGCCGAAAGTGATTTTTGCGTGCCGCTGGTCGGTGACGACCATGCAATAGCCTTTGGATAAATCGATGCTGCGCACCTGGAATCGCTCGGGGTTATCCGCGCTGAGCCGGATCAAATCGAGCGCCGCTTTCAGCTCCGGCGTGTCCACAATTTCGCCCGGATCGAAATTATCCGTCGGCACGCCGTAGATCACCGGCAGATGTAAATATTCCGCGAGCTGGTTCTGCGTTTTGATCAGCACGCCCTTGCGATCGACGAGAAACGACTTCGCGTAAACGGTCGGATCTTCGTCGTATTTCGCCGCGATCCATGCGACCGGACGGCGCTCGGAAATTTCGATCGTGAGTTTATTCGGCAGCACGCGCTCGACTTCCGCATGCTCGACTTGCGGCATCAGCACCAGTGCATCGCGCGTTTTCGCGATGTTCAGGGAGAAAATGTTCACGCCTTCGCGCAGTCCCGTCGCATCGACGATCTGCTCGCGCGTCAGGTTGCCGTCGGTTTTGATTTCGATTTCCGCGAGGTTGTAATCGGGATTATCCCAGAAAAATTTCTGCAATCCTTTGCGCGCGCCGTAAACCGCGCCGCCGATAATGCCGGCGAACAAAATGAGCGAGCAAAACCAGGCGACGATCCGACGATTGCGCTGCTGCGAGGCTTTGCGCGAGCGAACGGTAACGTCGAGCAGATGCTGCTGCTTGCGATGCTTGCGTGTCGACGCGCGCTGGTTTCGGCCGATGTTCACGCGCGCCTCCTTTTCATGAGTGAAAGCTCGATAATCCGCTCGCAAAGTTCGCCGTAGCCGATGCCCGCCGCCGCCGCCGCTTCGGGCAGCAGGCTCGCCTCCGTCATGCCTGGGATCGTGTTGATTTCAAGGACAAACGGAGTGTTGTCATCGCGCAGCACAAAGTCAACCCGCGAATAAACCTGAAGCCCGAGCGCGCGGTGCGCGGCAAGCGCGAGTTCCTGCACGCGTTTCGTGGTCGTTTCGTCGAGCGGCGCCGGGCACAAATGCTTCGCGCCGCCGCCGCCGCCGAGGAAAGGATATTTGTTTTTGAAATCGTAAAAGTTTTGCTGCGGTAAAATCTCAATAATTGGCAACGCGAAATCGCCGAGAATGCCGACAGTCAGCTCTTTTCCGGGAATGAATTTCTCGATCAGTAGTGTGTTATCATATTGCGCCACGTCGCATAGCGCAGGCTCGAGTTGCCCGGCTTGTTTAACGATCGAGACCCCGACGCTCGATCCCTGTCGCGGCGCTTTGACGACAAACGGAATTTCCATCGCCGGCCGCTCGCCAGCCTTGATGACTTCAAATTCCGCAGTGGGCACGCCGCTTTTCACAAAGCATTTTTTCGTTTCGATTTTGTCGAACGCGAGCCGGCTTCCTTCCGCGCCTTCGCCGGTGTAAACGACACCGCACTTGTCGAGGATCGCCTGCAACTCGCCATCTTCGCCAAACGTGCCGTGAATGATGTTAAACACGACGTCCACTTGTTTCGGCAGCGTGAAATCGCGTCCCGTCACATCGACTTCGGTCACATCCGCACCGCGCGCACGCAACGCTTTTGTGACACCGGCCGCTGATGCGAGAGAAACTTCGCGCTCCGAGCCCGGGCCGCCTTTCAAAACAGCAATGCGTTTTCCCGCGACGCTCACAGCAAATCCTCCCCGAGAATTTGCACTTCGGTTTCGAGTTCGACGCCGCGTTTCTCACGTGCGATGGCTTTTATTTTGTCGATCAACGCGAGCACGTCTGACGCGGTCGCTCCGCCGTCGTTGACGATGAAATTTCCGTGGATCTCCGACACACGCGCCGCGCCGATGTCCGTGTTTTTCAAGCCAAGTTCGTCGATCAGTTTGCCCGCACCGCAGATCTTCGGATTTTTAAAAATGCAACCGGCGCTCGATTCCTTCGGCTGCGACGTGCGGCGTTTGTGCATCGATTCCTCGAGCAGCCGCTCGATTTCTTCGCGCGTGCTTTCGCGGCCTTCGAATGTTGCCGACACGGCGTAATTGCGAATCAGCGTCGGCACGTTGCGATAGTGCACTTCGAGTTCGGCTTTTGTCTTTGTGTGAAACTCGCCGTTTTGATCGACAAAACAGACGCTTAACACATTGTCAAAAGTCTCGCCGCCCATCGCGCCGGCATTCATGCGCAAACCGCCGCCGACATTACCGGGAATGCCTTCGAGAAACTCGAACCCGCCGATGCTCGCGTCGCGCGCGGCGTAAGCGAGTTCCTTTAATTTCACGCCGACGCCCGCGGTGATTTGATTTCCGCTCACTTCGATTTTTTTAAAATCACCGCGCGCAAGATGCACGACAGCGCCGCGAATTCCACCATCGCGCACAAGCAAATTCGAACCGCGTCCAATCACGAAAACCGGAATTTCATTGACCGCGCAATGTTTAACAAGCTGCGCGAAGCCCAATTCGGTCTCCGGTTCGAGCCAGAATTGCGCCGGACCACCGACGCGCAATGTTGTGTGCTTCGCGAGCGGCTCGTAAAGCCGCGCGACGCCTGCGCCCATCACATTTTGCAATTCCTCGAGCCGCGCCAGATCGTGCGCCAGCTGCGCGCCTTGTTCATGAATATCGCCCGCGCCGAGGCTTAAAATCAAATCGCCCGGCTGCAACAGCGGCCCGAGCGCAGCGGGAATTTTTTTGCGATTGGCGACAAATATCGCGCCGCTGTGACCGGTCTTCGCGATCGCATCGACTATCGTCTGCCCGCTCACGCCGGGAATCGGTTTTTCACTCGCCGCGTAAACGTCCGCTACAAACACGCGATCCACATTTTCAAACGCAGCGCCAAACTCGTGCGCGAGCGCCTGTGTGCGCGTGTAACGATGCGGTTGAAACATCGCAAACACGCGTTTGCTGCCTACCGCACGCGCGGTCGCGAGCGTCGCGCGAATTTCGCTCGGATGATGTCCGTAATCATCAACGACCATGAAATTGTCGCTGCGATATTTCACTTCAAAACGCCGGCGCGCACCGCGGAACGACTCGAATGCTTCGGCGATCTTTTCGACGCTCACGCCGAGTTCCGTTGCGAGCGCGATGACACCGGTTGCGTTGGAAATATTGTGTTTGCCCGGCACGTTCAGCGTGAAATCACCGAGCCATTTTCCGCGCTGGAATACTTTGAATTGCGAACGAAACGCGCGCGAAAGCACGGCTTGGAATCGATAGTCGGCGCCCGCATTTTCGCCGAATGAAATCGCGCGCTCGCGTCCGCCGCACACACGCGCCGCGTGCGGATCGTCGATGCAGTAAAAAACGGAGCCGCGCGTTTGGTCGAGCAACTGCCGATATGTCGCTTCGATTGCGTCGAGATTTTCGTAAAAATCGAGATGCTCCTCCTCGATGTTCAGCAAAATCGTGTGCTCGGGATGATACAGCGCGATTGTGCCATCGCTCTCGTCGCCTTCGGCTACGAACCACTCGCCGTCCTCGTCCCAATGCGCGTTTGTGCCGAGAATCGGAATCTCCGCGCCGACATAATGCGATGGCTGCACTCCGCCGACGCGCAGCACGTGCGCGGCCATCGATGACGTCGTCGTTTTTCCATGCATGCCGGCAACGACGATTCCTTTTTTGCAATTCAGCACCGCCGCGAGGGCGTCCGCGCGGCGCACCATCATTTTGCCGAGTCGCTGCGCCTCGTCGTAGGCGACGTTACCCGGCTTGATCGCGGAGGAAAAAATCACGAGGTCTGCGTCAGCAACTGCTTCCGCCGTGTGCGGGCAGAAAAATTCGAGGCCTAGTTTTTGCAGCCGTTCGATTTCGACCGTCGTCACTTTATCCGAACCGCTGACGCGATGCCCGAGCGCGAGCAGAAGACCTGCGATGCCGCTCATTCCCGAGCCGGCGACGCCGATGAGATGAATGCGCAACTCGCCCGCGCAAATGATGTCGGTAAGGATTTGGCCTGTGTCCATGATTGCAAAATCCGATGCGCGAAGCCCGGAATGCGACACAATATCAGAGGCCGGAAAATTCAAAACGAAACTCTCGCTTTGCATTTAATTTTTTCCTCCCGCGCAAGCATTCACCGCGTGCTCGATCACATCGACAACACGCGCCGCTGCATCATCAGGCGCGAGACGGCGGACGCGCTCGGACATGGTTTGCAAACGCGCGGGTTGATCGAGCATCCATCGGATTTTTTCGGCGAGAAATTCCGGTGTGATTTTCGACTGCTCGATAACGACGGCGGCATTTTGGCGCTCGAAAATCTCCGCGTTGAGCGCCTGATGATTTTCCGCCGCATGCGGAAAGGGAATGAGCAGCGACGGCAAACCAAAGTGCGACAACTCGGACAAGCTCGCCGCGCCCGAGCGCGAAATTGCAAAATCGGCCGCGCTGTAAGCTTCTTCCATGCGATGGCAGAACGCCGCGACATGCGCGGGGACATTTTCGCGCCGGTAGTTCGCCATTGCCGGCTGCTCGTCCTCCGCGCCGGTGAGATGGATGATTTGCAGCGGCAGATTTTTCAGCAGCGGCAGCGACTTGATAATCGATTCGTTAATGCCGTGCGCCCCCTGGCTGCCGCCCATAACCAAGAGCGTTTTGCGCGAGTTTTCGAGACCGAATGCCGCGACTGCATCGGCCTTCGGCACGCGCTGCATCAAACTTTTCCGAATCGGCGTGCCGGTAATCTCGCATCGACTCCGCGGAAAAAAATTCGCGCAGTCTTCAAAGCCGAGCAGCACCGCGTCAGTCATGCGCGCGTTGAGTTTGTTCGCTTTTCCGGGAATCGCATTCGACTCGTGCACGAACGTCGGGATCTTCCGTCTCATGCCCGCGTAAATCGGCGCGGTCGAAGTAAACCCGCCCATGCCGAGCACCGCGTCGGGCTGGAACTTTTTGTAAATCGCGCGCACCGCACCGACGCCTTCGCGAAAACGTTTGATGAATCCGAAGATCGCTGGCGAAAGCAATTTCGGCATGCCAATGCCAGGCAACTTTTCAAAACGAAACTCCGTCCGATCTCGCGTCGCAAGCGCGTCGATATCTTTTTCCGAAATAAAAATCAGCGGCTCGTGTCCGCGCTCAAGCATCACCTCCGCAACCGCGAGTGCGGGAAACAAATGTCCGCCAGTGCCTCCGCCTGCAATAGCGACTTTCATCAGATGCGCGGCGTGACGCGTGCCTGCAGTCGCACGCTCGATTTGTTCGGGCGATCGGCGACGCCCTGACGATAGATATTGATCAAAATGCCGATGCCCAGCAGGCAAAAGACGAGATTCGATCCGCCGTAGGAAATGAACGGCAACGGCAGACCTTTATTCGGCAGCAGCGAGGTTGTGACGCCGATATTCAGCGCGGCTTGCAACGCGAGCATCACGACGATGCCGAAGCCGAACAGCATGCCGAAACGATCGCGCGAATGGATCGAGATGACCGTGCCGCTGAGAATAATCACGACGTAACAAAGAACTACTAACAACGTAAAACGCAGCCCAAGCTCCTCACCGATCATCGGAAAAATAAAATCGGTGTGCGCAAACGGCAGAAAACCGAGTTTCTCGCGGCCATTGCCGAGGCCGAGTCCGTCGACTCCGCCCGAGCCGAACGCAACGAGCGCCTGCCATTGCTGCAGACCCGCGCTGTCCTTGTATTTTTCCAAATCCAAAAACGCGAGCATGCGCTCGGAACGGCCTTTCAAATGACTTCCAATGTAGAGCGTCGCCATGATTCCGCACGTTGCCAGCGGCGCGAGAAAGCGTAGTCCGCTGCCAGCAACGAACATCACGACGAACATTGTCCCGCCGATCAGCGCCGTCGTGCCCATATCGATTTCGCGCGCAATTTCAGCCATCAGCACGCCGACGATCATCATTGGAAAAACGAAGCCTTTGAAAAAGGTGCCAGCCTCTTTTTCGAAACGCGAATACCAGAACGCCAGAAATGCGATTGCCGCGATTTTGGCAAAATCGGACGGCTGAAACGTGATTACGCGGAAATTCACCCAGCGTCGGGCGCCGTTGATCTTCATTCCAATGTGCGGCACAAAACATAACGCGAGCAACACAACGGAAAGCGCGAACCAAATCCACCATTTGTGCTGCCAGAAATGGTAATCCATCACTGCGGCAACGATGCACGCGATGATTCCGATAACGAGCCACATCGCCTGGCGTTTGACGAAATAAACCGGATCGCCATGGCTGTCCTGCGCAAACGCGCTCGTGCTAAACAGCATCACTATGCCGAGCACCAGCATCGCTGCGACTGCGAGCACTAGGAAATAGACGCTTTTGCGATGCATTCAGAAAAATTACTGCGCGGAAGCCACGTCGGTTTTGTGTTTCGCGGGAATGCGGAGCTTTTGTCCGATCTGCAATTTTTTCGGGTCTTCGATTTTGTTCAGCTTCAAAAGTTCGTCGTAATTCACGTGCAATTTTTTCGCGATGATTACCGGGTTATCGCCCTTCGCAACCGTGTAAGTTTCGCCGGAATCTTTTAGCGTCGCGCTGGCGATTTTGTTTTCCGTCAGTTTATGCGATTCGGTCGCAACCGGTTTCACAGCTTGCTTTGCGGACACGGCGGGCGCGTGTTTTGTGTCTTCACCCGAATTGTCGTTGTCGGTCTTCGCGGCGATTTTTTGCGGCGCGGGAGCGGCATCGGTATCGGCCGGCTGATGGGCTTTGATGCTGTTAAACATGTAGATGCCGCCGACGGCGACGAGGTGCAAAACGAGCACGACAATCACCGCGCTCGAAAGCTTGATGTCGGGTTCGTCGACGTATTCGGGTTGCGCGCGGCGCGCGGAAGTCGCGGCCTGCAGTTTCTTTTTTGGGAACAGCTTCGGGAATTTCATGTGAGTGATTGGACGATTTCGCGGAACTGATTTCCGCGATCTGCGTAGTTTTTAAACATGTCGAATGACGACGTGCCGGGTGAAAAGAGGACGACTTCGCCGCGTTGCGCACCAGCCCGCGCGCGCAGCACCGCATCGCGCAACGAACTCGCTTTTTCGCAAGGCACGCGGCTTTTCCAAAGCGCCTCGATGCGGTCCGACATTTCGCCGATCAAAATTGCGCGACGGCATTTGCTAGCGACGAGATCGGTGATCGAGCCGAATTCGAAACCTTTGTCCTTGCCGCCCGCGATCAACACAACGGGCCGAGTCTCGGAATCGAGAGCCTTTTCCAGTGCGTCGAGATTCGTCGCTTTCGAGTCGTTGATGTATTCGACGCCCGCGACTTCACGCACGAGCTCGCAACGGTGCGGCAACGGTGTGTAGCTGCACAATGGCGGAACCATTTTTTCAAAACTCAGTCCGTGTGCGACGCCGACGCCGAGCGATGCCATCAGGTTTTCGACATTGTGTAGACCACGCAGTTTCGCGTCGGGCATTTTCAGCACCGGCTCGCCATCGTAAAAAATCGCTTCGTCGCGATATTCAAAATCGCCGCCATTTGCGTAAGCGCTGAACGTGATTTTCTTTGCGCGCAACGGCGGCAACTTGTCGCGCAAATTCACGACTGCGAAATCGTCCTCCGTCTGATTTTCAAAAATTCGCAGCTTCGCATTGCGATATTCTTCCATCGACGAATACCGATCGAGATGGTCGGGCGTGAGGTTCAACCATACGGCGATTTTCGGGCGGAACGTGCGGATTTGCTCGAGTTGGAATGACGAAACCTCGAGCGTCATCACGTCGAGGTCGCGACTTTTGCGCACGGTCGCTGCAAAGGCCGGCCCGATGTTTCCGCACGCGAGTGTGTGCACGCCGCATGCGTTAAACATGCGTGCTACGAGCTCGGTCGTAGTCGTTTTGCCGTTTGTGCCGGTGATCGCGACGACCGGGCACTCGCACAACTCGAACGACAACTCGAGCTCGCCGATCATATCGATGCGCTTGCTCAAAAAATTCTGCACGAGCGGCGCAGCCGGATCGATGCCCGGACTCAATACGCCAAGGTCGTAGCGAGTGTTGTCTTTTTCCGCATCGGGGCCAGCGAGAAACGCGATGCCGAGCGGCGTGATTTTTTCGATTTTTGAGCGCAGCTTTTTCAGATCCGCGCTGTCGAGCAATGTCACCATGGCGCCTTCCTCTCTAAGCAGTCGGGCTGCAGCTTCGCCGCTTTCGCCCGCACCAAGGACTGCGATGTTTTTGTTTTTGTAATGCACGTGTTCACCGAAGTTTGAGTGTGGCCAGGCCGAGAAACGCGAACATGATCGACAAGATCCAGAACCGCACGATCACCGTGTTTTCCTTCCACCCTTTCAGCTCGAAATGGTGGTGGATCGGCGACATCGCAAAAATGCGTTTGCCGGTCACTTTGAAACTCATCACCTGCAGAATCACCGACAACGCTTCCATCACGAACACGCCGCCGACGACGAGCAGTAGTAGCTCCTGTTTGCAGCAGATCGCGACCACGCCGAGCACGCCTCCGATCGCGAGCGAACCGGTGTCCCCCATGAAAACTTTTGCGGGATGGCAGTTAAACCACAGAAAGCCGAGCCCCGCGCCGACGAGCGCCGCGCAAATGACCGCGAGTTCGCCCGTGAACGGGTAATACGGAATCTGCAGGTAGGTGGAAATTTTCACATTGCCGGCGATGTAAGCGAGCACGGCGTAAGTGAGCGCAACCGTGACAGTGCAGCCGGTCGCGAGTCCGTCGAGGCCGTCGGTAAGATTCACGGCATTCGAACTGCCGACGACGACAAGCGCAAAAAAGAAAAATGTCGCCCAGCCAAGATTGTGGATCAGCGGCTCCTTGTAAAACGGCACGTAGAGAGCGCGCGCCTGCACTTCGATCGCCGGATTCAGCAGGAAAAATGCGGTCACGATTGCCGCAAGTCCGAACTGCGCGACGAGTTTGATGCGCCCGCTGATGCCGTCGGATTTTTTCTTCGTGACCTTGAGATAGTCGTCGATAAATCCGAGCGCGCCGAGATATGCGGTTGAGAAAAGGGCGAGCCATACCGAATCGTTTTGTGGTCGAGCCCAAAGCAGCGTGGAAATGATCACTGCACCGAGCAGCAACACGCCGCCCATTGTCGGCGTGCCGCGCTTGCCGCCGTGCAATTCGGCGAGTTTGTGGACTTCCTCTTTCGTGCGAATCGGCTGGCCGATTTTCAGGCTGATCAATTTGCGGATCACCCAATTTCCAAAAATCAAACAAAGCAAAAACGAAGTCACCGCCGCCGCGACCGCGCGAAACGTGATGTATTGAAAAACGTTAAGCACCGGAAAAGAACCGCGCAGGTTGTAGAGAAAATACATCATGCGCGCGCGAACTCCTCGATGATGGTTTCCATCCGCACCGAGCGACTGCCTTTGATCAAAATGGTGTCGCCCTCGCGCGCGATCGCACGCAATTGCCCGGCGGCTTCCTGCGTGGACGCGGCTTTTAATATTTGTTTAACGCCATGCTGTGAAGCTGCGTCCGCGATTCTTGCGGCGATCTCGCCGACGGTCAGCACGCAATCGATATTCTCGCACGCTGCCGCTTCGCCGACTTCGCGATGGCCGCGATCCGATTCCGCACCCAGCTCGTTCATTTGTCCGAGCACGGCAATGCGACGACCGGGCATCTCCGCGAGCGTGCGCAACGCGGCGATCATCGAGTCAGGATTCGCGTTGTAGCTGTCGTCGATCACGCGAACGCCGCGGATCAATTTCTGTTCGAGCCGGCCTTTAGTGAGCTGCACTTTCGCGAGACCTGCGGCGCATTCATCGAGCGAAAGTCCGAAAATAGTGCCGACCGCAACCGCGAGCAATGCGTTGCGGATCATGTGCCGGCCTGGCACTGCGAGCCGCGCATGTGCCGATTTGCCATTTGCGTTTAACGTAAAATCGCTGCCATCGATTCCGCTTCGCACTTCGCTGGCGCGGATTTCGCCGCTATCGATTCCGGCGAGAATCACGCGCGCTTTCGTGCGTTGCGCGATCGAATTTGAATAATCGTCATCCGCCGTCAGCACAACGTGGCCGCCTGTGCCGACAGCTTCCGCGAGCATTCCTTTTTCCTGCGCGATCGCGGCGCGTGTGCCCATGAATTCAATGTGCGCGACGCCGATATTCGTGATCACGCCGACATCCGGTTGCGACAATTTCGCCAGCGGCGCGATCTCCCCCGGATGATTCATGCCGATCTCGAACACGCCGATTTTGTCGTTTGAATTCGCGCTCAGCATCGTTAACGGAAGACCAATATGGTTGTTCAAATTTCCGTGCGTCTTTACCACACGAAAGCGCTCACCGAGCACCGCAGCCGTAAAATCTTTCGTCGAAGTTTTTCCATTGCTGCCGGTGATCGCGACGACCTTTAGCGGCAGGGAACGCCGGTAATTTCCAGCGATCTGCTGCAACGCCGCGAGCGTGTCCGCAACTTTGATGATTGCAAAATCGGGCGGCAAATTTTCCGTGACCTCCTCGACGACCGCGCCCGCTGCGCCTTGCTTTGCAGCTTCCACGACAAAACTATGCGCATCGAATTTTTCGCCCCGCAATGCGAGGAAAAGATCGCTGGGCTGCAGCTTGCGCGAATCGGTGCAAATGTTCGTCACCTTCCGCGCGGCATCGCCGCGAAGCAGTTTGCCGTCCGCCCATTTTGCGATCGTATCGAGTGCTACCGGGTCCACGTTGATTTGAAATTGGCTGCAAACAACCGCGCTGCGCGGCCCTCCGCAGCGGCTTCCTCGATCGGAGAATGCCATCGCGTCGGCAGACGAAACGCACGGATGGCCCGGCGGAAAAATCCGCGCGAATGCACGGCTGGTTCGATTTCCGGCACACGCAGGAAGTTTAACTGATTGAAGGTTGAACGTTTGTTCATCGTTTTTTAATTTCTACTGGGGTTGCTTCGATTGCCTGCCGCGCCACGTCGACGTCGTCGAATGGCACGGTGTGATCCGCAAATTCCTGATATGTTTCGTGGCCTTTGCCCGCGATGAGCACGATATCCCGCGGCTGAGCCATCGAGACTGCTTTAAAAATCGCTTCGCGACGATCAACAACGACTTCGTAATTGTTGCCGCGAAAGCCGCGCTGGATGTCAGAGATGATCATCTCGGGATCTTCCTTGCGCGGATTGTCGGACGTGACGATAGCCCAATCCGCGAGTTGATCGACGGCCTCGCCCATTTTCGGGCGCTTCGCACGGTCGCGATTTCCGCCGCAACCGAAGACAACGATGAGCCTGTTCGGCGAAAGCTCGCGTAGCGTTTTCATCACATTGATCAGCGCGTCGTCCGTGTGTGCGTAATCGACAAAGACGCGAAACTGTCTTTTCGCGGGAACTGCTTCGAGACGTCCCGGGACGAACGGAGCGTTCGCCATTGCGAGCACTGCGTTGCGCACTTCGATGCCGAGCGCGGACGCGGCGGCAATGGCCGCGAGCGAGTTGTAGACATTGAAGCGCCCGATCAGCGGCAAGCGCACGAGGTAGCTTTTACCAAGTGCGTCGAGCTGATACGTCGTGCCGCTAAAATCGATCTTCATATTGCTCGCGCGAAAGTCCGCGCGCGTGCCGAGGCCGTAGGTCAAAACGGGCACTTCGCATTTTTCCGCGAGCTGCACACCGTAACGATCGTCGATGTTGATCACAGCCTTGCCTTTTTTCTTCTTTTGCGTCGTGAGCCCTGTAAATAAGCGACTCTTCGCCTCGAAGTAATTTTCCATGGTGCCGTGATAGTCGAGGTGGTCCTGCGTGAGATTCGTGAAAATCGCAACGTCGAATTCGACGTTGCGAACACGCTCCTGCGCGAGCGCATGCGACGAAACTTCCATCACAGCGGCTTTGCAACCGGCGCTGCGGATTTGGAAAAGCAACTCCTGGACGTCGAGCGATTCCGGCGTCGTGCGCGTCGCAGGCAAAATGCGCTCGCCGATTTCGTAGCGCACCGTTCCGAGCAAGCCGCAGCGCAGCAGTGCGCGTTCGCAAATATGTTTTAGCAAAAAGGTAAAAGTCGTTTTTCCATTTGTTCCCGTGACGCCCGTCATCTTCAAATGCAGTGACGGATTCTGGAAAAAAAGCGCGGCCACGTCTGCAAGTGCGACGCGCGAATCCGGCACCACGATCATTGTGGCTCGCGAATCCGGCTCCGCGCGTTCAGCGACAACGGCCGCGGCTCCTTGGTTTGTGGCGGAAAGGATGAAATCGTGACCGTCGACTTTCTCGCCGCGCAGCGCCACAAAAAGGCTGTCGCTTTTCACGCGCCGCGAGTCGTAGGCAATGGACGTGATATCGCGGTCAAGCGGACCGGTGATCCTGGTATTTTGCAACTGTGAGACAATCGTTTTGAGCTGCATGATTTAACGTTCGCGCTGGGTGAGAATCACGTTGCTCGGAGGCTGCTCGAGCTCTGGTTGCAGGTTCAAATAACGCGCCGTTTTTTCGGCGATGCGCGCGAAAATGGGACCGGCGATTTGACCGCCATAGTTTAACTCTGCGGAAACTTTCGCGTCGTCGAGCATCACGAGTCCGACAAATTCCGGATTGTCCGCCGGTAAATATCCGATGAACGACACAACGTATTTGCCGGAAAAATATCCGCCCGCGGGGTTGATTTTTTCCGCGGTGCCGGTTTTGCCCGCGACCATGAAGCCGGCGACTTTCGCGAGCGCAGCAGTGCCTTTGTCGCTGACCACATTTTTTAACGCGTTGCTGACTTCATTCGCCATTTCCTCGGTGATAACGCGACGGATTTCGACCGGCGGAAATGTCGCGATCGTATTGCCTTCATCGTCGGCGATCTCGCGCACGATTTGCGGCATCATCAGGCGGCCGCCATTTGCGATCGCGCTCATCGCGCAGATCGACTGCAGCGGCGTCACGCCTACCGAGTGGCCCATCGCGATGCGTGTGATGTCGATCTTCGCCCATTTGTGCGGCGGATGAATCACGCCGGAGATTTCACCAGGCAAGCTGATGCCCGTGCGCTCGCCGAAACCGAAGCGGCGGATGTATTCGTAAAATTTTTGGTCGCCGAGCCGAAGCGCGAGTTTCGCGGCGCCGATATTGCTCGACTTCATCAAAATGTCGTCGACGCTCAAATCGCCGTAGCCGTGGTGGTCGTGCAACATCCGTCCGGCAAAATTAAAGTGACCGTTTTCGCAAAAAATAATCGTGCTCGGCGACACGAGCCGTTCATTCAGCGCCGCGGACGCAGTGACAATTTTAAAGGTTGAGCCCGGCTCGATCATGTCGATGACCGCGCTGTTTTTCATAGCCTCCGCGTTCTGTTGTAAAAAATCCGCCGGCTTGTTGCGAATGTCGTTCAAGTCAAAATTTGGACGGTTTGCGAGCGCGAGGATCTCTCCCGTTTTCGGCCGCATCAAAATCGCGATCGCTTTTTCCGGTTTGTATTTTGAACAGGCGTCCTCGAGTTCGGTCTCGACGATGTGCTGGAGATTGAGATCGACTGTTAAACGAACATTGCAACCGTCACGTGCAGCGCGTTCCTGGCCACGGTAGAGCACAATTTCCTTGCCGGTGCGATCGTGCTCGGTGAAACGAAAACCATCGTGCCCGCGCAGATAATCGTTCATCGAAGCCTCGATGCCTTGAACGCCATCGTGCTCGGAATTCATGAAACCGATTACATGGCAAAGCATCGAGCCATTCGGATAATTGCGCGCTTCGTCTGGCTCGAAGGTCACGCCGCGCAGCGAGCGAACGCGTAGACGATTCGCGATCGTGCTTGCGAGTGTTGCCGGCACTTTCTTTTTTAAAACGATGTAACGTCGGTCGCTTCGCAGCTTCGCAGCGAGATCGGCTTCGCGCATCTCGAGCGGCTGCGCGAGCACCTCGGCGACCGCGACAGGGTCCATGATCATAGAGCCGTCCGCGACGACCGTGACGATCGGAACATTTTCCGCGAGCGTCTCCTGATTCACGTCCTGAATCAGTCCGCGGCGCGCGTAGATGATCTGCTTGTTAACGTGTTTTTCGGCCGCCAGCGCCGCGTATTCGTCGTGCTTCGCCACTTGCAAATGCACGAGCCGGGCCGAAAACAATGTGAAACAACCAGCCAGAGCAACGCACGCACAAAGCGCCCGCACTTTGGCCGATCGGATCACTTCACATTCTCCTCGTTTGACACGCGGCGAAGTTCGTTCGCGCGCGCAGGTGTCGTGTTGATGCGAACGATGCGATCGTCCGTGATCGGCGTCATGTGAATGAAGCCCTCGGCGAGCCGCTTCTGCAAATAACCGCGCGAGGAAAGCTGCGAGATCTTCGCGCGCACGACGTCATTTTGCGTTTCGAATTCCGCGAGCTGTCGCTCGAGATTACGAATTTCGTCGCCGCTCGCGTGCAGTTGATTCTTAAAATAAACATAGCTCAGTCCGGCTGCGCCCAGGAAAAACGCGACGATCACCCAGCGGGTCAGCGCGGCGACTGGAACGGTGTTATTGTGGCGGTGGTAATTCGGCATTAGATTTTTTCGACAACGCGAAGTTTTGCGCTGCGCGAGCGCGGGTTTTCGGACTGCTCGGCTTCGCCCGCGATCACGGCTTTGCGCGTGACGAGGCGAAAAGTGAAATCGGGATTAGGACGCGGCTCGGGCCACTCGGGACGATCAATAAACTCCGTGCTCCGTTGTTTAAAAAATGTCTTTACGATGCGATCTTCGAGCGAGTGAAACGTGATCACGCCGAGCCGTCCGCTGCCGCGGAGTTTTTTCGTGAATTGCTCCAACGCCTCGCCGAGCACGTCGAGTTCGCGATTCACAGCGATTCGCAACGCCTGAAAAACACGCGTAGCCGGATGGGTTTTTCCACGGCGCGGAACGACGCTCTCGATGGTTCGCACGAGATCGGACGTCGTCGCAAATGGCTTCTGCAGTCGATCGCGCACGATTCGCATCGCAATACGACGCGCGGCAGGCTCTTCACCGAAGTTGCGGAAAATGCGTTCGAGCTGTTCGCCGCTCGCGTTGTTTACGATGTCGGCTGCTGCCACGGGACTTTGCCGATTCATGCGCATATCGAGTGGACCATCCTTCATGAAAGAAAAGCCGCGCTCCGGTGTATCGAGTTGCCACGACGAAACGCCGAGATCAAGCAACGCACCGTCGATTTGGCTAATGCCGAGCCGATTCAACACGAGATCGACTGTCGCGAAATTTGCCTGCACCGCCTGAAACCTCTCACCAAAATTCGCGAGTCGTTTTTGCGCAAATGCGAGAGCATCCGAATCCTGATCCAGGCCGATCACGCGCGCCCCCGCTTGCAAAAAAGCTTCGCTGTGGCCACCGCCTCCAAGCGTTCCATCAACAAACAATTTTCCCGGCTCGGGCGCGAGCAATTCCACCATTTCGCGCAGCAAAACCGGTGCGTGATATTGCCGCGCTTCGTCAGCCGGCATACGACCTTTCCTTCGCGCGCCGGCGCCAACTGCAGGTTCGAGCAGACGGATCATAGGCCCACAAGTTCGGCGACATTTTCATAAGTTGCGCGACCTTCAGCCTGGAAGGATTTCCAGTTCGTCGGGCTCCAAAGCTCGAACCGGTCGGAGCTGCCCGTGAGCACGACGTCGGACTTGATGCCCGTGTTTTTGCAGTGATCCTCCGGCAGCAACAACCGCCCTTGTTTGTCGATCGCCGCTTTCTTCGCTTGCGAGTAAAAATGCGTCATGAAAACGCGATGCTCGGCCGCAGATGTGCGCGCTTTTGCGTCTTCGCCAATGCTCTGAAAAACATCGCCGGGCATAACCGTCAGCGAAGGACGTTTCGGATTTTTCACGATGTAAAATTCGTCCGCATCCGCACTGCGCCAGCACGCAGGAATCGTGACGCGATTCTTCTCGTCGAGAGAATGGCGGAACTCACCCGAGAAGATCGGATTTGAGCTGGAGGTTTTCGCCATACGTTTTTTGAGAAGGATGCTGCGGAGCCACTTTGCCCCACAACGCCCCACTTTTAACCACCACGTTTCGTGCCGTGTCAAGAGATTTGGCGCAAAAAATAAAGCAACGATTTGCTTGAGGAGGAGTAGACGCCGCTTGAGATCTTCCCGGAAAAATTAAGTGGCGGCCAGGGCCCGAACCAATTTTACCCCGGCCGCCACACTCGATGAAATTCGTGAAAGTGTGGGTCGAATTTGCGCCGTTTTACCTGGCGCGCCAGCGAAACTTCATTAAACAGTTTACGCCAACGAAATCCGCGAGTGGAACTCCGGCTTTCCGCGAAAGTTTCCCTCGATTTGAAACAAAGCGCCGTCTTCGCTGGACGAGCAGGACTTTCCACTCGCGGTCGTCACGAACAGTTTCGCGTAATCGCTTCCGCCGAAACAGACGGATGAGATTGTTTTCACGGGCATTTTAATTTTGCCCAGCACACTGCCATCAGGTGCGTGCTTGACGATTGTCTGCCCGTCCCATCGCGCGGACCACAAATTCCCTTCAGCATCGACCGTGAGGCCATCGGGCGTCCCCTCATTTTGCGCGCGGTAAATTTCCGTGCGTTCAGTCAGTTCGCCGGTTTCGCGATGATAACGAAAACGGAAAAGTCGCTTCGTTGTCGAACACGTCCAGTAAAACATCTGCAAGTCAGGCGAGAAACCGGAGCCATTTGCGCAGCCGGTGCCGTCGAAGAGCTTCGTGATCGTTCCGTCCAGATCGACGCGATAAAGTCCGCCGCTGGTTTCCGTCTTGCCGATTGTTCCGGCAAAGACGCGGCCTTCCGGATCGGCGCTCACGTCGTTGAACCGCTCCATTCCATCGTCGCTGTATTTAATGATCGTCCGCGCTACACCTCGCCATGGCAAAATGGCGATATCGCTAACGCGAAACAGCAGCAAACTCCCGTCGGTTTGCAACGTGAAGCCGCCGACCGGCACATCGCTGTAAATTTGCTCGTGCGATTGCCACGCAAGATCGTAGCGGAAGATTTTCCCGTTCGGGATGTCCGCCCAATACACACACTCGCGCTGCCCATCCCACAGCGGATTCTCGCCCGTCTCGCAATGCTCGTTTGCGAGCATCGTGATTTTCCACTCGCTCATCGCACGATCGCGAACTCTTCGTTGCGCTCGAGGAAACTGCTCTCGCACAAACGCGCGTAAACCCCGCCGAGTGCGAGCAACTCGTCGTGCGTGCCGCGCTCGACGATGCGTCCGTGATCGAGCACGAGAATCTGATCTGCGTGCCGCACGGTCGATAGCCGGTGCGCGATGACGAAGCTCGTGCGGTTTTCCATCAAGCGATCGAGCGCGGTTTGAATCATCCGCTCTGTCGCTGTGTCCACGCTCGCGGTCGCTTCGTCCAAAACCAAAATCGGCGGATCCTTCAGCAGCGCCCGTGCGATCGACACGCGCTGTTTTTCGCCGACGCTCAATTTCACGCCGCGCTCGCCGACCACTGTATTTAAGCCGTCGGGCAGTCGATCGACAAAGCTGCGCGCATTCGCGGCGGTCAGCGCCATGAGCAATTCCTCGTCGGTCGCGTCTGGTTTGCCGATGTGCAGGTTGTCGCGGATCGAGCCGTTAAAAAGAAAGCTCTCCTGCGTGACCATGCCGACGCCGATGCGGAGTGCGTTGCGGGAAAATTCGCGCAGCGGTTTGCCGTCGATGAAAATTTCGCCGGTATCAAATTCGTAAAAGCGCGTGAGCAAATGCACCAGCGTTGATTTGCCCGCGCCGGTCGCGCCGACGAGCGCGATGGTTTCGCCTGGTTGTGCGTGCAGGTTTATGTTGCGCAGCACCGGCAGCGTCTCGTTATACGAGAAGCAGACATTTTGAAAACGGACGTCGCCGCTGATCTTCTCGCCGGGCGCAACGGTTTCGTCCACGCGGCCGGGCTCCGGTTTTTCATCCATGATTTCAAACACGCGTTCACCCGCGGCGCGTCCTGCCTGGAAGAGTTGATTGAGCTGATGCAGTCGTCCGATCGGATCGTAAAGAAATTGCGCCAGCATCAGAAACGCGACGAGATCGCCGATCTGCATCGCGCCGCCCAGCACCGTGCGCGCGCCGAATCCGGTCACGAGCACTAGTCCGAATGCGCCGAGCAGACCCATCGCCGGGCTGTAAATCGCCCACGCGCGGATGACGATGAGCGTCGCCTCGCGGAGCTGGTCACTGACGCGATTGAATCGCGCGTGTTCCTCGCGCTCACGGACGAATGTTTTGATCTGCCGGATGCCCGCGAGGTTATCGTGCAGCAGCGAATTCATCGCCGACGACGCGACGCGCTGGAGCCGGTAACGTTTGTGCGCGGTGATGGTGTAATAGACCGCGCCGGCGGCGAGCAGCGGAATCGGCGAAAGCGCGATCAACGCGAGCTGCGCATTGGCGCGAAACATCACGACCGCGACGATCGCCACTTGCAAGACCGCGATCACGCCCTGCTCGATGCCATCGATGAGCACGCGCTCCACCGACGTCACATCCTCGAGCACACGCGTCATCAGGTCGCCCGTCGCGCGATTGTCAAACCACGTCAGCGGCAACCGCTGGATGTGCGAGTAGAGATCGCTGCGCAAATCGAAAATGACGCGCTGCTCGAACGTGTTGTTAAAAATCAGCCGCAGAGCATTCATCGCATACTGCGCAAAAAACGCAGCAGCGCCGATACCCACGAGCGGCCACAGCTTTTCCGGATGATGCCCGCGCACCACTTCGTCGACGATCTGCTGCGTCACTTTCGGAAAAACGACGACCATCGACGTGCTCACGATCGCGCACCCGAGCATCCCGGCGGCCATCCACGGATAACGGCGAAGATAGGCGAAAACGCGCAGGATCACTTTCATGGCGGAGCAGACACAGTCGCGAAAATCATCCGCAACGCAAGCCTGCAGCCGCCGTGATCAGATCACGCCGAGCAGGATCAAAATAATGATCACCAGCAGCAATGTCCCCAGCCCGCCGCTTGGATAATAGCCCCAGCCGGAACTGTAGGGCCACGTCGGCAGCACGCCGAGGAGCAGCACAATGATGATAATGAGCAATAAGGTGCGATTCATAAAATGGCTAAGCCGCCTTGTGAATGCCCTCCGCGAATTCCTCGATCATCTTTTCGTTGAATGCCGGGATGTCATCCGGCTTGCGGCTCGTCACAAGGCCGTTGTCGACCACTACTTCGCGGTCGATCCAGTTGCCGCCAGCGTTGCGCACATCGGTCGCGATCGCCGGCCACGAAGTCAGCTTGCGGCCCTTCACCACGCCCGCGTCAATCAGCACCCACGGCCCGTGGCAAATCGCCGCGACCGGTTTGCCGACTTCAAAAAACGACTTCGCAAAACGGAGCGCATCGATATTTGTCCGCAACTCATCCGGGTTCATCAATCCGCCCGGAATCATCAGCGCGTCAAACTCGTCCGGGTCTGCCTCATCCAGCGGCAGATCGACCTTGAACGTGTCGCCCTTGTCCGCGTGATGCATGCCCTGTATTTCGCCAGACTCCGGCGAGACGATCTTCACATCCGCTCCCGCTTCCTCGAGCGCCCTTTTCGGCTCCTCCAGCTCGGCTTGCTCAAAACCGTTCGTCGCCAGAATCGCCACTTTTTTGCCATTGAGATGTTTCATAAGTGAACTCCTGTAGATTTCGCTAAAGAATTCGGCTTTATCAAAGGTGATGGCCGCATGACGGCGACACAGTGCAATCCCGAAAATGCCATTCCGCTACAGCAGATTGGCATTTTTAATCCGGAAAACCTCGACGCGGTTTTGTCTGGTTTACGCCCAAAACTGACCAGTTACGTCAAAAATTTGTATTTGGCTAAAAATCGCCGTTTTCAGCAATTGCGACGTCAGCCAACGCTCCCGACCGCCAATTCCGATCTGCAATCAGCAAGCAGAAATCTGCAACCGCCTAATACACGTCGCGTTTGTAGCGCTTCGCCTTTTTCAGCTCCTCGACGTAAGCCGCGGCTTCCTCGGGCGATTTGCCGCCTTCGGTTTCGATGATCTTGTGGAGCGCGGCGTCGACGTCCTTCGCCATGCGTTGCGCATCGCCGCAGACGAAAATCTGCGCGCCGTCGGCGTCGATCCATTTCCAAATCTCCGCTGCGTTTTCGAGCATGCGGTTTTGGACGTAAATCTTGTGCGCCTGGTCGCGTGAAAAAGCGGTGTCGAATTTCGTCAGGAGTCCCTCGGCCTGGTATTGCTTGAATTCGTCCTCGTAGAGGAAGTCGTGCTGCGCGCGCTGCTCGCCGAAGAAGAGCCAGTTTTTGCCCTTCGCGCCGGTGGCTTTACGCTCCTGCAGATACGCGCGGAATGGCGCGATGCCGGTGCCCGGCCCGATCATGATGATCGGCGTGTTGCCGTCTTCCGGCGGGCGGAAGCCTTTCGCCGTATGAACGAAAATCGAGACGCGATCGTCGCTGCCGACTCGCTCGGCGAGGTAGGTCGATGCGACGCCTTTGCGCGCGCGTCCGTGCGATTCGTAGCGGACGACGGCAATGGTGAGGTGCACCGCTTCGGAATGAACTTTCTGGCTCGAAGCGATGGAGTAAAGGCGCGGCTGCAGTTTGCGCAGGAGCTTTGCGAATTCCTCCGACGTAAAATGGATCGACGGGTGATCGATGAGAAAGTCGATGTATTCGAGTCCCCAGAGATATTCCTCGAGATCGCCCTTGCGGAGCGGGTCGTGGAGTTCGCGCAGAAACGCGGTCGCCTCTCCGCCGCGCTCGGCGACTGCCTGGACGAATTGTTTCGACGGCTGCGTGATCTGGTAATCGGTCAGCAGCGCTTCGCGCAGCGGCTTGGTCACGCCGGCGTCGCAGCCGGGAACGATCTCGTCGCCGGTCGCATGCAAAGCGCGGATGATATCGTCGACGAGAGCGGGATCGTTTTTGGCGAAAACGCCGAGCGAATCGCCGACTTCATATTTCAGGCCGGAATCGGTGAGCGAGAGCTCGAAATGACGCGTGTCTTTCTCCGAGCCTTCGCCGCTGAGCTTGCGGTTGACGGCCAGCGGCGCGGGAAACGGATTTTTGCGCGAATAAAGTGAAGCGGCTTCTGCGGACATAAGGCGCAAGATAGAAGCAGAGGGCACCGCTGCGCGCAAGCACGGGGAAGCGATTATCAATTACCAAGTCTTTCCAGAAACGCCCGCTGCGTCTCGTTGATTTTTTGCCATGCGATATCGAGCGGGAAAAATTCGGCGCGGTCGACTTCGGGAAACGTCTGCCGTTTGCCCGAGCGCGGCGGCCATTCCATCTCAAACGTGTTGCTGCGCACCGGTCCGGTGAAGTCGCCCTCGACCGCCCATGCGTGAACGACTTTGCCGCCTTTTTGTTTGATCGAGCCGATCTCGCGAAACTCGCCGGTCGCAGGCACGCCGAGTTCTTCCTCAAATTCAATTTTCGCCCGCGTCAGCAAATCTTCACCGCGTTCCACTTCGCCTTTCGGAATCGTCCATGCGCCTTCGTCTTTGCGTGCAAAAAATGGCCCGCCGGGATGCACGAGCAGCACTTCGATTTCGCCCGCGCGTTTGCGGAACATCAGCAGTCCCGCCGACGTTTTCACCGACTTGCCCAGAGCAGACCGCGCTCGACGATCGTCCGCGCTTCCGGCACATCGAAATCTTTGAGCACATGCCCGAGCGAACAGTAAAAAATGCGGCCTTTGCCCCACGTGCGCTTCCAGACAACCGGCATCACGGTGCCGGCGATCCACGGCGCGTCGCCTTCTTTGCCGCTGAATGTCGTTGTCGCCAGCACCTGGTTCGATGGATCGACGTGCATGTAATATTGCTCGGAACGAATACGGAAATCGGCGAGTCCGGTCGTGATCGGGTCCGTGTGATCAGCGATGTTTACCGTGTAGTCGATGATGTTTCCCGGATGCGCGACCCACTGGCCGCCGGTCATGAAATGATATTCCGTCGCCGCGCGAAACGCATCGCACATTCCGCCGTGCCAGCCGGCAAAACCGACGCCGCTTTTGACCGCGCCGAGCAAACCGTGGAGTTGCTCGCTCGTGATCGTGCCCATTGTCCACGTCTGCACGATTAAATTCAGCGCGCTCAACTTTCCGGCGTCGAGATACGCGTCGAGTGTGTCGGAGATTTCGACATCGTAATCATTCGCGCGCAAAAACGCGGCGAAGCGCTCGGTGCATTGCTTCGGTTCGTGCCCTTCCCAGCCGCCCCAGATCATCAAGGCTTTTTTCGGCATATGGCAATTAGTAAGCGGAACGCCCGCCGAGTTCAAAAGCGTTTTGGATCAAATTGATCGCCGGCTTTTGCTGCTCCATCACGATCTCGACGATATCGAAACGAAACGGCACATCCTGACGATCGAGCAGTCGCAACCAAGCGAGCGCACCGCGCGAGATCAGTTCGCGTTTTTCGCGATTCACCGCGTCGGCGGGACGGCCCAATTGTCCACTGCTGCGCGTTTTGACCTCGACGAAAACGAGCACGTTGCCGTCGCGGCAAACGATGTCCACTTCGCCACCGTGATTTGCGCGGAAGTTTCGGAAGAGAACTTTGTAGCGCTGCTTGCGCAAATAGCGCGCCGCGATTTTTTCGCCGCGCCGCCCGAGCGCGTGATGCGTGTTTTCAGCCGAGCGCGAGAAGCTGCTGCGCAACCGGGAGAAAACTTTTGCGATGGATCGGGCAAGGGCCATTTGTTTGCAAGCGCTCGAGGTGCAGCTCGGTCGCGTAGCCTTTGTGTTTAGCAAAACCGTAGCCGGGATAAAGCGCTTCCATCTCGACCATGATGCGGTCGCGCGTGACCTTCGCGATCACGCTCGCCGCGGCAATCGAGAGACTTTTGGCGTCACCATCGACAATCGCCGTGTGCGGATACGGAAACGGCCGAACCGGCAGGCCGTCGATCAAAACGTGATGTGGCGTTTGCGTTAATGCGATGACGGCTTGCCGCATCGCCTGGTGCGTCGCGCGAAGTATGTTGAAACGGTCGATTTCCTCGCGATCAACCACGCTGACAGCCCAGCAAACATCGGTGCGTGCGGTCAACTCGACGTAAATTTCCTCGCGTTGTTCTCCGCGTAGTTTTTTGGAATCGTTGAGTGTCTTGTGCCGGAATTTCTCCGGCAGAATCACCGCTGCCGCCACGACCGGTCCGGCCAGCGGACCGCGTCCCGCCTCGTCAATGCCGGCAATGATTTCAAGCCCGGTTTTGCGCAGCGCGCGCTCGTGCTTGAAACTACAGCGCATAGCGAAAGCTATCGCATTTTACAAACCGCGAAAACTATTCGCGGACAGCCATCGCCTGCTTGCCCTTGCGGTTGCGCAGGTAATTGAGCTTCGCGCGGCGTGCCGTGCCAGCCGTTTCGACTTCGATCTTCGCGATACGCGGCGAATGCACCGGGAACACGCGCTCGACACCCTCGCCATAGCTGATGCGGCGCACGGTGAAATTCGCGTTCACGCCCGTGCCTTTGCGGCCGATGACGATGCCCGTGAAAATCTGGATGCGCTCCTTGTCACCTTCCACGACGCGCGTGTGGACGCGGACGCTGTCGCCAACTTTGAATTTGGTAACGTCCTTTTTGAGCTGTTCCTTTTCGATAGTGTCGATGATGTTCATGGCTTTCGTCTCCGAGTAAAAAGAGCGTTGTTTCTTAGCCGAAAATCGACACAACGCAAAACAAATTTCACACATGGACGAAATCATCGACCTCACCAGCGACAATTATTTCATGGGCGAAGCACTCCGGCTCGCGCGCAAAGCCGCGCGCCTGGAGGAAGTGCCGATCGGCGCCGTCATCGTTTTTCAGGGCCAAATCATCGCCCGCGCCTGCAACCAGGTCGAGACCCTGCGCGACGCCACCGCGCACGCCGAGATGCTCGCCATCACGCAGGCCGAGGAAGCCATCGGCGACTGGCGTTTAAACGAATGCGACCTCTACGTCACCAAGGAGCCCTGCCCCATGTGCGCCGGCGCGATGGTCCACGTCCGCCTGCGCCGCGTCATCTTCGGCTGCACCGCCGCGAAGGACGGTGCCGCCGGCAGCCTCATGAATTTGCTGCAAGACCCGCGTTTAAATCACCGCTGCGATATCACGCACGGCGTTCGCCTCGATGAATGCCGAGCGCTGCTGCAGGATTTTTTTCGCGTGAAACGGCAGCCCGCTGATAGCTAGACGATCAGCATGCAGTCGCCGTAGCTGTAAAAACGGTATCGCTCGCGAATGGCTTCGGCGTATGCGTGCAGCGCGAATTCTTTTCCCGCAAACGCGCTGACGAGCATGAGGAGCGTCGATTTCGGCAGATGGAAATTCGTGAGCAGGGCGTCGACGATTCGGAAGTCGAAGGGCGGATAAATGAAGATGTCGGTCGAGTTTTCCTGCGCGCGGATTGCGCCATCGCGCTGCATGCAGCTTTCGAGGACGCGCACAGTGGTGGTGCCAATGGCGATGATGCGCGCGGCGGCGTTAATTTTTTGCGCGGCTTCTGCGGTGATGACGAAGCGTTCGCGGTGCATGACGTGCTCGCGGATGTCGTCGACTTTCACTGGCAAAAACGTGCCCGTGCCAACGTGCAGCGCGACAAAGGTGTGCGGGATGTTTTGCAAAATTTCCGGCGTGAAGTGGAGTCCGGCAGTCGGTGCGGCGACTGCGCCGGGGACTTCAGCATAGACGGTTTGGTAACGCGTGTCGTCGCCCGCGTCGGCGTCGCGCCGGAGATACGGCGGGATCGGCATTGCGCCATATTTTTCGAGGTCGAGCGCGGCGTCGAACTGGATGACGCGCTCGCCATTTTCCAAAATCGCGGTGACGCATCCGCGCACGCCGCCAACGGTGATCTCGCGCCCGATGCGCATGCGGCGGCCGGGTTTGACCATGGCTTTCCAGGCGTTCGCGCCGGCCGATTCGAGCAGGAGCATCTCGACTTTTTCGTCATCGGAAAAAACGCGGGCGGGGATGACTTTGGTGTTGTTTAACACCACGAGATCGCCATCGCGCAGGAATTCGGGAAAATCGAAAAACGCGCGATGCTCGATGCGTTCATCCGCGCGATGCAGCACCATCATGCGCGACGCGGCGCGCTGCGGCAGCGGATGCGACGCGATGAGTTCGTCGGGGAGTTGGTAATCGTAATCGCGCGTGAAGAGACTCACGGCGACTTATTTCGCAGGCACGGGCTTGCTCTTTTGCCCGAAAACGCGCTCGAGTCCCGCGCGATTCGCGGCAGCCATGACGAGCTCGGCGACGCGTTTTTTCAACCGCCATGCACGATATGCGATAACGAGCAGGAAGATCACGTAAGCGCCGCGCAGGACGTAATCGGCGTTCGTCGTCGCGATCGAGCGGTAGAGCAGCACGGCCATGATCACCATGTTCACAAGCACGAACGTGACGACGGGCTTGTAGATCAAATTCACACGTGTTAAACACTTTGGGCCGCCGTGATATTCGGTCACGCTCGCGAGTTTGATGATCCACCAGAAGTTTCCGTAAATTTGCACGTCCCAGTTTTTCCAGCCGGTGTCGGACGAATAGCGCCAGCCCTCGGTTTCGAGCAGCGCGAAAATTTCCTCGAGCAGTTTCTCGCGGCCAACGCCTTTTTCATTCCAGAAATTCATTCGCGCGATGCTGCCGCGCACCTGCACACCGGCCTCGGGTGCGGCGATGACCGCCTGCGGAGTGCGCTTCGCTTGCAGCCATGTGAAATAGCGCGCCCAGCCGCGCGCCCACGGCTGCACGAGCGCGAGAAACGTGACGAGCAGGCGCGCGCGGATCGTGTCGAATTTCGGCTCGATGTGCGCGTGCATCATATAGCTGAGCGCGACGGCAAACGTGCCGCCGAACATCAGATACGGCACGATGCGCATGCTCGGAAATGCGATCGCCAGCACGAAAATAAACACCGTCAACCCCAGCCATTCGATGCTCGAAAGATACGCGGCGACGTCTGATTGCGGTGTCGGATAGATCGACTGAAACAAGCCCTGACCGAACACGCCGTGGTAGATGATCGGCTTGTTCACGAGCCACGTGAATCGCGGCGCGCCGTAGATGTTGCCTTTCCATTTGATCGTGCCGGTCGGTCCGAAAAAAACGAGGTGCTTGAAACGCAGCATCGACTCGGCCTCGCCGTAACCCTCCTGTTGTGTACGAAATGCCTTCAACGTGAAACGGCGGTAGTGCCACACGATGGCCGACGGACTGAACGCGATCACCTGCCCGCTCGTTTGCAGACGCCAGCAAAAATCAACGTCGTCGCCGGCCTTCGTGTATTCCATGTCGAAACCGCCGACCTGCTCGAACGCCCAGCGATGAAACGCCATGTTGCAGCCGGGAATGTGCTCCGCGACAACATCCGAAAGCAGCACGTGACTCGGACCGCCCGGCGCGGCGGCGACCGACGCCTGCACCCAGTTGACCGCCGGCGGCGAAATATTCGGCCCGCCGACACCCGCGTAATCACCGCTTGTGAGCGTGCCGATCAAGTAATAGAGCCAGTCCGGATCGGCCATGCAGTCGGAGTCGGTGTAGGCAAACACGTCGCCGGTCGCGGCGTGCGCGCCGACATTTCGCGCGAAGCTCAGGCCCATGTTGCGCTGCCGGATGTAACGCAGCCGCCCGGCTTCCTGCACGGTCGTCTCCGGCGCGCCGCCCTCGAACGCGCGCGGCTCGGGCGGTTTTTTCGTCGGCGAATAACGCGACAAAAACTTGTCCACGATCGCAGGTGTCTCGTCCTTCGAGCCGTCATCGACGAGCACGATTTCGTAGTCGGGATAATTCAAATGCTCGAGCGACTCGATGCAATCGCCCAGCGTTTTGCCGCCGTTGTAGCTGCAGACGATGATCGAGACGCGCGGAAATTTTTCCAGTTTCACCCGCGTCGTGATCGATTCGTCGCCGTTCAGTTTTTCCTTTAAAACGTGAAACGCTTTTTTGGGCGTGCGATCGCGCGTGACGAGCCCGAACGCCCAATCGGTGATCTCCGCGCCGCCCGTAAACCACTCGTCCGTCCACGAGAAAAAAATCGTCCCAGCCGCACCGCCTTTGACCACGACATCGAGATGCCAGTCGAGCACCTCGGCCTGCTGGTCTTCGCCTTTGCGGATCGTGTCCATGCCAAATTCGCCCATGATCAGCGGCTTGTCCTCGGCGAGATTTTGCAGCCGCGCGAGATAGCGTTCAAAATCCGTGCGGCGCTCGAGATAGACGTTGAAGCTGTAGAAATCGACGTTCTGCGGCAGCAGGTATTCCGTCGGCGGATAACTCGCGTAGCTGTAGAGCGGGCGCGGGTCGATCTCGCGCGCGATATTGATCAGATGCTCGACAAAATACGTCACACGTTTTGCGCCGAGCCAGCGCACCATCGTCGTCGGAATTTCGTTACCGACGAGATAGCCGAAGATCGCGTCGTGCCCGCGATTTTTCGTCACCGCATCGCGGATTGTCTGCACGATCTGCCGGCGGATTTTCGCGTTGTTTAAAAACTCCACGTGCTCCGCCCACGGGATCGAAATCAGCACGCGAATTCCCGCAGCGCGGCATTCGTCGAGAAACCACGCCGGCGGCGCGTAGTAGATGCGAACGAGGTTCACACCGAGCTCGCCCATCAACCGCAAATCCTCCCGCACACGCTCGACCGGCGGAAAAAAATCGCCATCCGCATTCGGCGTGAATGGTCCGTATGTGACGCCTTTCAGAAAAAACTTCCGCGTGCCTTCAAAGAAAAACTTCGCGCGAACGCGGATCGGCTCGAGCGTTTTTGTTGTCGCAGACGGAGTTTCGAGAGCGGCTGACATTTCGGGAAAAAGAATCCGCAGATTACGTAGATTGACGCAGATTGTTAGGGAAAATTCGAGTCAGCCATTCGAACTCCCGCGCGATACTTTCCGCGACGTCGCCGACGCGCAACTCCGGCGGAAGCACGTCGAATGTGTAGGTTTCGATTTCCCAATGCGGCGCACGGCCATCGGAGATTTTTGCAAAAAAATCGCGCGTGAGAAGCGAAGCTGTCGATTCGAGCACGCCATATTTTTCACAAAATAACGGCACATGAAAATGCACGCGCGCTTCCTCGATGTCATGATGTGCGGGCGGCTCGCGAAGCGCTTCGGGCAAATCGATCCAGGAAAGCAAACTGCTCGCAGATCGGCTCCGGGCCTTGGTTTGATGCAAATAAACCGGCTCACAAAACGGCTCGAGTGCGCGCCAGCTTTCGGCATTCGCACGAGCGCGCAATGCGGCGCTGAGTTGGATTTTCGAAATGCGAATACCGGCGTTTTCAAATTTCCTCAGCGACTCGACCAGGTCTTCGAACTGAATCGCAACATGGCACGTGTCGAAGCAAATGCCGATGTGGCGGCGAATGATCTCGCGCGTTTTTTTGCCAGCATCGCGAAGCAGCGCGTCGTTAAAAAACTGAATCGCTTCGTCGGTTGTCTCAAGAAAACACGCAGGCTCCGGCTCCAGGCCGAGATGAAGTTCCTTCCCGGTTCTGCTTTCAATTTGCGCAAAATAGATCGCGCACTCGGTCAGCATTTGCGCCATCGCGCGCACGTCGGCGGCAGTTTTGATCCACGGTTTAAATGAACCGGGCACGGTGCTGATGCTGCCGCTCATGCCGTCAGGAAGCAGATCGGTGAGAATGTCGGCGAGCAGTTTTGTGTAGTCGCGACGCTCAGTCGTGCGCCAATCGGGCGCGTAAACATTTTCCTTCACGCGCGCATCGTGAAACTGGCCGAACGGAAATCCGTTGATGGTAAAAGCGTAAAGATTTTGCTCCGAAAAAAACTGCTTCAATTCCTCGCGAGCCTTTGCTGAAGCCAGTTCGCGGGCAGCGGCGTTGCTCAGGCGCAGACCGAGCCCGAATGGTTTTCCGACCGAAACGCGGTCGCGCACAGCCGTCGCATGCTCACAAATCGCAGTGAAATTTTCCGACCATGTCTCGCCGCGATGGATATTGAGACAATACGTCAGATGAACCGACGGATCGTTTTGAACGATCATGCGTGCGCGAGCATTTTCAGCTTTGCCATCGCGCTTTGCATCATGGCGATGTCGATCTCGTGCACTTCGCGGCGCGCACCGATCTGCGACGGAAAAGTAATCGTCAACTCGCCGCCGAGATGCTCCTGAAATTCACGCAATCCGTCGAAAATATCGCCGTGATCAAGCTCATCGAACCACAGCGGAAACCCCGCGGACTTGAGCGCTTCGTGTAGCGCGAGCACGTCGTCGTTGCGCAGCCAGCCGCATTCCACGGCATACGCTGTGTCGATCAAAATGCCCATCGCCACTGCGTCTCCGTGTGAAATCGCGAAGCGCGACATCGACTCGAGCTTGTGCGCGGACCAGTGGCCGAAATCAAGCGGACGTGCGCGGCCCATCTCGAACGGATCGCCGCCGGTGCGGATATGATCGAGGTGCAGTGCGGCGCAGCGTTGCACGAGATGGCGCATCGCGGTTTCGTTGCGCTTGCGAAATTTCGCGGCGTTTTTGAGGAGAAATTCGAAGAACGCCGCATCGCGAATCATCGCAACTTTGAACGCTTCGGCGATGCCACTGCGCCATTCGCGATCGTCAAGCGTTAGCAGAAATTGGAAGTCGTTGATGACTGCGAACGGCGGCGCAAACGTGCCGTAGGCGTTTTTGATGCCGCGCACATTGATGCCGGTTTTCACGCCAACACCGCCGTCGTTTTGCGCGAGCACGGTCGTGGGAATGCGCACGAGGCGTAGTCCGCGATGCACGAGCGATGCTGAAAAACCGATCGCATCGAGCACCGCTCCGCCACCGACGATAATGACGAACGAGTGCCGGTCGAGCCGCCATTTCAGCATGTCCTCACACCATTCCAAATTGAGCACGATGCTGTTCTTCGCACGCTCGCCGCCGGGCACAGTCTGGATGCGCGTTGCGAGTTCGATGCGGTCTTTGTGCGCGGCGAAATAGCTCTCGATTTTATCGCGAATCTGCGCGTGCTGGCGCTCGACGTTTTGATCGAGAAAAACAACGGCGCGATGTTTCCGCTGTTCCTGCAAACGATCGATCGCATCGACGAGCGCACGATTTTCCGGCGCGAAAATGTCATCGGTAAAAACAACCGGAAACTCGAACGGAACGTTGATTTTTTGTTCGATGATCATGCCTGTTTGTCGAGCCAGACGCGCGTGAGCCGCGCGAGATCGAGCAGTGAATTGGGCGCCGCCGCGAAATCGAGCGTCGATGTCCACGCGACCGGCACGTCGGGCCGTCCGTGCGTGCCGGCGATGCGATCGGTATCCATGCTGACACTGAGCGGAGGCCAGCCGAAAAAGAGCTCGCACGGGTCGTAGCCCGGCTTGTTGTGGATATCGACGTGCGTAGCGTAATCGGGCGCGGCGCTTTTGTCCGTCCACCACGGATATGCAAACCACGCACCGCGCGCGGCGATCATCAGCAAATCGCCGCTGCGTGCGTGCGCGATGCCGCGCATCATTTGCTCCTCAAGATCGAGCACCGCCTCGACGCCCGGCAGCTCGCGGAGCGCGACTTTTGCGTCGGCTGTCGCAGTGTTGTTTTTTGTATAAACATGCGCAATTTGGTGGTCGACCACCGCAAATGCATCGCTGCCATAAAAATCGGCGTAGCTCATTTGTTTGACGTTGCGTTGATGAAAAAGTCCGACGCCGCGCAGGCGGCGATTTGGAAAAACCGCGCCGTGTGAAACGGCTTCGATTCCGTAATCGCCGTAAAACAAAACTTCGTAGCCGTTTTGCAGCGCCTCCGTTTTCAAGCGATCGAGATAACGCAGCAGCGCATCGAGCGCGCGCCGCGCTTCCGCGCTGTCCGGGCCGTAACGCTGCAAATCGTAATCGAGATGCGGAATGTAGCTGAAAAGCAGATCGGGCGCGTCACTCATCCGCAACACCGAGCATGTCGCGTCGACGATCCAGTCGCTCGATTTGCGAGATGCGAGCGGGCCCCAGTAGTGCATGAGATTGAACGGACGCCCGACGGCTTTCACGATCCGCGCGTAAAGATCGTGCGGCTTCGCGTAGCAATCCTGAATCATGCCGCCGCTATGCTTGTGAATCGGCGCGGGCGATAACACGAGATCGACTTCTTCGCCAAGGCTCTGCTGCCAAAACAGCATGCCGACGCGCTTTCCATTCGTGCGAAATTTTCGCCAAATTCGCTCACCCTCGACGAGCGCGGACGATTGCTCCCAAAACAGCACCTTGCGGAGATCGCGAAAATAAAGACCGTTCGCCACCATGCCGTGCGTCTGTGGTTGCGCCGCCGTGCGAAACGACGCCTGCGCGACGCACGTCACCGCCGGAAAAAACGGATCGGCACGATGAAAGCCGGGCTGGTTTTGCACCAGGTCCCAACCGAGCGCGGCGATTTGGACGACGAGAAGTTTGGACACAGTCAGCTTGCGTAAAAACGCCTGCCAACTAAGCGGCTAATCGGCACGAGCGCAAGCAGCACCAGCGCCGGTGCGCCGCCAAACCAGCCGGTGTTCGAGCCCGCGCAAAACGCCGCCTGCACGAGTAGCAGCACGCGAATGAGGGCGCCGATGATCGGGGGCAATGGCGTTTGCGCGTTGCGCAACGTGCGCGCGGTGACGGATGCGCAGGCAACAATTGCTACGGCGTAGAATGCGTAAAACGTGTGAGCGTTCACGTGTGGCTCGCGGATGGGAAACGCGATTGCGCCTCCGAGGACCGTTAGCAGCGGCAGGATTTTTGCGAAAAACGGAACGGTTGCTTTTGTTTCGCTGCGTGAAAGATTCGTGATCGCCGCAACGTAGAGCGTCAGCAAAATCGCGGCGGCAATTACTGGCGTTGTGACAAATCCGGCAATCGTCGCACCCAGCAGCAAACTGAGCCCGCGACAAGCTCCCATGTTGATCGCGCCAATCAACGCGATGCGTTTTGACCAAAAATTATAAGTCGCAATCATGCCCGAGAGCAGCAAGCCGACGAAAAATGCTTCGCTACGCCACATGCAAAATCCCAAACCGGCGAGCATGAGCAGAACTGCCGCAAGCTGCACTTGCCGTTTGCCCGCAGTTCCGCTCGGCAGTGGACGTGACGGACGCTCGCGTAAATCTTCGCTGAAATCCGCGAGGTCATTCATCAACAATCCGCCCGCGTAAAAACAAAGACTCGCCGCCATCGCTAAAAAAACACCGGTATCAATCGATCCGCGCACAGCGAGCAAGTAACCCGAGAGCGGATCGCCGGGAACGGTGAAAAGATTCGGCGCACGAAAAAGTTGCAGCCACACGCGCAACTTGCCGGGATGGAAAGCTGCCGACGTTTGCGTAAAACGCGTCACACGTCGCGTCGCGCGATGATTTCCAGCGCCTGCTTGAATTTCACGATGCTGTTTTCCGGCGCGACGCCGCGCCATTGCGTGCCGGGATACACGATCGTGTTGCGACCGATGATGGAGCCGGGGCTGAGCACTGCATTGCAACCGATCTCCGCGCGGTCGCCAATGATCGCGCCGAATTTGCGCAAGCCGGTCGGAACGAATCCCTGCTTCGTCGCAACCGTAATTTCTGCGCGGTCGAGTTTCACGTTCGACAAAATCACGCCCGCGCCTAGGTGGCCTTTATAGCCGATGATCGAGTCGCCGACGTAATTAAAATGCGGAATCTGCGCCTCGTCGAAAATGATGCTGTTTTTAAATTCGCACGAATTCCCAAGCACGGCACCATTACCGACAACGACATTTTCGCGGATGTAACAACCGTTGCGAATCTCGCAACCTTCGCCGATCCACGCCGGCCCTTTGATCATCGCCCCCTGCTCTATCGTCGTGTTTTTGCCGATGAAAACCGCGCCGCTGATGAACGGCTTGCCAATCAAGCGCCCATGAACCGCGGGCTTAAGCCGGAATTGCAGATAGCTCGGGATTTGCTTCAGCGCCTCCCACGCATTCGCTACATTTTCGAAAAGCTTGCGGTGATCGGTGTGATCGAGGTCGAGGTATTTCTCGGGCGCAAACATCGAGGCGTGAGTGTTTATGGACGAGCGATTGCTTGTCGAGCGTTTAGCTTTGTTTGCGACTGAGCTTTTGCCCGTCTTTCGTGTCTTTCACTTCCCAGCCTAACGCGGCGATCTGATCGCGGATTTCGTCGCTTTTTTTCCAATCCTTTGCCGCGCGCGCGGCTTTGCGTTCTTCGACCAGCGCGAGAACCTCGGCGGGGATCGCGGCGACATCGGGTTCAAATGCGAGCGCGCTGTTGATGCGTTGCCACGTTTCCAAAAGCTCGTGCGCATCCGCGGGCGTAAGTTGGTTTTGATCGAGCAGCCGATTCGATTCGCGAATGGATTCGAACAGATGACCAAGCGCGGCCGAGATGTTTAGATCGTCGTCGAGCGCTGCTAAAAAATCGTTCGCAAATTTAATCGCGAGTTCCGAATTCGCCGCAGACCATTCGCCAGCGTGCAAATTCGCCAAGTCGGCAAGTCTCCTGGCCCACTCATCGATCCGCTGCAACGCGCTCCTCGCTGCCGCGAGTCCGTCGAACGTAAAATTCAGCGGCAACCGGTAATTCACGCTGATCAGCGCGTAGCGAAGCTCACGGCCGGTCCAACCTTTGTTTAACAAATCGCGCAGCGTGAAAAAATTGCCGAGCGACTTCGCCATTTTTTGGCCCTCGACCATGAGGTGCGCGCAGTGCAGCCAGTAGCGGACAAATTTTTCTCCCGTGCAGCATTCGCTCTGCGCGATCTCCGCTTCATGGTGCGGAAAAATATTGTCCACGCCGCCGCAATGAATATCGAGCTGCGGCCCGAGCAGCGCCGTCGCCATCGCACTGCATTCGATGTGCCACCCCGGTCGGCCGCGGCCCCACGGCGAATCCCACGCGACATCGCCGTCCGCTTCGTCCCACGCTTTCCACAACGCAAAATCGCCGATGCTTTCCTTTTCGTATTCGTCGTTGCGAATGCGGCCCGTCGGTCGCAGTTCGTCGAGATTCAAATGCGCGAGCTTTCCGTAATCGGGAAATTTGCTGAGCCGGAAATAAATCGATTTGTCATCGGCCTGATACGCAAAACCGCGCTGCATCAGCGTGTCGATCATCTCGATCATCCGCGCGATAAAACGCGGATCGGTCGCGGCCGGGAAAGCTGATGCCGGCTTGATCCGCAGCGTTTTCAGGTCATCGAAAAACGCGCTTTTGTATTGTTGCGTAAATGCATCGAGCGGCTGTTGCGCGGCGCGGCTGCCGCGAATCGTTTTATCGTCGACGTCGGTGAGATTCATCACGCGTTCGACTTCGAAACCGCGTGCCTCAAGATGACGCTGGAGCAAATCCTCGAAAACGTAAGCGCGAAAATTTCCGATGTGCGCGTGGTTATAGACCGTCGGCCCGCACGTATACATTTTCACGCGAGGCGGATTCATCGGCTCGAACGGCTCGATCTCGCGCGAGTAGGTGTTGAAAAACTGAATGCCCATCTACGCGATGACGCGCTGTGGCGTTTGCGTTTTGATTTCCGCCTGCTCCACGCTTGCGACCGCCATTGCCGCGATGCCCTCGCCGCGACCGATGAAACCGAGCAGCTCATTCGTCGTCGCCTTGATGCCAACGCGGTTCGCCGGCAATTGCAGCGCCGCCGCGATGTTCTCGCGCATTGCGGGCACGTGCGGCGCGATCTTCGGTGCTTCGGCGATCAGCGTAGCATCGATGTTCACCACGCGCGCATGTTGCGCTGCTAAAATCAATGCCACCTTCTTCAGAATCTCGATGCTGCTGATGCCGCGGATCGATTCGTCGCTGTTTGGAAAATGATGGCCGATGTCCTTTTCGCCGATCGCACCGAGCACCGCGTCGGCAATCGCGTGGCAAAGCACATCCGCATCCGAATGCCCGTCGAGCCCGAGCGTGTGCGCAATTTCAACGCCGCCGAGAATGAGCTGCCTGTTTTCAACGAGACGGTGAACGTCGTATCCAATTCCTACTAAATTCATAGACTAAATACCGAGGTTGATTTTGCCGTTTGATGCGATGATCGAAAATTTGTTCGAAATGTCCGCGCGCTCGTTCATCGTCACGCTGCCACCGGCGGATTCGACGAGGATCTTTCCCGCGGCAACATCCCACAAACTCACCGACTGCTCGATATAAGCGTCGAGCCGTCCGCACGCGACGTAAGCCATGTCGAGTGCGGCGCTGCCCATGAGCCGGCATTTGCGCGCGCGGTAAACCATTTGTTCGAACAGCGGCAAACCGGAATCGATCGTCGTTTTCGTTTTTGAAAATCCGACCGAGAGAACCGATTCGGAAAGTTGCGTGCGCTGGCTTGCTGAAATCGGCGCACCATTAAGCAGCGGCGCTTCGCCTTTGAACACTTGCCAGAGCTCTTCGCGGATCGGATCGTAAATTACGCCGACGACGATTTCGCCCCGCTCGCGTAGCGCGATCGAGATGCAGAAATGCGGGATGCCGTAGAAATAATTCACCGTTCCGTCGATCGGATCGACAATCCACTGCGACGCGCTCTGCTGGTTTCCCGCGATGCCTTCCTCGCCGTAGATCGCGTGATCGGGGAATGCGCCGAGCAGAATTTTGGTGATCAATTCCTGTGAGCGGACGTCGAGCTCGAGCTTGATGTCGTGAGCCTCCAGAGCGTTCACATGGAGTTTGGTGCCGAAATTTTCGCGCAGTAATTTTCCCGCTTCGCGAGCGGCGTGAATGGCGGTGTCGAGAGGATTGGTCATGCGCGTGGAGATAATGTGAGCGCGTCTTTTACAAAAAGAAAATGGGAGGAGAAATAAATTCTCCTCCCATTTGGTTAAAACTGATTTGAAAGAATCAGGTTACTTTTTCTTGGCCGTTTTTTTGGCTGCTGGCTTTTTCGCTGCTTTTTTTGCGGCGGGTTTTTTAGCAGCCATTTTTTTGGCCGGGGCTTTTTTCGCTACTTTTTTAGCGGGCATCGACAATCCCCCCTTTCAATCCGCGAGTTGCGGTGGTTAAGAAATTCGAGATCAACATGCGATCTGTTTATGTTGAGTAGAGAACGAAAAAATTTCCGTCAACAATTTTCCGCCAATTGTTCGAAAATTTTTAAAAGTTTTTTCGCGAGCCCGGTTTTACTTTCGCGTGGAAATCGTCGCGTTTCACCGTTGCGAAAAAACAAAACGAGTTCGTTGTCATCGCTCTCAAACCCAGTATCCATGCCGCTTACATCGTTACCGACGATGAGATCGCAACTTTTTTCGCGCAGTTTTTTTTGCGCATTTTCCGCAAGAAAATTTGTCTCCGCAGCAAATCCGACGATCACGATTTTTTTTTTCGAGATTTGCAGTGACGACAAAATATCGCGCGTCGGAATTAGTGCGATCTGCGCGAGTCCATCGTGTTTTTTGATTTTGTGTTCGCAATATTGCGCGGGTTTGAAATCAGCGACCGCTGCGCACATCACGAGACAATCTACGTCATTCACATGCTGTTGGACGGCGCTAAACATCTCGTCGCTCGTCATCGCGCGCACCATCTCCGCACCTTCCGGCGTGGGCAGGCACACCGGTCCGCTCACGAGCACGACTTCGTGTTTCGCATCGAGCGCGGCTTGCGCAATCGCGTAGCCCATTTTTCCCGACGAGCGATTGCTAATGAAGCGCACCGGATCGATCGGTTCACGCGTCGGCCCTGCAGTGATCAGGAATTTCAATTTTTTTTCCGCGCGAGAATTTCGCCCGCGCGCGTGACGATTTCTTCCACGTCCCACAAGCGCCCGATGCCCTCGTAGCCGCACGCGAGCATGCCTTCCTCGGGGCCGATGAATTCCACGCCGCGCGATTTTAGCATTTCGACATTTTGCTGCGTCGCGGCATGCAGCCACATTTTGCCATTCATCGCCGGTGCGATCAAAACGGGCGCAAGTGTGGCGAGCGCGATTTCGCAGAGCGCGTTCGACGCGAGGCCGTGCGCGAGTTCCGCAATCGTGTTCGCGGTCGCCGGCGCGACGAGCAGCAGCGATGCGCGATCTGCGAGCGCGATGTGGCTCGGCCGCCAGCTTTCCGTTTCGTCGAAAACACTGATGAGCACTGGATTTTTCGAGAGCGTTTGCAACGTGAGTGGCGTGATGAATTGCCGCGCACAATCCGTCATCACGACATTCACCTCGTAGCCACGCTTCACCAGTTTGCTCACGAGATCGGCGGCTTTGTAAGCAGCTATCGAGCCGGTCACGCCGACGATGATGGTATCTTGCGGGTCATTCATGATCGAAATCGAGCAGTAGCCGTTTGCTCGCGAATCGCTCCGCCTGCATGATCGCGCGGAATCGATCGAGATCATCCTGCGCTGTTCCGCTCAAAATGGTGTAACGATATTCGCGCCAGTTTTTCATCTCTGCGGCAGCGTTCGCGAGACGCATCGCGAGCGCCTCGGGAGTTTCGGTCGCACGTTTCGCGAGCCGCTGACGCAATACCGCCATACTAGGAACGGACAAAAAAACATCGACGATGTAATCGCGCAGCGCGCCGTCGCCGTAATTGCGAATCATCGCCGCGCCCTGGATATCGACATCGATCAAAACATCGGTGCCGTTTTTGATATGCGACATCACGCTCTCGAGCAGCGTGCCGTAGTAATTTCCGTGAACGAGCGCGTATTCGAGAAACTCGAGGTTCGCGATGCGGCGCTGAAATTCCTCCTGCGACAAAAAGTGATAATCGCGCCCATTGATCTCGCCGGGGCGCGGCGCGCGCGTCGTGCAGGAGATTGAGTAAACGAAATCGGAGTAATTGCGCAAGCCGTCGAGCAGCGTGGTTTTTCCGGCGCCGGATGGACCGGAGATGACGAACAAAATTCCCTGACGGCGCGGTTCGCTATTCAATGTTTTGAATCTGTTCGCGGATTTTTTCCATTTCCGCTTTGCACGTGACGACGTGTTGCGAAATTTCCGCGTCGTTCGCTTTTGCGCCAAGCGTGTTGAACTCGCGGTAAATTTCCTGCGTGATGAAATCGAGCGTGCGACCGACCGGCTCCGTCTTGCGGAGCGTGTGCGCGAATTGCGCGAGATGACTTTCCAAACGCGTGAGCTCTTCGCTGATGTCCGATTTGTCGGCGAAAAAAATCACTTCCTTCACGAGCCGATCGTCGTCCGGCGCGATCTCGAGTCCCGCGCGCTGGACGCGCTCGTGCAGCGCCTGCCGGTATTTTTTGACGACGCCCGGATGAAGCTGATGGATTTTCCGCAACGATTGGCGCACGAGTTTCAGCCGCTTGATCATGTCCTTCGCGAGATGTTTGCCTTCGCGTTCGCGCATTTTGATCAAGTCGCTCAGCGCGTCGTTGAGCGCGGTTTCGACGTGGCCCCACGCGTCGTCGATTTTCAACGTTTCCTCCGGCTGTCGCAATACACCGGGCGCGCGCAGCACGGTCTCGATGCTAATCTCGCCACTCGCATCGAGTTCCTTTTGCAAATCGACCATCGCGCGGTAGTAAGTGCGCGCCAGCGTGGTATCGAGCGTGGCTTTTGGAGACGCCGCCGCGCTGTTGTGAAACGTGACGACGACATTGAGACGGCCGCGCGAAACGTGCGCATTGATCACGTCGCGCACACGCGGCTCGAGCTCGGCGAGTTCGCGCGGGAGACTCACCGTGACATCGCTTTGCTTGCGGTTGACGGAATTGAGCTCGACGCTGAATTTGGTGCCATTGAACGCGCTCTGGCCCCGGCCGTAGCCGGTCATGCTTCTCATGCGTGGAGATTAAAAATGCGGGTGCAAATTACAAATAGAAATCGCCCCGCGAATCGTTAACATCTCGCGCACCTCCCGAATGGCCCAAAAAAAATCGAAACAAAAACTGAAAATATCGCAGCGCTCAGAGCCCGCGGCACCAGCGCCTGCGGTGAACACGAACGCGCTCCTCATCGCGCTTGCAATTTTCTTTTCGTCGGTCGTCATCTACATCCCGGCGATGACCGCCGCCTACATCTGGGACGACGACCAGGAGATCACTGCGAACCGCCTCATCCAGGCGCCTGACGGCCTTTTCAAAATCTGGTTTCAAAACACGACCGCCGACTACTTCCCGCTCAAATCGACGCTGCAATGGATCGAGTGGCAGCTCTGGGGCATCAACTCCTCCGGCTATCACATCGTGAACATCCTGATTCACGGATTCGACGCCGTGCTGATCTGGCTCGTCCTGCAAAAACTGCGCGTGCCCGGCGCGGCGCTCGCGGCGCTGCTGTTCGGCATTCATCCGGTGAACGTCGAATCGGTCGCGTGGATTTCGGAATTAAAAAACACGTTCTCGCTCGTATTCTTCCTGCTCGCGCTGCTGGCGTATTTGAATTTTGAGCAGCAGCAAAAAAAGCGGTGCTACATCGAGTCGATCATTTTGTTCGTCGCGTCGCTGCTTTGCAAAACGTCGGTCGTGCCGTTTCCATTCGTGCTGTTGATCTGCGCATTCTGGCAGCGCGGCAAAATCACGAAGCAGGACGTGCTACGAACAATTCCATTCTTCCTCGCTGCGGTCGCGCTCGGCTACGTCACGCTCAAATTCCAAAACGAGCGCGCGATCGGCACCGAGGTCATCCCGATCGGCGGATTCTGGTCGCGTCTGGCCGGCGCGGGAATGCTCCCGTGGTTTTATCTCTTCAACGCGCTGCTGCCGTTCTGGCTCATCGTGATTTATCCAAAGTGGCACATCGATCCGCCGCAGGCGTGGCAATTCCTGCCCGGCATCGCGCTCGTCATCGCGATGTTCATCTTATGGCGCTACCGCCATTCGTGGGCAAAGGCGACATTTTGCGCGATGGCGTATTACATCATCACGCTCGGGCCCGTGCTCGGCTTTTTCAAAATGTCCTACATGCGGCTCACGCTGCCTGCGGATCATTTTGAATATCTATCCGTCATCAGCATCATCGCGCTGCTCGCCGGCGGCGGCACGTGGCTTGCGGATCGGCGTCGGAACCTGCGTCCGCTCCTCACCGGATTCGCAGTGGTCGTCGTTGCCGTGTTTGCAGGCGTGAGCTTGGCGCATGCGTCGATTTTTAAGGACGAAGAAACGCTCTGGCGGACTACGCTCGAGAAAAACCCCGACACATGGCAGGGGCACAATCACCTCGGCGCGGCGCTTTTCATGAAAGGCGACATGGCGAGCAAAGCGGCCGCTTTTAAACACTTCGCGCGCGCCGTCGAGCTCAAGCCGGAAAACCCCGAGGTCCACAACAACCTCGGCCTCGGATACGCCACCTTCGCACAGCGCCCCGACCACACGCTCGACCCCGAAATGATGAAACGTGCCATTGAGGAATACCGACGCGCCATCCAGATCAAGGACGACCCGTCGATGCGCACCAACCTCGCAAACGCGCTCGGCAGCATCGGCAAATTCGACGAAGCCGTGGAGCAATACCGCGCCTCCATCGCGATGGACCCGAACAACCCGAACACGCATTGCAACCTCGGCTACACATTGATCCAGATCGGCGACCTCGACGGCGCCGCCGCTGAGTTTGAAGCCGCGCTAAAAATCGCGCCTAACATGGTGCAAGCGCAGCAAAACCTCGAAGCCGTGCTGCAACGCAAGCAGCAGATGATGCAGCCTCGGAAGTAACGCAGCGTGGATGTTCTTGAATCTAGTTAGGTTTGTTTGAGGTAAACAAAGTTATGCTTGTGACGTGGAGAGCTACGGTTTTGCGGCCAAAGCGTCGCGAACCGTGACAGCGCCCTCCGCTTTCTCATCAATCGCCCGTTTTTGCCGAATCAAAAAGCCAACTGCGCCCATGAGCGCGAGCACGAGCGCGGCGATTTGGTAGCCGGAGATGCCGGGGACGACTCGCGGGGTGTCGCGGACGAATTCGTGCGCGAAGCGGAACAGGCCATAGGCGATCATGTAGAGATGAAAATGCTGGCCGGTGAGCAAGCGCTTTCGGCGCAGGATGAGAAAGGTCGCGGCGGCAAGAAGATTGAACGCGATTTCGATCGGCACCGCCGGCCAGCGCGGAACGCCCGTGGCGTCACGCAGCGTCCACCACTGCGCCGGTTCGCAGATTTCGCCGAGGCAACAGCCGTGCAGCAGACAGCCGATGCGGCCAATCGCGACACTCACCGGCACGATGGTCGCAAACCAATCGCCGGTAACGCTGCGGTAGCCGGTGTATTTTTTCGCGATCTCGACCGCGGCGAATCCGCCCATGAGCGCGCCGAGGATCGATTTTCCAGTCGCAAGTTGCAGCCACATATCCGGCGCGCCGAAGTGCAGCCAGCCTTCCGCCGCGATGTAAATGAGCTTCGCGCCGAGAAACGCGCCGGTGAGCGCGGCGATGTAAATGAGCATCAGCCGGTCATCACGCTTGGCGACCCGTCGCCAGAACGCAATGCTCACGCCGATGCCCACGAGCATCAGGAAGCCGTAGGGCGACGCGGTCATTTGTCGAAGCCGGAATAATACCGGCAAAACGAATCCAGCTTCCCGTCGGGGCGGATGACGTGCGTGCAACAGCGGTCGATGCGGTCTTCGTCCCACGTCCACGCGTCCATGAATGGCTTGATGAAAAGGCGGAACGTGTTTGTCTCATCCATCTCGAAGGCGTGCAGCAGTTCGCCGAGCGGCTCGTTTTCGCAGCCGCAGCGCGAGAGATCGGCGAGTGAGTAGCGGACTTTATCGCGGAGAAAACCCTGCACGTCGGCGAAGTTGACGAAGTCGCTGATCGAGCGGACGCCGGCGGCGGTCTTGAGCAAATAACCGATCGTCGCGCAGTTTGGGTCGCCGCACGGGAGCGGCGTGAAGTCTTCGTAGCGTAGTTTGCCACGCGATTGCTCGACGGCAGCGAGGATGATGTCGGCGGTGTTTAGATTTGGGATTTCCGATTTTGGATTTTGGATCGGAATGCGCCCGCTCTCGAATCTCGGCTGAAACGCGACGCCGCGGACGTGCGGGAATATTAGCCCGAACTCGATCGTGTCCCAGAGGTGCGGCAGATTCTGTGGCGTGACCGTCATCGCGAGCGTCACCGGCAGGTTCATAGCGCCGCAGCGCTCGATCGCCCGGACGCGCATCGCGCGAAAATCGCCGCCGCGCAATTCGCGCTGGCCGTTTTCCTGCACGCCGTCGAACTGCAAATAGAGCTGGAATTTCCCGTAGCGAAACGTCTTCGCGAGCCGGTCGGCAAAGGCGTCGTCGTTCGCAATGCGGACGCCGTTTGTGTTGAGCAAAAGGTAATCGATTTTTTCGTGCGCCTGCGCCCATTGCACCAGCTCGAAGAACTGCGGATGCAGCGTCGGCTCGCCGCCGGAGAGCTGCAAAATCTCAATGCCGCCTTTGCGATCGATCACCCCCTGGATGCGCGTTTTGAGATCATCGAACGGCACGGCGTCGAGCTTCGCGCCGCTCGCGCCGACGGGCGAATCGGCGTAGCACGTCGGGCACGCGAGGTTGCACGAGTTGACGATCTCGATCAGCGCAAGGCAGGTGCTGAGTTGTTCAAAACGAGCGGGGATATCAGCCACGGATGAAAACGGATGCGACACGGATTTTTTCTGATCTGTGTTCAATCCGTGTTCATCCGTGGCTAAATTGACGTTCGCATTTCGCCCGAGCGTGCCGTCCGCGCCGTTCTCATCCGCGCAGCACGCTTTTCCGCCGCAACAGGCGTTTTGCGGATCGCCCTGCGCCAGCCAGTAAAAACGCGCGTCCGAGCTGATGCAGTTCGTCGTCGCGCCATGGTCCGCGCAAGTCCGCTTGAAGAAAATTTTCGCCTGCTTGCCTTCGCTCACTTTCCAGACTTCCGCCGGGCACGCCGCGTGGCATGTCGGGCAGCGGCTCGTCGTGCGCTTGAGCAGAGTTTCGCTGATGAAAGCGAGGCTCATCGGAAATCCATGTGCGGATTCATCGCAGCGCAGCCGGCGAACGCGATTGCGAAATTCAGAATCGCGAGACCGACGCTCAGCAGCATTCCGAAGCCGATCAGTTGCCCGACACTTTCCGCGCGGCGCATGAGGAAAAACGAAACGACTACGCTCAGCAGCAACGCAGCGAGCACGCCGATGATGCTCGGCACGATCTCCTGGTCGCGCGGCAGCATTTTTCCAAACGCCGTCATCGCCACACTCACCGCGCCGGGCGCGATGATCATCGACCATTGCCACGATGGAATCGGCGGCTTGCTCATCAGATTTTGCTGAAAGCGGCGACGCAACCGGCAAACGCAATCGCCGAGACAACGAACAACGCCGCGAAACCGCAGAGAATCGCCGCGACCTCGCGATTCTTCGATTTCTCAAACAACGCGCGTCCCAGCGCATAGCCGCCTCCAAAAACAACAAGAACCGCAAGCAGAAGAATCGACACGAAATTCATTTTCGCGGATACAAAGCCGCGTAGGCGATCGTAATGAACGCCGCGATCACGATGCCGAAGCCGGCCTGCTGCCACGTCACAATCCCGCGCGCTATACTGATCACACCGAAAATGCACTCCAGCGCCCCACGCGCGATGCCGACCTGCACCCACACCGCATGCCGCAGCGGATCGAGCGCCGCCACGCCGTAACCGATCGCCATCGTCGCAAACACGCAGCCCCACAACCCGATGAGATAACTCACGCCAGCCGGCAGATCGGCAAAGTGAAACGCGATTTCCACCTGCCGCGGCGCGACGATCAAAAGCAGGCCGAGCAAAAAAAGCACTGTCGCGTCGAGCACGAGCAATATGCGCAACGCGCGCAAGCGTGGCGGTTCAGCCGGAATCATCGCGCGATGCTGCCAGCGCGTTCAACAATCCGCGAGGCAAAAGCTGCTCGTTTGAAACGATCAGTTCGTCGCTGCGATCGCCGGTTTTTGCTCGGGCAGCGGTTTCGACGCGCGGAAGGCGATGCTGATTTTTGTCACCGGGGATTTGGTGAACTGCGTGTCGAGGTAGTTCGCGGCGATGTGCGCGGTTTTGCCGAGGTCGGTGGCAGCGCCGAGTTCGGTCTCGAGCTGGCGCAACGCTGTGAGCGCCTCGGGACGCTGCGTTTCCGCGAGCGCCTGGATCGCGGAGGTGCGGAAGATCGTGCTGGTGTGTGCAGCGCGCGCCCACGTTGGCAGCATTTGCACGGCAACGTCGGGATAAAAGCGCGCGATGCCGTAAAGCGCGTAGTGGCGCGTCGCGAGATTGCCCGTGAGCAGCTCGTTTTTCCAATACGCCCACTCGTCGCCGATGCTGTAGTAGCGCAACGCGAGGGCGTGCGCGAGCGGATCGATCATCGCTTCGATTTTGAGCTGCGGATCAATGGTGAGAGCGAGTTTCTGATCGAGCCCGGAGTCGCGCAACGCGATGAGCGCGGCGATGATGTCGCTCGTGTCGGCCTTGAACGCGCTGGTGTCGAGCTGGCTTTTCGCGCCGCCGTCCGGCGTGGTGAATTTTGCAAAGGCGCTGACGGGCAGGTTTTCCGTAAGCGCGAGCGTCGCGGTCTGGATTGCGGCGAGCGGAATCTCAGGATGCTCGTCAACGTATGCTAGGAACGCGTCGAGGCGCGGCAGTTTTGTGGCTGAGAGATTGAAGGTGGCATCGCCGATTGGCGCGGCGGCGGTCGTCGCGACCGTCGGCAGGTCTTCGTTTTTGCGCGCATTCGGCTCGACCTGGATGTCGCGCGAACGTGCGAGTGCGACCGTTGATTTATCCGAAGCGAAAAGCTGTCCGGCTGCGAGATGCAGGCGAATCGGTTGCGCGCCGTTGTTATGCGCGACGAAAGCCAGCTTGTCCTTGCCATTGCCGCGCAATTCGACGCGGATGCGGTTTTCGCGAATCGCACTGGTGAGATCGAGCGCGAGCGGCTGCTCGGTTTTCGATTCCGTTTTTGCGACTTCGGGTTTCGGCTCCGGCTTCGCGGCAGCGGCGTGGACCGGCGCAGGCGAGGCGGGCGCGGGAATTTCGGGTTTGTCATCACGCGGCCAAAAAAGCGCGCAAGTCGCCGCGACGACGGTGGCGCTGATCGCCATGCATATTTTGAAACTGGGCTCCGGCATGGCTGATGGAAAGCAATCCGCGCGCCAGAGGCTACGACTCTTCCGTTTTTAAATCATTCCGCGCCGCAATCCACTCGCGCACAGGTTCGCCGCCGATCAAATGATCCTGCAAAATGCGCTCGAATCGTTCAGGCGTGACGCCGCCATACCAGATGCCGTCGGGATAAACGACGAGCCACGGTCCGCCGGTGCAAATGCGGAAGCAGGCGGCTTTCGTGCGCATCACTCTGATCTGCGTTTCACGCACACGCTGCTTGATGAATTCCCACAGCGCCTCGCCATCGCGCGTGTCGCAGCAGTCCGGCCCGATGCAGACAAACAAATGTTTCTGCGCGCCCGCGATGCCGGCTTTGGCGAGACCTTCGTCGAGTTTTGACATCGCTCAATGGATGACAAATGAGCGGGCAAGCCGCGATCAATTTTGCGCCGCAGCGTCGTAAATGGCTTTGACTTTCGCGTTCGCGGAATCGTTGAACCACGCGCGAAAAAGCAGAATGTCGCCGCGTCGCACTGCGCTTAGCACCGCATCGTGTTTTCCGTCGAGGTCGCCGTCGGCGATATTCAGCACCGTGACAGCGCCCGGATAAATGCGCTGCACGCTTGCCGGTGTGCCGGTTACGCCCATGCGCAATTCGTCATACGGTGCGGTGGTCGAGTAGTAGCGCGTGTTTTGCGATTCGGGAATCAGCAGCACGTCGGGGAATGCGGCTGCGACGCGCTCGATGAATGCGGCGTCGATCGGGTCATTCGGATCACCATTCGAATCGATGTAAAACAACGTGCAGCCCCAGCGATTTTTCGCATAGGTGATTTTGTCGATGAGCTGCTGCGCCGGGTCGGTGACTTCGTTTTGCGACGCGCCGCCCGATGTGACGGCAAATTGTTGCGGACGCAACGTGACGCCGACGCGCAAGCCGGCATCGCGGAATTTTTGAAAGTAACGATCGAGCACTCCCTCCAGTTCGGGCGCGAGTTTTTCCGCGATGCGCGGATCACCGATGTAAGTGGTCGCGTGCGGATACTGCTCGCCCTCGACGTCCCACGTGATCGCGCCTTGCGCGTTCATTGATTTCAAAATCGCGATGCTGCTATCGGCATACGCAAGCAGGCGGCTTTGCAGCGCTGCCACGCCGCTCGATGTCGTCACGTCGATGGATGAGTCGCCGAACCATCCGCGCGGATTTTTCGGCCAGCCGGTTGCGGAGGTCGCGAGAAATAGCGAGCCGATGGGACGGCGGTCGCTCCATTGCAGCTTGAATGGGAACGCCGTCGCGAAATTTTGAAACACATCGTTCGCGAGCGTCGCCAGCGTCGAGCCAGCGGGGCCGAACCGCAGCGACAGCGTGAATTGCAGCGTCGCGCCGGACACAATCGGACGATCGACAAAAGGCAAACTCGGCGGATAGCGACCGTCGCGTCCGGTGTTCACCATCAGCGGAAAAATCGTGCTCGTCGGCCGGTCGAGCGCCCACGGAAAACCGGCGATCAACGGCTGTGTGACATCTTCATTCGCAAACACCATCGTGCCGCTGCCGTAGCTCATCGGCACTGCGGTCGGCTCGCCGGCATTGTGCGCGAGCAGCGGCGTGTTGCCGTCATATTCCGCGGGCTTTTGCGGGAATTGCAATCGCGGCATTATGAACATGAAACTCGCCAGCGTTTTGCTCGAGTCGTTGCGAATCGAAACGGTCATGTTCACGCGCGAACCCGCTGTTTCGTATTTCGTTTTCACAATTCCCCACGGATAAGTTTGCGAAACGACACCGCTGTCCGTGTCCACTGTCGTGGTCGTGCTGGTGTTGCTTCCGTCGCTGACGTTTCCGCTCGTATCTTTGAATTTCGCGTAATCGATATAAGTCCAGCCGTCCGACAAAAACTCGGTGCCGTTGTATTTGATCGAAGTCGGACCCCAGCGACCGAACGCGATTTGCGTGCTGCCGACTTCCGGCATTCCCGGCGGTTCGCCGATGAGCGGAATGATTCCGCCCAACGCAATCAGGGGCGCGAGAAACAAAGACAGCATGACAGGAAACTTCCGCACACCGTCTCAAAAAGCGGTTCGCGTGCCAATGCGCGATTGTGCGTAGGCGCGCTAGCTCTCGACGTTTTCGACGCTATCTTCTTCTTCCTGGCTGACGACCGGCGCGATGGCTTGCAGCTTTTCGCCGCCTTTCAAGTCGATCAATTTTACGCCTTGCGCGTTGCGGCCCGTCTCGCGGATTTCTTTCACGCGCGTGCGGACCATCTGGCCTTTGTTCGTGATCAACATCAGCTCGTCGGTGTCGCGCACGGTGAGCGCACCGACAACATCGCCGGTTTTTTCGCCGGTCTTCATTGTGATGATGCCTTTGCCGCCGCGTGACTGGAGACGGTATTCCTCGAATGCGGTGCGTTTGCCGATGCCGTTTTCGCCCGCGACCAATAGCATCGCATCGTTGTTGACGAGCGCCATGTCCACGACGTGATCGCGTTTCTCCGGCCGGATGCCCCATACGCCAACGGTGTTGCGGCCCTGATCGCGCAGTTGTTCTTCGCTGAAGCGAATGCTCATGCCGTCTTTCGTGATCAAAACGATTTCGTCATGACCGCTCGTGAGCTTTGCGTTGATGAGGCAATCGCCTTCCTCGATTTGCACGGCAATGATGCCGCCTTTGCGGATGTTTTTAAAATCGGAGAGATTCGATTTTTTGACGATGCCCGAACGCGCGGCGAAGACGACGTGCAGGTTTTCATCCCATGTGTTGTCCACGACATTTGCGCCGGTGCCGGTAACATTGGATTGAATCCGGATCGTCGCCGCGATTTTTTCGTCGCTGCGCAGCTCGAGGAAATTGGCGATCGAGCGCCCTTTGGCCGCGCGACCCATCTCGGGAATTTCGTAAACTTTTTCGACGTAACAACGGCCCTGCTGCGTGAAAAACATCAGGTAATCGTGCGTGGTCGCCGTGAAAAGATGTTCGACGAAATCACCCTCCTCCGCCTCGGTCGCGCCTTCGCGCGTTTGCATGCCGATGACGCCTTTTCCACCGCGACGTTGCGCGCGATACGAGCTGACGGCGGTGCGTTTGATGAAGCCGCCATGCGTGATGGTGATGATCGTGCCTTCGTTCGCGATGAGATCTTCCATGTTGATCTCGCCTTCGTCGGGAACGAGCTGCGTTAGACGCGGTGTGGCCCATTTCTTTCTCACCTCGGCAAGTTCGTCCTTGATGATTTTCATCACGCGTTTTTCTTTCGCGAGGATGTCGACAAGGTCTTTGATCGTCTCAATCAGTTCCTTGTATTCGGTGATGATTTTTTCGCGCTCGAGCCCGGTGAGTTGATACAGCCGCAAATCAAGAATCGCGTTCGCCTGGCGTTCGCTGAATTGATACTGACCATCGACCAGCCGCGCATCGCTGCGGATCAAAATGCCGATCTGCTCGACCTGTCGGCGGGTGAATTCAAACGCGAGTAGCTTGATGCGTGCTTCGTCGCGATTTGCCGATTCGCGAATGATGCGAATGAATTCATCCATCCGCGCCAGTGCAATGAGATAACCCTCGAGCAGTTCCGCGCGATCTTCCGCTTGTTTTAAAAGGAAACGCGTGCGGCGCAACACGACTTCGCGCCGATGCTCGATGAAGCACGCGATCGCTTCCTTTAGCGAAAGCAGCTTCGGTTTGCCGTGATCGATCGCGAGCATCGTCACCGCGAACGACGATTCGAGCGCGGTGTGCTTGTAGAGATTGTTGATGACGATTTTCGGGTTCGCATCGCGCTTAAGCTCGATGACAACACGCGTGTTTTCGTCCGACTCGTCACGGATTGCAGAAATGTCGGTGAGGATTTTTTCGTTCACCAACTGCGCGACTCGCTCCACGAGCGTCGCGCGGTTTACGTTATACGGAATCTCGGTGATGACGATTTGCTCGCGACCACCCTTGAGTTCCTCGACGCCGGCTTTGCCACGAACTTTTAAACTTCCGCGGCCAGTTTGAAAATATTGCTTGATGCCTGCGAGCCCGCACAGCATGCAGCCGGTCGGAAAATCCGGCCCCTTCACAAATTGCATCAAGCCCTCGATCGTGATGTCCGGGTCGTCGATTTGCGCACAGATGCCGTCGATGATTTCACCGAGATTGTGCGGCGGAATGTTCGTCGCCATGCCGACCGCAATGCCGGTGCCGCCGTTGACGAGCAGGTTCGGAAACGCCGCCGGAAATACCGTCGGTTCCGTGCGCGTCTCATCGTAGTTCGGGACAAAGTCGACTGTGTCTTTGTCCATGTCCTCCATCAACGCCGCGCCGAGATGCGTCATGCGCGCCTCGGTATAACGCATCGCCGCCGGTGGGTCGCCCTCGACCGAGCCGAAATTTCCCTGCCCGTCGACGAGCCTCTCGCGCATCGCCCACGGCTGCGCCATGTGAACAAGCGTCGGATAAATCACCGCCTCGCCGTGCGGGTGGTAGTTTCCCGAAGTATCGCCGCAAATCTTCGCACACTTACGATGCTGCCGATTGGGGAACAGCGACAGATCATGCATCGCGTAAAGAATGCGCCGCTGGCTCGGCTTCAGGCCGTCCCGCGCATCGGGCAGCGCGCGCGAGATGATGACGGACATCGAGTAGTCGAGAAACGACTTCGACATCTCCTCGGCCACATTTATTTTTTCGACTTTTTCGTTTTGGGTATACACGGGTGGTTAAAAAAAGACCGACAGATTGGCGCGAGTTCGCGCCGCAGGATTAAGCCGCGGGGGCGGACTCGGCGGGAGCAGCAACGGTTTTTTTCGCACGTGCTTTTGGCTTCGGCTTCGCAGCGGCTTTCGCTGCTTCTTTTTTCCGGTCGCGATATGCTTTGAGACGGCGGCGCTTGAGGACTTTATTGTATTGTTTTCCCATAAAAGTGGAGCCCGCCTTTATACGTGCGGAGTGCGCCGCGGGCAACGCATTTTGCGCCAAAATCCTTGTCTTTATGCGGCTGCTCTGGAACTTTACCGCGACTTATGCCGACCGAGTCTGAAGTCGCCCCCGATCACGCCTTCGAAGCGCACGTTTTTTGGGAACAACACAAAAGCAAAATCATCCTTTATGCCGGTCTGGTCATCGCCGCGCTCGTCATCTTCGCGACCTACCAATACACGTCCGAGCAACGCGCCGCCGCTGCCAGCACTGCGCTTGCGCAGGCTGCGAAACCGGAAGATTACCGGCAGGTGATCGAAAAATATCCGCGCACCGTTGCCGCAGGCGACGCCTATCTGCTGCTCGCGAAGCAACTGCGCGACGATCAAAAATATGACGACGCAATCGCGGCATTGCGGACGTTTACACAACAGTTTGAAAAGCATCCGCTGGCGAGCACCGGCTGGCTCAGTCTAGGCCAAACGCTCGAGGCCGCGGGAAAAACGGACGAAGCCGCCGACACGTATCAGCAGGTCACGACGAAATTTCCCGATAGCTACAGCGCGCCGATCGCCGCGCTCGCGCAGGCAAATCTGCTCCGCGCAAAAGGAAAAATCGACGACGCGAAACGTGCTTACGAAAACGTCGTCGCGCAATATCCCGAGAGCTATTTCGCGCAGCAGGCGCTCCGCGACATGAAGCTGCTGCGGAAATAACGCGTGCTATTTCTCGCCGCCGATCGACGGCGGGGGCACGTTCATCGGGCGCACGCGCGGCAGGTTCATCAGCTCTTCGCGTTCGCGAATGATCGCATCGCGCTCGGTGGTGAGCTCCTCGATTTTTCGCAGCGCTTCATCGCGCTGGCTCGCGAGTTCCTCCTGCACGCGGATCAATTCCTCGACCTGGTGTGCGCGCTCCTCGTGCTTTTCGCGCGCGTCCGCGAGAGCTTGCTGCAGCGCGGCGTCGCGATCGACGTTCATTTTCTCGATGTGCAATTTGTGCTCGGCGATTTCCTCCTGCAGCTTCGTCAAAAGCTGGTCGCGCTCGCGCATCAACGCGTTGAAATTTTCGGCCAGCGCATTCGCCTCCAGTTTGCGCTCACGCTTTAGCTCCGTCATTTGCTCGCGCAAGTCGGCGACGCGTTTGCGCTCGTCCGCGAGCGCCTGATCGAGTTGTTGTTGACCGCCGCGAATCTTCGCGAGCTCCGCATCTTTTTCGTTGAGAAGCTGGTCGCGCGTGCGCGTGAGCGCGTCGATTTCCTTTTGTTTTTCCGCCATGGCTTGCGCGATTTTTTTCGAGCCGTCGTCCTTGCCGCGCGTCGCCTTGTCGAGCTGCACGCGTAAATTTCCGAGCTCCTGAATGTGCGCCTGCTTCGCGTCCTCGAGTTTCTGCTCGTAGTCGCGCTTGAGCTGCTCAAGCTCGCTCGCGAGCGTCTCCTGTTTGCGCAAAATCTCGTCGTGTTCCGCGCGCGCCTTCGCAGCTTCAGCCAGCGCACTTTCTTTTTCGCGCGCCGCTTCGCTGCTGTTCGCGCTCAATGACGCCACGCGTTTTTCGAATTCCGCGTTCAATTTTTGCACTTCTTCGCGATGCGTATTTTCGAGTTTTGAAATTTGCGCGCTCATCTGTTGGCGGTCGCCATTGAGCGCATCGATCTGCTTTTGCTGCTCTTCGCGAACACGCTCCAACCCGGCGAGCGTTTGCTCCGCCTGTTTCTGCTGCTCGCGCGATTTCGCAAGCTCCGCCTGCGTCTGTTCCTTCTCGCGCGCAGTCTGGCCGGCGTTGTTGCGCAGCTCCGCCATGCGCTGCTCATATTCGGCGCGTAGCGCTTCGATCTGCTGGCGCTGCGCATTTTCCATTTGCACGATGCGAACGGTAAGCTGGTCCCGGCTCTCCGCGATTTGCTCGACCTGCTCTTCAAATTCCGCGTTGAGAGCCGCGATGCGTTGCGTCGCATCTTCGCGCGTCGCGTCGAGTTCGGCGAGCGCGGCTTTGCGCTCTTCGAAAACATTATACAACTGCTTGCTAAGCGCATCCGCCTGCTCTTTCGATTCCTTCCGCAGTTCTCGCAATTGCTGCACCGCCTTGTCGCGCGCTGCCGCGAGCGCGTCGCGTTCCTTCGCAAGATCGTCGACTTGCCGGCTTTGATCGCGCTGCGCATCGGACAATTGCGCCGCGAGTTTTTCGCGTTCCGCGGCAGCAGTCGCGAGTTCGTTCGCGTGCGCGGCCTTGAGCGATTCGATTTGTTGCCGGCGCGCGTCGATTTCGCTTTGCAAACGCTGCGCGAATTCGTCGCGCTCGTGCTGCAACGCAATCGCACGCTTCGCATGCTCGCCCGCCGCCGCGCGAAGTTGCTCCTCGAACTTCGCAACAGTCGCCGAAAGCTCCGCTGCGATTTGCTCACGCGTTTTCGCGATTTCGTCGCGCTCGTTCGTCAAAGCCAAAAGCCGCGCGTGCAATTCGTCCGCGGCCTTTGCCACGCGGTCGCGCTGCGCATTCGCATCGGCAAGCGACTGCTTGTGATTTTCCTCGAGCGCCGCGAGTTGCTGGCGCTGCTCCGCAAGCGCCTGGTTCAAGCGCGCGACCGTTTGCTCGTTCTCCCGCGCCAGCGCATCGCGCTGTTCGCTGACTGCGTGCAACTGCTGCTCGAGTTGCGAAATTTGCCGCAAGCGCTGGTCTTTGCTTTGCGCCATTTCAGCCAAAGCCTTCTCGCGTTCGCGCTCAATTGCGTCGCGCTGCTGTGTCAACGCTTGTAGCTCGTTTTGGTAATCCTCTGTCGTTTTCGCAAAATGCGCGGTGACTTCGTCGCGCTCGCGCGTGAGTCCGAGCAATTGTTCGCTGAGTTGCTCGACCTGACCTTTGTAATCGCGGCGCACGCGCGTGAGTTCCGCGCTCGTTTTTTCCGTCGCCGCATGCGCAGTGGCAAGTTGCTTCTCGTGTTCCTCGCGCGCACGCGCGAGTTCCGCGGCGAGCTTCTCGCGATCTGCCTTTGCATCGGACAGCGCTTTTTCGTGGTCCTCGGCGGCCTGGTTGAAAATTTCCAGCAACTCCTCGCGGTCGCGCGTCGCGGTATCGCGTTGGGAGATGACCGCATCGAATTTTTTCGCGTGATCTTCGCGTGCAGCGTGCAAATCCGCGGCGAGCGCGTCCCGTTCGCGAATGATGGCTTCGCGCTGATGCACCGCATTCGCAAGCGCCTTTTCGTGCTCCTGGCGCAGCGTGGCTACTTCGTTTCCGTGTTTCGCCGTGAGCACCTGAATTTGATTTTGATGCTGCGCATTCGTGTCGGCCAATTCGTCCGCGATGCGTGTGCTTTCGGCGAGCAAAGCCTCGCGGTCCGCGGCGTGCGCATCGCGCGCCTGCGAAAGTTCGGCGGCGATTTTATCGCGCTCACGAATCGTTTGCTCGTGTTGCGCGCGCAATGCATCGAGCTGTTTTGCGTGGCCATTCCGCAGCGCTTCGATTTGCTGGTCGCGATCCTGTCGCAACGACTCGACGATCCGCTGGTGATCCTCGTTTGCTTTGTTTAACGAAGTGACCAGCGCGGTTTTTTCCGCGGCAATTTCATCGCGCTGGCGGGTGACAATCTCGATTTGCTTTTGATGTTCATCGGAAAGCGCGCGCAGTTTCGCCTGATGATTCGCCTCGACGGTTTCGAGCTGTTTTCGGTGATCCTGCGAGAGCAGCTCGCCTTGTTTTTTGTGCGCTTCGCGGGTTTGCGCGAGTTGTTGCACCAGTTCATCGCGCTCGCGCTCGATCCCGGTGCGCTGCTCGATGACGAGCGAAAGCTGGCGCTGATGCTCGGCGTCGTGCGTCGCCAACTGGTGCCGGTGCGCCTCGGCGAGCGATTCGAACTGCTGCTTGTGCTCGGCGCGTGCGGCGTCGAGTTGTGCGACAAGCTTGTCACGCTCCTGGATCAAGTCATCGCGCTGCTGCGTGACTTCGCCAAGCCGGCGCGCGTGATCCGCGTTTAAAATATCGAGCTGCTTTTGGTGCGCCTCGACGGCTTGCGTGAGCTGGAACGAAGCCGTATCGCGCTCGCGCATCAAGTCGTCGCGTTGCAGCGTCAATGAGCCGATGTGCTCGCGCGCATCGTCGGACATCGTCTTGAGCTCGCGCGCGTGGTGATCGTTAATCGTCACAACCTGCTTTTCGTGCTCGATCTGCAAGGCCGCGATCTTCCGCTCGTTTTCTTCGCGAGTTGTTTTCAGCAGCGCGTTGAGCGCTTCTTTTTCGCGGGCAAACGCGGCGCGTTCATTGGCAAAAGTCTCCGCCTGCTTCGCCGATTCGGCGCGCAAAGCCTCGATCTCCAGCGCGTGTTTTTGGGAAAGGGCGTCGAGCTGTTTCTTGAAATCGGCCGTGATTGCCTCAAGCCGTTTTTTCTGTTGCTCGGCTGCGGCTGCGAGCGCTTCGCGTTGTTCTTCGCGCGCCTTCGCGAGTTCCGCGGCGATTTTCTCTTTCTCGCGCGAGACCGCTTCGATTTGTTTGCGCTGATCGTTTGTTAACGCCTCGATTTGCAGCTTGTGCATCTGCGAAAGTTTCGCGAGATGCTGCCGCCCTTTTTCCTCCTCCGCTAAAAGCGATTTCTTGTGCTCCTCCTTCGCCTGCGAGAGCAGGGCCAGCGCGTGCTCCTTCTCCTGCGTCAATGTCAGCCGCTGCTCGTGCAGTTTCTGATTGAGCGCATCGATCTGTTTCTGGTGCTCGGCGCCCAACTTTTCGAGCTGCACGTCATGCTTGCGGTCGAGCTCGGCGAGTTGTTGCCGCGCTTTTTCGTCAGCGACTTGCAGCGCGGCTTTGTGATCGTTTCGCGCCTGCGCGAGCTGCGCGGCGATCTGCTCTTTCTCTTGCGTTAACGCGAGCCGCAGTTCGTGATGCTTCGCATTGAGCGCGTCGATTTGTTTTTTGTGATCGGCGGAAAGCGCTTCCAGCCGCTGCTTGTGCGTCAGTTCAAGCGACGCGAGTTGTTCCCGGGTGCGCTGCTCGGCGGCGGCGAGTTCCTGTTTGTGCGCTTCGCGAGTTTGCGCGAGTTGTGCGACGACCTGTTCCTTCTCGCCGATGAGCGCGGCGCGCTGCTCCTGCTGTTTCTGGTTTAAAAGTTCGATCTGCTTTTTCTGGTCGGCCGCGAGCGCTTCGATTTGTTTCTTCTGCGCCTGTTTCAACGCGTCGACCTGCTGCCGGTAGTTTTCCTGCGCGTCGGTGAGCGCTTTTTTGTGGTCTTCGCGAACTTGCGCGAGATCGCGGAGCACCTGCTCTTTTTCGCGAATGATCGCTTCGCGCTGCGCCTTGGCAGTTTCGAGCTGGCGCTGATGCTCGGTGCGTAAAACCTCCAGTTCGCGGCGCTGCTCGAGCATGAGCGCGTCTGTTTTTTCGCGATGCGTTTGTGAGAGCGATTCGAGCTGGCGCTTCGTTTCGTCGGCTGCGGCGGCTAGCGCTTTTTTGTGGTCTTCCTTTGTTTGCGCCAATTGCGCGAGCACGTCCCCTTTTTCGCGCTCCACGTTTGCGCGCTGCTGGTTCAAAGCGGCGACCGCTTTTTCGTGCTCGGCGCGAAGCTCCGCGATCTGCGTCTGCTGCTCCTGCATCAGCGACTCGACCTGTTTTTTGTGTTCGCCGGTCAGACCTTCGATTTGCTCATGCTGATCGAGCCGGATCTGCTCGAGCTGCTGTTTGTGCGCCTGTTCCAGCGCGACGAGCTGCGCCGCGAGCTGCTCGCGCTCGCCGATGATTTGATCGCGCTGATGATCGAGCGATTCGATGTGCTTGCGATGATCCGCGGTGAGCAGATCGACCTGCTTTTTGTGCGCCTCGATTGCCTGCGCGAGCTGGAACGCGACGGAATCGCGCTCGCCGATAACGCTGTCGCGCTGCTGGCTCAATTCATCCGAGCGCTTTTTGTAATCGAGCGTAATCGCGTCGAGTTCCTGCCGGTGTCTCTCATTGATCGACTCGACGAGCTTCTTGTGGTCCTCGCGCGTCTGCTGCAACTCCGTCGCGGTCGCGTCGCGCTGGCGGACGATTTCCTCGCGCTGTTCGTTGAGCGCAGCGGCGCGTTTGTTGTAATCCTCCTCGAGCGATGCAATGTGCTTGCGATGGTCGCCCGCGAGCATCTCGATTTGTTTTTGGTGATCTTTCTCCGACTCGACGAGTTCGGTCGCCAGCGCCTCGCGTTCGCGATTGATGTCGTCGCGCAGTTTGTTTAGCGAAACGATTTCCTTCTCGTGATCGGCGCGCACCGCGGCGAGCTGTTTCGCAAAATTCGCGTTCAGCGTTTCCACGCCTTTTTTGTGCTCGTCCCGGAGCTGCCGCAACTGCGTGCTCGCGACGTCGCGTTCGCGCGCAATGTCGTCGCGCTGCTGCAGCATCGCCGCGAGCTGCTTTTTGTGCATGTCGCGCGCTTGCGCGAGCTGCGCGTTCAGATTGTCGCGTTCCTTGGTCAGGTTGTCGCGCTGGTGCAAAATCGCATCCAGCGTCTTTTTGTGATCCTGGGTCAGCGCATCGATCTGCCGCTTGTAATCCGCGGTGAGATTCTTGATCTGCGCCGCGTGATCCTCGCGGGCGCGGGCGAGCTGCGCGTTGATTTGATCGCGCTCGTTCAGCGCCTGCGTGCGCTCCTGCATGAACGCATCGACGCGCTTTTTGTGATCCACGCGCAGCGCCTCGATCTGTTTCGTGTGCTCGGCGGAAAGCTGCCCGAGTTGCTTGTTGTAATCCTCGCTCAGCGTCTCGATTTGCTTTTTGTGCGTCTGCCGCAGCGCGTCGGATTGCTTCTTGTATTCGGCTTTCGACTGCGCCAGCTCGGAGGCCGCGGCGTCGCGCTCGCGAATCGCGTTATCGCGTTCCCACGTGAAACTCTTGAGCTGTTTTTTCTGCGTCTCCAGCGACTCGGCGAGACGCGAAAGCGCATCGTCCTTGCCCTTGACGACAGCGTCGCTGCGATGCGACACCGCGTCGACTTCCTTGAGGTGCGCGGCCTTGAGCTGATGAACCTGATCGACCAGTTCCTGCCGTTCGCGCAGCGCATTATCGCGCTCTTTTACCAACGCCATGTGCTGCTCGCGCTCGAGGTCGAGCCGCTCGTTGAGCTGCATGAGCTGCGTGTCGCGTTCCTTTAAAAGCGTGTCCTTTTGCTGCACGAGACCGCTAAGCCGCGTGGTCTCCGCATCCGGCTCGCCGCGCATGGCGAGCTCTTCCTTGAGCCGCGCGAGTTGCGTGGAAAGTTCCTCGCGCTGCTTGAGCATCGCGTCGCGCTCTTTCGAGAGCTTGTCGATCTGTGCGGTGGCCTCGACGAGTTTTTTCGAAAGCTCATCGGTCGTCTTCGCAGCGGCTTCCTGCGAGGCTTTGGTTAATTGAAGCGCGACCATTTGCTCGCGCACACTTTTCGAGCGCGCGATCGTGCCGTGGTCGGGCAGATTTGCAAAAATTTCCGTGAGCGGGATCGCCACCTTGCGCGGATCGTTCGCGTGGAAAAAGCCCTTGAACGTCTCCGGCAGCGCCGTGATGAATTCGCTCATCGAGATTTCCACTTTGCCCGACGCGAGCTGCGGCTCGATGCGCTCCAGCGGCAACATCACGCGCATGTGCTCCTCGACGAGCTTCTCGATTTTGCCGCGCAAATCCGCCGGCAATTCCTCGATGATCGCTCCGAGGCTCAGATGAATCTCGCCGTGCGCGAGCGCTTCGACTTCGCCGTTGCTCTCGATTTTTTCCTGCGCCGGCAAAGCTTTCGCATTCGACGGCAGCGGCATTGTCGGCTCGATCATCGGGCGGCGCGGCGGGAACATCTCAAACGGCATGGCCGGGCGATTTTCCACGCGCGGCTTTTGCTCGGCGCGCAGGTCGTTTTTCAAAGCGCTCGCGGGAATCTGACCGAAAACTTTTTGCCAGGGGAAAACAACATTCACGTCCTCCTTCGCGCCCGCCTCGGGTTTGAAAACATCCGGGCAGACTTTCGCAAGGCGCGACAACGGCATGGTCGTGCGACCCGCCGCCATGAAATCCGCGATGTCGCCGAATTTAAAACGGATTTTCTTTTTCAGATCGTGCGGCCCCGGTTTCAAATATTCTGGGGGGACACGCTGGAGAACGTCGCCGAGATCGAGAACGATTTCTTTTTCCGGCGGAGCCTTTTCTTGATTGCCCATTTTGTTTAGGTGGAGCGCACTCGCGCGCGTCGATAAAAGGAGAAACTTTGTCGGTAAGAAAGCATTTAGCGCTCAGAGGTCAAGATTCTACCCGCCCCGAACGCGATTACAGATGCGCGCGATGGCCCATTGCGCGTGCTCGGCGATGAGCGGCTCGGGATCGTGCGCCGCGCGTTCCAGCGGAAACAGATCGCGCGCCGTGCCGACGTTGCCGAGAGCGACGCAGACGTTGCGTAAAAATCCGCGGCGCTTGATGCGCTTGATCGGTGACTTGCGAAAAAGCGCGCGAAACTGCGCGTCATCGAGCGCGAGATAATCGGTGAGCGATAAGCCGCGCGTCGTCTCGCGCACGTCGAACGCGCTCTCGTGCGAAGCTTTCGCGAAGCGATTCCACGGGCAAGCCGTTAAACAATCGTCACAGCCGTAAATGCGGTCGCCAACCAGCGGGCGCAACTCGACCGGGATGCTCCCTTTCAACTCGATCGTGAGATACGAAACGCAGCGGCGCGCATCGAGTTGATGCGGCGCGGTGATCGCGCCCGTCGGGCAGGCGTCGATGCAGCGCGTGCATTTGCCGCAATGATCGCGCTCCGGCTCGTCCGGCGCGATGTCGAGCGTGGTCAAAATTTCCGCGAGAAAAAACCAGGTGCCCATTTCCTTGCTGATGAGCATCGTGCTTTTCCCGTGCCAGCCGATGCCCGCGACCGCCGCAAAGTCGCGCTCCAAAACCGGCCCGGTATCCACGTAACATTTCTGGACGCCGCCGTGCGTTTTTAAAAAATCATCCAGCGCATCCAGCTTCCGTTCGATGACATCGTGGTAATCGTCGCCCCACGCGTAACGCGCGATCTTTCCGGCCTGCGGTTGCCGGTTTCCGCTTTTGAAATAATTCATCGCGAGCACAACCACCGACGTCGCACCCGGCAATACCCGCTGCGGATCGGTCCGGCGCTCGCGGTTTCGCTCCAGCCAGGTCATCTCGCCCGCGCGCCCTTCGCCCAGCCAGCGGCGGAACTCGTCCGCATGCGGCGGCGGCGTGCAACGTGCCACGCGGCAGACGTCAAAACCGAGCGCCTTCGCGTGGGCGACGAGAGCTTCTTTCACCCGCTACTTTTCGCACGAAAACAGAGGAGTGTCTTGGATTGTTTCAGTGAAAAAGTGTCTGTTTTTGACCAAAAACGGGTTTGTGTTCAAAAAAAGCCATTTTGCGGCCTGCGGGAGGCGCTCTACAGTCCACTGGAACCTCTCCACACTTCGCTGGAGACGCTCTACAGTTCACTGGAAGCTCTCTACACTTCGCTGGAGGCGTTCTACATTTCGCTGGAAGCTCTCCACACTTCACTGGAGACGCTCTACATTTCGCTGGAAGCTCTCCACACTTCACTGGAGACGCTCTACATTTCGCTGGAAGCTTTCCACACTTCACTGGAGACGCTCTACATTTCGCTGGAACCTCTCCACACTTCCCTGGAGACGTTCTACATTTCGCTGGAAGCTCTCTACACTTCACTGGAGACGCTCTACATTTCGCTGGAACCTCTCCACACTTCGCGGGAATGGCTCTGCACCCGGCGGGAACCGGTCTGCAGTGGCGATTTTCGACTTTGCTTCTGCTGCGGCGCGTTTCCAACCCGGCCGGGCAGTTACATATCCGCCACGCCGTAATGCCGCTGCGCCGCGGCGATGATCTCGTCGGCGATCTCCGCGTGCGAGCGCGTCGAGGTGTCGATGGCAAAATGCGCGGCGCTTTCGTAAAGCGGCAGGCGCAGGGCGTGCAGCGCGGCGATGGTTTCGCGCGGATTCGGCGTCTGCAGCAGCGGGCGATTGGTATTGCGCGAGACGCGCTCGAAAATCACCTCCTCGGTCGCAGTGAGCCAGACGACAAAGCTCATTTCACGCAGCAGCGTGACGTTTTCCGGCTGCGTGACGATGCCGCCGCCGGTGGCGATGATGTGCCGGCCGCTATCGCGCAACGACTCGATTGCGGCGTGCTCCTGTTCGCGGAAAAATGCTTCGCCATTCGTCGCAAAGATCTCGCTGATCTCGCGCCCGTCGCGCTGGACGATGAGGTGGTCTGTGTCGGCAAAGTCCCAGCCGAGCTTGCGGGCAAGCATGCGCCCGATGGAGGATTTGCCGCTGCCCATGAAGCCGATGAGGGCGATGTTTTCGCGGCCGGATTGCATCTCAGTAGTCAGTAATCAGTCGCAGGCCCTGTCGCAATCACCGAATGCGCAACCGCGACCTGTGAGCACGGTTTTCCTCTTTACTCTCGAAAACACGTCCGCAAAATCCCGACGCCAAATGAAACCGCAACCGCTCGTCGCCGTCGTCATGGGAAGCAAGTCCGACTGGGAAACGATGCGCAACGCCGTGCAGATCCTCGACGAGCTCGGCGTGCCAAGCGAACACCGCGTCGTCAGCGCGCATCGCACGCCGGATTTGATGGCGCAATTCGCGAAGGAAGCCGCGGGGCGCGGGATCAAAGTGATCATCGCAGGCGCGGGCGGCGCGGCGCATTTGCCGGGCATGATCGCCGCGCAAACGTGGCTGCCGGTGCTTGGGGTGCCGGTCGAGAGCCGCGCGCTCAAAGGCATGGACTCGCTGCTTTCCATCGCGCAAATGCCGGGCGGAATCCCGGTCGGCACGCTCGCGATCGGCCCCGCCGGTGCGAAGAACGCGGCGCTGCTGGCGGCGAGTATTCTCGCGTTGACCGACGAAAAAACGCGCGCGGCGCTGGAGAAATTTCGCGCGAAACAAACCGCCGATGCGCTTGCGTCGGAGCTGCAATGATCGGGCAGCGCGTTTTTTTACCCGGCTCGACGGTCGGCGTCATGGGCGGCGGCCAGCTCGGCCGCATGTTTGCCATCGCCGCGCGCCGCATGGGTTATCGCGTTCACACGTTCAGTCCCGACGAAGATTCGCCGACCGGCCAGCTCGCCGACGTGGAAATCTCCGCCCCCTTCGAGGATCACGAAGCGGTCGCGCGTTTCGCCAAAGGCGTGGACGTGCTGACGTTCGAATTTGAAAACATCCCGATCGAATGCGTCGCGGTCGCGGAGAAATTTTGCGAGGTTCGTCCCGCCGGTCGCGTGCTGCACATCGCGCAGAATCGTTTGCGGGAAAAGGAATTTTTGGAAAACGCGGGACTGCCGCTCGCGCCGTTCGCACGTGTGCCGGATAACTCCGTGCTTGCATCCGCACTCGAAAAAACCGGCGCGCCTGCGGTTTTAAAAACGGCGTCATTCGGCTACGACGGCAAAGGACAACAAAAGATAGCATCGCCCGCGGATGCAGCGGCCATCGAGGTTCGCGAGCTTTCGGTGCTTGAGAAATTCATCGGCTACACGAAGGAAATTTCCGTCATCGTCGCGCGCGGTATCGATGGCGCGATGGAGACTTTTCCTGTGTGCGAAAACATTCATCGCAATCACATTCTCGACGTCACCATCGTGCCGGGAAATGTCAGCGAAGCCGTGAAAAAATCCGCACGCGAACTCGCGCTCGCCGTCGCGGAAAAGCTCGATCTCGTCGGTCTGCTCGCGGTCGAGATGTTTCTGCTGCCGGATGATTCGCTGCTGATCAACGAGCTCGCGCCGCGTCCGCACAACTCCGGCCATTTCTCGTTCGACGCGTGTGTGACGAGCCAGTTCGAGCAGCAGCTCCGCGCGGTCTGCGGCCTGCCGCTCGGCTCGACGGAATTGCTGCACCCGGTGGCGATGGCGAACCTGCTCGGCGACGTGTGGGAAAAGGGCGAGCCGGACTGGAGCGCCGCGCTGCGTTTCCCGGAGGTAAAATTGCATCTCTACGGCAAATCGCAGCCGCGCAAAGGCCGCAAAATGGGGCATCTCGTCGCGTTCGGCACGGACACGACCGAAGCCGCGCAGCGCGTGATCGCCGCGCGCGAGGCGCTGACGAAATAGCGCGCAATGGAGACGCGCATTTGCAAAGACGAATTGGATTTTGCCGTGGAGCTTCTCGAACGCGGCGAAGTCGTCGCGCTGCCGACGGAAACAGTTTACGGCCTCGCCGCAGACGCGATGAACCCGGACGCTGTGCTGAAAATTTTCGAGGCGAAAGAGCGCCCGTTTTTTGATCCGCTCATCGTGCATTTGCCGGATCTGGATTGGCTCGAGCGCGTCACGATTGTCGATGAGCCGCTCGTAAAAAAGCTGATCGAAAAATTTTGGCCGGGGCCGCTAACGGTTGTCCTGCCGCGTTGCAACATCGTGCCGGATATCGTCACGTCCGGTTTGCAAACCGTCGCCGTGCGAATGAGCGAGCATCCGGTTTTCCGCGCAGTCATTCAGAAATTGGGCAAACCACTCGCCGCGCCGAGCGCCAATCGTTTCGGCCGCATCAGCCCGACTGCTGCGGAGCATGTTTTGGCGGAGTTAAACGGACGCATTCCGCTGATCATCGATGGCGGCACAACGCAGCACGGCGTGGAATCGACAATCGTCGCGGTGCAAAATTCGCGTATCGAAATTTTGCGCAGCGGCCCGGTCACGCGCGAACAGCTCGCGGAATTCGGCGAAGTCGAATTGGTCTCACGCACTGAAAATCCCGTCGCGCCCGGTCAGCTAAAATCACACTACGCCCCGCGCACACCACTGCGGATTGCGAATTGTCGATTGCGGATTGCGGATAAAACGTCCGCTTTGCTCGCATGGAACAAACCGCAAGATCCAGCGCTTTTTAAACACATCGAAATGCTGAGCCCGACACAAAATCTGCGCGAAGCTGCGGCGACGCTCTTTGCCAAAATGCGCAAGCTCGACGAAAGCGGCGTTGACTTAATCGTCGCAGAATTGGTGCCCGACGAAGGTCTCGGCATCGCGATTAACGACCGGCTGCGCAAAGCCGCCACCGAACCCACATGAACGATCATCGAAAAATAAACACGAAGGCCGCAGGCGCGGTCGGCATCGCGGTGATGTGCTCGCGCGTGCTCGGCTTGATTCGCGAGCAGGTGTTTGCGGCGCTGTTCGGCGCGAGCGCAAACATGGACGCGTTCATCGTCGCGTTTCGCACACCGAATTTGCTGCGCGATTTGTTTGCCGAAGGCGCGCTCTCGACGGCGTTCATCACGACGTTTTCAAAAAAAATCGAAGGCGAAGGCGACGAGTTGGCATGGCGGCTCGCGAATAAAGTCGCAACGCTGACGGCCGTATTCATGAGCGTGGTGACGCTGCTCGGCATCGCATTTTCCAAACAGCTCGTCTGGCTGCTCGCGAAAGGTTTTGAGGCGACGCCCGGCAAGTTCGAGCTCGCAGTGCATCTCACGCAGATCATGTTTCCGTTCATCCTGCTGGTGTCGCTCGCCGCGCTCGTGATGGGAATGCTCAACGCGAAAAACGTCTTCGGGATGCCGGCGATGGCATCGACGTTTTTCAATCTCGGCTCGATCATCGGCGGCGTCGCGCTCGGCTGGATGCTCGACCCGAAATTCGGCACGAAGGAATACGGCACCGCGTCGCTCGTCGGGCTCTCGATCGGCACGCTGATTGGCGGCGCGGCCCAGCTCTTCGTGCAATTTCCCGCGCTACACAAAGTCGGTTTTCGTTTTCGCCCCGATTTTCAATGGCGTGACGAGGGCGTGCGGCAGATTTTGATTTTGATGGGCCCGGCCGTCATCGCTGCGAGCGCCGTGCAGGTGAACGTGATGGTGAATGGAAATTTCGCGTCGCATCTCGGCAACGGGCCGGTGAGCTGGCTGAACTACGCGTTCCGTTTGATGCAGCTTCCGATCGGGATTTTCGGCGTGGCGATTGGAACCGTGACGTTGCCGGTTGTTTCGCGTTGCGTAGCGTTAAACGACATGCCGGGCGTGCGGCACAATCTCGCGCGTGGCATCCGGCTCGCGTGCTTGCTGACGATCCCGTGCGCAATCGGGCTCTGGTTTTTTTCCGAGCCGATCATTTCGCTGATTTTTCAACGGCGGCGTTTTGTTTACACCGACACGCTGCAAACCGCCGCGGCGCTGAAATTTTACGCGATGGGACTCGTCGCCTACTCCGGCATCAAAGTGCTCGCGCCCGCTTTTTACGCGATCGACAAACGCAACGCGCCGATGATGGTCAGCTTTTTTTCCATCCTGACGAACTACGTGCTGAACCAGATTTTCACGTTCAATTTGCACTGGGGACATCGCGGGCTCGCGTTCTCCGTCGGCCTCGTCGCGATGATCAATTTCGCGATTCTTTACGCGCTGATGGCGCGTCACGTGAATGGGCTGGAGACCAAATTCCTGCTCGTTTCGCTGGCGAAAATCGCTGCAGCCGGTTTTCCATTGGCGCTCGTTTGCATCGGCGCGCAGCGCTTCTTTCTGCCGCATCTGGCTGACATCGGTTTTACGCATAAGGCGATCGTGACGCTGGCAACGATTGCATTCGGCGCGATGATTTTTTTCGGCGCAGCCTGGCTGCTAAAAATCGACGAGGTGCACGATGTCTCGCGCCTAGTCGCCCGTAAATTTTCCCGCAAATAATGCGCGCAAAAGCGCGGCGCATTCCGTGTAAACAAATGTAAGCAATGCCCGACCCGACGCTGCAAATCTACGCGGATCCGACGTTCGCGATGGCGAGCGAGCAATTCCGCGTTCTCGCCGATTATCTCAACCTCGACTCGAACATCCGTGCACGGCTTATCGCGCCGAAGCGTGCAATCGCGGTAACGCTGCCGGTGCATCGCGACGACGGCAGCATCACTGTCTTCGAGGGCTATCGCGTGCAGCATCACCTCGCTCTCGGCCCGACAAAGGGCGGCACGCGTTTTCATCCCGGCGTCTCGCTCGGCGAAGTCGCCGCGCTCGCGATGTGGATGAGCTGGAAATGCGCTCTCACCGGCCTGCCGTATGGCGGCGCGAAAGGCGGAGTGACGTTGAATCCGACGGAGCTTTCGCGCCGCGAGCTCGAAGCTGTGTCGCGACGCTACATGCAGGAGATGATTCCATTCGTCGGGCCGCACGTGGACATCATGGGCCCGGACATGGGAACGAACGAGCAGGTCATGGCGTGGTTCATGGACACGTATTCGGTTTATCGCGGATTCGCCGTGCCGGAAATCGTCACGGGCAAACCGGTGTCGATCGGCGGGACGAGCGGGCGGCGTGAAGCGACCGGGCGTGGCGTGGTTTATCTGATCGAACGCGCGTTAAACATGCTGAAATTGCCACCGCATCAGTGCACTGCGGTTGTGCAGGGGTTCGGCAACGTCGGCTCCGTCACCGCGCTCGGCCTCGCGTATCGCGACGGCATGAAAGTGATCGGCATCAGCGATGCGAGCAGCGCGTTTTACAACGAAAAAGGAATCGACATCGACGCTGCCGAAAAACACGCGCTCGAGCACGGCAATCTCGCGGGATTCGACGGCGCGGACTCGATCAATGCGAATGAATTGCTAACGCTAAAATGCGACGTGCTCGTGCCTGCAGCAGTCGAAGGCGTGATCACCGAGCGCAATGCGGCAAAGCTCCAATGCCGCGTGCTCGCGGAAGCCGCAAACGGCCCAACGACGCCGGATGCGGACAGAATTCTGTTCGATCGCTGGGAAGAGATTTTTGTCATTCCCGACATCCTCTGCAATGCCGGCGGCGTGATTGTTTCCTACTTCGAATGGGTGCAGGGATTGCAGAACTTTTTTTGGAACGAAACGGAAATCGCGGACAAACTTTTCCGCATTCTCGAGCAGGCTTTCACGGCGATGATCAAGCGTTCGCGTGAAGCGAAAATCCCGCATCGCATGTCGGCAATGGCAATCGGCGTCGAGCGCGTGCTCGCCGCTAAAAAGAGCCGCGGGCTTTTCCCGTGATTTTCCGTTCGCGAAAAATGCGCGCGCATTTCAAAGTGGCGCCATGAGACTTGGATTTATCGGCTGCGGTAAAATGGCCGCTGCGCTCGCCGAGGGCGTGCTGAAAGCCGGCGTGTTTTCGCGCGAGGACATTTTTGTCAGCGACCGCTACGCGAAAGCGGCTGAAGCCCTCGCCAAAAAAACCGGCGTGCAATTGCGCGCGAGCAATGGCGAGGTCGCCGCGGATGCAGACACCATGCTGCTTTGCGTGAAACCGGGCGATGTCCCCGACGCGTTGCAGGAAATTCGCGGCGGGAAAAACAAGCTCGTGATTTCCATCGCAGCCGGCGTGACGTTGCACACGCTGCAGCAGCACGGCGGCGACAGCATCCGCTTTGTTCGCGTGATGCCAAACACGCCCGCGCTCATTCACAAAGGCGCGACGGCTTACGCCATTGGCGCGAGCGCGACCGGGGATGACGCGGCGCTGACGGAAAAGATTTTTGCCGCAGTCGGAAAAGTATTTCGCGTGAAAGAAGAGCTGCTCGATGTTGTGACCGGCCTCAGCGGAAGCGGCCCGGCGTATGTTTACGTGGTCGTCGAGGCGCTCGCGGATGCGGGCGTGCTGATGGGATTGCCGCGCGAACTCGCGCTCGATCTCGCCGCACAGACTGTTGCCGGAGCGGCGGAAATGGTTTTGCAGACGAAGATGCACCCCGCGCAACTCAAGGACATGGTCACGAGTCCCGGCGGGACGACGATCGCCGGCCTCGAGGCGCTCGAGGCGGCGGGAATCCGCTCGGCATTTCTCAGCGCCGTTCGTGCCGCGACGGAGCGTTCGCGCGAGTTAGGCGCAGAAAATTAAACTCGTGAAAATTTTCGTGTTCGCGATTTTGCTGCTGTTTACTTCTGTCACATTCGCGAAAACGCCAGCGCATCCTTCGCCTGCTCCGCTGGTCGTGCCGGACTCGCCGGATAAGCCGGCAATTTCCCCCGAAGTAAAAACCGCTGCCGAAGTCGGGCTCGCCGCATTCGCTAAAAACGATCTCGAAGCTGCGCGTAAACAATTTCAAAAACTGCTCCAGCTTTCGCCGGGGAATCTCACGGCGCTCGTAAATCTTGGCGCGATTGAATTTCGCCTGAATCATCGCGATGAAGCCGAGCGTCTGCTCAAGAGTGCTGTGCGCATCAATCCCGACGCGGCGCTTGCGTGGCTCACGCTCGGCGTGATTTACAACGATGAAAACAAGCTCGATGCCGCGCTCGCCGCACTCAGCCAGGCCGTGCTGCTCGAGCCGAAAAACGCGCGCGCGCACAACGCATTCGCCGATACGCTCTGGCGCAAAGGCTGGTATTCCGGCGCGGAGGATGAGCTGCAAAAAACCGTCGAGCTCGAGCCTAATTTTGCCGACGCGCACTACAATCTTGCGTTGGCGTATCTGCGTCACACGCCGCCGGCGATTGAGCTCGCACGGCGCCATTACCAAAAGGCGCGCGACCTCGGCGCTTCTCCGGATCCAAAGATCGAGCAACAGCTTTCAGGAAACTAACGTTAAACACACGCGGTAAATTTTCTTTTGCGCTAAGCTTGCGCTGCACGAATCTTCTTTTTAGTTACGCACCGACATGCGCCGATTTTTACAACTTGCGACTTTTACACTTCTTCTCGCGCTGGGCTGCGACGCGTCCGCCGCGACGAAGACGAAGCGACACACAACGCCGCACAAGCAAGCCGCTCCGCAGAACGAAGTGGAGCAACCGAAGGAAACGAACGGCGTTCCCAATGTCCGCGCCTCCTCGGTCGTTTTGCTCGATGCTCGCACGGGCAAGATTCTCTACGAAAAAAACGCCGATCAGCATCGTCCGCCTGCGAGCACCCAGAAGTTGCTCACCTCGCTGATCGTCGCCGAATCCGGCAATCTCGACAAACCGGTCACCGCGCAAATCGAGGACACGTATGCGGAGCCGGTGAAGCTGAACCTGCAGCCGGGCGATACGTATCGCCGCATCGATTTGCTGCAAGTGCTGCTCGTGCACAGCATGAACGACGTCGCGCGCTGCCTCGCCCGCGATAACGCCGGCAGCATCGATGCTTTTGCCGAAAAAATGAATCGCAAGGCGGCGGAGTTGGGTGCGACCGACTCGCATTTTGTGAACCCGAACGGCCTGCCCGCGCCAGGCCAGTATTCGACCGCGCGCGACATGGCGCGCATCGCGCTCGCGGCGTATCAAAACCGCACGATCCGCTCGATCGTCTGCCTGCGTGATTTGTATTTTCAACGCACCGACGGACGGGTGCAGCATTTTGAAAACACGAACCGCGTGCTGCGCTCGTTTCCTTTGTGTAACGGGATGAAAACGGGCTATACCGAAGCCGCGGGGCACTGCCTGATATCGAGCGCAAGCAACGGCAGCCGCGAAGTCATCTCGGTCGTGCTCGGCGATAATGAGTCGGTCTGGAAAGATTCCTACGCGCTCCTCGTCTGGGGCTTGAACGGCGCCGATCGGCTCGGCTCTCGCAACTAAATGCCGCGTTCAATCGAGGCGCAGCTCGCGGATTTGCGCGCGCGCTCTTTGCTGCGCAAATTGCGCGAAATCGATTCGCCGCAACAACCAGAGATCGAAATCGGCGGCAAACAAATTGTTAACTTTTCGTCCAACGATTACCTCGGCTTCGCGAATGCGCCTTTTCTACGCGAAGCGGCAAAGGCCGCGATCGACGACTTCGGCGTCGGGTCGGGCGCATCGCGACTGGTTTGCGGGACGCTTGCGCCGCACGTTGCGCTCGAGCGCAAGCTCGCAGAGTTCAAGCGCTCGGAGGCGGCGCTCAGTTTTTCGAGCGGCTACGCGACGGCGATCGGCACGATCTGCGCCTTGGTTTCCCGCGAAGACATCATCATTCTCGATAAGCTAGCGCATGCGTCGCTGATCGATGGCGCGAAGCTGAGCGGCGCGACGATTCGCGTGTTTCCGCACAATCACGTCGGCAAACTCGAGAGCCATTTGCGATGGGCGAAAAGCAACGCACCCGATGCACGCGTGCTCGTCGCGACCGAATCGGTTTTCAGCATGGACGGCGATCGCGCGCCGCTGAAGGAAATTGTCGAAATCAAAAAGCGCTACGGCGCATTGCTGCTGCTCGACGAAGCGCACGCGGTCGGGGTGATCGGCGAAAACGGTCGCGGGCTTGCGGACAAACGCGGCGTGACGGCGGACGTCGACATCCAAATGGGCACGCTCAGCAAGGCGCTCGGCGTAAGCGGCGGCTATGTCTGCGGAAGCAAAACATTGATCGATTTGCTCGTGAACCGCGCGCGTAGTTTCATTTACTCGACAGCCCCGCCGCCCGCGATTGCCGCTACGGCACTTACCGCGCTCAAATTCTTGATGTCAACAAAAGGCGAGAATCAACGCATGTCGCTTTGGAAAAATGTGAAGCAGCTTTTTGCCGAAATGCCGGAGTCGCTTGCGCCAAACCCGCCGCTGCAAAGCGCAATCGTGCCGGTGATTCTCGCCGAGGAGCAGACCGCACTGGCCGCCGCGCAATGGCTGCTGGAGAAAGGTTTTCTTGTTCCGGCGATTCGTTATCCGACTGTGGCAAAAGGCACGGCGCGGCTTCGCATCACGATTTCCGCGGCGCATACGCCGGAGCAAATCAGCACGCTTTGCGACGCGTTACGCAAACTTCCGGCACGCACACACGACGAATAGACATTTGCGCGCTCCGCTTTTATAAGCGCGCATGGCCCGCAAACTCCCTCTCATTGTTCTCGACCAACTCGCCGGCGCGCGCTCGCAACTCGCGAAATCGAATGCGCTTATCGGCTTCGACGGTTTTGTAGACACGATTTTACACATTGTCGACAAGCGGGAATCCGCCACCAAATACACACGACTCTCGAAAATGGGCGAGTTTGCGAAACGGGTTCAAGCTGCAGCGGGCTTCAGCGCGAATTTCGAGTTCGTCACACAAATGGTGAAACTCGGCGGCAACGGTCCGATCATGGCAAACGCGCTCGGCAGTTACGGCGCACCGATCACTTACGTCGGCAGCCTCGGCGCGCCCAGTGTGCATCCGGTTTTCGCCGATTTTGAAAAACGCGCGCGCGTCATTTCGCTTTGCGAGCCAGGCTATACAGACGCGCTGGAGTTTGACGACGGAAAGCTGATGTGCGGTAAACACGAAAGTTTAAAACAAGTGAACTGGCCAACTCTTGTTAAACATTTACCTGAAGCCAGGCTGCTCGCTCTTTTCCGCGATTCGTCGCTCGTCGCGCTGGTGAACTGGACGATGCTGCCGTTCATGAGCGCGATCTTTCAAAAGCTGCTCACGCAAATCGCGCCGAATCTCAAAGGCGAAAAGCGCTGGCTCTTTTTCGATCTCGCCGACCCGGCAAAACGCACTCGCGAGGACATCGCGCAGGCACTGAAGCTAATCGCGAGATTTCAAAAATATTTCCGCGTCATTCTCGGATTGAATTTGCAGGAGAGCCGCCAAATCGGCGAGGTGCTCGGCGTAAAACTCGTGGATGATTCCTACGCCAGCGTGACCGAGCATTCCGCGCTGATCCGCGAAAAAATGAAAATCGAGACTGTCGTGATTCATCCGACGAGTTTTGCGGCGGCGGCGGACGCGAATGGCGCGACGCACGTCGTCGGTCCATACACTGCAAAGCCCAAAATCACGACCGGTGCTGGCGATCATTTTAATGCGGGCTTTTGCATTGGTCGATTGATCGGCGGCGACCTCGCAACGAGCCTTCAAATTGGCGTCGCGACTTCCGGCTTTTACGTGCGCAACGCGAAAAGCCCAAAACTCGACGATTTGAATAAGTTTCTCAAAACGCTGTAAAACAAAAAGGCGGCCATAATGGGCCGCCTTTTCGCGTGGAATTGAGTTTCGGTTTAGGACTACTTCGCTTCTTTCTTTTCCGCTTTTTTAGCGGACTTCGTTTCGCCCTCGGGTTTTGCGCCGACTTTGATTTTCACGACTTGCATCGAGCCGTCGTCGGCTTTCGTGTAGGACCCGCGCACTTCCTCGCCGGTCTTCAGGTCATCCCAGCTTGCGGCGGTCGTTCCGTCGCCTTTGAAAATTTGCGCGCTCGATCCAACCATAAGCGTGCGGCCTTCGCCCGATTTCGACTCGAGCGTGATCGACTTTTTGTCGTTATCGACGCTCGCGATTTTGCCGCGGAACGGCAGCGATTTGGTTTTTGTCTCCGCTGCGGCCGGTGAAGCCGAGGCTGCTGCCGATGCGGCGGGTTTGCTTTTGGTTTTCTCCGCGGCATTCAGCGGCAATGCGATGACGGCTGCGAGAGCGGTGATGGTGAGGAGATGGATTTTTTTCATATGTGATACCTCTGACGAGTGCCGTTCTAATTTAATCAAAAAAGTTTTGGCAATCTTTTTGTTAAATGATTGCAGCGGCTAAAAACCGAGCAGCCACGTGAGCTCGCCCGACTTCGGCGTGACGCGCGCAGAGGGAAAATCCGATCCGCCGCCAAGAATTTGCTCCACCATCGGCGCTTTGCTTTCGCCTTCGACCAAAAAACAGACGTGCCGCGCGGCGTTGATCAGCGGATAGGTGAACGTGATTCGATGCGCAGAAAATTTCGGCACGAAATTCGCCACGACATTTTTTTCCGTCTCATCGAGCGCTGCGGTCCCAGGAAAAAGCGAAGCCGTGTGGCCGTCGTCGCCCATGCCGAGCAGCAGCAAATCGTGAACATAGCGCGACTCGTCGTAACGCGCGGCGACTTGCGCGAGCTTGCGCTCGTATTCATCGGCAGCGGCGCCGGGATCGATCTCGCCGCGCATTCGGAAGATGTTTCCCTCTGGAATCGGCACCAGATCGAATAGCGCTTCTTTCGCCATTTTGAAATTGCTTTGCGCATCATCGGGCGGCACGCAGCGCTCGTCGCCAAACGTGATCTGCACGTGGTCCCACTGCACATCGGCTTTCGTGAGTTCTGCGTAAATTTTGCGAGGCGTGTTTCCGCCGGAGAGCGCGATGCGAAAAATGCCGCGCTGTGCAATCGAGTCCCGGCCGCTTTCGACGATGATGTTGATGGCATCCGCGACAAATGCGCGGCTGTGAATGACGTGTGGTTTCATTACATTAACGAAGCAGGGAGTGAAAACTCTAGCGTGCCGCCGCCCGCGCGGAGCTGCTTTACGTCGATCAGCGTGAGCGAGGATTTGCGCAAATGGATGCGCTCATTCGACGGCAGGCCGAGCAACTGCGCGGCGAGCCGGCTGAAATCCGGCTCGTGACCGACGATCATCACGCTGCTGTTTTTTGCATAACTGCGCAATTCCGCGATACCGGTTTCCGGATCCATTCCCGATGCGAGGAAATTCGCGATCGTCACCTCTGCATTCATTTCCGTGGCAGCGAATCGCGCGGTTTGTTCGGCGCGCCGCAGCGGACTGCTCAAGATGATTTCCGGTGCGATCCCGTTTTTTTTGCAAAACCTGCCTGCGCGTTTCGATTGCTCATGTCCTTTTTCGGTGAGTTCGCGTGCGGCGTCGTTTTCATTGTGAGGAACCGCGTCGGCGTGACGGAGAAGATAAAGCTGCATGCCTTACATTACCATTCCACCATCGACTGTTAAACACTGGCCGGTGATGTATTTTGCCTCGGGACTGGCGAGAAAGGCTACCGCTGCAGCGATGTCCTCGGGTTCACCAAATTTTCCGAGCGGAATATTTGCGAGCACGGATGTCTTTACGTTCTCCGGCAGCACACCGGTCATGTCGGTCGTGATGAAGCCTGGCGCGACGACGTTCACCGTGATGTTGCGGCTCGCGAGCTCGCGCGCCAGCGATTTCGACAAACCGAGCAGGCCCGCTTTGCTCGCGGCGTAGTTTGACTGTCCCGCGTTACCGGTGAGTCCGCTCACCGACGAAATATTCACAATGCGCCCGCTTCGTTGCTTGATCATCGTGCGCATCACGCCCTGCATGAAATTGAATGCGCCCTTCAGATTCGTGTCGATCACCGTATCCCAATCCTCCTCGCTCATGCGCATCGCAAGACCGTCGCGCGTGAGTCCGGCATTGTTGACGAGCACATCGACGCGGCCGTAATCGGCGAGCACTTTTTCGCAAACTTCGCCGACCGATTTTTTATCCGCGACATCGACGGCGTAACCTTTCGCGCGTCCCTCGTTGATGGCCGCCACAGCTTGATCCGCGCTCGATTGCGAGCGGCTGATGGCGGCGATTTTCGCGCCTTCATCGGCGAGACGTTTGGCAATGGCGAGGCCGATTCCGCGGCTCGCGCCGGTGACGATGGCGACTTGGTTTTCGAATCTCATAAGCCGTGGAAGTTCAGCAGGAAATAGTGCCCTCGTAAAAAGCAAAAGCTTTGGCGCAGCTTAAAAGCAGCCGGCTTGCAGTTGCTTAAATGCAGTGCCGAGATGCCGCGTGATGTCAGTTGCCGCGAGCGATTCCTCCGATTCCGGCCCGTGAAAAATCGCGAGTTCAGCTGCGCGTCCGCACAGCCACGCGCCAAGCCGTGCCGCGTCAAAAAGCGCGAGCTTTTGCCCTGTGAGCGCGGCGCACACACCGGTTAACACATCGCCCATTCCGCCTGTGGCCATTCCGGGTGAGCCGGTCGTGTTGTAGCTCAGCGGTTTTCCTTTTTCACCAATGACGGTGCGCGAGCCTTTCAGCAAAAGCGTGACGGAAAATCTTTCCGTAAACACGTGCACGATTTCGCTGCGTGAGCGATTTTCGGTTTCAAAAAGCCGGGCCATTTCTCCCGGATGCGGTGTCAACAACCGCGGCCCGGCGCAGCGCGTGAGCAGCGGAATATTTTTTGTTTTTGCCAATGCGTTTAACGCGTCCGCATCGACAATCATCGGGCAATCGCTGCGCTCGATGAGCTGCAAAATCTCGTCGCTCCGTTCGCTGCCCAGGCCGGGGCCGATCGCGAGCACGTCGCGTTTCGAATCGGGCACTTCGAGATACGACGCGATCGGTTTCACCATTACCTCTTTCGGCGCGGTGGAGGCTAAAATCGGCTGAATCTCCGGCAGCGCGTAAAGCGTGACGAGCCCCGCTCCCGCGCGCAATGCACCTTCGGCCGCGAGCAATGCCGCGCCGGTAAAACCGACCGAACCGGCGACGATGCCGATGCGTCCGTAATTCGTTTTGTGCGATTCGAATTTCCTGCGCGGAAGCAGCGGCGCGAGATTCGCGGGAGTGGCTACTTCATCATCCGTTTTCGTTTTGCCAACGAGCTGTTCCAGCGGCAAAACCGCGAGGCGTCCGACGAAGTTCGCAGCCCGGTCTGCGACAAGACCGTGTTTTGCAAAACCAATCGTCAGCGTGAAATCCGCGAGCACGCAATCGGCATCCGCCTCCCCGGTTTCGCTGTCGAGGCCGGTCGGCAGATCGATCGCGAACGTGTGCGCGCCATGCTTGCAGCGATAGCGGTTGATCTCGCGCGTGAGCACGCGAATGTCGTCGCGCAACGGCCCGCGTGCACCGATGCCGAGCAGCCCGTCGAGAATGACGCGTGGACGCTGCGTCTGTTTTTTTTGCGGGCCGAGCGCGTCCAGCTTGATGCGCGTGAGCTCGCTCAATTTCGCCGGATCGTTTTCCTGTGCGCGCAAAACGATGCGCCAGCCGACCTCCGCGAGACGGCGTGCTGCTACCAGCGCATCGCCACCGTTGTGTCCTTTGCCGTAAAAAACGAGCACCGTCGCGGGCGCGGGATAAAACTGCCGCACGGCTTGCGCGATTTGCGCGCCGGCCTGCTCCATCAAGTCGTTCGCGGTCGCGCCGGAGGCGAATGCGGCCTCCTCCATCGCGCGCATTTCGTCGCCGGTAACAATCATAAATCAGCGGTCGCTTTGTTGAATAATCGCTTGTGCGAGCAAATCCGCAATGCGCTGCCGGGTTTCCGGACGCGAGATCAGCGCGGCTTCGTGCGGATTGGTGAGAAAGCCGCACTCGCACAGCGCGGCTGGAATACGCGTTTTTCGAATCACGTAAAAACCGCGCCGTTTCACGCCGCGATTTTCGCCCGGCCACGCGCGGACCAGCCTGGAATAAAGCCGCGCGGCCAGCGCCGCCGATTGGCGCGTGTAGTAGTAAGTTTCAAATCCGCCTGCGCCGCTGCGTTTCGCCGAGTTAAAATGAATGCTGACGAAAATGGCATTGCGCTGCGCATTTGCGATCGCGACGCGATTCGGCAGCGAGACAAACACGTCGTCACTTCGCGTCATCACCGTGCGCAATCCGGCTGCGCGCAGGTTCATTTGCAAACGCTGCGCCACATCGAGAGTCGCAGCTTTTTCGGAAGCCCGTTGCCCGGGAATGCCGCCGCGATCGTGCCCGCCATGGCCGGCGTCGATGACGACGGTGGAGAAGCCCGCAAACGCCGATGGCGCAAGGCCCGCGAGCAGAATCGAAATGAAAATCGCGATGCAGTTTTTCATGAAAGCCCGCACGGGAACCGAATTGCGCGGCATCATCCGGGCGCGAGTTTTTTCTGTCAACCCTTTTGCCCGCACGCATACGCCGCACAGGAGCGTGATGCGACCTGGAAACTCGCGAGCTAAGCGGGCGTGCTCTTACTGCGCGGGCATTCCCGCGGGACGATCGGAAAGCTTCGGCGACGGCGGACCGTTCGCGGCCTGGGCGGCGGGAGCGTCGATCGCACCGCCGATGACATCGACTTTGCCACTCGCCAATCGCTTCAGCACGGGCCGGCTTTTTAACTCCGCGTAAGTTACCTGACCGAGCCATTCGCCGTTCGGCCCGATGCGCGAATAGGTGAATGTCTTCGGCCCGACGAGTTGCAGCACGTGCAGTTGATTTTTTTCATCGAGCTGGATTTGCGGTTCGTTGCCGGCGATGAGCGGGCCGAGCGGAAAGGTCGCGTAAATCGCGCTGCCGTCCTTGTCCTCAACGCGCACGTAAAGCACGTTGTCCTTCGGCTGGCGGAAGCTGAGCAGGGAGTAAATGCGATACGCGTCCTGCTCGCCGGGCACGCCGATGGTTTGCTGCCACAGCAGTTTGCCTTCGCTGATTTCAATACCCATCGGCGAAGATGAAAAATAGCGGTGCAGATCGGGAAAATAGATGCTCGCCTTGATGCGATAGAGACCGAAATCGGTGATCGGATAAAGCGAGACGAGATTCACGCTGCGCTTCACTGTTTCGCCGCTCGGGATCATCAGTGGCGCGATTTCGTAGTTTAAATCGCGCGGCGGAACGAGCCGGTCTTCGCCGGTGAAGATTTGGAAACTAAACCATTTTTGGCCGTCGATCTCGTCGAGCATCACGTCACGCCCGCTGCGGTTCGTTACCGAAACGGTCGCGATGACCGGCTCGTAAACCATGTATAAATGGCGCGGGATGTGGAGTGAGACTTGCAGTTGTGCGTGCGCCGAAATGGCTGCAGACACAAATGCTAAACAGAGCAAAAAGCGGCGGGCGAACATGGGCGAGAGACTACGCGAAATTGCGGAAGTTGCGAGCGGGTATCGCTATTTTTTCTCAGGCGCTTTGTCGCTGACGGTGCGGAAGCCGAGATATTCCGCGGCGTAACTCGGCAGGGCGTTGGTGACGCGCTTCGTTACCTCTGCACCGGGCGAGTGGTAATTGCCGCCGCGTATCACAGGGTATTCGTCGTTGATCCACGTGTCGGTCCATTCGCTCACGTTGCCGGCCATTCCGACTACGCCGTAAGGACTGCGGTCACCGGATTTTGCATCGACCGGGCACCACCACCAGAAACCGTCCACGGTTGCCTTCGACGTTTTCAAATCGGGCTTGTCGATGTAATCGCCGTTGCCGTTAAAGCGATCCGCTTTGAGATCGTCGCCCCACGGATATTTTCTTCCGTCGGTGCCACGGGCCGCTTTCTCCCACTCGATTTCGGTCGGAAGTCGATGGCCTTTCCAATTCGCGTAAGCGTAGGCGTCCCAATACGTCACGTTAAACACTGGACAGTTCAGATCGATCGGCGTGTTGTTCGCATTGCGATACGACTCCAGTCCCGAACTCGCGCGGCCGTAGTAGATTTTCCACGCATTTTCGTCCTTCGGAAAATGCGAGAAGCCCGCTGGTTGCTTCGGGTGGTCGTATTTCGTCGTCGGATTGCGCGCGAGGTCGTCGAGGAACTTTGCGTATTGGCCGATGGTGACTTCGTATTGGTCGATCCAAAACTGATTCGTCGTCTTGTGCTCGCCGTTTTGGTAAATGAAATCGCCCGCGGGAATTGCGACCATCGTCTCAAGTTCCTTGCGCTCCGTTGTCTTGAAAAACGTGCGGTGAATGAGCCAGCCGGAAATCACCACCAGCACGACCGCCGCCACAGCGCTGTAGATAAGCGACATCTTTTGTTTTCGGCGCGCTTGCTCGACAGCGCGGATCGCCGCTTCATCCTGCGCGGTCAGTTTGAACGCGTCCGCCGGCTTTACTTTCGGCTCGATCGCTTTCACCGCCTGCAACAGCGCCGCCCACGACAGAAAACCGTTCGGGCCGCTCGCCTGCATGCGCGAGAGCATCGCCTGCAAGCCTGCGGTCGTCGCGCGTCCGCCGAGCAACACGCCCGCCACGGCACGCCCGAGCGTCTGGATGTCGCGCTGCACATTCGATGTTTCGCCTTCGAGCGTTGCGAGATTGGCCAGGCGCGGACGCGAGTCGTTTCCGATGTAGATGCTGTTTGCTTCAAGCGGAGCGTGCGCGATTTTCTGCGCGTTTAAAACCGTCAACGCCTCGCCGACGACCTTGATCGTTTGCAGCGCGACATGCTCGTCGATCGTGCGGCGTTGCGCGGCGAGGTTCGCGAGGTTTTCTCCCTCGACGTATTCGTGCGTAAAATAGCAGTGGTCGTCCGCCTCGCCCGCCTCGTAGACGGAAAGAATCGACGGATGTTGCACATTGGCTTTCGCGCTGGCGTTGCCGATGAATTGTTTCTTAGCGTCCGGTTGATGCTGCAATTCCGGCGAGAGCACTTTCATCGCAACCGCGCGGCCCATCGATGTCTGCTCGGCTTCGTAGACCGTGCCCCATTTTCCATCGCCGAGCTTGCGAACGATTTTGTAATTGCCGAGGGTTTTGCCGACGAGCGGATCGGGTGCGGCTTTCACCGCGACCACCGGTTTTGCGACCACTGCGGGTTTGGCTGAAACTGTCGCCGCTCGTGGCGTCGCGACAGGTTTTGCCGCCGGTTTTGGAACTGCAGTCGGCGGCGCAATTTTCGGAATCGCCGGCACGGCGCTCGCGGTGGGAGTTGCCGGTTTCGGAACCGCTGCCACGGCGGGACGCGCGACCGGTGTCGTTTGCGGTGAAACGGCGGTGACTTTCGGCTGTGCAACAACTTGCGGAGTCGCTTTTGGCACGAATGGAATTGCTCGTGGTGCTGGCGCGATCACAGTCGGCGCGGCAACCGGCGCTTGTGTTTGCGTCGGCGCGGAAGAGACGTCCGGAGCGTGCGTGATTTGCGGCGGCTCCGGCTCGGGTGCGGGAGCGGGCGCGACCTCAGGCGCGGCAGGCGGCGCCATCGTTTTCGCAATTGCGACCAACACCTGATTCGGCTGCACCGGTTTCGCGACGACTTCGTAGCCGCTCACGTGCTCCGCGTAATCGGTCATGTCGTATTCACTGAGAAATACCGTCTTCACGCCCGGGAAGCGGTTCTCCAATTTATTGCGCAGCGTGATGCCGTTCATCGGCTCCATGAAAACACCCGTGATCAGCAAATCCGCGCCGCCCCATTCCATCGCGGTCTCGAGCGCCTTGTCGCCATTGTTCGCCGCGCGGACTTCGTTGCCGGGTGTGTTTTTTAAAAGTGGAAGCAGCGCCTGGATCGTGGCGGGATCGGAATCGACGAGGAGGATTTTCATTGCGTCTGGTCAGGGGAAAGCGTGAGAGGCGGCGGGAATTTCGCGCGGAGTTTATCCTGGTCCGCGCGCCAATCCTGCAGTTCGCCTTTGTAGTAAACACGCACGACGTAGCCGAAATAATTCCGGTTCTCGGCCGTCTTGCCGGCCTTGGGTTGCGGCTGCGCGTATTCGACTTCGAGAATCTCCACATCGTCGTCCTTCCAGTCAGCCGGCAGTGTGCTCCAGCGCGACGAGACGTTCGCGTTTGTTTGCACTATTGTAGTGTTATCGATCAGGTCGTAAAAGAAGACCTGAATCACCACGTCCTTGACCTCGATGCTCGAGTTCGGACGCGCCTTGAGCGGAATTTTCAAAACGAATTTTTTCAGCGAGCCCGATTCCGCCTGCTCAACCGCAGTGATGCTGCCAAGTCCGAGCACCGAGCCGGGCTGAATGCCGCTCGTGTCGCTCTCCTTCACTGTCGTGCGCGACGCTGCCTCGCTCATTTTCAGCTTTGCATCGGCGGCCTGATAGTAAATGCCCGCCGATTCGCCCATGTCGTAAATGCGCCGCCATTGCTCCAGAGCCTTATCGGTTTGCCCCATTTTTTCAAATGTCGTCGCCAGCTCCGAGATCACGAGCGCACTATCCGGCGACATCGCCTGCGCCTCGCGCAACCGGGTCAACGCCGTGCTCGTGTCGCCGTTCTCGCGCAACGCGCGCGCCTGGTCGATCAAATCGCCGAGCCGGGATTCCATTGTTGCTTTTGCCGCGGCAGCGGCGGCTGGCACCGGGGTTGGCTTCGGCAAACTCGCGAGTTGCTGCGGCGGCTGTTGCTGCACGGGCGCGGGAGCCGGAGTCGCCGGCTCGGGCGCAACGAACGGATCGACGAGCGTCAACTTTTCCTGCACATCACCTTTCGCTGCATTTGACGGCAGCGGCGGCTCGAGCGAAGTCGCGTGATATTTCGACACAAATGCCCACGCGACAGCGCCGACCTGCACCAGCGCGGTTAAACCGAGCAGGCTGATCGCGACGACAAATGTCTTGCCGACATGCTGACGGGGAATCGGAGACGAAACTTCCACGAGTCCAGCAGCGTAGTTTTGCCGCTGCGGAGTGTCAATTACGCGGGCGGATTTGCCGTCCCCGCAATTTATCGAGCAGCAGATAGAACAAAAACAGGCTGTTAAATTTCACATAACGCCGCCACAACCGCCGCGGCTCGGTAAGCATGCGAAATAGCCATTCGAGGCCGGCGCTTTGAATCCAGAGCGGCGCTTGGCGGACGAGCCCGGCGTGAAAGGCGAATGCCGCGCCAACGCCGGCATAGATCGCGACAGGCAGGTGCGATTTGTTGCGCGCGATCCAGATTTCCTGCTTCGGACAACCAAGGCCGATCCAGACGAAGTCCGCGCGGGACACAGCGATTTTTTCGATGATGCGCGCGTCTTCGTCGTCTGGCCATTCGCCGAACGGCGGAGAGTAAACACCGGCGATGCGCAGGTTCGGGTATTTTTCACGGAGCTTTTGCTGAAGCACTTCGAGCAGCTCCGGCGATCCGCCGAGAAAGAAATGCGAGAATTCATTCTGCGTCGCCTCGAGGCAGTGCAGCATGAAGGTCGGCCCGTAAACGCGGTCACTCAGCCCGGCGTTGCACGCGCGATTCATTACCCAGACAAGCGGCATGCCGTCCGGCAGCACGAGGTCGAATTTTTCCAGCGCAGCGCCAAAACTGCGGTCGTGCCGCGCGAGGGTGACCACGTGCGTATTCGCCGCCGCGACGACGCGCGTCGCGGTGCGTTCGCCTGCCCATGCGCGCACGTGCGCGACGGCTTTTGTGTAGTCGGTGATGGCGAGCGGAGTGCCGATCACGGGACACGTTTGAAGCGGCTCGGTCGCGGTGGATTGCATGCGCGTGCGCATGGTTGCACAAAAGTGTTTTTGCCGTAAAGTGTGCCGGTTTCTATGGCTGACGCCCCCAGCTCGCCGTCACGTGATGACGGAATCCTCGACTCGCTTTCGCGCTTCTGCAAATGGTGCGCGGCGAATCCGCCCGCAGCCGCGCTGCTCGCGTCGATGCTCGGCACGCTCGTTTATTTTTACGGCTACGTGCGACTATTTGTAAACGGACAGCAAACGCCCGCGGTTTGGGCTTGGAAGGCATGGAACCCGGAAAACAATCTCGATCACGGTCCGCTCGTGCCGGTGATCGCGCTCTTTCTCGCGTGGTATCATCGCGACAAAATCGCCGCCGCGCCGAAGCAGGGCTCAAATCGCGGACTGCTCTGGCTCGGCATCGGCATCTTGCTGTTCGTGCTTTCGGCGCGCTGCATTCAGGGACGTCTCGCGCTCACCGCCGCGCCCTTTTTGGTCTATGGCATCGTGGAGTTTTTATGGGGGAAAAAAGTCGCGCGGATCGTTTTGTTTCCATGCGCCTTTTTGATTTTCACGATTCCATTTGCCGCGCTCGAGCAGGCAACTTTCCGGCTGCAATTCGTTATCACCGGCATTGTCGGTTTCCTCACGAACATCCTTGGCATCGGCATTCAGGCAATCGGCACGACGCTCAACGCGACAGACGGCAGCTTCAATTTTGAAATCGCCGAGGGTTGCAGCGGAATCCGCTCGCTGACCGCGATGGCGATGCTCACAGCCGTATTTGTGCACCTCACGCAGGATAAGTTTTGGAAAAAAATCGTAATCTTCGGCGGGTCGATCGTCTTCGCGATCATCGGAAATGTCGGGCGCATTTTTACGGTCATTCTCGTCGCGAAATTCTACGACCCGAAAATCGCGAGCGGTATCTATCACGATTATTCCGGCTACGTTTTTTTCCCGTTCGCCGTGCTTGCGATGCTCGGGTTCAGCAAATTGGTAAACCTAAATGTGAAACACCTGACGATGCCGATCGACAAAGGCGGAGGCGACGGCAGCACACGCGAAACCGTTTCGTATGACTACTAAACGGCTCGTCATTTTGCAGATCGTGCTGCTGCTCGGCCTGAGCTGCGTTTATGTGCTGCCGGCACGCCCAAACTCACAGCCAAGCGGCGTGGAGTTGAAACTGCCTACACTCGTCGGCGACTGGTTTGGAAAAGAGAGCGAGATCACAGAAAAAGAGCATCAGGTCCTCGGCCCGGAAACGGAGTTCGCGCGGAAACTTTATACGAATAAATGGGGCGACGAGATTTTCGTCTCAATCGTCCTCGCGGGCCAGGACATGAATACCAGCATCCATCGCCCCGAGCGCTGCCTTCCCGCGCAGGGCTGGATCATCGCCGATTCGCGTGTCGTCGACGTGCCGCTCGATGATGGCGCGACGCTGAAAATCACGCGGCTGCACGACATGCGGCCAATCCACACCACGAACGGCGGCTCGGTGAATCTCTACAACCTGAACTACTACTGGTTCGTCGGCTACAACGACATCACGCCTTCGCACATCACACGCAACTTTTACGACATCCGTGACCGCTTGCTGAAAGGCTACAACCAGCGCTGGGCATACGTCACCGTTGCCGCCACCGTCACAAAAGGCTTCAAGGAAAACGGAAAATCAGAAGAGGAGATCGACGCGATGATCCGCGAATTCGTCAAAAATCTAGCGCCGAAAATCCACAAACCGTCGGTGAAATACGGCTGACGCAAATTTCTCGTTGCGCTTTGCCGTGCAATGTTTGCAGTTGAACCGTGAACGTTGCCAACGAATCCCCGGCGCCGCCCCGGCGCAAGATGCTCATCATGGAGCTGTGGGGGCTCGGCGATCTCACCTTCGCAACGCCGGTCATTCGCGAGGCACAGAAAAATTTCGACGTCACCCTGCTCGGAAAAGGTTACGCGCGCGAACTGCTGCACCCGTCGTTTCCGTCGGTGGAATTCATTCACTACGATGCGCCGTGGACTGCGTATCTCGGCAAGTATGATCTCTGGAAATGGAACTGGGGCGAACTGTTGCGCTTGATTTTTCGCCTTCGACGCGAGCACTTCAACATTGCGATGTCGGTGCGAAACGATCCGCGCGATCATTTGTTTATGTGGCTCATCGGTGCTGGCGAGCGCTACGGTTATCCGCGTCACGGCAGCCGGATTTTTCTCACCCACCCGCTCCAGCGCCGGCAACCAAAACAGCACAAAGTCGAGGACTGGCGTGAGATCGGCGCCGCCATTGGATTACCCGGAATGGAAAGCGCCGACCCGGGTCTGCGCACACGCGGTTATTTTTCCGACAAAGTGGAGTCGCTTTTTGCGGAAATTACAAAGCCGGTCGTTTGTTTACACACCGGGGCACGCATTGCGGTGCGGCGCTGGCCGGAGGAGTATTTCGGCGAAATCATAAAACGTCTGCGACGTCATTTTGATTTTCATCTCGTGCTCATTCCAGAGCCCGACGGCTACGGCTCAGGACTGGCGCCGCTCGCGAATACTTTCATCCGAAAACTCTCGGTGCGCGAACTCGTCGATGTGCTCTGCCGCAGCGATCTTTTGCTTTGCAACGACAGCGGCCCCGCGCACATCGCGGCGTGCTGCGGCCGCCCCGCGATTCCGATTTTCGGTCCGAGCGATCCCGACTGGTTTCGTCCGTGGGGCGACATTCACAAAGTGATCATCCGCGACATCTGCCCGTGGCGTCCGTGTTTCGACTACTGCAAATTCCGCGAGCCGCATTGCATGACGAAATTGCTGCCCGACACAGTCTGGCCGGAGATTCAGCGGCACATCATGCACTTGATTTCCGACGGCGCGTTAACGTCGCGTTTGATGAAAACCGAGCCGGTGTTCGCGCAAACATGACACCGTTCGTCGTCGCCGTCACCGCCACGCGCAACCGCCCCCGCGAGCTAGCACGACTGCTTGCGTCGCTTGAAAAGGTAAAGGGATTCGAAGCGGCGGTAATCGTGGATAACGGTGGCGATCCCGAAACAGAAAAGGTCGTTATAAACGCGAGGTTAAAGACGTGTTATTTCGCGCCCGGCGAGAATCTCGGCTGCGGCGGCGGACTTGCGCTTGCCGAAAAAACCGCACTCGAAAAATTTCCGGCGCTTACACACATCTGGATTCTCGATGACGATGCAGTCGTTTCGCCGGACGTGCTCGAAATTCTGCTCCGGGAAATGCAGCGCGAAGCAGCGGACATCGCATGTCCGATGATCGTCGATGAACGTGGTCAGGTAGGCTGGTTTCCGGGTTTGCTCGACCACGAAAAGTTCGATGCCATTCGCCAGCCGCAAACCCCCGCCGAGTTTGTCGCGAAATGTGGCCCCGAACCGATCTGCTTTTCCTGGAGCACAGGCGTCTCGCTACTCGTCACCCGCCGCGCCATCGACCATCTCGGCTTTCATCGCGCCGATTTCTGGGTGCGCGGAGAAGATCTGGAATTTTCGCTACGCATCACGCACCGGCGCAAAGGCATTTTCGTTCCGACAACAACCGTTCAACATCTTCCGCCGCGAGAAACTCCATCGACCGCAGACGCCGAAATGCCACGCCATGCCGCGATGCTGCAGAATATCGCATACGTAAGCATCTACCTGCCACACGGCCACCGCATCCTGCACACCATCCCCGGCAATTTACGGCGTTTCTTTCGCACGTGGCCGGCTCGCGACTGGCCTCAAGCCGCTTTCGCGTTTTGGCGCGGCGCAATTCTGGGACGTCCTGCGGGCTATAACGACAAGAATTCTTTTCGCTGCCAGTTCGAAAGGTTGCATAATTCCAAAAACGTAAATCGCATAATCAAATGAAGCTCCTTGTCTTCGCCCATACGCCGCCGCCACATCACGGGCAGAGCTACATGGTGAAGTTGATGCTCGACGAGCTTGGCGGGGATCGGCGCAAGCAGCACGGTGAAGCACAAGGGCCGATCGAGTGCTATCACGTGAACTGCCAATTTTCCGAGGACATGGAAGACATCGGGGAGGTCCGTTTTGGAAAGGCGATGCTGGTGCTGCGGTATTGTGCGGAGGCGATTTGGTGCAAGTTCCGCTACGGGCTGAATTGCTTTTATTACGTGCCGGCACCAGGCAAGCGCGCGGCGCTGTATCGCGACTGGATTGTGATGCTTTTGTGTCGGCCGTTTTTTCGGAAGTTCGTTTACCATTGGCACGCGGTCGGGCTCGGCGACTGGCTCGCGCGCGAGGGCACGCGACTCGAGCGCTCCATCACGCGATGGTTGCTCGGCCGCCCATCGCTATCGATTGCGCTTGCGATCCCGAGCATGCGCGATGCGCTTTGGTTCAAAACGCGCGACGTGGAAATTGTGCCGAATGGAATTCCTGATCCGTGTCCGGCGTTTCAAAGTGAAGTTCTGCCGCGGAGAAAAGCGCGTGTCGCTGCGCGGAAAAAACTGATCGCCGGTGATTCGCTCACGCAATTAGAACGCGATGCAGCCGGCGGCGATCCGGACGTTTTCAAAGTGCTTTATCTCGCTCACTGCACGACCGAGAAAGGCATTTTCGATACGCTCGATGCAGTCGCGCTCGCGAATGCCGCGCTAAAAGGATCGCAATCGCCCCTGCGGATTCGCCTCACGGTTGCAGGCGCTTTTTTTAGCGAAGCGGAAGAGCAGCAGTTCGCGAAAAGGATCGGGCAACCCGACCTCAACGGGACGGTAACGCACGCTGGTTTTGTTTCCGGCGATGTGAAAGCGGCGCTTCTGCGCGGAAACGATTGCTATTGTTTTCCGACGTTTTATCCGGCGGAAGGCCAGCCGGTGAGCTTGCTCGAGGCGATGGCGTTCGGGCTTGAAATCATCACTACCCGCTGGCGTGCGATCCCGGAAATTTTGCCGCCGGAATATCCCGGTTTTGTCCCGCCTCGAACGCCGCAGGAAATCGCGGCGGTGCTGCGGCTTTGTTTTACACACGATGGCGCTGAAGCATTGCGTGCGCGTTTTGTCGAAAAGTTCGTTGAGGAGCGCTACGCCGCGCGAATGGCGGAGGTTTTGCAAAACCTGAACTGTTAAATCACGATCGCCGCAGCGCCGCCACGTTCGTGCAAACGAGCGTGGAGAAGCTCTCGGCATTGCGCAAAAGCTCGCGCGCAAACGACACGAGAGTCACGTGTGGAGATGCAATGATGAGGAGCGCGGTGAGCACGAGCAGGTTCATCAAATAAATCATCACGAGCGAAAAAAAAGTGCCGTAGTAGGTCAGGTCCGTCTGTCCTTTCGGTATCATCCAAAGCGTAAACGAAATGTGAAACGCCCACGTCACGCCGATCAGCGCATAAAGCCAGCGATGATATGGCTCGAGGTTCCAGAAAAATCCCGCGATGCCGTAGAGCGCGATGACGCCGATCGAGTAGAGCGGAAAAAAATAGGGCGCGAGTGCGATCCAGAAATTGTGTTTGTTGCTGATGATATGCCCGCCGTCACTCGACACGCGAAACTGCGATACGCGCCCGCCCATCATCCAGACCCAAAGTGCATGCGTCAGCTCATGGCCGAACACGTAGATCCAAAGTGGTCGCGGCAATCCGAAAAACGCGATCACCCACAGCACCGCGCCGAGCGCGAAAAACCAGAATTCCTCGCTCGCCCAAAAATGATGCTGAAACGTCGCGCGCGTAAAACAGGTGAGAAATGTCTTCGTCCAAATGCCGGCGAGCGGAAGCAAAAACAGCGCGATGATGCTGTTTAGCCACCAAAGCGGAATTGTCAGCGTCTCACGCTCGCGCGCCGCGTGCGCGGAAATGCGAAGCTTCGAGCGTTTGCGATTTCTGCGCATTTCCTTTTTTTCTGCGAGCGAAGAAAAAGAGCAAGGAGAACTGCTTTCGCGCTCAGCCCCTGCAGCAATTTTTCAATAAAAAGACGCGTGTGAACTCGCATCGCAATGCTGCACCTCGCTACATTTCTCCTCACATGAAAATCGCGACATGGAACGTGAACGGCATTCGCGCGCGGCAGTCGCAGGTGCTCGAATGGATCGAGCGCGAACGCCCCGACGTGCTCTGTTTGCAGGAAATCAAAGCGACGTCCGAGCAAGTGCCCGCCGCTTTGTGCGAGATGGAAGGCTACTGGTGCTACTGGCATGGCGCGCCACGCGGCTACTCGGGTGTGGCGCTGCAGGTGCGAAAGGAATTTTGTCCGACGCAACCGTGCTTCGCGCATCCGGATTTTGATTTTGAAAATCGCATCGTTACAGCCGAGGTCGGTGGCGTAACCATCGCGTCGATCTACGTGCCGAACGGCGGTAAGGATTTTCCGGCAAAGTTGCGTTTTCTCGATGCGATGAGCGCTTACGCGCGTGTGTTTTCAGCGACAAAAAAGCCGCTAGTTTTGTGCGGCGATTTGAATGTGGCGCGGCTTGAAATCGATGTGCATCCAAAAGAGCGCAGTCCGCGTTTCACCGGGCAGACGCCGGGCGAGCGTGCGTGGTTTGCGGATTTGCTTGCGCAAGGTTTTGTCGATGTCGCGCGCGAACTCGATCCGCAGAATGAAGGACTATTCACTTGGTGGCCGCCGTGGCGATCGATGCGCGCGAGAAATATCGGCTGGCGGCTCGACTACATCATCGCGTCCGAATCGCTCGCGCGAACGGTCAGCTCGTGTGAAGTGCGTGCGGCATTTGGCACCAGCGATCACGCGCCGGTGGTGGCGCAATTTTCCGCGCTGCAATAACTAAGCGCGGCCCATGTAGGCGCCGGTGCGCGTATCGACTTTGATCAACTCGCCTTCCTTGATGAACAGCGGCACCTGGATGACTTTGCCGGTCTCGAGTGTGGCGGGCTTTTGAACGTTGTTTGCGCTGTCGCCGCGCACGCCTTCCGCCGATTCGGTGACTTTCATCGAGACGGACGACGGCAGCTCGACCTGCGCCGGTTTGCCTTCGATCGAGAGCACCTGCACTTTCAAATTTTCGACGAGATAATCCTTCGCGTCGGCGAGCAAATCCTCATTGAGCGAAATCGTCTCGTAACTCTCCGGATCCATGAAGTGAAAGCCGGTGTGATCTTTGTAAGAAAACTCGAGTTCCTGCCGCTGCACATCGACGAGTTCGACCTTGTCCGTCGAGCCGAAGCGCACGTCGGCGCTTTTGCCCGTGTTGATGTAGCGGATGATCGCCTGCACAAACGCGCGCAGATTGCCGGGCGTGCGGTGCTGGACTTCGAGGACAATAGCCGGGTTGCCATTGTAGCGGATGGCCATGCCTTTGCGGAGATCGTTTGCGAGTGCCATAAAATCGTGGGTTGTTTTGAAAAAAGGGAGCGTAGTATTGCACGCGTCCGTGCCGAGTCAAAGAGGAACATCATCGCGCAATTTCCCGTCATTTTTCGCAACCTCGAGTGGATTGCGAAAAGTGATCTCGCGCTGCGGATTCGGGATTTCGATTCCGGCGGCGCGGAATTTCCGCTCGATGGCAAAATTTAACTCGCTGCGAAAACGGCGCGGGCGATAGCTCATTTCGTCGCTCCAGACGACGAGCTCGAGATTGTAGGTAAACTCGCCGAACGAATCGAAAAACACTGCCGGTGCCGGATCGCGCAACGCGCCCGGATGTTCGTTCGCGACTTCGATGAGCAGCGCGCACGCTTTTTCGACGTCGCTGTTCGTCGCGATTCCGACCGGCAGACGGAAACGAACACGCGGATCGTCGTGGCTCCAGTTCGTAACCGTTTCTTTAACGAAATGCGAATTCGGCACAATCAGCGCGATATTGTCGTTCGTCACAATCGTCGTGCTTCGCGCGCGAATTTCCCGAACCGAGCCGGCGAGTTTTCCGATCTCGATCCGGTCGCCAACGGCAATCGGTCTTTCGGTTAAAATCACGAGACCGCTCAGAAAATTGCTCGCGATATCCTGCAACCCAAGCCCGACGCCTACACCCGCCGCACCCGCAAATACCGTGAGCGCCGACATGTCTATGCCCGCATTTTGCAGCACGATGAAAAATCCGAACACGAGCGTTACGTAGCCGATGATTTGCGCGACGCTGTATTGCATCGCGCGCTCCATTCCGCTGTTGCTGAGAAACCGGTTAAAAATGAATCGCTTCGCCGCGGATGACAGCCAGAAGACCGCGACAACCATCACAACGAGCCGAATGATTGTCGTGAGGCTGACGCCGATTCCTGGCAGCGGCGTGTGCCAGTCGACCGGCAAACCTGCAAGTTCGAGCCCGACTAAAATCGAGCCGAGAAAAACGCCGAGCCCTGCAAACGCGGTGACGAGCGCGACGAAGTTTTTGTCGAGCCCGAGCCTGCTCAGCCATTTTCGGACGCGATCGCTTTGTAAAAAGCTCGAAACGGAAATGCCGAAAATTAACGCAAAGGCAAACGCACTGATTCCTGCAATGGAAAGGTGATGGCCGAAAACCTGAAAACGCTCGGCGAAAAACCACGTGGAGTTCACGTTTCTGTTTCGCACTGCACAGCCGGCGCGTGCGTGTTTGCCGCTGTTTAAATCAGTTTATGACGTGCGAGATCCTGCGAATCGACGATGCCGATCGGCGCGTTTTGTTCGTCGACGACGACCAGATCATCAATGGCGTGATGCTCCAAAATGTGCAAAACCTCGGCGGCAAGTTTGTCGCTGCGCACGGTGATTGGATTGCGCGTCATGAAGTCGCCGACGCTTTTTTCGAGCAACTGCGGCTCGGTTTGAAAATGCCGGCCGAAATCGCCGTGCGTAAAAATCCCGAGCAGCGCGCCTTTTTCATCGATGATAATCGCGCTGCCCGCGCGCTTTTTCGCCATCTCGTGCAGCACTTCGCGGACAGTTGTCGAGGGTGTGACAAGCGCCATGCGGTCTTCCTTGCGCATGATTTGCTGCACTTTTAGCAGCAGCGTTCGGCCGAGTCGTCCACCCGGATGATAACGCGCGAAATCTTCTTTTTGAAAACCGCGCGCCTCGAGCAGCACCATCGCGAGCGCATCGCCAAGCACAAGCATCGCCGTCGTGCTCGAAGTCGGCGCGAGATTGAGCGGACAAGCTTCCTGCTCGATCTGCACGTCGAGATGCACGTCGGAATTTTGCGCGAGAAATGATTTCGCGTTGCCGGTCATCGAGATGATTTTTACGTCGAAGCGCGCGAGAGCCGGCAGAATATTGATCAGTTCATCCGTCTCGCCGCTGTAACTAAGCGCGAGAATCACGTCGCCATCCGCAACCACGCCGAGGTCGCCGTGCAGCGCGTTGAGCGAGTTGAGCACGACCGCGGGCGCGCCGGTGCTCGTGAGTGTCGCCGCGATTTTTTCGCCGACATGCCCGGATTTGCCGACGCCGACGACCACGATCTTGTTGCGATTTTCGAGAGCGCGTTGCAGCAACCCGACGGCGCGCACGAACGATTCATCGACGCGCGCGAGCAGCCGCTGAATTTCATTCAGCTCGATCTGGATTACGCGCTTGGCTTTTTCGACAAAATCCACGCGCTCAATCTGCAATCTGCAATCCGCAATCTGCAATCCCAATCACTCCTCTTCCTGCCGCTTGAACTCCTCCATCAGCGCCGCGAGTTCGCCCAGCGCCTTCTCCGCATCGGGTCCTTCAGCCCGCAAAATCATCATCGCGCCGCAGTCGAGATTCGCGCTGAGCACGTCGAGAATGCTCGCCGCCGAATACTGCTCGCCGTCCTTGTGAATGTGGATTTCGCTCCTGAATTTGCGCGCGCACCGCACGAACTCGGCAGCGGGCCGCGCGTGCAAGCCGAGTTTGTTGAGAACGGTGAGCTGAATTTCCATCGATGCGCAATCACGATAGGAGAACTTTTTTGCGCTTCAACCATTTCGTTTTTCGACCGGTATTGAGCGTGTTCCCGTCCGAAGCAGCATGCTGATGCGATGATTGTTTGGAGGGAAAAATGAAAAAAACGCTGCTCATCATCGCAATCTCCGCTGCTGCGGGCACGGCATTCGCGCAGGAATTTTCCGCGCCGTTGCGCCGCGGTCCGGAAGTGACGAAGCCGCCCTACAGCTACCGCATTTTCCGCGAAGGCGGCATTCAGCGCGCCGCGCGCATGGGCAATGTCGCGCAGGCGATTAATCCATTTGCGCCGCGCGAATACGGCACCGGCGCCGAGTTTGTGGAGTATCGCGGCGAAGATCCGTTTTTCAGGCCGCGCGATGCGAGCCGCAACCATCCGATTGCGCTGCGGCTTTTCGCGTTTGAGTTTTAAAATTCCCTCCGCCACGACTGCCGGCCCGCGGCCCAGTCGTGGTTTTTGTTGCGGCGACGCGCGATTTTCAAAATGCTGACGCGGCTTGCAAACGCATCCGCCCGTTGCCGTCCAATACTGCGCCACATTTCTGAAACCGGAAATGCTGCACGTTTACCGGCAGATCACCGGGTTGCGGAATTTTAGCCCGGTCGTTTTCGCGCAAAAACGCGAGAACGTCGCGCAGTTCCCATTCGACGATGTTATCGTCATTCCGAAAAATCCGCTGCGGGAGCTGCGGCGATTTTGGGCAAAAAAAATACGCAACGCGCCGCTGCAAATTTCGCGCAGTGAAACGGCGCGGATTTGCGCGGAATTACGCGGCGTTAACGCGGCGTTGATGCATATTTATTTCGGGCATATCGGCGTGCTTTTGCTGCCGCTGATCGAATTGCAGCCGGTGCCGATCGTTGTTTCGTTTCACGGCGCGGACGCGATGGTCGATATGGACAAGCCGCGTCATCGCGCCGCGATGCAGCGAATGCTCGCGCGCATTACTCTCGCGCTCGTGCGCTCGCATTCGCTTGCCGATCGCCTCGTCGATCTGGGCTGCGCGCGCGAAAAAATTCGCATTCATCGCACCGGAATTCCGCTCGAGCAGTTGCCATTCGCGCAGCGAACTCCGGCCGAAAATGGCGCGTGGAAATTTCTGCAAGCATGCCGCCTCATTTCTAAAAAAGGTTTGCGCGTGAGCCTGCGCGCGTTTGCGGAATTCGCGAAAAAATTTCCCGCGGCGACATTCACGATCGCGGGCGAAGGGCCGATGCTTGATCAGCTCAAAATGTTCACGCAGGAACTCGGCATCCCTGAAAAAGTTCACTTCGCAGGCTTCGTGTCTCAACAGCAATTGCGCGAACTCTTTTATGCATCACACTTTTTTCTGCATCCGAGCGAGCTTGGTCGCGACGGCAACCAGGAAGGAGTCCCGAACTCGATGCTGGAAGCAATGGCGACCGGCCTGCCTCCGCTCGCGACGACGCACGGCGGAATTCCCGAAGCCGTCGAAAACGGCGTAAGCGGTGTGCTCGTGGACGAGCGCGATGACGAAGCGCTCGCGCGAGCCATGCTCGAACTCGCCGGCAACTCCAACGCTTACCGCACAATGAGCTCCGCTGCTGCGCAAGCGGTCGCGGAAAAATTCGAAATGCACGCGCAGATTCGCGCGCTGGAAAATTTCTACAACGAAGCGTTGCTTTCCTGATTGTCGAGCATCGTGCGAATTTTGTGCGCGAGCTCTTTTGGAGCGAATGGCTTTCGCAGAAAATCGACGCCGCCGGCGAGTGCGCCGATGTCGTCCAGTTCGTTGTTTGGATAACCAGAGACAAACAAGATTTTCGCCTCCGGCTGCGACGCGCGAATCCAAAACGCGAGGTCTTTGCCGCTCATCTGCGGCATCACGACATCGGTGATGACCATGTCGAGTTTCTCGTCCGCATGTGTTTGCATCAGGTTAAACGCTTCTTCGCCATTCGCCGCCTCGTGCAGGCGATAGCCCAGCGCACGCAGCACCCACATCGTCAGCTTTCGCACGAGCGGATCGTCCTCGACGACGAGGATCGTTTCCGTTCCGCCTGGCAGCTCGCCGAACTCGAGTTCGTCCGCGACTTCCTCCTGTTCTTCCGCGGTGCGTGGCAGGTAAATCGTGAACGTCGCGCCGCGTCCTAGCTCGCTGTCGACCGCGATGTGGCCGCTGCTTTGGCTGACGATTCCGTAGCAGGTCGCGAGGCCGAGACCGGTGCCGTGACCAACCGGTTTTGTCGTAAAAAACGGCTCGAAAATGTGCGCCTTCACACTCTCGCTCATGCCGATGCCGGTGTCGCTCATCGCGATCGTGATGTAATCCCCGGGTTTCATTCCCGGCACACGCTCGGCGTCCTTTTCAGTCGCGGTAAAATTCGCGGTGCGGATGGTCAGCGTGCCGCCGTGCAGCATCGCGTCGCGCGCATTCACCGACATGTTCATTAACACATTTTCGATCTGGCTGATGTCCGCTCGAACCTGCCCGAGCTCCGGATCCAGCTCCGTCACGAGCTCGATATCTTCACCAATGATGCGACGCAACATCTTTTCAACGCCTTCAAGCACAGTGTTTAAATTAAAGATTTTCGGCTGGAGCACCTGCTGCCGGCTGAAAGCGAGCAATTGATTCGTCAAAGCAGCCGCGCGATCCGCGGCTTTGCCGACCTCCTCGGCATTTTCACGGCGCGGATCGCCGTGCGGCAGCGACTCGAGCATCATCGAGTTGTAGCCGCTGATGACGGTCAACAGGTTGTTAAAATCATGCGCGACGCCACCGGCGAGCCTGCCGAATGCGTCCATTTTTTGCGCCTGCAGATATTGCTGCTCGAGGCGTTTTCGGTCGCTGATGTCTTCGACAACGGTGATGAAGTAGTTCGGGTTTCCTTCGTCGTCGCGTAGCAAACGTGCGGTGACGTGCCCCCACACCGTCGACCCGTCCTTGCTCAAGTAACGTTTTTCGCCCGACCAGCTCTCCATTTCACCTTTGAGCATCGCGTGCATCTGCGGCGGCCCGAGATCGATATCGTCCGGATGCGTGACATCGTGAAACCGCTTTTGCTGCAACTCTTCGCGCGAGTAACCGAGCATGTCGCAAAAACGTTGGTTGACGCGAATGTAATAACCGTCAAGGGCGACGTGTGCGATGCCGACCGCGGCCTGCTCGAATGTGCCGCGAAAGCGTTCCTGGCTTTCGCGCAGCGCATCCTCGGCCTGTTTGCGCGCGGTGACATCGCGGAGAATCCAAAAAAACTGCGTGATCGCACCGGCGGAATCTCGCACCGGCGCGATGTGCCATTCCATCCAGAATTCCGAACCATCACGCCGGTAATGTATCGCCTCGCCGTCGAAATGTTCGTCGTGCGAAAGAGCCTCCTGCATTTTCGCAATCACATCGCGCGCCGTTTTGTTGCCTTGCAGCAGACGCGGCGAAAAACCGAGCACTTGGTGTCCGGAGTAGCCGGTGAGCTTGGTGAACGCTTCGTTAACGAACAGAATACGCGGACCGGGCAGCCGCAGATTTGCGTCGGTCACAATGATCGATTCGCGCGTTTGCTCGATCGCGGAATTGAGCAGGCGCAAAGCCGATGTCGCGCGGTTACGCTCGAGCGCGCTGGCGAGCACGTTGCTGATCGTTTGCAAAAACTCCGCGTCGCGTTCGCTAAAATTGCGGCGCTGCTTTGAAAATGCGGTCATGACGCCGAGCTGGCGGTCGTGCATGGAGATCGGTGTCGCCAGGCCGCTGACCATTTCCATTTTGCTTAAAAACGAATTTTTGTCGAAACGCGCATCGGTCGCGAGATCGAGAACGAACGTCGGTTTTCTTTGCAGCGCGGTGTAGCCTCCGACAAGACGAGGCGAGACGGCGAAAACCTGGCGCGTGAATGAACTTGCAGCTGGAAAAACAGAGCGAGCTACAAACGCGTCACTGTTGTAACACAACTCCAAAACGGCGCAGTGATCGACTTTCAGCACATCGGCTGCTAGCGCCGTTGCTTCATCCAGCAGCTTGTCGAGATCGGATTCCTCGAGCGCACGTTGCGAAATTTTTGCAATGGCTTCGTGCCGGCGCTCGCGTTGCATCAATTCTTGTTCCGCCCGTTCGCGCTCAATCACACGGCTAAGCTGCGTGCCGACGTAAAGCATCACATCAAGCAAACGCTGGTCGTGTTCGCGGTATTCGTTCGAGTAAAATTCGAGCACGGCGAGCACTTGTTTTCCCGACGAAGCGGGCAGCGCGATGCCCGACTGAATGCCGAGTTTTTCGGCGATTTCGTGCCGGCGGAAGTCTTCGGTTTGCGCGAGCGATTCGATCCAGATTGGCGCATTTTTCGCGAGAACGTGGCCGGGCAACCCATAACCTGAGCCGAAGGGGAGAGCCTCGGTTGCTTCAACGAATTCGCGGTGCTCGTCCGAATTTCGCAAATACCAGATGCCGGTCGAGGTCAGCGCGTCCGAGGAGGGGTCGAACAAATACGCGTGGCCGATTTGAAAACCGGCATACGCGCAAATCAAATCAACGCCGGCCTGCAGTGCATCATCGAGCGTCGCCGCTTCATTCGCGGCTGCGGCGATGACTTGCTGCAACTGCAAAAGATTCGTGCGTTGCCGCGCCGTTTCCTGCATGCGCTCGCGCTCCTTGCGCTCGGCGTTTTCGAGCAGAGCGCGGTGCGCGAGGATATCGAGCCGCGCGAGCTGGTTTTTCAAAAGACATTCCGTCACGCCTTCGCGGAAAAGCTGCAGCGCCGCTTCCTCGGAGAGCGAATCCGCCACAATGACGATCGGCACATCCGGACAAATCTCATTGCGCAACGCGAGCGATGCCGCGCCGTTAAAATCAGGCGTGTCGTGATCGCACAAAAGCAAATCGAACGCGCCGGCGCAGAGCGCGTGTCGAAGCGCTTCGCCGCTCTCCGCGATTTGCACGGTGAGGCCGGCATAGGCACTCAATGCGCTTTCTAAAAGCGCAGCGGTCTCGGGATTATTTTCCAGAATTAGGGCACGCACGTTTGGGGAACGCCGGATTTAAAAATTACATAAAGCCCGCGTTACGGCGAGAAAATGACGCATCTTCAATGCCCGCCGAAGAACTTTCGGAACGAGCGCAAAATGTTTCCTGGCACGCTTTCGATCTCACGCTGCGGCGAAACCGGCGAAGCCGGCTCGCCGCGCCAGGGGCCTTCCATTTCGGGCGCGGGATATTTTTGCGACGACGCCGCGTTCATCGTGTCGATCCAGACTGGCAACGCGAGCGTCGCGCCGTAACCGCGCGGCACGATCGTTTGCGGACGATCGAGCCCGACCCAGACGCCGCACGTCAGCGATTTTGTGTAACCGACGAACCACGCGTCCTTATAATCGTTCGTCGTTCCCGTTTTGCCCGCAGCGGGGCGATTCCAGCCGAGCGAACGGGCGGTCGCCGCGGTGCCGCGCTGGAGCACTTGTTCCAAAAGCGATGTCACGAGCGAAGTCGTGCCCGGCTCGAGTGCAGGCGCACTCACATGTGCTGCGCGATAAAGCACGTTGCCGTCGGCGTCGTCGATGCGTTCGATGACGTAAGGCTGTATTCGCGTGCCGCTGTTTGGAAAAACGGTGTAAGCCGCGGTGAGGTCCTTCAGCGTCGCGTCGAATGAGCCTATGTAAATCGCCGGCGTTTGCGGAATTTTCCCGAGTCCGACCGCAGCAGCAGTGCGTGTAACATTGTCTAATCCCGCGAAATCGCCGACGCGCGCCGTCATTGTATTGCGAGACATGATCAATCCTTCCGCTGCGGGCAGTGGTCCGCGATAAGTGCCGTCGGAATTTTCCGGGCTCCAGTTCGATGCGGCGCGCAGTTCGCCCGGATGTATGCGGTCATCGTCAATCATCACATCCGGCCGCAGCCCGCGCGCGAACGCCGTTGCGTAAACAAACGGCTTGAATGTCGAGCCGACCTGGCGCTTCGACAATAGCGCGCGATTGAAGCGGCTCTCGGCGTAATCGCGTCCACCGACGAGCGCCCGGATTCCGCCGGTGCGATTGTCGATCGCGACAAGCGCGCCTTGCAAATACGGCGTCGATTCCGTCGCGGAATCGGGCGCGAACTCCGCACGCCGCGGATGCGAATAGCCGGGCCGTTGCTCGATCTTGCGCAATTCATTTTCCACCGCGGACTGCCCGGCTTTTTGCAGCGTTGGATCGATCGTTGTGAAAATTTTCAGCCCGCCTTCTTCGAGTTGCTCATCGTCGAGAAGCATGTCCAAATCGCGCCGCACCGCGTCCATTGCGTAATTTTCCTGCGGCGCAGTCGAGCGCTTGTGCGCGAGTGCGAGCTTTGATTTTTTCGTCGCGTCGGCTAACGGGGGCTTCATCATTTTTAACTCGACCATGCGAGCGAGCACGAGGTCGCGCTGCGCGAGCGCGACGCGCAAATGACTGAACGGCGAATAGCGATATGGACTGCGAATCAGCGCGACGAGTGTCGCCGCTTCGTTGAGATTTAAATCGACCGCGTGTTTGCCGAAATATGTCTGGCTCGCCGTCTCCACGCCATAAACGCCCATGCCGAAATAAATGCGGTTGATGTAAGCCTCGATGATTTGCCGCTTCGTGAAGTTTTGCTCTATACGAATCGCGAGAAACGCCTCGAGCAATTTACGGTTGATGCTGCGTGTGTGGCGGCCGCCGAGAAAAGTATTGAGCGCAAGCTGCTGCGTCAGCGTGCTGCCGCCCTGCCGGATGTGACCATGCGTGATGTTGCTGACGAGCGCGCGCAAAATGCCGATCGGGTCGATGCCGTGATGGCTGTAAAAACGCGAATCTTCACGCGCGATGAGCGCTTTTTGGAAATCCTGTGACACCTGGTTGAGCGGCACTACTACGCGATTTTCGCCCGCGAGCCGGCTGTAATATTTGCCGTCCATGTCGAACACCGTCGAGCGCTCCGGAATGTTCTCCACCTGCTTCAAATCGAACGTCGAAGCCCAAATTCCATAGATTAAACAAACAACAAACGCCGCGAAAAGCGCCAGCAGCGCAAACCTCAGCTTCCAGTTTGCTTTCGATTTTTTCGTCGGTGATTTTTTAGCCACAGGAAGAATGTAGAATGGAGAATCGTGCGCTCGTGTAGCACGAATTTAATTCATCATTTTTCATTCATAATTCTTAATCTCATCGTGCGCATCGATATCCTCACGTTGTTTCCGAAAATCTGCGAAGGCGCGCTCGGCGAAAGCATGATGAAACGTGCGCAGGAAAAAGGCCTCGCGACGATCCGCGTTCATAATTTGCGCGACTGGGCACAAGGCAAACATCTCACGACCGACGATGCGCCTTATGGCGGCGGCCAGGGCATGGTGATGAAATGTGAACCGATTTTTGCAGCGGTGGAGGAACTGCGCGGGCCGGCGACAAAAGTCGTGTTGATGTCGCCCGGTGGCCGCCGTTTCGAGCAAAAAATCGCGGCGCAATTCTCAACTGCGGAGCATCTCATCATCCTTTGTGGACACTACGAAGGCATCGACCAGCGCGTCATCGATCATCTCGCGGACGATGAAATTTCCATTGGCGATTACGTGCTGACGAATGGCGCAATCGCCGCGCTCGTTTTCGTCGATGCCGTCGTGCGGCTTATTCCATGCGTGCTCGGCGACGAATGCTCCGCAGCCGATGATTCCTTTGCGAAAGGTCTGCTCGAATTTCCGCAATACACGCGTCCCGTAGAGTTTCGCGGATGGCGCGTGCCGGATATTTTGCTTTCGGGCAATCACGGCGAAATCGCGAAGTGGCGCGAGCAAAAAGCGATCGAGAAAACGAAGCGCGTTCGTCCCGATATGCTGGAGCAATAACAGATGGATTTGGCTGCATTCCGAAATCCGCCAGCAGCGTATCGCCCGATGCCGTTGTGGGTGTGGAATGGCGAAATGACCGAGGCGCGAATCACAGAAATGCTCGAGCAATTTGCGGAGCAAGGCATGGGCGGCGTCTTTGTTCACCCGCGTCCCGGGCTTATCACCGAGTATCTATCCGAGCGGTGGTTTGAGCTATGGAGCTTTGCGTTAAGCGAGTGCAAAAGACTAGGTCTGGAGTGCAATATCTATGACGAGAATAGCTATCCAGCCGGCTTTGCAGGAGGTCATGTCTCTGCCAGGCTGCCACACGCCGCATCGCAATTCGTCGAAGCGGTTTTTCATAAAGAAGCACCAGCTCGCTTTGAAGGCCAGCTACTCAAAGCCTATCAAATCGAAGGTGAAAGGCTCATAGAGTTAAGCCCAGCCAGACTTCATGAAGCTTTAGCTTCCAATCCCGTTCTAACTTTAGCTCTGCGCCGCGCGTCCGGCAGCCCATGGACAGCATGGTTTCCGATGGTGGATACAACACGCCCCGAAGTGGCGCGTGAGTTTATCGCGACTACTTACGAGGCTTACGCGAGTCGATTCCGAAATGATTTTGAAAAAGCGATCACCTCGATTTTTTGTGACGAACCTTTAGTTGCTACATCGAGTGCATATTCGCGCAGCATTGGCCTGCCATTGTCATGGCCCTTTCTAGCTAAGTTTCGCAACGAGCATGGGTATGACCTATTGGACAAGCTCGCCGATCTGTTTGTAGATCAGGAAAACGCGACAGCTACTCGCTTCGACTACTACAAAACTCTTCAGCGATTGTGGACGCATCATTTTCTCAAGCCGCTCCACGAATGGTGCGCTCAAGCAGGCCTGCGGCTTTCCGGTCACTTCATGGAACAGGAATGGCCTTACCCATATCTTAGTCCGTCGTGCATGGACGCCTATCGCTGGATGCAAATGCCGGGTGTGGATATGCTCGCTCCGCAAATTGATTTTGAAAGCGCAGTCGCCAGCGGGCATTACGTCATGTCGTTTCGCGAACTCAATAGTGCAGCGAATCAACTGGGTTTAACTCGCCGGCTTTGTGAAAGCCATGGAGTTGGCGGCTACGAAGCCACCTTTGAAGAATTCAAGCGCGCATCGGACTGGCTAATGGTGCATGGCGTTAACTTCATTAGCCAGCATCTGAGCTATGAGACGATTTCCGGCGCCAGGAAATATGATCATCCACAAACCTTCAGCGATCATAGTGCATGGTGGAAGAGCTATCGTTTACATGCCGATCACGTAGCAAGGCTTTCGTTCCTTTTGTCGCAAGGTGCGCAGCGCAATCGCGTGCTGGTGCTTCACTCGACTACATCCGGATGGATTCACGCCAATCCTGCCCGCGAGTCTTCAGAATGCAAAGTCTCAGTGCCCGCGACTGTATTTAGCGGCGACAACAAGCTTGAAGCTTTACGTGATAGCGAGGCACAACTTGTGCAATGGCTCGCCGGGCATCAAGTGGATTTCGATCTGGGCGACGAGTTGTTAATGGAAGACTCTGGCAAAGCTAATAACGGTAGACTAAGCATTGGTAATTGCAGCTATTCAGTCCTGATCATTCCTAACGGCATGGAAAACTGGTGTGATAGCACTTTAAATCTAGTCGAGAATTATCTTACGACTGGCGGTATCCTACTATTGCTTCGTGAACCGCCTGAGTTTGTAAATGGCATACGTGACGAGCGAGCGCGGGTATTAGCCGGTAAGTTCCGCGACCAATGGCAGTGTGTCGCTTCTTTCGAAGAGTTGCAACAAAAACTGGATGAGCTGGTGCCGCCGCTTATCACCGCTCACAAAGGGGGACACCTTCCTTCCACGGTTGGACATCACATGCGCATTTTGGACGAAGACGAAGTATTGCACTTCGTCGTAAACCACAGCTCTTCGTCCGTGTTGTTCGAGTTATCCATTTCTGGAGACGATGTCTATGAGTTGGAGACGATAACAGGCGCGACACTAAGACCGGACTTTCGGCGCAACGGGACAGAAATCGTAATTCCATTGAAGTTACCTACTGCCGGGCACACGGTATTATTGGTAAGCAAAACATCGTATCCTGCAAAGAAGCGAGCGAAGCTTCGCGGAGATAGAGCTATAGCAATTTCCAGTTTTGAACGTATTGAGAGGACTTCGCCGAATGTGCTTGGTTTGGACTTTTGCGATCTCACGCTCTCTGATTCGATGCGTCGGGGTCTGTATGTAACGCACGCAAATAGACTCTGCTGGCAGGCGCACGGTTTTGATCGCGATATATGGGATCGTGCGGTGCAGTTTCGGCGCAACTACTTTGACTTTCAATTCAGTGCAAACTCAGGATTTAGAGTCGACTATCATTTTGAGATAGCTCAACTGCCGGTTGGCGGAGTAGAGTTAGCCATTGAAAGACCTGAACTTTACCGTGTGGAAGTAAATGGCCGGCTTATATCCTTTGAAAATGCGCATCGATGGTTCGATGAAACAATCCGTGCCGTTAAAATCGGGGAGTTTCTACACGCCGGACGAAATACTGTCTCGCTGACAGCCAGTCCTTTTCATGTCCTTTGCGAGATTGATCGCATTTATTTACTAGGTGATTTTGCAATCGAGCCAGCTTCACCGGGATTTCGCATTACTTCACCTGTTCCGCTAAAGATCGGCGACTGGACCAAACAAGGACTGGCTCAATACCCAGGCAGCATACTCTACACGGCGCGTATTACTCTCGATGAAACTACAACGCAGTTTGCAATCGAGACGCCGGAATGGGCTGGTTCAGTGATTGCAGTTACACTTAACGAAGAACCAGCCGGCGACATCGCTTTTCCGCCTTATCGATTGCAGATTGAAAAAGAGTTAGCGGCAGGCACTCACGAGTTAACTCTCGAAGTGATCGGCACGCCGAAAAATCTGCTTGGCCCGCATTTTTGCAAGCAGCCGCGCGGTCAGCGCTGGACCGGACCAAATGCTTGGGAGACTTATCCCGACGCTCCCGCCGATGGCGCGGATTACGAAATCCTGCCTTACGGTTTGCTCGCTCCCGCGAAATTTACCTATTAAAATCGGGCCGGCGGGATTCGAACCCACGACGGCAAGAACCAAATGCTCATCCTTTCCGATATTGGAATGGATAAAACAAGCTCTTGGTTAACCAAATTGAGTAATATCTATCCAAACGCTTTTCCCAATATCTGGTTTGACAAGCTTTTTAGACGCCGCAATGGAAAGTTTGTCATATCCAAGAACATTATCCTCAAAATGGAGTCGCTGCGTTTTCGTCCATTACTGTTGTCACACGTTGAAGATAGCTCAAGCCAACCAACCAAATTCGCGTCTGTGCCACGCTGAGGCATAGTTACATTAAGCCCTTTTAAGGCGCAGTAACAATAACCCTGTAAAAACGCCTTGAAAGGATAGCTCCTCCGAAATGAATGGCTTGCACCACACCTCCTGTGCCGTCGATTCCGTCCTGCACCGTAGTCCATACTCGCAGGTCGTCGGAAGTCTCGAGGCGATAGTGCCAGCCGGTAATCGTGAGAAAACTAACCAACACATCATGGCCGTTAATTACTATCGGACCAGTTCTAAAAAGACTTGCACTGTCGTTCGGGTCGGTGCCCGCGATTCGCTCCTGGACATTAGTCATTCCATCACCATCAGGATCAGCGGAATCGGCAGCAGCACCTGTGTTGGTTGTCACTCCGAAGTGCGAATACCTCCAATTCTCAGCTGAACTGTAAGTTGTCGCACCAACAATCAAAGAGTCGGCGCTATTACCAACAGAGTTAAGACTGTCAAGTTCGTAATAGTAGCTTCTTCCCGGCAGCGTCGTCGTGTCGACGTAGTTGGTCGATGTAACGACTGCGATCTGCGCGAAAGGACCGGAGTTTATATCTGCGCGTTTTACGATGTAGCCCATAGCACCGCCTATTGCATTCCATGAAAGGGCAATCTGACTGGAAGAGGGAGATACAACTGCAGCGAGACCTGTAGGCGTAGGGGGCACCGCTCCAGTAATTCGAACAAAATCGAGAAACACAGTCCTATCAGATGAGGCAGTGCCTGCGAAACTCACGATTTGCGTAGTGGCTGAAGCGGTAAAGCTCGCTGTGTAATCGGTGTAGGTTGTCGGCTCGTTGGCGAAGGTGCCTATCGTAGTTCCACCGACCTTAACGCTCCAGGATTGCGCGCCATTGAAACCCGACGTAGCGCGGTTCGCTGCCGAGAAGGTAATGGTATAAACGGCGCCGGGCGCAAAACCGTTCAATGTCTGAGAGATGGTGCCTGTCTTCTGCAAGAATGCCACCTGCACGCCCTGCGGTGCATTGGCATTGCTCGATGTAAAAATGCTTCCATTGCTGGTAACACCCGAACCGTTTCCTGCTGCTCCGCTAAATGTCCACGAGCTTCCGGCGGGATTATAGATGAAACTAGAGGTAGCCGGGGCTTCGAATCCAAAATTCGGAATGTTGATGCTAATTGCATTCGGGGCGGCGCTCGCTTCGTATGAGTCGCTCTCACCTGTGGCATCCACGCCTGATATGACGTAGTAATAGGTAACACCGTTACTCACTGCATTATCGATGTATGTTGTGCCTGTGACTCCCGCGGCAACAGTAGCGTAAGGCCCGCCACTGGTGAGCGACCGCTTCACTTTGTAACTGCTCGCGCTGGATGCGGCTTGCCACGTCAGGGAAACCTTTGCATTGTCGGGTGTCGCTGTTACTCCGAATGGCATGTTGGCCGGTGCTGCGATCATCCGCACGTTATCGATGAAAACCGTCGTGTCTCCGGAATTCAAGTTAGTCCCGGCAAATGAGAGCGTGTGACTGGCCGCAGTTGCTCTAAAGGCGGTGGAAAAAGTGGAATAGGTAGTCCCGGCGGCGCCAGGCGCATAGCTGGCAATGGCATTTCCATCAATGCGAACGTCCCATGACTGTCCGCCGTTATAGCTCGAAGTCGCACGGTTCGCTGCTGAAAAGAGCACGGCATAAACTGTCCCGGGCGTCAGTCCGGTTATAGCCTGACTAATGCTGCCTGTCTTTTGGAGAAAGGCTACCTGCACACCTTCGGGAGCACTAGGATTGCTCGCCGTGAAACCGCTTCCATCGCGTGACACGCCAGAGCCATTTCCCGATGATCCGCTAAAAGTCCACGCGTTGCCGGATGGGTTATAGATGAAGGTGCTCGTAACCGGCGTCTCGAATCCGTCATTCAGCACGAAGCGCGGCTGGGCGACGACTTCTTTTGAATTATCGCTTTCCCGCGTCGCGTCCACGGCGGATACGACATAGTAGTAATCTGTGCCGCTTGTGAGATTAGTGTCGGTGTAGCTCGTTCCGGTTACACCAGACACAATCGTCGTGTAAGGGCCGCCGGATGTCTGCGAGCGCTTGACGTTATAACCTGTAGCGTCCTGAATAGTAGTCCAGGTAAGCGTGGCGCTCGTTCTGCCGGCAGTCACGCCAAGGCTTGGCGGAGCAAGGAGCGGCGCGGCGCTTGTAAATACGTATGTTCCAGAGCCCACGAGGAACTGCGCGCGGCTGTTCTCCCTTTGCAAAAGCTGCACACCGTTCGCAGTCTGGGCGGGCGCGCCACTTTCATAAACGGTAGTCCCGGCGTTCGCCGGCACATAGACAACCGCAGTAGTGTTGACCGGCACTTCAACCTGCAAAGCGATGTTTTGCCCTGAAATGCTCCAACTCGTGGCGAGGCGTCCAAACACAGTTTCCTGCGAGCAGGTTGCGGAAGTCAAACCTCCGTAACCAATGAGCGGAGCAATGAGCGATTGTTTATAGCCTGGCTGCAAAGCTTGAATGCCGCCGATGTTCCCAAACATCCAATCGGCAACCGCGCCATAAGCATAGTGATTAAATGAGTTCATGCTGGCGTCGCCGAATGTTCCGTCGGGCTGGATCGAGTTCCATCGTTCCCAATTTGTAGTCGCTCCCATCGAAATCGGGAAACCCCACGATGGATAGTCCTGATTGAGCAGGAGACGAAATGCGAGGTCGTTACGGCCAATGCCGGTTAGCGATGGCAACAGCCAAGGCGTGCCGAGGAAACCAGTCTGGAGATGATAGTTATCGGCGGCGACCTTTTCTACAAATCGTGCTGCGGTCTGATCGCGTTGCGCCGCGTCGGCGATCATGTTCATACCGAGCGCCAAGTCGTAGGCGCACTGAGTGCCTTGGTAAATGGAACCATCCACGCTGCGGTAAGCCGACACAAAAGCACTATGAATCTGAGGCACCAATGCCGCCCATTGCGCAGACTGATCGGACTCACCCATCGCCGCAGCCATCTCGGACATCATCCGCGTGTCCTCGGCAAAATAAGCAGTAGCGATTACCTTGTGCTCTTCGAGCCGATTCCAGTTAGCTTCAAGACTCAGCCAGTCGCCGGAGAACCAACTGCTGCGGCCTTGTTCGAGCAAATCGCCATCGGCGGTGGCGCTGTTGTAGACAAAGCTGTAGAATGCTTTCATTGCGGTCCAGTTTTGGCGGATGATTTGCTCGTCGCCGGTAGCTTTCCAAACCGAGTATGGAACTGTAATAAAGCAGTCCGCCCAACCTACACCCGTGTCATCGAACTGAGTTCCCGGCTGGGGCACAACCGCCGGAATATTTCCGTTAGCCTTCTGCGTATCGCGCACGTCGGCCATCCATTTCATCAAAAAGGCGCGCGTGTCCTTGTAGCGTGCCGCCGCGGGCGCAAAGACGCTGATATCGCCCGTCCAGCCAAGCCGCTCGTCGCGCGCTGGAGTATCGGTCGGGATGGAGAGAAAGTTACTACGCTGTCCCCACCGGGTATTACTCACCAGCTGGTTGAGCATCGAATTGGAAGTTTGGAGATCGCCGATCTCGGTAAGATCGGATGAAATCACGATTCCCTGCACGTCTGCGGCGACCGGCGGAGTTGGCGTTCCGGTAATTTCGACATAACGAAACCCGTGCTGTGTAAATTTCGGCTGATAAGTAACAGTGCCGCTCGTAGCGAAAGTATAAGTGTCGGTAGCCTTCGCACCGCGAAGGTTCGCAGTGTATAGCTGGCCTGTCTGGCTGCCGGTCCGGTAAATCTCCTCGCCGTGTCGAATGGTGATGGTTTGGCCGGCGGTCCCGCTAAGCCGGACCTTTATGACGCCGACCATGTTCTGGCCAAGATCGTAGATGAAAGTTCCGGGTAAGATTTGGGTGCGGCTTTTCGCGGTCAACACAGTTACCTGCCGCACGGGTTCGTCAGGTTGCGGCACAAGCCGTGACGAAACATTCGTAACGGTTGTTACGGCGAGCCAGCCTGAAGCATCAAAGGCCGTGGTGTTCCAGCCAGAGTGCTCCAGATTTGCATTATAGGTTTCACCGTCCTGAAGGTCGGCAGCGACATAGGGGCCGCTTCCGGCCTTCCAGCTCGAGTTAGTCGCAAACCAATCCGTAGAACCATCCGCATAGGTGACTTTGATTTTTGCGATAAATGCGAGCTGGGTTCCATACTGGTTTGTCCAGTCGAGACCTACCTTGCCGCGAAACCATCCATCGGCCAACGCCGCTCCGATGACGTTGGTTCCGGTTTGCACCAGATTCGTGATATCGTAGGTTTGAGACTGAATCCGTGCGTTGTAGTTCGTCCAACCTGGCGCGAGGAATTGGTCGCCCGCTTTTTGGCCATTGATGGATACCTCGTAGAGACCCTGAGCCGACGCATAGACGCGGGCGGAGGCGACTGCGGCTCGAGCCACGAACTGGCCCCGCAGCAGTGGAAGAGAAGCGGTGCCACTGCTACTGGGTCGGGTGATCCAATCCGCCCCTGTCCAATCGGACACTGTAAGCAAGCCTGTCTCGAACCAGGCAGGGCTGCTCCAGTCACTTGTGTATCCTGTCGTATCCCAAATTCTAACCTGCCAATAGTAGCGCGTAGCGGGCTGAAGCTGAACGCTCGAGGGCAGCGAGACGGCAACCTGTCGCGCGGATTGAATCAGTCCTGAGTCCCAGACATCCTGAAGACCGGCGTTTGTGCCGACACGCACTTGATAGGCCTGCTGCTGTGTGCCACGAGCATCGGAAGTAGCGCTCCACCCGAAAGAAATATCCAAGGCCGAAATGCCGAGCGGATTGACCCGGCCATTGATGGTTACCTTTTTAACGGCAAGCGAAGATGCTCCAAAGACCTGGACAGAAAGCAGGAGGTGAAAAGTTAAAGTAATACATAAGATCGCCAAAGCGCGCGAGTATTGACTCCGCACCGAAAAAGCAGAGCAAGTGCGAAGGATCATAGTTGCTGCGGGCGAATGTTTTCTTGAATTTGGTTTATCTGAAAAATGGTGCCGCCGCGGTGCTCCCCCGAACACCGCGGCGGCTTTGATTTTCCGCGTCCCGTAGCCGATCCCCATCGGCATCGCGGAAAATCCGATAAGTTGTAATT
>JAJPJG010000002.1 GCA_021324395.1 Spartobacteria bacterium | reverse complement strand
GCGTGCGGGCCTTCGTCCCAATCGAGCCCGAGCCAGCGCAGTCCGTCATAGATCGCCTGCATCGCCTCCTCGACATGCCGCGCCTTGTCCGTGTCTTCGATGCGCAGGATGAATTTTCCGCCGGTGTGCTTTGCAAAAAGCCAGTTGAATAGCGCTGTGCGCGCGCCGCCGATGTGCAGAAAACCGGTGGGCGATGGAGCGAAGCGGACGCGGACGGATGACATGGGTCGCCATGGTTTAGTGATTTGAACGCCGGTCAACGCAAAAACAAAAACGGCCTTGCCAGTGTGCCCCTGCCTGCTAACGAAAAGGTCTGCCCCAATGAAAACTCCCTTTGTTCTGCTAACCGTCCTCATCAGCACTACGCCTCTTGCAATGTGCGACTCCATTCCGACAAACATCACTCCGAAGGTGATCGTCAACACCTCCGCCGAGCCGATCGCCTTCGGCCGGTTCCAGCCGACTTGGGAATCGCTCTCGCATTACGAATGTCCCGAGTGGTTCCGCGATGCGAAGTTCGGCATCTGGGCGCATTGGGGGCCGCAGTGCCAGGCGGAGGACGGCGATTGGTATGCGCGTCACATGTATGAGGAAGGCTCAGGGCCATACAAGTTTCACCTCGCCCACTATGGTCACCCCTCGGTCTTTGGTTTCAAGGATGTGATTCACGAGTGGAAGGCCGAAAAATGGAATCCCGACAAACTCGTAGCTCTCTACAAGCGTGTCGGCGCGCAATACTTCTTCGCGCTCGCCAATCATCACGACAACTTCGACAACTACGACAGCAAGTATCAGCCGTGGAACTCGACAAAGATCGGCCCGAAAAAAGACCTCATTGGCGGCTGGGCAAAGGCTGCACGCGCGCAAGGTTTGCCTTTCGGAGTCAGCGTCCACACCGCGCACGCATGGTCATGGTATGAAGTGACCCAGGGCGCGGATAAGAGCGGCGACAAAGCAGGCGTGCCTTATGATGGAAAACTGACAAAGGCTGACGGCAAAGGCAAATGGTGGGACGGACTTGATCCGCAGGATTTGTATGAGCAGCGGCACACACCAAGTCCCGGTTTTGAAAGAGGCAACAGCATTCACAGCCGGTGGAACTGGGGAAATGGTGTCAGCCAGCCTGACCAGGCTTATTGCGAGAAGTTCTACAATCGCACGGCAGACCTCATTAAAAAATACCAGCCCGATCTCATCTACTTTGATGACACCGTGCTTCCGCTGTGGCCGGTGAGCGATGCCGGACTGAAGATTGCCGCCGATTTCTATAACACCAATCTGAAAAAAACCGGCGGCAAAAGCGACGGCGTGCTGTTTGGAAAAATCCTCAATGACGAGGAGCGCAAGTGCCTGGTATGGGACATCGAGCGCGGCGTTCCAAATTCCTTGCTGCCTTACGCGTGGCAGACCGACACCTGCATCGGCGGCTGGCACTACGACCGCGCTGCTTACGACCGCAACCTCTACAAAAGTGCGAAAACAGTCGTCCACATGCTCGCTGATATCGTCAGCAAAAACGGCAACCTGTTGCTAAATATTCCTGTGCGCGGTGATGGCTCGATCGATGACAAAGAGGAAAAAGTTCTCGAAGACGTCGCTGCCTGGATGGACATCAATAAGCAGTGCATCTTCGGCACGCGTCCGTGGAAAACGTTCGGCGAGGGCCCCGCGAGCGAAGGCACCGCGCTCTCGGCGCAAGGTTTTAACGAAGGAAGAGGCAAACCTTTCACCGCCGAAGACGTGCGCTTTACCACGGGCAAAGACGGCTCGCTGTATGCCATCCTCCTCGGCTGGCCGACTCAACCGGTGAGCATCAAATCCCTCGGCATAACGACCGGCGGAAAAGTCGCGCGCGTGCAATTGCTCGGCAGCTCCGAAATACAGCACTGGAAACAAACCGATGACGCTCTGACCATCGAAGCTCCGCAAGCGAAGCTCAAAAGTGACATCGCTGCAGTTTATAAGATCAGCCTCTGATAAGACTATGGCTTTGCAGCGGCTGCGTTCGCGCATTGCCAGAATTTTTCCGTGGCCGGCACGAGGCGGCCTTTCGGCGCTGCAATGCAAAGGGCCACCGGTTCCGGCTGCGGTTTGAGCCGCAGGAATTTCAGGCGTTTGCCGGTGATGCAGCCGAGTGATTCACCCATGAGTGCCACGCCTGTGCCGGCCTCGACCGCCGGGATGAGACTCGATACGCCGTCGTGCTCCTCCACGATATGCGGCTTCTTTTTTACACCGGCAAAAACCGCGTCGAACCAGTCGCGGTAATCGGGATAATCCGCGCGGCTGTAAACGACGAAGGGCTGTCGCGCGGCTTCCTCAATCGATACCGTGCTGCGTCGCGCGAGCGGATGCGTCGGCGAAACGGCGAGCCGGACGGGATCGTGCGACAACTCCTCGACGCGCAGTCCTCGCAGCGCGTTTGTTTTTCGCGGGCAAACGACGAACGCGATTTGCAGCCGTCCGTCGCGCAGGCCGGAGATGTTTTCGTTATTGGACCAATCGTGTAGCTTCACCCGGACGTGCGGCATAGCGGCTTGGAACGCGCGCAGCGTCGGCGGCAAAATGCGCGAGGTCGGAGTTGGCGAATAACCGACGTGCAATTCGCCGCTGCCATCAGAGGCGATAGCGCGCGCTTTTTGCACACCTTCATCCAGGCGCTGCAAGACGGCGCGCGCCTCGCCGAGAAAGACGCGACCGGCTTCGGTAAGGCTCACCGACTTAGCCGTGCGCTCTAGCAGCGCAAAGCCAAGCTCATCCTCGAGATCGCGAATCTGCCGGCTGAGCGCGGGCTGCGAGACGTGCAGCTTGAGCCCGGCGCGCGAGACGTTCTCCGTCTCCGCGACGGCGGCGAAGTAGCGCAGGTGCCGAAGTTCCATTGCGCGGCGAGTATGCGTGAAAGTTATGCTGAGGCAAGAAACATGGTCTTTCCCAACTGCGCATGCAGCGCGGTATCTTGATGCCATGTTAACCACAAGAAAAGCAAACGAGCGCGGCCATGCGAGCCACGGCTGGCTCGACACGTATCACACTTTCAGTTTCGCGGATTATTACGATCCGCAGTGGATGGGCTTCAGCAGCCTTCGCGTCATCAACGACGATCTCGTGATGCCCGGCATGGGCTTTGGCACGCATCCGCATCGCGACATGGAGATCATCACCTACATCCTCAGCGGCTCGCTGGAGCACAAGGACTCGATGGGCAACGGGCGCGTCATTAAAAAAGGCGAGGTGCAATACATGGCCGCGGGCACGGGCGTGCAGCACAGCGAATTCAATCCGTCGCGAGACGAAGCGGTGCACCTTTTGCAGATCTGGATTTTGCCGGACGCAAAAGGAGTGAAGCCGCGCTACGCGGAGAAGTCGCTCGCGAATGCGGAGAGCGGCAAGCTGCATCTCGTCACGAGCAAAACCGGCCGTGACGGTTCGATCGCGATTCACCAGGACGCCGATTTGTGGCTGGGAAAATTGAACGCGGGCGATCGCGTCACGCACACACTCGCGCCGGAACGCAACGCGTGGATCCACGTCGCGGAAGGCGATGTGACGATCAACGGCGAAACGCTCACAGGCGGCGACGCGCTCGCCGTCAGCGATGAAAGCGCGCTGGAAATCAGCGCAACGACACCCGCACAGGTGCTCCTTTTTGACCTCGACTAAAACCACCCAAACAAAACAAAACAAACTATGAAAATCGCAACCATCATCGCCCGGGTCCTGCTCGGCTTAATCTTCGTCGTATTCGGCTCGAACGTCTTCCTGCACTTCATCCCGATGCCGCCGCCCGATCCGGAATCACTGGCGGGAAAATTTATGATCGCGCTTTTTATGAGCGGTTATTTTTACGTCATCGGCGCCCTGCAAGTGATTGGCGGCCTGCTCGTGCTCATCGGGCGCGTGCCGCTCGGGCTGTTGCTGCTCGGGCCGATCATCGTGAACATCGCACTCTTTCACATTTTCCTGAACCATAGCGGCGCTCAACCTGGCATCGCAGTCTCGGTGCTTTCACTCTTTCTGCTCTGGCGCTACCGCGAAAATTTTGCGGGGCTGCTGAAAGCGTAAATTCAGTAACTACGTATCAGCGAAATTTAGCAAAGCTGCGGCAGGAATCGCCGTGACATGTTGAGCCGCCGCGTCGGATAGTCGCGACGCCCCAATCGTCATGTCAAAGTTCCTGCATTTTCTCGTCGTCGCATCGTTAACATTAAGCCGGGTCGCCATCGCCGCCGAATGGCAATGGTCGGCGCCGGTGCCGCCGGCTGCCGGTAAGCCCGCGGACAAAGCGCTCGCGTTTCTTTGGATTCCGCCGAATTGCCAGCACGTGCGCGCGGTGATTTTCGGGCACAACAACATGGAGGAGCAGCCGATTCTCGAGCATCCGGTTTTTCGCAAGGCAGCGAGTGAACTCGGATTCGCCGAAGTCTGGGTCGCACCGGGCTTCGATCGCAATTTCCGCTACGATCAAGGCGCGGGCGAGCGTTTCGACGCGATGATGAAAGCGCTCGCGGACGAGTCCGGCTTCACCGAGCTCACGACTGCGCCGCTCGTGCCGGTCGGCCATTCCGCCGCCGCTTCGATGCCGTGGTATATCGCTTACTGGAAACCGGAGCGCGTGCTGGCGTGTATTTCGTTTAGCGGCCAATGGCCCTACGTGCCCGATCCCGGCAACGCGCCGCCCTTCGAGGATCGCAACGCTGACTCCGTGCCAGGCATCGTGACGCTCGGCGAATACGAATGGGCGGACGAGCGGATGAAAGATGGACTGAAGGCGAAAGCAGATCATCCGGCGATACCGTTGAGCGGACTTGGTTGCCCGGCGGATGGACATTTCGCGCCGATGGATGACAAGGTCGAATTCCTCGCGTTGTATTTGAAAAAAGCGGCGCAATATCGGTTGCCCAAAACCGCTTTTAATAGCAGCGCAGTGAAGCTGAATCCGATCGATGTCACGAAGACTGGCTGGCTTGTTGATCGTTATCACCAGAACAAAGATGCGACCGCTGCGCCCGCACCCGTCGGCCAATACAAAGGCGATCTGGCGCAGGCGTTTTGGTGGTTCGACGAAGAGATCGCGAAGGCCGCAAATGAGTTTCAGCAAAAGCATCGCGGCAAAGTTCCATTGCTCGGCTACGTGCAGGATGGAAAGGTGCTGCCGCAGGATGGGCTCGATGTGACGCCGCACAAAACCACGCACCAGCAGGTAACCATTCCGTTCAACCCCGCGGATGACGGCGTGACCATCCAGCTCAGCGGAACCTTTCTCGACACCGTGCCCGGCGGTCGCCCGACGCACTGGAGCGGCCAGCCAGAAGGCGCGACGATTGAAAAGCCAGCCGACGGTCCGCCCATCGAGATTCGCCGCATCACCGGACCGATCCGGAAAATTTCCGAGGACAAATGGGAACTGGCATTTGATCGCACGTCCTTTCTCGGCGACTTCCGTGGCAACGAAGCGTGGCTCGTCGCGATCTGGCCGGGCGACGGCACTTTCAAACGCATGGTCCAGCAGTCGAAGCTCGCAATTCCCGGCAGCAACAAGGAAGGCCAGGCGCAACAGATCACGTTTGAGACACCATCGAGCGTTCGCTATGGCACACGCGAATTGAAACTGACTGCAACCGCGAACTCCGGTCTGCCCGTGCGCTATTTCGTGCGCTCAGGCCCGGCGGAAGTGGACGGCAGCACGTTGAAATTCACGCAGCTTCCGATGCGCGCGAAGTTCCCGGTCAAGGTCACCGTCGTCGCGTGGCAATTCGGCCGCTCATCCGACCCGAAAATCCAAACCACCGAACCAGTCGAGCGAACGTTCACGATCACACGCTAGCTTGCATAAATTTGGGTTTGATGTGGTTCTCGCAAAGGACTTCCGCTAGCGTCCGCGCATGCGTGATCCTTTTTTAACTGCCGCCATCGAAGAAGCCCGCAAAGGACTTGCCGCCGGAGGAATCCCGATCGGTTCTGTGCTCGTGCGCAATGGCGAGATCATCGGCCGCGGCCATAACCAGCGCGTGCAGCACGGGAGCGTGATTCATCATGCGGAGATGAATTGCCTCGAAAATGCCGGGCGCCTCCCGGGCCGCGCTTATCGCGAGTGCGTGCTTTACTCGACGCTGTCGCCTTGCTCGATGTGCAGCGGCGCGGCGTTGCTTTATGGCATTCCGAAAATCGTTATCGGCGAAAATTTGACGTTCCAAGGTCCCGAGGACTACGTGCGCAGTCAGGGCGTGAAACTCGAGATCGTGAATGATGAGGAATGCATCGCGTTAATGCGCGATTTCATCGCGGCGCATCCACAGCTTTGGAACGAAGATATCGGCGTGTAAACCCGCCGCGCCTACAGCTCGTGCGCGTTGTGAAAACGACGGATTACCGGGTCGTGGCGCGTCGGTTCAAGATAACGAATCGCGAATTTAAAAATCGGATTGATGAACCGCGAAGTATGCCGCGCGTAAAGATCCTGCGGCGCGAGATCGAGGCGCAGATGCAGCTTTGGATCATAGTTGAGCGGTCCCGTATGATAACTCTTCAACCCATTCGCAATCGCCCACTGCACGATGTCGCGCCACGTGACGAAGTAGAGATGCAAATCCAGCGCCAGCTCGTAATCCATGCCGACGTTCAGGTCATAAAGCGTCTCGCCATGCACTAAACAGAGCGCGAAAGCAATCAAGCGCCCATCTTTTCGCCAGAGGAAAAACCGCGCGCGATCCGACATGCGCCGGCTGATTTCGCGGAAGTAATCTTTGGTGAGCTCCTCGAATTTGAACTCCGATTTTTCGTAGGTCTGGTGATAGAGCGGAAAGATTTCGTCCACGAAAGGCGTTGCGTCGTTGACGACTTCCATCGTGATCGGCAGATCTTGCGTATCCTTGAATTTGCGGCGCAAATTTTTGCGAAAGACTTTGCCGAGCTTGCGCTGCATGTAGTCATCGAAACTTGCAAACTCCAGCTCCAGCGTTGCGCCCGGCATGCTCGGCACGCGCGCATAGCCATTGTTGGAAAATGGCGTCAACGCGCTGCGATACTGTGACGGGAAATCTTTCAGCAAGATGATTGGTGTGCGACCTGCCGAGAATTTTTCGATCGCTTCGTGCAGTGATTCGACGGCCCACGCAGCGGTTGAATCGAGCTGACCTTCGCCGGCTGAACAGCCTACCATCAGCATTTTCAGGTTCAAGAAACGGGGCCAGACGGTTCGCACTCGCGCAAACAAACGTCTAAAGCTGGCGGGAAGTCCGGCGGTGAGATCCTGATTTACGAAAAAAAACGGCTGGATCGCGACTTCGCCAGTGCTCGCATTTTTCAAAACAAAATAACGATGCTCGAATTGATGCGAGAGCGTTTCCTCAACAAGCTCGTAATAACGATAGTCTTTAGCGTGATCGCGCAAGGCACGCTGCCAGCAATCGCCCTCGATGTGCCGGAATGACTGCACCACGTCTACAAAACCATGCTGTGTCTCAATGCGCATCTCTTCAACAGGCTTTGCACCTGATAAAGTGGATGAAAGTAAAATCGGTTCGACGGCGGTTTCCATGCTGGACTATGCGACCGGACAAGTTGCCGGCGCGACAATAACGCGAGCATTGTCTGTTAATGACATTTTTGTAAGCACGAACTTCATTCCTGGATTCGCTTCAGCAGAACCGCCGCACCGGCGCACGTGATGATCGACCCGAGTGCGAGAAAAATCAGATCGCCGGCAATGAAGGAAATATCGGCATTCCGCAGGTTGATCATGCGGAATGCGTGGCAGAAATGTGTGAGCGGAAAAGTCTCGGAGATTAGTTGAATTTTGTCGGGGAGCTGCTCCAGCGGCGCAAATGCACCGGAGAGTGGAAACACCGGCAGCAAATAAAAGACGGCAAACTGGATCGCCTGTGTTTGCGTGGTGCAAAACGCGGAGATCAGCAATCCAAGACCTAACGAACAAACCAGGAACAAAAAGCAAATCAACCCAAGCATCAATGGCTGCACGAACTTTACCTCGAAATGGAAGTAAGCTACGGCGACACTCGTCGCGATTAGGAAAAGTGATATACCGAGATAAGGCACTACTTTGCCGACTACAATTTCCCAGCGTTGCAAAGAGGTAACCATCAACTGAAACAGCGTGCCCGATTCGCGCTCACGCGCGATGGTTAGCGCCATCAAGGTAACGGTAAGAAGCTGCAAGATGAGACCTATGATTCCCGGAATGACGAAGTCAATGAATCGCTGTCCCGGGTTATAGACTATCTCTTCCTTGATCGACCACGGAGTCATCGCCGATTCGAATTGCTTGCGCACCTCCACGGGCAGCTTCTCACCCATGTCGATGACTTCCTCAGGCAAGTTATAGATCATCTCCTCACGCTGCTGTTTTTGAAAGTCGCCCAGCGCTGCTTGCAGCGCGCCGTTGATTTGATCCGCAGTCGTAGTGTCAGTTCCGTCCGCGATCAGCCGCAGCGGAGCGGGATCGCCGTTGTTCAAGCTGGTTCCCCAGCCTACCGGGATAATCAGCGCTGCATCGACTTTTTCACGAAGCAACTCAGGGTCGCGCGATGGATCGGTCAATCTCAGTTTCCAGTCAAAGGTTTCCTTGCTCGCAATGAACTGTGCGAACTTTTGGCTCAACGGACTTTGATCGCGATCTTCCAGCAACGTAGGCACGTGAGTTAGCTCGGTGGTTTCAAAAGCATGCCCGAAGATGAATGTCAGCAAAGGCGGCAGCGCAAGGATGAGGATCATGATGCGCTTGTCGCGAAAGATATGAAGAAACTCTTTGTAAGCGATGCTGGCTATGGCAAAGAAACTCCCTTTCATAAACTAGCTCCGTAGCATTTCATTGTAACCTTGTGAGTAAGCCTTGAAGACATCTTCCATATCCGGGTCAACCCATCGATGACCTAGCAACTTTAGCTCTGCAAAAGGCCAGTTCTTTTTCCATTGATCGAGCAGCTCCTCCGGTTCGGCCGCATAGACACGCGCGCGGCCGCTCCTGAGCGAAACGCCGAGCACACCAGCCGCCGCACGCAATTGCACTAGCGCCGGCATAACCGGATCGACTTGCAGCTCGAGTAGCTTGTTCTTGAACTTTTCTTTTAAATCATGCGGCGAGTCTTTGACGAGCAGCTTGCCTTTGTGAATGAAACCTACCTCGGTGCAACGCTCGGCTTCGTCCATGTAGTGAGTCGTTACAAAGATCGTCGTTCCGGCATGACTAAGGTCATAGAGTAAGTCCCACATCTGCTGACGATGGACCGGATCGAGTCCTGAAGTAGGTTCATCGAGAAATAAAAGAAGAGGATCGTGAATGAGCGCACAAGCTACCGCAAGAAGCTGCTTCATGCCCCCGGAAAGACTGCCTGCCTTTGCATTGCGCTTTCCTTCAATGTCGGTTTGTCGCAACAAACGGCTGATTCGCGATTCGCGCTCGCCAACTGGAACGCGATAAGCGCCTGCAAAGAACCTCAGGTTTTCCAGGACGGTCAAATCAGGGTAAAGACTGAACTTCTGCGCGACGTAACCAAACTTCGCTCGAATGCTATTGCGTTCGTTCCAAATGTCGTGCCCGGCTATCGAGCCGTGGCCGCTCGTCGGTTTCGTCAGGCCGCACAGCATGCGCATCGTCGTCGTTTTTCCCGCGCCGTTTGCGCCGAGAAAACCGAAGATTTCCCCTGCGGGAATCGACATGGAGAGCCGATCCGCGGCGACGAGTTCGCCGTAGCATTTTCGCAGTTCGTCGAGAACGATAATCGGTGCAGACATTGAGGAATGCGGATTGTGAACAAAAAAATCCGCGACCGCAACGGGTTCAAAGATGATTTCGAAAAATTAAGCTGCGCGTCATTTGCACCGGATTGACGAGCTTCGTGCCGCGGCATAGGCTTTTCGCCATGCAGCGATTCATTGTTCTCGGATGGTGCACCTTTGTTTTATTCGCACGTGTTTCTTTTGCCGATCCAGCCGGTGAACTCGCAAAGTCGTCGGTCTTTTCACAAGTCAACCTCCACGATCTCGCGAGCGGAAAGATCATGGCTGCGCGTGGACCATTGCTCGATTTTCCGCGCGACCTTTCCGTGCAGGCTTGCTACGTCGTGCCTGCACCGATTGCAAAGGCAGTCGAGCTTCACAAGCAATGGAGTCCTACCCAGAATGCAGAGTTAAAGGTCTATCTGCACGGCGATATTTCTGCGACACCTGCGCTTTCCGATTTTGCAAAGCTGGGTAGCGCGCCGAACAATGGCGCGGTGCACAATCTGCAAACTGCGACGCAAAAGGTCATGCAGAATGCGCGGCTCCAGATGAGCGCTGAAGAAGCGAAGCAGTATGCGAAGAACTCATCCTTTGCAGCATTTTGGAGTAACCTGCTTTACCAGCGCGCTCTCACTTTCCAGTCGGGCGGCCTCGCAAAACAGCCCGCCTACAATTCAGCCGGAAAGAGTATCGGCCCGGCAGAAGAAGCTTCGCGTCTTTTAAGAGAGCAGCCTAAGGTGCGTGCGCAGTTTCAACCTATCATCGAGCAAACCCCACTTGGCGGCGGAACCGGCTCGGTCACACCGGGGCAATATTGGGAACTCTTCGATGTGGATGGACAAGGCGCGCTTTCGTTAGGTGCGACTTATTGGAAACAAAGCAGCGATAGCTGGCAATCCATCGACCTGCAATACTATGCGAGCAGTGGCTATCTTGTGATGATTACCTTCTATCAGCTATGGCCGGTAACCATCGATAACAAGCCGGCTACGCTGGTTTGGCGCGTGGATAGTATTTCATCCAATGAACTTGGTGAGCTGCGCGGAATGGAGCGCATGGGTTCCAGCGCCGCGATGATGAAGACAATCCAAAAGCAAGTGACGCTCTTTTTGAAAGATGTATCGAGATAGACCTATGAAACGAATCTGCACATTCCTTTCCTTTATTGCGCTAAATAGCTTTGGGCTGGCCGGAGAGGTTTCCACCGGCGACGAAACTCTATCCGAAGGCAGCAAGGTTAAGCTCTCGTATGAGCTTGATGCGGATTATTCCTATGTCGGAGACGCGAAGACTTCGCTCGGTCATGGCAGGAATGGTGATGTCTCTGAGCAGAGCAATTTCGTTAGCGCGATCGTGACTCCACAATGGAATGATGGACCGCTCTATCGCTTCGGATTGCAATGGCAGCGCTTCTCTTTCGGCCTGCCAGGCACCGCGCCTCTGCCGAATACGCTGCAATCGGTCAACGCAGTCATCGGCGCAGATGTGCAGCTCTTTCAATCATGGCTTGTGCGCGTGGAGTTCCAGCCCGGCATTTATAGCGACTTTCATGATATTAGCAGCGATGACTTTAATATGCCGGTCATCATCGGTGGCTCTTACATTGCAAGCCCGGACCTGCAATGGATCCTCGGCCTCAGCATCGACATCAATCGTCAATGGCCAGTGATTCCCGCCGTCGGCGTGCGCTGGAAATTTTCCGAGCAATGGGTGCTCAATCTCGTCCTTCCCAGCCCGCGCCTCGAATACGAATGGAGCAAAGACCTGACGCTCTTTCTCGGCGGGGATGTCAAAGACGGCACTTTTCGCGTGGACGAACATTTCGGCGATGCGCACGGTCGTCCGCGTTTAAACAACGCGGTGGTCGAGTATGACGAGATCCGCGTCGGCGCGGGCATGGAATGGAAAGCGCGCCCGGGCGTCACGGTCGGCCTTCAGGGCGGCTACATGCCGTATCGGCAGTTCGATTTTCACCGCGCCGACACCAGCTTTGAAACGAAAGATGGCGCGCCATATGGGCAGGTCGCGATCAGCGGACGCTTTTGAAATCCGAATTGACGCGCGCACAAAGTTCCCGTAATTTGCGCGCCCTGTGAAATTTTGGGGGTATAGCTCAGTTGGTAGAGCGTCTCGTTCGCAATGAGAAGGCCAGGGGTTCGAATCCCCTTACCTCCACCAAAATTCCCGCAGTTTCTTGCAGAGCGCCGCTGCGGCTCCTAGGATTGCGGCCATGAAGTTTTTCCCTCTCCTCATTTTCCTCTGCGCAATTTCGGCCTTCGCCGAACCGGTGATTTCCGACAAAGAAGCCGCGCAGCATGTCGACGAAAAAGTCGAGGTGCGCGGGAAAGTCTTCGACGTGCACGTCAGCGACTCCGGTTTGGTTTTAATCAATTTCGGCGCGAAATATCCCGCGCAAACTTTCACCGCCGTCGTCTTCGCCGATCACGCAGCGCAATTTCCCGAACCCGAAAAATACATCGGCGCGACCCTCGCCGTCCGCGGCACCATTCGCATGCATCAAAATAAAACCGAGATGGTGCTCGACGCGCCGGATCAACTCACCGTTTTGTTAAAAGCCGAAGCCGCACCCACACCTGACAGCACCACGAGCGCGGCGAGCGAGCCGGCGGGAATCATCGTCGGGCCCGATGGCGTGACGCGGCGCATCCTGCCGTTCACGCGCAACGCCGGCGCGGAATAGTTATTTCTGTCCGTAATATGCGCCCGCGCCATGCTTGCGCAGGTAGTGCTTGTCGAGCAGCGCCTGCGAAATCGGCTGCGCGTTCGCATTGAGTTGCAGCGCTTTCATCGTCATCTCCGCAATGATCTCGAGCGCGAACGCATACTCCACCGCCTTCGCGCCACTTGGTCCCCACACGAATGGCCCATGCCCGTGAACGAGCACCGCGCTGACTTCGTTCGGGTTCAGCGACGCAAACCGCTCGACGATCACATTGCCGGTTTCCCATTCGTAAGCGCTGCCGATTTCCTCCGGCGTCATCGGTCTTGTCACCGGCACTTCACCGTAAAAATAATCCGCGTGCGTCGTGTTCATGCACGGGATTCCACGCCCTGCCGTGGCGAATGCGACCGCGTTTCGCGAGTGCGTATGCACCACTGCGCGAATTTCCGTGAAAGCCTTAAAAAGTCTCCGATGTGTCGGCGTGTCAGATGAATAACGCATCTTTCCTTCCACCTGCTTGCCGTCCAGATCGACGATCACCATATCGTCCGGCGTCAGCTTGTCGTAATCCACTCCGCTTGGCTTGATCGCGAACACGCCCTTGTCGCGATCCATTACACTCACGTTTCCAAACGTCAGATCGACCACACCGAGCGTCGGCAGTTTCCGGTTCGCCTCACAGCACTCTTCTTTGATGTCGCGATACTTGCTCATTTGGATTTGGGTGTTGAAAAACCGCAATCATCGCCGCTTCATCGGAATCAGAAAACTAAAAATTATCCTGGTTTGGTGTATTTTCCAACGTCACATCAGGTCATCACAATTTCGACTTCACCTTTCACCGAGACATCTGACCACCGGCGAAGTCAGGGCTCATGATGCTACCTGACGATCAGTCTATAGAAGCGCATCGTGCGCTGGGCGCCTCCGGCATCGGTGACGTTCATGGTTTGCCCGGTGCCGGCGATGTTATCCTGCACGGCCGTCCACGATCCAGTCAGCACGTCGGCGCGTTCCACGCGATAGGTCTTCCCGGATGCGGTCGGGAAGCTCACCACGATATCGCTGCCACTCACCTTGACATTCTCGATCTTCAGCAGGTTCGCGCGGTCGTTCGGATCGGTGCCGCTGATGAATTCCTGATAGTTCGTCATGCCGTCGCCGTCGGGGTCAGCGGTGTCGGCAGCATTGCCGGTGTTACTGCTGGTGCCGAAATGGGCGATGCGCCAGTTCATCTGTGGCGTGTTAACAGTGACAGTGAAGCTTCCCGTCGCCGTGTTTCCTAGAAGATCGCTGGCAGAGCATTGGACCGTGGTTGTGCCTGGAAAAAAAAAGGCGCCCGATGCGGGGGTGCTGGTGACACTTAATGTTCCGCTGACCACATCGGCGGCGGTCGCGTTAAAGTTTACCGTCATTCCCGTGGAGGCGGTGGAACTTAGAACAAGGTTCGATGGAAGAGTTAGAACTGGCGGAGTTTTGTCACCGACATCCGCAGGATCGGAAAGCAGCGCCAGCTCCGATAGCTGGATGGGATAACCGGAACCACCGTTATTCGCAGTAATGTTCAGGCGATAATAACGGCAAGGCGTGTTGTTTGTTAAATCGTAGGTCTTGGTCAACAAGCGCGACGCAAACGTCTGGTTCGTTTGAGTGTCGAGTGTTGTCCAGGTAGCGCCATCGTTGGAACCCTGGAACTGCCAGTCTTTCGGATCGCGCTGCTGGACATCATTAGCGCTGGTGATTTTGTATTCCTTGATGCGCCATGCGAGGCCGTTGCCAAACTGATACTGAATCCATCCGGTGCTTGCGTTCACATCGGTATACCATTTTGTGCTCGTCGTCGCGTCGAAAGCCATCGCCGCTGTCTCGGTGGATTTTTCCGCATTGGCCAGCGCAGTGCCTCCAACCGCTCGCGAGATGAGTGACGTGGAGCTTGTAGGTTGCGCTGAAACTATATCCGAGTCCGCCACCGGCGACGAACCATTCAAGTTTGAAATGATGTAGTAATAGGTTGTGCCATTCGTCAGGTTTGTATCCACGAAACCCGTGCCGGGCGTAGACGGAACGATCGCGGTGTAAGGCCCCGCTGCCGATGTAGCGCGGCTGATGCGGTAAGCGCTGATACCTGACACGCTATTCCAGCGCAACGTAACTGTGCCGTTGCCGGCCTGGGCGGTTACGGTTGGAGCAACACTATTGCTTAATGAGACATTGCTGAAAAGAGCCTGGCAGATCGTGCCATCCTTCACGCTGCACACTGCGAGGCCGGCATAGGCGTTGCTGGACATCGAAATCGTAGTGCTACCGGTCGTCGTCCAGGTAATCCCATCGGCGGATTGATTAGCTATAAAGGTATTGCCGGTGCGCTTGAGACGCAGCCAGTAGGGAGCATTGATTCCGGTAATGTTCACGACGCCGGAGCCGCTCGCGCCGGTGCTTGTGCGCTGTTGTAGCGCTATTCCATTTGAGGGAGACACAAAGACGATCGCATGACTTGAGTTGGCGCTTAGCGATTCGCGGATCGTCAAACCAGCCTTCGCCCAACCCCCGGTATTTTGTATGCACTCTACTTTCGCGGTGATCGTGCCGTCGCCGCTGAGTGGTTGATAGACATAGCGGAACTCATCAGCCGTGCCCCAGATGTCCGCGCCGGAGCCATTGATAAGCATCGAGCTACCGGACTGCACCAGCGCACCCGTCGCACCTACATTGCCGATGTCCTGCGTCTGCCATGTTGTCGTCGCTCCGGCAAGGATAGCTGGCGCAACGCCGGAACTTGGCGATGTAGTTCCATTCTGGCTGGCGGTGACGACATAGAAATACTGTGTGTTGGCCGCTACGGCGGTGTCGGTATAGGCAAATGCAGTCACACCGCTCGCGATGGTGCTGTAAGTCCCGTTAAGACTAGTTGCGCGCTTAACATTGAAAGTAGCGCCGGTAAGTGGTGAGCTCCAGTTCAGTGTCACGCTGGAATCGGCAGGCGTCGTAATCAAATTGGCTGGGGCGGGAGGTGTCACGATGGACGTAGGTCCAATCTTAAAGCATACCGCAGTTTGAAATGGCATCGAAGCCGGGCAGGTAATGCTAAGGCCGGCGCTCGACTGGCTCCAGGTGAGATTGGCATTGCTGCCTAGCAGCTGGACGGAAGTAATGGGTGCGGCGAGGTTGCCACTGCTTGTGCCGAGCGCGGTAAGGTTAAGAGTAGCTCCGGCGGAAGGAACGGTCATGCAATAAGCGTAGAGATAGCCATCCGCGCCTACGGTGTAGCGAAAGTCCGATGCAGTAAAAGTCGCATTCGCTTGCGCATTACCCAGGCTCCCGGTCGGCAACTTATTGCTCCCCTCCCCATAGACATTCCACGCGCGGCTTCCATAGATACCAGCGCTATTGATGTTCATCCAGTTTCCGACTGCTTGTAGCTGCGTCACGCTGCCGGGATCGAGCGAGCCATCCGGCTTTAGGGCAATGCAAATCGCGGCTGCACCATCACGGGACACACATTCCAATAGATAGCGGATCACCATTCCCGGGTCATAGTTGAAGCCGGTGTTATAGAACCAATCGCCTACCGGCACTTCACCGATCCACGGCTGGCTGGTAATAATTCCCGAAGGATAGTTGCTTTCAAAGGTATTCGCCACTCCGCGATTATAGGGTGTGAACTTTACGATGCCGAAAGTATCGAGGCTGCCGCGCCGCTGGAGCGTGCGGTTGAAGTAATGCGCGAGCACGCGCTGCATCGCGTCGCATTTATAGCCGGAACCGCTTGCGTAGCCACTGAATGGCTGCGTGGAGTTGCCATCTGTATAGATGAAATCCGGGTCGTAGTTCTCGATCACATCCATCATCCGCAGCGCCCACCATGTCGCATACCAGTGCGCGAAATCGAGATGGTTTACAAAGATTCCTTGTGACAGGTTGAAGCCGGTCATATCCATTGCATTGTAGATGCCGGCATATTCCCGTAGGTTTGTGATATAGAGTTTCCGTAGGTCCATGCCTTCCCACCATTGACCTACACCTAAAGCAGTGTTATCGCTGTCGGTGAGGTGGCCGTCGTAGTTCACACCTGCCTTTCCATAAGTGTTATTCACATCCGCGCGATAGCAGCTTTGCCACCACCACCAGCTATACTCATGGTGAAAGGTCACACCATAGTGCATCCCTTTGGCGCGAATGGCGGTTCTCCATTCTCCCAGTATGTCCCGATGTGGTCCAAGGTTCATCGAGTTCCACGGCTGGTATTTCGAATTCCAGTTATCGAATTGGTCGTGGTGAACACCTTGCACTAAAAGGAAGCGCGCCCCCGCGTTGTAGTAGGTATCGGTAAGAGCGGCGGGATTGAGAGCAGTGGGATTCCACGTGCGAATCAGATCTTTGTAACCGACTGTGGAAGGATGCCCGAAATCATTGATGTGGTTTGTATAGGCAGTCTGGCCTTCGATATACATCTTGCGCGCATACCAGTCGCCGCTCTGCCCTGCGGCTTGCGGGCCGAAATGCACCCAGATGCCAAGCTTCGCCTGCCGTAGCCACGCGGAATCTTGCGTCGGATAATTCGCGATGATCGATGACCACGTCGGTGAAAACGCGCCGGTTTGAATCGGAAAGTCCATGTTCACCTCCGGAAAATTCGCCGGGTCACCCATCGTCACCGTGCCGAGCGCTTGCGGCGCGGGAATGGCGGGCATCGGGGGAAGATCCGGCAAGTCGTAGGCGAAAAGCGGCGCATCCAAGGCTGGAAGCAGCGCTACGCAATACAACAGGGATACAAACCGGGGGATATTCATCGGCATTGGTTCACGCGCGATTTGCGGCTGCAAACCGCCAGCAACTTTAGTGAATCTTCTTGAAAAAATTCGTGCGCAGCAACCGCAGAATCCGCTAATCCCCTCACCCGGCGTTATATGGAACGTTGTTCGTCAGCACGAAGTTCATTTTCTCAATTGTGAAGCCCGCTTTCTCAAGTGCGGGGCTAGTTTTCTCAGCTGTGGGGCTAGCTTTTTCAGGTGTAGAGCCCGACTGTTGCGTTGTTGAGCCCGACGACCGCATTGTGCAGTCCGATAGTTGAATTGTCGAGCCCCACACCGCAGCTGCGAAGCCCGACGACGCTATTGTCGAGCTCGGCGCTTGCGTTGTTGAGCGGGGCGAATGCTTCGTCGAGCTGAACGAAGCGATTGTTGAGCTCTAGGATACCGGCGTGAAGTCCCGGGATCGGATTGCCGAAACCTGGGGAGTAAAAAAATGACAGTTCATTTCCAGGGAGGAATTTCATTCTCCAAAAATGGTGCCGCCGCGGTGCTCCCCCGAACACCGCGGCGGCTTTGATTTTCCGCGTCCCGTAGCCGTCCCCGACGGCATCGCGGAAAATCCGATAAGTTGTAATTCGTTGCTTTGGACTAGCGAGGTGCAAGCGTGACGGTGAGCAGGCCCACGTCTTTGCCTTCGCCATCGGCGAGGTTGCCCACCACCGTGGTCCAGCGTTTGGATTCGGCCACGTAGTCGAGCAGCTTCGGCAGGCTGTCGTTCAAAACCAACATCATTTTCGCTCCGTCCTTCGGCATGGTGCCGAGGTCGATCTTTGCCTGGATGTTTACTACCATGGTTCTGGCTAAAGGTTACTTTATGGCGTTAAGCGCTGCGCTTGCGGCGAAGCTT
>JAJPJG010000010.1 GCA_021324395.1 Spartobacteria bacterium | reverse complement strand
GTCGATTGCGCGCGTGTTTTGAAATCGGTCATTCCGGTCAAAAAAATGATCGGAGTTTTTTTGTGGTCTTCGAGCTGGCGGACCTTTGTCGCGATGTCGAGGCCGGAGGTTTGCGGTAGATTCACGTCTAGGAAAATGAGATCGAACGGATTGTCCTCGAGCACCGTGAGCGCCATTTCCGCTTCGCCGGCGCAGGTGATTTTGAGGTTCACCATTTCCATCGCCACGCCGATGAGCTTGCGCGATTCGGCTTCGTCGTCGACGACGAGCACGTCGGCTTTCGTCGGCTCCTGCGCGCTGCGGCAATATTTTTCCGAAAACAAAACGGCGAGAAAATCGATCGCCTGCGTGACGGTGCGAATAACCGACGGATTGACCTGCTCGGGCATCGAGTAGAGGTCATAGATGAATGTCTCGAGCGCCGCGGTCATTTTGTAAATCGCGTTAAGTCCGACGAGCGACGTGCGCTCGGAGATCGTGTGCACCTGGCGGAAAAGATCGAAGAGGAGATCGGAATTCTGCGGCTCCTTGATGAATGCGTGCAGCGAAACACGTAGCGCATTGATCGCGTCAGGCGCGAGCTCGAGCGCCGATTTCAGCCAGGCTTCGTCCGGATCCGCCGCAACTTCCGAGTCGTTCGAGCCCATGCCGAGCACGGTGCGCACTTCATTGACGACCTGATATGCATGCTGTTCGCTGCGTGGCAGAATTTTCGTCACGCCTGCTTTTTCGATCGCGGACTCGATTGCTTTAGGCGCACTCGTAAAAACGTAAATTGGTTTGTCGCCTAGGGTTTTTCGTAGATTGCCGGCGAATTCAAAGCTACTGCCGTTTTGCAACACGGGATCGATGAGCGTGAGGTCAGGCGTTTTATCTGTCGCGTGTTTCAAAGCGGCGTCGCCGTTGCGTGCGGTTTCGACGGTCAGGCCGATTGCCTCGAATTTTTCGCGGTAAAAATTGGCGATCATCTGATCGTCCACGAGAAGGAGAATTCGTTTCATTGAAGCGGGTCGCAAATATGCGCGATCAGTTTTAGCAGCTTGCATTCCCAACCCGCGCAAAAAATGGATGCGATCACTTTTTGCGCAATACCGAACAAAAAAAAGCGCGAACAATTATCCCGGGAACGCGAGCTGCTATTTGAAAGATCCCGTGAAAACGAATTGTGAATCCCAGTATCCGCAACGGCGGAGACGTTCGCGCACGATGCCAAACACGAAGCTCCTGCTCGCCGCTTTGCGCTTGTGGGAACTGAAGCGTCGCACGCGCGAAGCCGTTACTCGCTAGCCGCGCGGAAGATTGGACGCGGACGCGCCGGCGCGCATAGAGTCGCGCCGATGCGCAGCGACCGTCGTCTCGAAATCCTCATTTTCTTCGCCGCGTTTTTTGCGTTCGCGTATTTCAACCAGGGCGGCGGCTGGAATCAAAATTCCCGCTTTGCCGAGGTGCGTGCGATCGCGGAGCAGGGGACGCTCGCGATCGATTCGTTCCTGGTTTACAAACGCACACGCACCGCCGAGCTCGCGCGCCTGCCTGTGGAAAATGGCGACGTGGTTCGCAACGGCAAAACGCTGCGGCTTTCGTGGGTCAATAGCGACGGCGAATTGGTTCCGGTCAATGGCATCGAGCCGACCGGCGCGGTCGAAGGCGTGTCGCTCGATCAGGAGGTGTGCTCCGGCGACGTTGCGTTCGCGCGCGGGCATTTTCATCCGAATAAGCCGCCCGGCTCGTCATTCGTTGCAGTGCCAGGATATTTTCTGCTGCAAAAAATCGAGCGGCTTTTAAACCGGAGCCCGGATGATTGGCGGCTGCTCGTTGTCAACGCATGGCTCTCATCCGTGCTTAGCGTCGGCGTTATCGCAGCTTTCGGATGTGTGCTGTTTTTCCGGCTGGCGAAATATTTTGCCGATGGTAATCGCCGCATCGCGCTTTTTGCGACGTGTGTGTTTGCATTCGGCACGCTGTATTTTCCCTTCGCGACGCTGCTCTTCGATCACGACTTGACTGCGGTGTTTTTGCTCTCGTCGTTCTATTGGATTGTCACAGCGGAAAAGAATGCGCATTCGCTGCAAGCCTTGTATTTAAGCGGCTTCGCAGCCGGCATGGCAGCAATCACAAATTACGTCGCATCCGCTGCCGTCGTCTTGCTCACCGCTTATTTGTTCGCGAAATCCCGTCGCTCGTCATTGGTCGTTCGTCATTCCGTAGCTTTCGCGTGCGGCCTGCTCGTTCCATTTCTCGTCATCTGTTTTTACAATCAAATTTGTTACGGCTCGCCTTTCGCGCTGAGCAATTCGTTTCAAAATCCGCTCTTCAAAGACGACGGCCCGACACTCCTCGGAATGTTTGGCGTCCCGCGTCCCGACTACGCGCTAGCGCTGCTGATTTCGCCGTTTCGCGGACTATTTTACAGCGCGCCGGTGCTATTGCTCGGTGTTTACGGTTTGCTAAAAATGCGCAAAACACATCGCGAGGAGTTTTGGCTGGTCGTTGCGATTTTCGCGCTCTTTTTTTTAGTCAACAGCTCGTTCATCGGCTGGCACGCCGGTTTTTCGTGCGGGCCCCGTTATCTGATCCCGGCGCTTCCGTTTCTCGCGCTGCCGGTCGTCTTCGGGATCGCGCGATTTCCGCGCATTGCCGGCGTGCTCGCGCTCGTTTCGATTGCGATCAATTTTCTTTTCGCCGTCGTGGATGCGGAATCACCGGCGGGAGTCGGCAGCCTCGCAATGGTCGACGAGCGGCCGATGTGGAGTTACAGCCCGTTCGCTGATTACACGTGGCCGCTTTTCGCGAGCGGTCGCGCCTGGCCGATTCTGAACGGACTCATCGACGAATCGTTAAAAAATGATCCGTCGCAAACGCGCGGCAATCTGCTCGCAACGATTCAGCGCGCCGACGCGAGTCCGCTCCTGCTCGCGACGTTTGTCGGGCCGGTTTCGGTAAATCCGGTCGGTGTTTACGAAGCCGGCTTTTTTCATTTGTTCGGACCGCATTCAAAGCCGGCGCGATGGGCCTCGTTCAACGTCGGCGAATTCATTTTTCCGCAGAGCCGGTGGAGTCTCGCGCCGCTGCTGATTGTCGAAATAGCGCTGCTCGCGCTCGCTTTTCGCAGCGCAGAACAGAGTTAAACTTGCACAGGCTTGTCACTGCGCGCATCGACAATCGCGAGGAAGACTTTTTCCAGTGCGCCCGCTTCCGCCGCTTGTCTGCGCAACTCCTCAACTGTGCCAAGCGCGACCAACCGACCTTGATGGATGATTCCGATGCGGTCAGCCATTTCCTCGGCGACGTCGAGCGTATGCGTGGAAAGAAAAACGGTCATTCCCACTCGGCTGCGCTGTTTTAACTCATCTTTAACGATTCGCGCATGCATCGGATCAAGGCCGACCATCGGTTCGTCGATGATGAAAACGCTCGGTTCATGAAGCAGCGCGGATGCGATAACGAGACGCTGACGCGTGCCGTGGCTGAGGTTTTCGGTGAGCTCGTTGCGAAAGTCGGCGAGGCTGAATCTTTCGAAAAGCGCATCGGTGCGCAGCGCCATTTCGCGGCGATCAATCGCGAACAAATCGCCGATGAAGCGCATGAATTCGGTGCACGTGAGTTTGTCGTAAAGGAACGGAAAATCGGGCACGTAGGCTAGCAGGCGCTTCGCGGCTTCGGGCGATTTTTGCATGTCGAAACCGCCGATCGCGCACGTGCCGGAAGTCGGGCGCAACAGGCCGGCGAGCATTTTGATGGTCGTGGTTTTGCCGGCGGCGTTCGGCCCGAGAAAAGCGAAAAATTCGCCCTGCGCAATCTCTAGATCGAGCCGGTCGACCGCTTTCAGCGCGCCGAAATGTTTGCAGAGCTGGCGGGCTTGGATCGTCAGTTTGGTGCGATCAATCCGTAGCCGAACGGCGTCGTCGCCTCAAGCACCTGGCCGAGCTGACTGACGTAGATATCCGCAATCGGCGCGCCGCTTTGCTGGATGCTGATATGGAAAACGGCGATCGTTTCTTCGCGATAACGCCGCGTCGTTTCCTTCGCGCTGACTCGCAGTGACGAGGGGGCGTTTTGGCCAAAAGCGGCCAGCGCGTTTGGGTCGATGCCGAGTTGCTCGGTGGCGGTCATCAGCCCTTCGCGCGTCAGTGACACGTCGGCATTGGCAAGAGCGTTTCCGTTTTGCGTCACTTCATAATGCAAAATATTCGGCTGCTCGTTCACGCTGATCATCGTGTGCGTCGACGGCTCGCGCATTGTCACCTCGAGGTGCGCTGATTGCGCGTTGAGTGCGCGGTCGAAAGTCGTCGTGCCGTCCCACGCGACGCGTTGCTTTGGAATCATCGGCAGCCGCAGCCAGAGACTTCCGGCGAATCGCAACACGCGGTAGCCGGGCTCGCTTTGCGGCTGGAGCGAGATGTTGCCGATGGGCAGACCATTTTCGACGATGTTCAGACTCGATGGCTGCGCGTTCGCGAACATCAGCCGCACGACGTGTGCGACGGGGACTTCGAGGACGGTTGATTTTTCGGGCGCAATTTCCAGCCGGACCAACATGCCGGTCATCACGAGCCAGAAGCCGACGATGAGCGCGGCAAAAATCCGGTAGAGCACGCGCTAGCCTTTTTCGATTAACGCATACGCGTTGTGATTGTGGATCGACTCGAAATTTTCCGCCTCGACGCGATACCACGTGATGTTCGGCTCGAGGTTTGACCGCGCAGCGATGTTGCGGACGAGGTCTTCGACGAAAACCGGATTGTTGTAGGCGCGCTCCGTCACTGCTTTTTCGTCGGGTCGTTTGAGCAGGCTGTAAAGCTCGGAACTCGCGCAGCTCTCAACGAGCCGGATCAGGTCCTCGATCCAGATCGGCTTCTCGAAACGGACGGAAAAAGTGACTGTTCCGCGCTGGTTGTGAGCGCCGGCGGAGCTGATGGCTTTTGAGCAAGGGCAGAGCGTCGTGACCGGGACAATCACCGTCAGCACGAAATCGAATTCCCCCTTCTGAAGCGTCGCATTAAACCGCACGGTGTAATCCATAACACCTACTGCGCCAGTGATAGGAGCCTTTTTTTCCAGAAAAAACGGAAACTCAAAATCGACATGCGCCTTTTGCGAATGAAGCTTTTCGAGCAGCTCCTCAGCGATGGTTTTTATGTTGTTTACGTGCAAAATCGGGCCGTGTTCGTTGAGCACTTCGATGAAGCGGCTCATATGCGTCCCTTTGTAGTGATGCGGCAAATCGACGGTCAGCGAAACCGTCGTAATCGTGCTCTGCGTCTCATGCGCCTTATCGAGAATCTTGATCGGATAACGCAAATTTTTGACGCCAACGCGATCGATCGCCAGCTTGCGAAAATCGCGCTCGTTTTGCGTGTCTTTCAACTCAGTGATCGCTCGCGGGTGCATGAACGGTTCACCATACTCGCACCCCTTTTCGATTCAAGCCCGCTTGCCGCGCGCAGAAAACGCGAGTAAAACGTCCGCCATGCATAAGCAAGTTCGTGTCGGCGTGGTCGGCCTCGGAATGGGGCGGTTGCACGTTCATTACTACAGCAACGCGGCGCGCGCCAAGGTGCAGGCAGTGTGCGATCAGGACATTGATCTCGCCGGCAACGTGGCGAAGGAGTTTTCCGTCCCGCAGATTTTTTCCGATTTTGACGAGTTCCTCGACAAAGCGGAGATTGACGCCGTCTCGCTCGTCGTGCCGAATTATCTGCACAAGCCGATGACGCTTGCGTGCCTGGAACGCGGACTGCACGTGATGTGTGAAAAGCCGATGGCGATGGATGCGGTCGAGGCGCTCGAGATGCGCGAAAAAGTGCGCAAAACCGGGCTGAAATTCATGATCCATTTCAACCAGCGATTTCGCGCGGAGCATCAATTTTTCAAGGATCTCATCGAAAGCGGCAAACTCGGCGAGGTCTACTACGCGAGCGCCGGGTGGCGCCGCATGCGTGGAATGCCGCGTTTCGGCGGATGGTTCGGCCAGAAAAAAATGAGCGGCGGCGGTCCGCTGATTGACCTTGGCGTTCACATGCTCGACTTGAGCCGATGGCTGATGGGCAGCCCGAAAGCGGTGACAGTGAGCGCGAGCACATACGCGCACATCGGGCAATCGCTCGCGCGCGCGGAGAAAAAAACTTTCGATGTCGAAGATCTCGCCAGCGCACTCATCCGCTTCGATAACGGATCGAGTCTCGTGCTCGAAGTAAGCTGGGCGCTCAATTTCGAGGAACGCGAAAAGGTCTATCTGGAATTCAGCGGCACCAAAGGCGGGCTCTCGAACGTGACCTACGACTACAAAGACACGACAACCTGCATTTTTCGCGAGGAAAACGGCGCGATGGTCAAAACCGTTCCGCTAAAATATCCGCAAACCTTCGAGACGGCGCAACAGCATTTCGTAAACTGCATTTTGAACGACGTTGAGCCGAGCGCCGACGTGAATGACGGAGTGGAAATCATGCGAATTCTCGACGCAATTTACGAAAGCGCGCGCATCGGCCGCGAAGTCGAGCTGCGCCAGGTCGATCTCTCTGCGCCGCTGCCGGTCGGCCCGGCGGTTGCAGCCGCGTAATTTCCGGCACGTTTTCTTTGACCGGCGCGCGCAGGAGGGCGCATGTTGCGTGTTGTGCAGAGCTTGCGCGTTCGACTCATGGCGCTCGTGGCGCTGGCGCTACTGCCGCTCGTTGGCCTCGTTCTTTACAATGCCACCGAGCAGCGGCGCGAAGCGGCGACCTACGCAAAAGCGGAGGCGCTTCGCACCGCACGCCTTTGCGCCACGAATCACGAGCGGCTCATCGACGGCGCGCGCCAGCTTCTCGTCTCGCTCGCGCAGATGCCGCAGGTGCAGCAACACGACATCGCCGCGGCGACGAAGCTTTTTGCGAGTATCGCCAAAAACTTCGATGTCTACGCAAACGTCGGCCTTCTCGACTCAGACGGAAACGTGCTTGCGAGCGGCGTTCCGTTTGAAGCGCCGCTGAATCTCGCGCATCGCAGCTATTTTCAGCGCGCGGTTGCCACGCGTGGTTTCGCGATGGGCGATTTTCAAATCGGCCGCATCACGCACAAGGCTACGCTGAACGCGGCGTATCCGCTGCTCGATGCGGCGGGAAATGTGCAGGCAGTGCTTTTCGTCGCGCTCGATCTCGGCTGGCTCAATCAAATCGCCGCGCGCACCGACATGCCCGGCGTCGCCACGATTTCCGTCATAGACGATAACGGCACGATCCTCGCGCGTTATCCCGATTCGGAAAAATGGATCGGGAAATCCGCTTCCGAAGCGCCGATTGGGAGAACGATTTTGCAAAAGCGCACAGAAGGGACCACGGAAGCCGCGGGCATGGACAACGTCGAGCGGCTCTATGCGTTCACGCCACTAAAAATGGAAGGCGGGAATGAGCACCACATTTTTGTCAGCGTCGGAATTCCGCGCGAGGCCGCATTTAGCAGCGCGCAGCGCGCATTGGAACGGCAGCTCTGGATGCTGGCGAGCTTCGCGGTTTTTGCGCTGGTGGCCGCGTGGTTCAGCGCGAACCTTCTCGTTTTGTGTCACGTTAAAAAGCTCGTTGTCGCGACGCGGAAAGTGGCGCACGGCGATTTGTCCGTGCGCGCAAACGGCGATCCACACGGCGGCGAGTTCAGCCAGCTCGCCCATGCGTTCGATGAAATGACCGAGGCGCTCCAGAGGCAAATCGCGGAGCGCGATCACGCGCAGACCGCCTTGCAACGCAGCGAGACGCTCTTTCGCAGTTTGTTTGAACGTTCGCCGACGGCGATTTTTGTCGAGGACATGAACGGAAACGTGCTGGATGCAAATCCGGCGGCGTGTGATTTACATAAATCAAAACGCGAGAATCTCGTCGGAAAAAACGTCGTCGACCTCGTTCCCGCGAGTCTACGCCACGAAGTCGAGCACGCGTTTCCGCTCTGGATCAATGGCGACATCGGCGTGCTGGAAAGCGTGAGCCTCGCGGCTGACGGAAAATCTGTGCCGGTCGAAATCCGCGGCAGCAGCATCACCTACGGAGGCGAGTCGGCGATTTTGCTTCACGTCACCGACATCAGCGCGCGCCGCGACAGCGAGGACGCGCTGCGACACGCGCGTGATGTGCTCGAAAAACGCGTGCAGGAACGCACAGCCGAGCTCGCGTTGATGAACGCGCAACTGGAGGACGAAATCGCCGAGCGCAAACGCGCCGAGACGGCCTTGCGCGAAAGCACCGAGCGCTTCGAGCTCGTGATGCGCGGCACCAATGACGGCATCTGGGACTGGAACATCGTCACGAACGAAGCCTACTTTTCGCGCCGTTGGAAAACGATGCTCGGCTACGATTACGACGAGATCGAAAACAAATTCGAGGAATGGGAAAAGCGGCTGCATCCCGACGACCGCGAGCGCGCATTCGCGACGATTCACGCTTATTTCGAAGGCAAAGCGCCGGTCTACGAACTAGAGCACCGGTTGCTGCACAAGGACGGCACGTATCGCTGGATTCTCGCGCGCGGCGTCGTGTTGCGCGACGAAAACGGCAAGCCGTATCGCATGGCCGGCTCGCACGTTGACTTAACAGAGCGTCGTGAAGCGGAGGATGCGTTGCGCCGCAGCGAGGAGCGCTTGCGAACGGTGATTTCGAATGTGCCGATGGTGCTTTTTGCTTTCGACAAAAACGGCACCGTGATTGTCGAGGAAGGCAAAGGACTCGAAGCGCTGCGCCCGCCTTACGACAACGCGATCGGCAAAAACATCTTCGACCTGTATGCTGATCGCCCGGATATGCTCGAGGATATCCGCCGCGCGTTCGGCGGCGAAACGGTCAACGCCGTGCGGCACGATGACGGACATGTTTTCGAAATCAGCTACCAGCCGGTGCGCGATCGCGAGGGCGAAATCGGCGGCGTCATCGGCGTTGCCAATCATGTAACGGAACGCTACCGCGCGCAGCAGGCGCTCGAAAAACTCGCCACGGAATTGCGCCGCTCGAACCAGGAACTCGAGCAGTTCGCCTACGTCGCATCGCACGACCTGCAGGAGCCGCTGCGGATGATTGCGAGTTATACGCAAATGCTCCAGCGGCGTTATGCGGATAAGCTCGATGCTGCGGGAAACGAGTTCATCGAATTCGCCGTCGACGGCGCGCAGCGGATGCAGCGATTCATCACCGATCTGCTCGAATACTCGCGCGTCGCGACTCGCGCGCGGCCATTCGAGCGCGTGGCTCTCGACGAGATTTTCGCGACGGTCGTGACGGATTTAAAAATCGCGATCGTGGAATCGCACGCGCAAGTGACCAGCGATTCGTTGCCGGTTGTAAGCGGCGACAAGCGGCAACTCACACAGCTTCTGCAAAACCTGATTTCAAACGCGATGAAGTTTCGTGGCGACAAACCGCCGCGCGTTCACGTCAGCGCGGAACGCAAAAACGACTTCTGGCAAATCGCGGTGAAGGACAACGGCATTGGCATCGAGTCGAAATTCTTCGAGCGCATCTTTGTTATTTTCCAGCGGCTCCACACCCGCGATGAATACGCAGGCACCGGGATCGGGCTCGCGATTTGTAAAAAAATCGTGGAGCGCCACGGCGGACGCATCTGGGTCGAATCGGAGCCCGGAAAAGGAGCGACGTTCTTCTTCACGCTGCCTGCGGAAGCCGACGCGGACGGAATTACGGCGCGCTGATTTTTTTCAGAGCGTTGCTTTCCTCCGCATCGATGCGCGGCTTCAACACCGGCGGCGCGAGCTCGCGCATTTTACCGTAGAGCGCTTTGAAATAAGTCTCCGACGCCTTGCGCTGCTCGTCGTCACTGCGCGCGCTGTGGATTTTGTCCTTCAACTCGCGGATGCCGCGATCCTCGAGCGCCTTCGCGCGGACTTTGTCAAACGCGGCCTGCTCCTCGGCGGGCGCGAGCGTCGGCAGCGGCTTCGTGGTTGGCTGCGGCGAAGCGGACGCACGCGCACTCGCGGCTGGCATCGGCGTCGCGGTTGGTTTCGGTTTTGCGGATGGAACGGGCGTCGCTTTCGGAATCACAGATGGACGCGCGCTCGCCATCGGCATCGGCGTCGCGGTGGCGCGAGGTGTCGCGCTCGGTAGAGGAGTCGCAGATGGCTTAGCAGTCGGCGTCGGCTGCGGCGTGGGAGTTGGTTTCACGACCGGCATTGGCATCGGAGTCGCCACCGATATCGGCGTCGCACTGGCTGCGGGAGTTGGCGACTGCTTCGGCGTTTCTTTCGGCTTCGGGGTAGGCGTAGCAGCTGGCTTTTTCGCTTTCTTCGGCGCAGGCGTAGCCTCCGCAGCTTCGGTCGGCGAAGGCTGCGCAAAGAAAACCGGCGCGCGTTTTTTCCCCGTGTAACGATCGCCCACCTTGTAGCGCTCCCACTCCTGCTGCGAGACGAGCAGGTTTTTAAAAACGCGTTTGCCGTTCGGCTTCGTCATCTCGACCTCCAGCGTGTAGGCATCGCCGAGCCTGTAATAATCAGGCTCCGCGCGTTGGAAGCGTTTTCCGACGACGACACCCTCCTGCGCAAAGAGGGTGGCGGCAAAAAGTGCGATGACCAGCAGCGCGAGTGTGTGAGATTTTTTCATGATCCGAAAGCGTGGCTCGCCGCATACATATCCGAGCGCTGCATTTTTTAAAACGGAATTTATGGTTATTGAGCGTTCATCCGGCAAGAACCTGAAGCAGCCAATAGCAGTGCACGCTCCCGAATCGGTTGGTTTCAGCTTGTCCTTGGAAAGCGAGATGGGAATGTTCGCATCCCATGGCAGCACACAGCGATTCAGGAGGACCCGCCAGAAATTGTATCTTATGCTAACAGATTATGTTCGATTGTATCAGAAGCTTGCCGCAGAGCTGCCGGCACAAGCCGCACCGTGTTCCTCCGCGAGCTCATCTCGCTTAACCTAACGAAGATGCGCGCATATGTCATTAACATGGATGCGGCGGGAGACCGCTGGGCGCATATCGAGGCATCGTTTGCGAAGACGACTTTTGACTTGTGCCGCGTCCCGGCGGTGGACGGCGGCGTCATTGAACTGCCCGCCAAAAATTATTCGGAGACGCTTTTTCGCTGGTTTCACGGAAGGGAGACTAATCCCTTTGAGATCGCTTGTTATTGGAGTCACGTAAAAGCGCTCAACGCGTTTCTGCAGTCCGGAGAGGAATACGCGTTGATTTGTGAGGATGACATTGTGTTGGGTCCCGACCTCGATGCGGTGGTGGCTGGGGCGATGCGTTATGCGCGATTTTGGAACGTGCTTCGCCTAACCGGGCTGATCGCGGGAACGGCATCCAAGGTAGCAAGACTCTACGAGGACTATTTTCTATGTGTGCATACGGCGCGTCTCAAAGGCGCGGGCGCTTATCTGGTGGATAGAAAGGCGGCGAGGGCGTATGTCACCGGTCTCTTGCCGATGAGGCTTCCCTATGATCATGCCATGGATCGCGAATGGTTTTTCGGACTCGCCGCAGCCGCCGTGACCCCTTTTCCGATCTCGCAGACGGAAAAGAAATTTCGCAGCTCCATCCAGCGACACTCAAAGCCGAGGCTATCTTCTGTGCGACGATGGGCGACTACCTATCCCTACCAGATAGGCAACGAAATCACCCGATGGGTTTTCCGGTGGGCCTACCTCGCTTATCTGAAAATCCGCCTAAAACCACATGATAACCGCGTTTAAGTCTAGGGGAAAATCTCGCCGAGCTTTCGCGCGGTGGACTGGCTGCCGCTGACTCGCAGGCGGCCGGAGAGGAATGCCCAAGTGCCGCTGAGCTGGTCGTTGCAGATGCGCACCCAGTCGGCGTCGCTCGCGCTGAAGGTGACGTCGGGATGGTCGATCGCGCCTTTGTCCATTTTGTAGGTGCCGTCGTTGACGACGATCCACCAGTGGCCGCCGTTCGGGCCTGTGAAGTTGAATTGAAAACGGATGTGCTGGCCCTTCGCTTTATCGGCGCGGAAGCTATCGCGCATCTGGTCGAAGATTTCCTGCGGCGTGGTCGCGTCCTTTTCGCTCTTTTTCGCGTTTGCCGTGGTCGCGGCTTTGCTTTCCGGCAGGAACAAAGGCGAGAGCGTGGAAGCCACGAGGAATGTCGCGAGTAAGATGCGGGAAAGTTTCATCGTAAATCTGGTTCGGTTGTGTGCGCTAAAACGGTCGCGCATTCGCGGGATGAGCGTCCGCACAATGCGCAGGGGCCGTGCATGAATCAACATAGCATTGTTCGCCGCAGCGTTTCATTATTCCACGGTGCAAAAGTTCCGCCTTTTCGTCGTCATCGCTTTTCTCGCGGCAAACGCGAGCGCCGCCGACAAAACGGACCCGCTCGCGTGGCCGCCAATCACGCGCGATGCAAAGCCGTGGACGCGCTGGTGGTGGATGGGCAGTGCGGTGAACAAGGACGAACTCACGCGTGAGTTGCAGACTTTTCAAAAAGCGGGACTCGGCGGAGTGGAGGTAACGCCGATCTATGGCGCGAAGGGTTACGAGAAGCAGTTCATCGATTATCTCAGCCCGAAATGGATCGAGATGCTCCAGCACACCGTCTCGACGGCGCAAAGTCTCGGCATCGGCGTCGACATGCCAACCGGCACGGGCTGGTGTTTCGGCGGGCCGAATGTGAGCGACAACGATGCAAACGCGACCGCTGTTTATAAAGACGGCACGGTTTCACAAAAACCCAGCGGCGTAAAAGTGAAGCGTCCCGCGCCCGGCGGCGAAGGCTGGATGCTGAACCTGCTTTATCCCGACGCGATGAATCGCTACGCGGAGCGATTCGACAAAGCATTCGCGCAAGCCGGTGGCGTGAAGCTCAACTCGATGTTTCACGATTCCTACGAATACAAGAGCGACTGGGCGCCCGATTTTTTCCAGCAGTTTGAGAAGCGCCGCGGTTACAAACTCGAAAGCGAGCTGCCTGCGCTCTTTGAAAACAAAGGCGATGCTGACCATGTCGCACGCGTGAAGTCCGACTACCGCGAAACGGTTTCCGATCTCGTCGAGGAATCGATCGCGCGCTGGACGAAATGGTCGCACGACCACGGCTGGACGACACGCAACCAGGCGCACGGTTCGCCCGGCAACTGGCTCGACGTTTACGCGGCGAGCGACATTCCCGAGACGGAGATGTTTTACAAAGACCGCGACATCCTCATCTCGAAATTCGCATCGAGCGCCGCGCACGTGACCGGCAAGAACCTTGTCGGTGCCGAGACCGGCACATGGGTCGCCGAGCATTTCACCGAGACGCTCGCCGACTTGAAATATCTCTGCGACGACATGTTTCTCTCCGGCGCGAATCGCATTACGTGGCACGGCACCGCCTACTCGTCCGCCGACGTGCCGTGGCCGGGCTGGTGTTTTTACGCGAGCACCGAAATGAATCCGCGCAATTCCATCTGGCGCGACGTCCCGGCGCTCAACGCCTACATCGCTCGCGTGCAAAGCGTCCTGCAAAGCGGCCGTCCCGACAACGATATCCTGCTCTACTGGCCGATACACGATTTCTGGCACAACGACAAAGGCATGGTGCAGCAATTCACGATTCACGGGCGTGATTGGTTTTACGAGCAGCCGATTGGCAAGCTCGCAAAGAAGCTGTGGGAGCGGGGATACACGTTTGATTACGTCTCGGACGAGTTGTTGCAAAAGGCGAGAGTCACGAACGACGGTCTCGATGTTTCCGGAAATAAATATCGCGTCATCGTGGTGCCCGCGTGCGAGCACATGCCGGTGGAGACTTTGCAGAAGCTCGTCACGCTCGCGAATGCCGGCGCGACGGTAATCTTTGAAAATCATCTACCGGGTGATGTGCCGGGGGCAGCCGATTTGGAAAAACGCCGCGACAATTTCCAAGAGCTGCTGAAACAAAACAAGCGGGCGTGTGTAGGTGAAGTCGAAGACCTGCTCAAGCAATCCGCCATCGTGCGCGAACCGATGGTAGATCACGTCGGTTTGCATTTCATCCGGCGTGCAATCGATGGCGGCTTGGTTTACTTCATTGCGAATCGCGGTGACCAACCGATTAATGAGAACGTGGTCTTCGCCGTGGGTTTTCGTTCCGCCGTAGTGATGGATCCGACGAGCGGCAAGTCAGGCGCTGCGGCGTTGTATTCCAGCAAAGAAAACACCGGCACCGCAGGAGTCTTCGTTGAACTTGAACCCGGCCAATCAATCATCGTTCACGTGCTTTCAGAATTTCGTCCTGCAAAACAGCAGAACCGGAAGTATCAACCGACCGCGATCTCGACTAAAATTCAAGGAAACTGGAATGTGAGATTCGTCGAAGGAGGCCCCAAATTACCGCCGCCATTTTCCACTGACAAACTCGCATCGTGGACGGAACTCGGCGGCGAAGAGGCGCAGCGTTTCGCGGGCACCGCGCTTTACACGATCACCTTTGACGCTCCCGGCGGAAAGGCTGGCGACTATGCGATTGATCTCGGAAAGGTCTGCCAGAGTGCGCGCGTCCGGCTCAATGGCAGCGACGATCTTTGCACGCTGATCATCCCGCCGTTCCGCGTGCCGCGAGTGCATTTGAAAGATGCGAACAATCATCTCGAAGTCGAAGTCACCAACACCTCCGCAAATCGCATCCGCGATCTCGACCGGCGCAAAGTGCCGTGGAAAAACTTCTACGATACGAATGTGGTCAATTTGAACTACAAACCTTTCGACGCCTCCGATTGGCCGCTCGCCGACTCCGGGCTCCTCGGCCCGGTCACGCTGGTGCCGCAATGATCGCAGAAGCGCGGGAGCAAACGTGTTGCCCTGATTCGGGGCGATTAGCTATGGTGACAATCCCGCATGAGTAAAATTTCGAATTCCAAATCGGCAAAAAATAACCGCAGCAAATCCGTGCACCGCGAGTGGAGCGGCATCGTCGTGGATGGCGTGGAGCGTGCGCCGAGCCGTGCGATGTTGCATGCGGTCGGTTTTAAGTCGGACGATTTTAAAAAATCGCAGGTCGGCATCGCGTCGACCTGGAGCATGGTGACGCCGTGTAACATGCACATTGATAAACTCGCGTTGGAAGCGGAGTTGGGCGTGAACGAGGCCGGCGGGAAGGCTGTTGTTTTCAACACCATCACCATTTCCGACGGCATCTCGATGGGAACCGAGGGGATGAAATACTCGCTCGTCTCGCGCGAGGTGATCGCCGACAGCATCGAGACGGTGGTGGGCTGCCAGGGCTTCGACGGGCTCGTCGCGATCGGCGGCTGCGACAAAAACATGCCGGGCTGCATGATGGCGATCGCGCGGCTGAACCGGCCTGCGGTGTTTGTTTATGGCGGCACAATTTTACCAGGCTGCATCACCGGCCAGCTCGTCGGCGCGCGGCTCGGGAAAAGCACGCACACGGTTGCGAACCAGCCGAATCGTCCGCTCGACATCGTCTCTGTTTTCGAAGCAGTCGGCGCGCACGCAAACAAACGTATAAGCAATCGCGAACTGCAGGAAATCGAAGCGTGCGCGATTCCCGGCGCCGGTTCGTGCGGCGGGATGTATACGGCGAACACCATGGCGAGTGCGATCGAGGCGCTCGGGATGAGTCTTCCAAATAGCTCCGCGCAGGATGCAGTGTCCGCTGCGAAGCTGGAGGATTGCCAGCGCGCGGGCGCGGCGGTTTTGAACTTGATCAAGCGCGGGATTCGTCCGCTCGACATCATGACGCGCGAAGCTTTTGAAAACGCGATCACCGTCGTCATCGCGCTCGGCGGCTCGACCAATGCGGTGCTGCATTTGCTCGCGATGGCGCACGAGGCGGGCGTGAAACTCTCGCTCGACGATTTTACGCGTATCGGAAAACGCGTGCCGGTGCTCGCGGACTTAAAACCGAGCGGCAAGTATTTGATGGCCGAGCTCGTCGCGATCGGCGGGCAGACGCCGCTCATGAAAACGCTGCTCGACGCGGGGCTATTGCACGGCGATTGCCTCACGGTCACCGGCAAAACGCTGAAGCAAAATCTCGCCGGAATTAAACCCTACCCAGCCGGTCAACAAATCATTCGCCCACTCAGCGATCCGATTAAAAAAGACAGCCATCTCGTCATCCTGCGCGGCAACCTCGCATCCGAAGGCGCCGTCGCGAAAATCTCCGGCAAGGAAGGACTGAGCTTTACTGGAAAAGCGCGCGTTTTTGAAAGCGAGGAAACGGCGCTAGCGGCGATTCTCGATGGCACGGTGAAAGCTGGCGACGTGATCGTCATTCGCTACGAAGGTCCGCAAGGCGGCCCCGGCATGCGCGAGATGCTCTCGCCGACTTCCGCGATCATGGGCAAAGGCCTCGGCAAAGACGTGGCGCTGATTACCGACGGACGTTTTTCCGGCGGCAGCCATGGATTCGTTGTCGGTCATATCACGCCTGAAGCATATCGCGGCGGCGCGATCGCGGTTGTTAAAAACGGCGACCGTATCACGATCGACGCGCAAAAGCGGACGCTTACGCTGGACCTGACTGCCGCGGAAATTTCCGCGCGTTTAAAGAAATGGAAAGCGCCAAAACCGCGCTACACCCGTGGCGTGCTCGCGAAATACGCAAAGCTCGTCAGCAGCGCCAGCGAAGGCGCGGTGACGGACAAGCAGTTGTAATCACTGCGCGTTCGCAGGAGCGTTTTGCGTTTTCGCTCGTGAACGGCGGATTTCCGCCTCCTGGCCGCGATGCTCCGCGTCGGTGTTTGTCGGAGCTTCGGACATCGCGCGGCCGCCGTTGATGTCGCCTGCGCCTGCCTGCACTGGCTGTTGTTTGCCGGCTGCAATGCTCGCCGCCGCGCTTGCTGCAGCAGAGGCGCGTGCGCCTGCAGCCGCTTGATCACGCACTTCGCGCATCACGCCCGCGCTGCCGGCGGTGATGACTTGATCGGCGCGCACGAGATCTTCATTCGAAGCTTTCGCGACGGCAGCGGTTGTTTCTGGAAAGGCGCGCTACCTCGTTGCGAGAAAGGCGACGACGTGCTCGGCTAATTTTTGGCCGATGCCTTCGGTGGCTGCGATTTGCTCGACGCTCGCTTTACGCAGGCGCTCGACGGAACCGAATTTTGTTAAAAGCAGTTGTTTGCGGTGTTCGCTAACTCCGGGACAGTCGTCGAGGATGCTCTCGGCGATGCGGCGCTTCATGAGGAGTTGGTGGTAGCTGTTTGCAAAACGATGCGCTTCGTCGCGGATGCGCTGGAGCAATCGCAGCGCGCCGGAATCCTCGGGAAGCCGCATGGGTAAAGGATTCGCAGGGCGATAAATTTCCTCGAATTCCTTCGCGAGACCGATGATTGGCAGTTCGTGCAGTCCGAGTCGCTGAAGTTCGCGACATGCGGAGGAGAGCTGGCCTTTGCCGCCGTCGACGATGACGAGATCGGGCAACCGGACAAAGGTTGTTGAAAATCGCGCGATCGCTTCGGCGGGATTTTCCTGCGAAAACTCCGCCTCGTCCGGATGCGCTTCTTTTGCTTCGAGCAGTATGCGCGAGTAGCGTCGCCGCACGACCTCGGCCATGCTCGCGAAGTCGTCCTGGCCCTCGACGGTTTTAATGCGGTAACGGCGGTAGTTCGATTTGTCGGGAACGCCGTCGCGGAAGCAAACCATCGACGCGACGACATGCGTGGTCGAGATGTTCGAGATGTCGAAGCATTCCATCACGCGCGGGAGACGCGGCAAATTCAGCGCATTGCGCAGGGCTTGCAGATCGGCGGCTGGATCAATCGCGCTCGGCAGCGAATGGCGTGTGAAGCGGCGCATCTGTTTTGTCGTCTGGCGCAAATCATCGAGCATGTTCCGCATCTCGGCGGCGCGCTCGAAATCGAGATTTGCGGCTGCGGCGCGCATTTCTTCCTCGAGCTGCGCGAACATCTCGCGCGATTCGCCGGCGAGAAATTCGCACGCTTTGGTGACACGCTCGCGGTATTGCTCCGCAGTTGTGTCGGCGAGCTTCATCGGCACTTGGTAGGTCGACGATTTCAATTCGCGCGGAGTGGGGGAGCCGCGGCCGAACGTAAGCACGCCAAATTTTTTCCGCATGAAAGTCAGCGTCTGCCGTAGCGCGCCAGCGTGCGCGAATGGTCCGAAATAACGCGCGCCGTCGTCTTTTTTGATGCGCGTCAGGCGAAAACGCGGCCATTCGTCGCGCTCGTCGACTTTTACAAGGAGAAAACGTTTGTCGTCACGAAAGCTAACGTTGTATCGAGGACGATATTCCTTGATCAGCCGGCCTTCGAGCAGCAGCGCCTCGGGTTCGCTTTTCACCGTGTGGACTTCGAAATCCCAGATCGAGTCGAGCAGTGCGCGCGTCTTGAGATCCGCGGTCATTTTGCGCGAAGGCATGAAATACTGGCCGACGCGCTTGCGGAGATTGCGCGCTTTGCCGACGTAGATCACGCGGTTGAGCCGGTCGCGCATGAGGTAAACGCCGGGCTTGTGCGGAAGCTCGTGGATTTTTTTCGAGAGATCGGGCTTTTCTTTGTGAACGAGGGGCGGCATTGCGTGTCAGAGCCCGCTGTTGCAACGGCGGACGCGAACGCTACTATACAACACTCCACTGAAATGAAATTCATCGCTTTTTTGCTGGCCGCTCCTGTCGCGGCGGTCGCGCAAGTCACCACGGTCACACCGACCAATCCTGCCGCTGCCGTGCACACGCCGGCGAACACGACGCTCTGGGACATGGTGCTCGCGGGCGGCTGGGCGATGATTCCGCTCGGCATTCTGTCTATCATCACGATGATGCTCGTGCTGACGTATCTTTTTACGCTGCGTCGCGGCAACATCGTCTCCGCGCATTTCATGAACACGGCGGATGTGCTTTTGAAAAAACGCGATTACCTCGGCCTGCTCGCGGTTTCGAGCCGGCACAGCGAAGCGATCGCGCGTGTGGTGCAGCGCACGATGGATTTCGTGACGAAAAATCCGAACACCGACTTAAAAATCGTGCAGGAAATCGCGGAAACCGAAGGTGCGACGCAGGCGGCGTCGTTGCAGCATCGCATCATTTATCTCGCGGACATCGGGATGCTCTCGCCGATGATCGGACTGCTCGGCACGGTGCTCGGCATCATCAAATCTTTCGGTGTGCTCGCGAGCAAGGCAACTGCGGAAAGTTCGCGCAACACATTGCTTGCCGGCGGCGTTTCCGAAGCACTGGTGGCAACGGCAACCGGTTTGATTCTGGGTATCACCGCGATGGCGTTTTATTCGTTGTTTCGTGGTCGTGTGCAGAGTCTGATTTCCGATTTGGAAATTGCCTCGACGCATGTGCTCGGCCTCCTCGCGCTCAATTTCAACCCGCGCAAACGCGACCGTGACCGCGAGCAATCTCGCGTCGCGGTGGATGACGATTTTTAACAACTCGCGATGAACTTTCGCAGACGCGCAAAGCCGGAAGTCTTCGGCTTCCAGATCGCACCGATGGTGGACATCCTGCTGGTGCTGCTCGTGTTTTTCATCGTTACGTGGAATTTCGCCCTCAGCGAAAACGAGCTCGACGTAAAAATCCCAAGCGCAAACAAGGCGCAGGAGCAGCGGCCTTACGTCGGTCAGGTTGTTGTCAATGTGAAAGCAGATGGAACCATCGTCTTTCAGCGCAAGCCGATCTCGCCGCAAGACCTGCTCACGAAGCTGAAGGAGCTCGCGAAGCTATTTCCCGACCAGGCGGTGATTCTGCGCGGCGACCAGCGTGTCGATTACAAGCACATCGTCGATGTGCTCGACATTTGCCGCAGCGCGAACATCTGGAACGTGGCCTTTGCTACGGGAAAGACCGAGTGATTTCAGATTTCAGATTTCAGATTTTGCGACGCAGTAGCGTCGTTTTGCTTTTTTTAACATGCGTTTTCAGCGCGCTGGCGCAGGAAGTCCGTCGCGCTCTGCCCGCAAACGAGCCGCCGACTGCGCCCGCGGTGCCGTTTGATTTCGACAAACCTGCAGCTCCGCCGAAAACGCAGTCTGCAGCACCGGCGACTGTTTCCGACGAAACCGGCCCGCGCACCGCGCCGACTCCGCCGCCGTCGGCGATCAGTTCCGCTTCGTCGGATCAGGTGCAGCTCGATTTCGCGAACGGCTTTTACGCACGCAAACTCTACGACGCCGCAGCGCCCGAGTATGAAAAGTATCTCGGCATGTATGCGAATGCTCCCGATCGACAGATGGCGCTTTTTCGGCTAGGCGAATGTTATCGCTTGATGGGCAATGTGAACGGCGCGAAAAACGCGTATCAAATGCTGGTCGGCAGCTTCGGGATCGGTGAATTCATCGGGCCCGCCGCATATCGGCTCGCGGATTTATATTATGCCGAAAAAAACTACTCGCCTGCGCTGACCTATTACCGCAAGGCATCGGTGCGCGTGAAGGATCCCGCCGTCGCACTCGCGGCAAAATATTACACCGCGCGTTGTTTGGAGAATTTGCGGTCGGCGAGCGAAGCGCGAATCGTGTATGAAGACATCCTTACAACAAAAGGCGACAATCCGTTTCGCGAAGCCAGCCGCATGTCGCTCGCGCAAATCCTTACGAACCTCGGCCGCAAGGAGGAAGCGTTGAAGCAATACGACGCGCTGCAGCAGGAAAGTGAGAAGGCTGATGTGAAAGTCGAGGCAACGGTAAAAGCCGGGCTGCTGAAGATCGATCTCGGCCAGGCGGACAAAGGCGCGGCCGATTTGAAAAAGGCGCTGAAGATGCCGCAAATCGGCAATTGGGAACCGATCGCGGAAATCGGATTGCTGCGTGTGCTTTACGAGACCGGCAAATATAAGCAGTTGCTCGACACCTACGAAAATGCGTCCAAAAATTTTCCGCCAGACGCTAAGCCGGAAGTGCTTTTGCTTGCCGCAAACTCGAAGCGCCAGCTCGGCGATCACAAAGGCGCGCGCGAAATCTACGAGCAGGTCGCGAAGGATTATCCCGACTCGGTTTATGCGAAGGAAGCGGCTTACGAGCGACTCGTCAGCCTTTACAACACGGACGATCCGAACTTGGCGAAAGAGATTGACGATTACCTCGCGCAAAACATTGAGCCCGAAAAGAAGGACCAAGTTACCTTGCTAAAAGGCGAGTCATTTTTTAAACAGCAAAAATACAGCGATGCCGCGCCAATTTATGCCTCCCTCGAAAGCTCCCGGCTGCCGGCGAATTTAAAAGCGGAAGCCGTTTTCAAGTTCGGCTGGTGCTGCATGCAGACGAAGGAATTTGATCGTGCGATCGCGGCATTCAGCGAATTTCTCGACGCAAATCCACAACACAAATTCGTGCCCGCAGCGCTCGCACAGCGCGCCGTCGCGTATCAACAGGCGAAGAATTTCAAAATGGCGCTGAAGGATTTCAACGAGCTGATCGCGCGTTATCCGAAAGCGAAGGAGCGCGAACTTGCGTTGCAGCAAAAGGCACTGATTTTGGGCCAGCAGCAGGACAACGCAGGCATGGCACAGGCATTTAAACAATTGCTGGATGACTACCCGCATTCGCCGGCGGCAGCGCAGGCGAATTACTGGATCGGCTGGGCGGCTTTTGAGGCAAAAGATTACAAAGCAGCCATCGATCCTCTTGAGGCTGCGCGCAAACTCGACAAGGAACAGTTTTTCGAGCGCGCGTCGCTGCGCATCATACTCGCGCATTACTATCTGGAAAATCGCGACGCGCTCGCGGCGGATGTCGATTCGTATTTGCGCGGCGCGCCAAAAGGCAAGGTCCCCGCCGAGGTTTTGCGCTGGCTCGGTGCGGCGTTTTTGAACGACAAAAATTACGACGACGCGGAGAAATATTTGGCGCAACTTACTGCCCGCAGCGACGACGCAACGGCCGACGATTGGCTTAACCTCGGACGCGCACAACTCGGCGAGAAAAAATACAGCGACGCCGTGAAGTCGCTTCGCAGCTATCTCGACGCAGCACCGCAATCGATTCCGCACGCAACCGGTTTGCTCGCCTTGGGCGAAGCGCAGCTCGGTTTGCAGCAATACGATGATGCGCAAAAATCCGCGGACGAAGCTTGCATGCTTCAGCCCGAGGGCAAGCTTAACGCGCAAGGTCGCATGCTTTCCGGCGACATTGCCAGTGCGCGCGGAAACTTCGACGAAGCGGCAAAAATTTACCGGGGAGTTTCCGTAATTATCGACGATCCGGAAATTACGCCGCGAGCGATGGAAAGAGCGATTGATGCTTTAAAGAAAGCGGGAAATGAATCGGACTCCGCAAAAGTCTTGAACGAGCTGCAAACAAAGTATCCCGAGTATCAACTAAGTTCCGTTAAACAATCGCGGTAAACTTGCGTTAACACATGGAAGCTCCCGAAGTGCCGACAGAAACGATCCAGGAACATCTCGAGCATCACGCGCACATGAGCGAGGAGAAATGGATTTCGTGGGTCGCGCTCAGCACTGCTCTCCTCGCGGCATTTGCGGCAATCGCTGCGCTGCTCGCAGGCGAACACATCAACGAAGGTATGATTGACCAAATCCGCGCGTCCGATCAGTGGAGTTTCTATCAGGCGAAAGGTATCAAAGCCGCCGTGCTCGGCGCGAAGCTGGATTTGCTGAAATCCGCAAACCAAGCCAATGCCGCTGGCGATGCAGAAAAGCTTTCAAGCTACGTGAACGAGCAGAAGGAGATTGAGAAGGAAGCGCGGGAAAAACAGGAATCCGCTGAATTACATCTGTGCGTTCACGCGATGTTCGCGCGCTCGGTAACGATGTTTCAAATCGCGATTGCGGTTGCTGCGATTTCTGCGCTGACAAAGCGGCGCGCGTTTTGGTTTGTCGGATTGGTTTTCGGCGCGATCGGCCTCGCGCTGCTCATCGCAGCACTGGTGCCGCATCACACATGAGCTAACCGCAAATTTCCGTGATCGCTTGTTCAATAGCCGCAACTGCGCGGCATAGTTGCTCTGCGGTAATGCAATACGGTGGCATCAGCACGATCGTGTCGCGGATCGCTCTCGTGAGCAGTCCGTGCTTGCGCGCGGCGACGCAAACGCGCGCGCCGATCAACTCCGTCCAATCGAATGGTGAGCCGTCGCTTCGCGCTACATCGATTCCGGCGATGAAACCGCACTGGCGCGTTTCGGAGACATTTTTGTGCTGCTGAAGGTTGTTTAACAGCTCGCTAAGCAAAGCAATTTTCGGCTGTAAATTTTCGAGCACATTTTCGTCGCGAAAAATCGCGAGATTCGCGAGCGCGGCTGCGCACGCAAGCTGATTTCCAGCGTAGCTGTGGCCGTAATAAAACGTCTTTTGCTCGTGCGCCTCGCCGAGAAACGCCTCAAAAATGCGCTCGGTCGTCAGCGTGGCGGCAAGCGGCATGTAGCCGCCGGTGAGTCCCTTTGCGAGTGCAAGAAAATCAGGCGCAATGTTTTCCTGGAGGCTCGCGAACATCGTGCCGGTGCGCCCAAAACCGGTCATCACTTCGTCGCAAATGAGCAGCACGCCGTGCGCATCGCACCAGCTGCGCAATTTCGCCAGCATGCGGCGCGGCCACAATTTCATCCCCGCCGCGCCTTGAATCAGCGGCTCGATCGCGACCGCAGCGAACGTTTCACTGTTTTCTAATTCGTTTAACTCGTCAATGGATGTGACCCGCTCTACGGGGAAGCAATGCGACGCAAAACGATCATGAAAAATCCCGACGCCTCCAAGGCTTGCTGCGCCGAGCGTGTCACCATGATACGCGTTGGCAAAGGCGACGAAGCGATTGCGGTGCGGTTGACCGATGAGCTGAAAATATTGCACCGACATTTTGATCGCGACTTCGATTGCTGTGGAACCGTCGTCGGAAAAAAAGACGCGTGTAAGCCGATTCGGTGCAGCGATTTTTAATAGTTCGGCGGCGAGTTTGATTGCGGGCGGATTTGTAAATCCGAGAAAGGATGTGTGTGCAACCGCATCGAGCTGCTCGCGAATTGCAGCATTGATTTTCGGATGGTTGTGCCCGTGCAGGTTTGTCCAAATCGACGAATTGCCATCGATGTATTCGCGGCTGCGGCTGTCGCGCAGCACCGCGCCGTCACCCGAAACGAGCACGAGCGGCTCATGATCGGGCGCGCACCAGTCGCGCATTTGCGTGAATGGATGCCAGACGTGCCATTTGTCTAACGCGACGAGATGAGTCGTTTCGTCGGTCATTCCAATTCGCGTTCGTAATCGCGGATTATTTTTTCGACGTCTATCAATTCCTCGTAGCTCGCGCGCCGACGCTGATATTTGCGAAAAAGCACGTCGCGCAATTCGCGCAAATCCTCCAGTCGAGGCGGGTCGTGATACGTCCACGAATTTTCGCCTTTGAGCTTCGACTGAATACGCCACGCGCCGCCAAATTTCACCGCACGCACTTCGCGCTTGTCGCCGTCTTCGGTTGTTTCTTTCCACGTGTGTTCGTTTGGCATTTTGTTGCGATTTGAGTTTTCGGATTTGCTTCAGTCGTTTTACTATCCGCCGCTTTGAAAGACATCGGCAAAATTTTGCTTTATCTCATTGCGACTGTGCTGCTCGGTGCGCTGCTCGCGCCGGCGCTGTTTTGGGGAGCGCACGCGCTTACGGATCGAATCGCGAACCAGCGTCTGATTCAATTTCTCGCCGAAACCGATTTCCAGCGCTTTTTCAATCGCGCGGTTTTGATTTCCGCATTCGTCCTTCTCTGGCCACTTGTGCGCTCGCTGCGGATTCGCAATTTTTTCGACGATCTCGGTCTCGCGCGCGACCGGCGTCGCTGGCGACATTTGGCCACCGGACTTTTTATTGCGATCACGACAATGATTTTGCTCGGCGCCGTGCTTGTTTGGACAGACTGCTATTATTTGAAAAAACAGGTGCCGTGGGAAAAGCTCGCGTGGTTGCTGCCGACGGCGTTTAGCGTCGCGATCATCGAGGAATTGCTTTTTCGCGGCGGAATTCAAGGCGTTGTGCAGCGCTCGGTCACGGATGATTTTGCGCTCATTTTTGTCGCGGCGCTATTCGCGATCGTGCATTTTTTAAGGCCGGAAGAAAACGTGGTCGCATCCAATGCGGTTACGTGGAAGTCCGGATATGCACTCGTGCCTCATGCATTCTGGCAATTCGAGCAACCACAGTTGTTGCTCGGTGGTTTTACAACCATTTTTTTGCTCGGCCTGCTGCTCGGCTACACGCGCTGCCGCACACGCTCGCTGTGGATGCCGATCGGACTGCATGCGGGATTCATCCTCGGTAAAATGAGCTTTAGTAAAATGACCAAGCGCACGGCGGAGGCGTGGCCGTGGTTCGGGCCGGATATTTTAGTCGGACTCGGGCCGGTGATCGTGCTGCTCGTCGTAGGAATTATCATTTGGCTTTTGCTGCGCAATGAGGAGGCTCGTTAAAGAATCGTTGGCAGCGGTTTCCTCGCTGCTTTATCCGCCGCGCTGTGAAAATTGCGCGACGACGACTGACGTCGGCGAATATCTCTGCGAGCCGTGCCGAAAAACTGCGCGACGTATAAAGCGGCCTTTTTGCGAAACGTGTTCCGAGCCATTCGACGGCGCGATTGAGCAGGAATTTTCATGCGCGAATTGCGGCGATCGGCGCTTTCATTTTACGCACGCGGTTTCGTGTTTTCGCAGTCGTGGCGTGCTCCGTGAAATGGTTCATCGCTTTAAATACGGTCGCGAATTTCATCTCCGTTATCCGCTGGCCGACTGGCTGCTTGCGACGATGGATGACGAGCGCATCGCGTCGCAAACGGTGCATGCATTTGTTCCCGTGCCATTGCACGAGCGGCGCCTGCGCGAGCGCGAATTCAACCAGGCGACAGCGCTTTCCGAAATCATCAGCGTTCGAACCGGCGTGCCGGTTTCCGACTGCCTCGAGCGCACTCGCTACACGACCACGCAGACGCGCTACGACCGGCACGAACGCATGGAAAACTTGCGCAATGCATTTAAATTACGCCACAGTGCGGATGTGCGCGGCCAGCATCTCGTCCTTGTCGATGATGTTTTGACCACGGGCTCGACGCTCGACGAATGCGCGCGAATGCTGATGAAAGCAGGCGCGGCGTCCGTTCGGGCCATCACCGTTGCGCGCGGTTAAACGTATGCCCATTTTCAAAAAACCCGATTTCCGTTCCGAATCGAAAAAACGCGATATGCCCGAGGGGCTGTTCCAAAAATGCCCCGGCTGCGGCGAAGTCATCCATCATCTCGCGCTCGCTGAAAACCAGCGCATCTGCCCAAAGTGCGATTTTCATTTTTCGCAAACTGCGCGTGAGCGGCTCGAGCACTTGCTCGATCCCGAATCATTCGAGGAGCACGACGCGCAGATGGTTTCCGTCGATACACTGAAGTTTAAAGGAATGGCGACATACACGGACCGGTTGAAGACGTATCAAAAGAAGACCGGCTTGAAAGATGCGGTCATTACCGGCACGGGCAAAATCGAAGCATTGCCAGTTGCGATTGCCGTTATGGATTTCAATTTCATCGCGGCTACGATGGGCTCGGTTGTCGGTGAAAAACTCGCACGAATCGTTGAAACCGGCACAAGCGAACGTTTGCCGGTGATCATTATTTCCGCGAGCGGCGGCGCCCGCATGTATGAAGGCGCACTCAGTTTGATGCAAATGGCGAAGACTTGCGGCGCGCTCGCGCTGCACGCACAGGCGAAGCTGCCATACATTTCCATCCTCACGCATCCGACAACCGGCGGCGTAAGCGCGAGCTTCGCGACAGTCGGCGATGTCATTTTGGCAGAACCGAAAGCGATGATCGGATTTGCCGGGCCGCGTGTGATCCGCGAAACGACGCACCAGGATTTGCCGCCGAATTTTCAAACTGCGGAATTCCTCGAGGAGCACGGGCTCATCGACATGATCGTGCATCGCAAAAAAATGCGGAGCACGATCGCCGACTTGCTAAAATATCTCGCACCGAAAAAGTGAACTACGCCGAGGCGCTGGCGTGGCTTTACGAGACGCAGCAGCACGGCATCAAGCTCGGTCTCGACAATATCCACCGTCTGCTCGACGCGCTCGGCTGGCACGGACGCGAACAACGTTTCGTTCACGTTGCGGGCACGAATGGAAAAGGCTCCGTTTGCGCGATGCTTGATGCGATTTGTCGCGCGCAGGGGATTCGCACCGGACTTTTCACCTCACCACATCTCGTTACGTTTCGCGAGCGCATCCGCATCGACGGCGAAATGATTTCGCAAGCGGACGTGGCGAAGGGACTCGCAAAAATTCGCGAGTTTGTCAGCGACTGGGAAACACACCCGACTTTTTTTGAAATCACGACCGCACTCGCGCTCGATCATTTTCAGCACGAAAAAGTCGATGTGGTCGCACTCGAAACGGGAATGGGTGGACGGCTCGATTCGACAAATATCGTAAAGCCGGTTGCCAGCGTGATTACCGCGATTGATTTCGATCATCAGGCCTGGCTCGGCGATACGCTGCGCGAAATTGCGGGAGAAAAAGCCGGGATTATCAAATTGCACGTGCCGGTGATCTCAGTTCCGCAACACGACGAAGCAACGGAAATTTTGCGGCAAACAGCGGAAAAGCAATATGCATCGATTCGTTTTGTTAACGAGCCACTGCAGAAATACAAAATCGCGCTTGTCGGCGAACATCAAAAACTGAATGCGGCAGTTGCAGTCGCCGCATTGCACGAAAGCAAAATCGAAATCAGCGATAGCGCGATTCGCACCGGCTTAAAAAATGTCGCGTGGCCCGGACGTTTTCAACAAATCAACGACCGGGTGGTGCTGGATGGCGCGCATAACCCTTCCGCGGCAACTCGCCTAAGTGCAACCTGGCGCGAAATTTTTGGTGATGAGCGTGTAACGGTCGTTCTAGGAATTTTGAAAGACAAAGACATTCGCGCAATCTGCGATGCGCTGGCGCCGATCTCTTCCGGGTTTGTCGCAACGCCGGTCCGCAGCCAGCGCAGCAGCACGGCGGAGGAAGTGTGCGCGGCGATTCAAAACGCGAGATGCAAGACGGCGGCAAATCTCGCCGATGCACTAAAAATTGCGCAACAACGCGCCGGCAAAATTCTCGTAACCGGTTCGCTTTTTTTGATCGGCGAAGCGCTCGCGCATTTTGGCGTTGTGCGTGACGATCCGGAAATTATTTCGCAGTAATCGCGGCACGCATCGTTTCGAGCGCTGCATGCATGTCGCTCGCACCAAAAGACGACGTGCCGACGACGAATGTGTCCGCGCCGCGTTCGGCGCAAAGCGGAGCGGTGTGCGCGTTGATTCCGCCATCCACTTCGATTCGGAAATTCAGTCCGTGCTCGCGCCGATACGCTGCGGCTGCGGCGATTTTTGACAGAGTTTCCGGCATAAACGATTGACCGCCAAAACCGGGAACAACCGTCATCACGAGCAGGAGATCGATTTTGGCGAGATGCGGCACGACTTCCTCGAAAGGCGTATGCGGATTGAGCGCTAGACCGGCGGTCCGTCCTGCATGACGAATATTTAACAACGTTTTAGCGACGTGGTGCTTCGCCTCAACGTGCACTGTGATATTTGCGGCGCTGTCCACAAAACGCGGCACGTAGTGATCCGGCCGCTCGACCATGAGATGCACGTCGAGCGGAACGCACGCGCATTTGCGCGCAGCGCCAACGAATGCCGGCCCAAACGAAATATTGTCGACGAAATGACCGTCCATCACATCCATGTGCAGCCAGTCGGCACCGGCATCTTCGGCGCGTTTGATTTCCTCGCGCATACGCGAAAAATCGCTGGCAAGAATGGACGGAGCGATGACGACTTCGTGCATGGAAGATGTGCGCGAACTGCTTAGTTGAGCAGCTCTGGATAATGGCTCTTTGCGATTTCCTCGCAACGCGCGAGAATTTCCGACGGACTTTCGAGCCGCATCACTTCATCGACGAGCTGCAGGCAAATGCCGATGTCGAGCGACTGAACGGCGCGTTTAACACGCGGAACGAGCGCCGCGCCGGTGCTGAGTTCGTCCACGCCGAGGCCGATCAGCAAAGGAGTTAGCGTGACTTCGCCGGCCATCTCGCCGCAGATGCCGACCCACAAATTGTGCGCGTGCGCGGCGTCGATGACGGTTTTGATGAGGCGAATGATCGCCGGATGCGTCGGCTCGTAAAGATGTGAAATGCGCTCGTTCACACGGTCGACGGCGATCGAATATTGAATCAAATCGTTCGTGCCGATGCTGAAGAAATCGACTTCGCGGGCGAGAATATCGGCAGTCAGCGCGGCGCTCGGCACCTCGATCATTGCGCCAATTTCCATGTTTTCGTTGAACGGAATGCCTTCATTGTTCAGCTCGGTTTTGCATTCATCGAGCACCGCATTTGCGCGGCGCAATTCATCCACTCCCGACACCATCGGATACATCAGGCGAATGTTGCCGAGACTGCTCGCGCGCAAAATTGCGCGAAGCTGCACTTTGAAAATATCGATTTTTTCGAGACAAAAACGGATCGCACGCCAGCCGAGGAACGGGTTCAGCTCCTCCGGCAAATCGAGCGCGCTCATGAATTTGTCGCCGCCGAGATCGAGTGTGCGGATGATCACGCTGTTCGGCATGAGTTGCTCCGCGACTTTCTTGTAGTTCTCGTATTGCTCCTCCTCGTCGGGCAGCTCGCTTTTATTGAGATAGAAAAATTCTGTCCGGTAAAGTCCGACGCCCTCTGCACCTGATTTCAGGACGAATTCGATTTCGTCCGGTAACTCCATGTTCGCCGACAAAATCACGTGACGTCCATCGACAGTCGTCGACGCGGTTTCGCGCAATTCGGTCAGCTTTTCCTCGACCTGACTTTTTTTAACTTCGAGCTCGCCGTATTCCCAGAGCGTCTGGTCGTTTGGGTTGAGGATTAGCAAGCCGTTGTAGCCGTCGAGTAACACATGATCGCCGGTTTGCAGCACCTCGCTGACATTGTGCAAACCGACGACGGCAGGAATATTCAGCGATCGCGCCATGATTGCCGTGTGCGAAGTTTTGCTGCCGACGTCTGTTGCGAAGCCGAGCGCGAGGTGACGATTGAGCTGCGCGGTGTCGGATGGGGTGAGGTTGTGCGACACGAGAATGTGCACGGTATCGATCGACGACAGCGGCTTCGTCGATTTACCCATTAAATTGTGGATCACGCGCCGCGCCACATCGTGGATATCGAGCGCGCGTTCGCGCAAATACGGATCGTCGATTTCGCTCAGCGTTTTCGAGTAACGATTCGCGACCTGCTGAAACACGTGTTCGACGTTCGTTTTATCGCGTGCAAGCGTGCGCAGCACTTCATCGATCAACGTGCGATCTTCAACCACCAGCAGATGCGCGTCGAAAATGCCTGCGTCCTTTGCGCCGATCGCCTCGGCAATGCGCTCCTGCATTTCCAGAATCTGCGCGCGCGTCGCAATGAGCGCGGCTTCAAGCCGGGCGATTTCGCCGGGCAGCTCGGCGTCGCCGATGCGGCGAACCGGCGGCTCTTCGTCGTCAGTGCGATGGACGAAAATCGTGCCTCGCGCAATGCCCGGAGACACCCCGACGCCGTGGAATCTTTTTTCGGTGCGGGGTTGCTCTTCGCTCATGCGAGCGCGAGCTTCACAGCCGCTTTGTCAAAGTTCGAGACGAAATTAAAAAACGCGCAAAAATTTTTGCGGCGGTCATTTGCGCGGGTTCCTGGCATGGCGATGCGCAATGCAATCAATCCTCGTCGAATTTGCGTTCGGTGAGTTCTTCGATCTCCTGCAGCGCGCGCTCGGCATCCGAGCCTTCGCACGTAATACGCAGTTTCGAGCCGTGGCCTGCCGCGAGCATCATCAAGCCCATGATGCTCTTGCCGTTGACTTGCTCGCCGTCTTTTTCCACCCAGATGTCTGCTTTGTGGCGGTTGCAGACTTTCACGAACATTGCTGATGGGCGCGCATGCAGGCCAAGCCGATTCGTGATAGTGATTTCCTTGGTAACTTTATGTTCGGATGAGGAAGCGGTTTTTCGGCTCAAAATGCCCATCAGTGTTGTTCCTTTTTCTGCATGATTTGTAAAAGTCGTTCGTTAAATTCCATCGCACTATTTTGGCCCATGCTCTTCAGCTTTTGATCCAGCGCCGCCACTTCAACGAGGCGGGCGAGATCGCGACCCGTGCGCACAGGAATCGTTACGTGGGGCACAAGAATCCCGAGAATTTCGTAGAATTCCTGCTCCAGCCCAATTCTATCCACCTCCTCAAGCTCCTGCCAATCTTTTAATGAAACGATTAAGTCGAGGCGTTTTTCCGTGCGAATCGCTGCGATGCCGAAGATCGACGTGACGTTGATAATGCCGAGGCCGCGCACTTCCATGTGATGTCGCGTGAGGTCCGGGGCGGTGCCGATCAGTTCGCGACCTTCGATGGCACGAAAACGCGTCACGTCGTCGCTGACGAGACTGTGCCCTCGTTCGATCAGCCCGAGCACGCATTCGCTTTTGCCGATGCCGCTGGAACCGCGGACGAGCACGCCCACCCCGAGAATGTCGACCATGCTCCCGTGTTCGCTTTGGGTCGGTGCGAAATCCATTTCGAGCGCGATCGTTGCAGCGTTGATGAATTTCATCGTGATCATCGGCGAGCGAAAGACGGCTACGCCGGCGGCAGTCGCTTCATCGAGAAGATGCTTTGGTGGTTGCGCATTTCGCGAGACGATGAGGCAGGGGATATGATGCGAGCAAAGATTGCGGATTCGTTCGCGCGAATCGTTTGCGTCGAGACTTTTTAGATAAGAAAGCTCTGCAGCTCCAAGCACTTGAATGCGTTTTGCCGCAAAATATGAATAAAATCCGGACAGCGCCAGCCCGGGCCGATTCACCGTAGGCTCGCGGATAATCCGGTCAAGCCCGACTGCCGCGCCGAGCAGTTTCAGCTGCAGCGCTTCCGAATGGCGCGAATACCATTCGCCGACCGTAACCGCTGGATGTTTCGCGGGGGGCTTGTTCATGCCGCGCGAGAAAATTGAGCAGTTTCTCGCGCACGATTCCAGCGCGCGCGACCGGGTTTGCTAAAAAAGTTTCGGTCGCAAACGCTCGCGCTGTGAATCATTCGAGTCGTGATTCGTTTATGAAAACGTCGGTTCGATCAACCCGAAATCGCCATGTTTGCGGCGATAGATGACGTTCACTTTTTCCGTTTTTGCATTTAAAAATACGACGAACTGGCGGCTCGACATCTCCAGTTGCAGCACGGCTTCGTCCACAAACATTGGTTTAACAGGATAGCGTTCCGTGTGAACGAGCGTCGGTTCGGCCTCCTCGTGTTCGTCGAGTCCTTCCGACGAAAAGACCTGCTCATCGAGATGCTTCACCTCGTGCCGGCGCGGACGATGCTGGCGCATGATCTTCGTTTTGTATTTGCGCATTTGCTGCGCGACTTTGTCGACCGCCTGATCGATCGACGCATACAAATCGCTCGTCTCCGCCGTGGCGTCGATTGTGATGTGGTTGGTGCAATGCAAGATCACTTCGGCGATGTGCCGATATTTTTGCACGTCGAGAATCACCTGCGCCTCGATGATGCGCGGGTAATCGAGGTGAAGACCTTCGATTTTTCGTCGCGCATAATCCATGATCGCGTCGGTCACGCTGACGTGTCGGCCGGTTACTTTGATTGGGAGGTTTACGTTTGCTACTTGCATGGTTTGGTTCCTTTCTTGGATTACATTTGAAAGCGTTCTCCGAGATAAAGCTGTCGGCTGATCGGGTCGTTAATGAGGAAGTCCTTCGATCCCTGGCTCTCCACGCGTCCCTCGAAAATCAAATAAGCACGATCGACGATCGAGAGTGTTTCGCGCACGTTGTGGTCGGTAATTAAAATGCCGAGACCGGTGTCGCGCAAGTTGGCGATGATTTGCTGCACGTCGTAAACAGCAATCGGATCAACGCCGGAAAACGGCTCATCCAGCATCAGCAAGCTCGGCTTTGTCACGAGCGAACGGGCGATTGTTAGACGCCGCTTTTCACCGCCGGAAAGAGTCAGCGCCTGTTGTTTCGCCACGTGCTCGATACCGAACTGCGTCAGCAATTCATCGCAGCGGCTTTTGCGTTCGCGCTTTGAAAGCGGCAGCGTTTCTAAAATCGCGAGGATGTTTTCCTCGACCGTGAGTTTTCGAAAAATCGATTCCTCCTGTGGCAAATAACCCATGCCCATGCGCGCACGTTTATACATCGGATAATCGGTAACATCTTTGCCCTCGAAAATCACGCGCCCGCCATTCGGTCGCACAAGGCCGACAATCATGTAAAAGCTCGTTGTTTTGCCCGCGCCGTTCGGTCCGAGCAAGCCGACGATTTCGCCGCGCTTTAAGTTGATGTCGACGCCGTTGACGACCGCGCGGCCGCCGTAAATTTTAACGAGCTTGTCTGTGCGAAGAATCGCTTCGCCGTTTTCACCGTTGCTGCCGTTGCCGTTGCTAGTTGTGGTCACTGGCTTTTGGCGTTGTTGTCAGGTTGTTCCTGAATGACCGTGCGGCTGGCGCCTTTGGTGCGCATCGTCCGGCCATCTTTGTTCATGATCATAACCGTTCCTTCCTCCGTGGCAACCTGCATATTAATGCCCTGCTGAACCTGCGGCCATCCGATCAACGTGACGTCGCCAGTGTCGGCGTTGTATTCCGCGCGCTGGCATTTGCCGACATTGTGCTGCGCGGCTTCGCCATTCGCGGCGGGTTTGTCTTGGATGATCACGACGTGGCCTTCGGCGATCGCACTTTTCAAGCCGCTGCCTGTTCCGGTGCTTCCGCCGCCGCGTGGACTTGCGGCCGGCGATGCCTTCGGCTTCGGCGTTGGGCTTGCGGCAGGCGACGCTGCAGCGTGCGAACTCGTGGCCTGCTCGCGCAAAAATGCCGTGAGTTTGTCGCACGTAATTTTAAATTGCGGATCATTCACGTGCACGTCGCCGGTGAAAACGGCCATGCGCGTTTTTTCATCATAAGTCGCTTCCTTGGTCGCGGTGATTTCCGTCGGCCCTTGCTGTTGATCGCTCGTCGATTTTTTGTCGGGGGACGGTGCCGGAGTGGGGGACGGCGAAAGACCCGCGGTCGAATTGATCGCGTCGAGCTTTTTCAACAAATCGGCTTCACCCGGATCCTGCTGCGCAAACGCAATGGCAGCGCAACCCGTTAACGAAAACAAAACAAACAAAAACTTACTCATTCTTTTTTTCTTCCGACATTTCGTCGCGGTTGTAGATCAGCATTCGGACTTTTCCGATCATGACACCGGCCCGCGTTTCGGTGTTAAAACGCATCGTGTCGCCGGTCACTTCGAAATCCGAGCGCCGGATCGTGACCGGAATATCACTTGTAACGATCTTGGTATTCAAGTCGAGCACCGAGCGCGGCATATCGATGTGCATTTCCATTTTACCATCCTGGTCATACGTCTCCACCTGCGCCTGCATCATCTGCAAATGATCGTTGTCCGAACGCGTCGCCGACTCGATTTTAAAATTCATCTGCAATTTTCCGTGCTCGTCAAAATACGGCAGCGTGATGCCCTCGGCGCTGTGGCCGACTGGAATCGGGATGTTGAACTTCGGCGCGTTTTCGTCGGTCTGCGCGCCTTTCGATTTTTTCTTTTTGCCGCCTTTCGCCATCGCGTCGTTTGCGGAGACAAACGCGATCGCGAAAGCCAGGGCGAGGCTAACGAACAGTCTCATGAATCGCCTTTAACTGTTTCAGAATTTTCGGCAGCTTGGCCAATGGAATTTGATTCGGCCCGTCGGAAAGCGCTTTGCCCGGATCTTCGTGCGTCTCGATAAAAATACCGTCGCAACCGGCGGCCATCGCTGCGCGCGCGAGCACCGGCGCGAGCGCGCCGTCGCCGGAAGTGCTCGTGCCCGCGCCGCCGGGTCGTTGCACGGAATGCGTCGCATCGAAAACAACGTGAAAACCAGCTTCGCGAATCCAATAAAGCGAGCGCATGTCCGCGACGAGATTGTTGTAGCCGAAGGTTGCGCCGCGTTCCGTGAAGAAAAATTTGTCGCCTCCGAAGCTGCGGATTTTTTCCGCGATATTTTTCAAATCCCACGGCGCGAGAAATTGTCCTTTTTTCACATTCACGATGCGGCCGGTTTCCGTCGCTGCCTTGATCAAGTCGGTCTGTCGGCAAAGAAACGCCGGGATTTGCAGCACATCGATGAATTTTCCAGCTGTTAACGCATCACTCCCGGTGTGGACATCGGTCGTGACCGGCACACCGAGATCCTCGCCGATCGCTGCGAGGAGCCCGCAGCCTTCCTCAACACCGATTCCGCGAAACGATTTCACTGACGTGCGATTCGCCTTGTCGTAAGAAGCTTTGAAAATGAACTGCACGCCGGTGTCCGCCGCGATCTGCTTAAGCTTGCGCGCCATGCGCCAGACAAATTTTTCCGACTCGATCACGCATGGCCCGAGGATAAGCAGCGGCTCTTTTCCGCCGAGTGTGAGGTTTCGAATTTTGAGGGGCTTGCGCGTCACTCCGTTTTAATTAGCAGCCGTCTCCCGCGACGCAATCACGCATTCGCAAAAAGCGAAATTACATTGCCGCGCATGCTCGCCTCCTGCAAAACGCAGCGGTGAAATTCACCATCCCGCGTTGGTTTCTGCGCGACATTATCGCGCCTTTTTTTGTGACGCGGCTGCTTCTCTGCTTCGTCGGTTGGTGGGCGCTCGCATGGGCCGATCCGCCGAGTTGGGAAGGCTGGGAAATTCGCGCGAGCGGCTCCGGCGGGCCGATTGGCTACAATACGCACGCGCAATATCTACGGAGTCCCGGCCTCGCGCTCGTCAACATGTGGGCGCGCTGGGACACGGGCTGGTATATGAGCATTGCGCTCGACGGCTATGAGTTCAAACCCGGCGAGCAGTGCAATACTGGTTTTTTCCCGCTCTACCCGATGCTGATGCGATGGATCGCAAAGCCGAATTGGCGAATGGATCAGCGCGCGATCGTTATAGCTGGCATTCTTATTTCAAACGTATCGCTGGTTGCCGCGCTCGCGCTGCTTCACAAACTCATTCGCCTCGATCACGACGAAAAAATCGCGAGCCGCGCGATGCTTTACGCACTCGTTCTGCCGATGACGATTTTTTTCTCCGCGGTTTACACGGAGAGCATTTTTTTGCTGACGACCATCGCCGCATTTTATTTCGCGCGTCGTGGAAAATGGTGGATCGCCGGCCTGTTTGGCGCATTCGCTGGAATCTCGCGCGTGCAGGGTTTTCTGCTCACCTGCGGTCTTGCGGTTGAATACTGGCAGCAGCGGCGCAAGCGCGTTGATGCGTCGACAGTGCTGTTTCCTGGACTCGCGTTTTCCGCGCACGTTTGCGCTCTGCGCTACTGGTTTGGCACATGGCTTGTGTTGCCGATTTCACAAAGCGCATGGGAACGCCATTTCGTTTTGCCATGGCATACCACCGGCACACACATGGAGATTTTCGGCGCGTTTTTTCTAATCGCGGTCTGCGCGGCGTGCTGGTTCTGGACACGATGCAGCTACGCAGTTTTTGCAAACGTTATCTTTTGGTTTAATATGTGCGTAAGACCGCTTTGCTCGATCGGGCGCTATGGATTTGCGCTTTTCCCCGTCTACATCGTGCTCGCGCGCGCATTGCGCGGACGTGTCGTTGAATGGATCTGTGTATTGGGCGGCTTGGCATTCAGTTGCTTTTGCATGGCCAGATTTGCGCTTTGGTATTGGGTTCACTGATGAAAGTTGCGCTGGCGCTCGAATCGTTCGATCCACAACGCGGCGGGCTTGAACAATGGACATGGCAATTTGCGCAAGCCTTGCTTCAACGTGGTCACGAAGTGCATGTCGTCGCGTTCCACTTCGCCGCAAATCAAGCACCGGCGGGCATTCGCGAGCATCGACTGCCTTTCGACCCATCGCCGATCAAGCGCGCGGAATTGCTCGAAAAGCATCTCTGCGAATTGCACACGGACATTACGCACGACATGGGTTTCGGCTGGTTCGGCGATATTTTTCATCCGCACGGCGGCTCATCGATTGCCGCGCAGGAACACAATCTCCTTCGCATTCCCGCGTGGCGCCGCATTCGTTTTTGGCGCGAAAAACGTTACCGCGAGCAGCGCGAAATTGTGCGACGTCGCGACAAGTCACGCGGCATCATCGTCTGTGTTTCGGAATTGGTGCGCCGTCATTTTCAGATGCTGCACGGGATCGATGCATCGCGTTTGCGAGTGATTTACAACGGCGTGAACACGGACTGTTTTTCGCCGCGGTCGCAAATGCGCAACAAGGCACGCGAACAATTCGGGCTCGCAGACGAAACAGTTTTTCTTCTGGTCGCGCACAACCTGAAATTGAAAAACGCCGCAACGTTCCTCCGCGCATTCGCAAAATTGCCGGATAAAAACACGCGCGCTTTGATTGTTGGCAGCGATCGCGTTCAACCATTCGTGCGCTTGACGAAACGGTTAAAGATCGAGAGTCGCGTCTGTTTTCAAAATGCCGTCACGGACATGCGGCCGATCTACGCTGCGGCCGATGTTTGCGTGCATCCGACGTGGTATGACCCGTGCAGTCTCGTCACGCTGGAAGCGCTCGCAAGCGGCTTGCCCGTAATCACATCACATTTCAACGGCGCATCAGGACTCATGCGTGATGGCGCGCAAGGTTACATCATCGATGCTGCCGATGCCTCAGCGCTCGCGCAAAAAATGGAAACACTGCTCGATTCGGAATTGCGCACGCAGATGAGCCGCGCGGCGCGAACGCTCGCTCAGGAGCATACCTTTGCGCAAAACGTGGAGCAGTTTCTCGCACTTTACGCCGAAATCGCACGATGAATTCGCCGAAGATCAGCGTCTGCCTCGATGTGTTTAACTACGCCACATTTTTGCCACGCGCTATCGAGTCGGTGCTGAAGCAAACGTGTGAGGATTTCGAGCTAATCATCGCCGACGACTGCTCGACCGATGGCTCATTTGAAATCGCGCAACGCTACGATGACGAACGAATCAAGCTCATCCGCAATCCAGGCAATCTCGGCATGGTTCGTAACCGCAACGCCGCGCTGCACGCAGCGAACGGCGAATATATCAAGCCGTTGCACGCGGATGACTTTTTGTCGGCTGGCGATGCGCTCGAGAAAATGGCCGCCTTGCTTGAACACAATCCAGCGATCAGTCTCGCAGCTAGCGCTATGCTTTTCGTCGGCGAGAAAGGAGCGCGAACCGGTGAGTGGTGCTGCTTTGAAACAGGTCAGCGCTCCGGCACCGGCGTCATCACGCGTTGCTTGCGAGAGCAGCGCAATCTTATCGGCGGACCTAGCGCAGTGATGTTTCGTAGCGACCTTGCGAAGCGCGGATTCGACGAAAGTTTCTTCCACATGGCTGATCTCGAGATGTGGTTTCATCTGCTGGAGCAAGGCTGCTTCGCATTCATCGCCGAGCCTCTCTGTGCTTATCGCAAGCATTCGCAACAGCAGACCGAGCGTGATCGCGCGACGCTTTCGCAAGCCGATGACTATGACGCGCTGCTCGCGCGCTATCTCGACCGCAACTACATCGCGCTAAAACCATGGATTAAGCGTTATCTTCGCCGCGATGCGCAAATGCAGCGTGCACGTCGCTGTCATGAGTTAGGCTTACCGGCAAAGCAGCCTGGCTTATTTGTGCGCAGCAGCATGGCACTCGCAAAACTTGCGCTAAGGCAAAAGCGATCGCTCGACCGGCTTACTTCAAGGCCGCAAAAGCTATCGTCTGACTTACCGAAAGGAATCAACGTTGTCGGTTTTTTCGCGAGCCAGTTTGGAGTAGGGGAGGCTTCGCGCGGAATTTGCCGCGCGGTGGAACTGAGTGGTTTGCCCCATGTCCTGGTGAACATCCGTAGCAAGGTTCATCGAAATGGGGACGACACGTTCACCGGCTTTTCTAAGCAGAATCCGTTTGCGGTAAACTTGATGACCTTTTCCTATGACTACGCGCGCCGCTTCCATCGTGATATGGGACGGCGGTTTTTCGCTGGTCGCTACAACATCGCGCTTTGGTATGGCGAACTGGAGAAGCTATCGCCGCGCTGGCACTCGGCTTTTGATTACTACGATGAAATTTGGGTAACGACGGAGTATTGCCGTAAGGCAATTGCGGCAGTTTCGCCGATTCCGGTGATTAAGATCCCACAGCCGGTATTGATGGACGAGGCTAGACCTGATCGTTCCCGCTTTGGAATAAGTCAAAGCGCATTCGTTTTTCTATTTAGCTTCGATTATTTCAGCGTCTTTGAGCGAAAGAATCCGTTAGGTCTCATCGAAGCTTTTCGCGATGCATTTAGAACGAGGGACGATGCTATTCTGGTAATCAAGTCGATCAATGCAGCGGGAGATTCCGTTGGATGTGAGCGTCTGCATGAAGCCGCGCGTGGACTTAATGTTCTTTTTCTCGAAGAGCATATGAGCGGCGATGAACTAGCCACCTTGTTTGCTTCAATTGACTGCTATGTGTCACTGCACCGCGCGGAAGGATTAGGTCTTGGAATGGCTCAAGCAATGAGTCTTGGCAAACCTGTGATCGCTACTAATTATTCCGGTAACCTGGAATTCATGAATGAAAGCAGTAGCTTTCTCGTGAACTATAAGTTAATCGAGATTGATCGCGATTATGGCCCATATGAGAAAGGCTATGTCTGGGCTGAGCCGGATATCAGTCACGCCGCGGAGTTGATGCGGTATCTCTATGAGAATCGCGATAAAGCGGCCCAGCTAGGCAGCCGCGCGGCGGAAGATATTCGCCAGCGAATGAGCGTAGAAGCTAGTGCGAAACGGATTCGTGAGCGGATTGATCAGATTATACCGACTCGGTAAGTGCCGCGAGAACCTGGCCGGCATAGTCACGCCACGTTGTAAGCGGCCGCTGGATGGCTTGTCGTGATAGCTCAGCGCGAAGCTCGGGCCTCAGTGCGAGCTTCTCGATTGCATTAGCCAGAGCTTTGCGGTCATTGACGTCTGTGGTAAGGCAGCCGCCGTCGCGCGCATTTTCCTGCATCACGCCGAAGCTAGCGCAGACGCACGGTCGCGCGAACCAGAGGCTTTCCATGATCGGCAGTCCGAAGCCTTCGAGGAACGATGGGTAAACGGTAAAGTCGCACGTTGCATAGAGTTTCCTCAGCTCATCCCATTCAATGTTCTCATGCCAAGTAATCGATTTGTTCAAACTCGCTGCTCTTTTCAGAAACCACGCGATCTCTGGCGTAGCACGGTAGCGATTACCGACAAATTGTAGCTCCAGCTTTTGTCCGGGATGTCTGGCTTCAACATCGAGAAAGCTATCGACGAGCAATGGCTGGTTTTTGCGCGGCTCAAGTGTTGAGACGCATAGAATTTGGATAGCTCCGTTACTCTCCAACTTTGGGCTGCAAATGCGGGGCTGCCCTGGAACTTCCGCGGGTAACGGAATGACGCACACTTTCGCTGCCGTGACGTTCCACTTGTTCCAAAAATGCTGTAGGTCTAGCGCGGAAGTTTCGGATACCGTCAGCACGAGGTCCATTTCAGCGAGGGCGCGCATGTAGCTCTCATGAGCATCGGGCTTTCGTTCCGTGACATCGGGGCGAAGCAGCGGAATGGCATCGTGAAAGATAGTGGAGACTTTCATTTTGTAATGTCGCGCATAGCTCGTTATGGCTCGCGCGACATGGCCTTCCATCAGCTCTGGCAGAAGCAGCCATGCGCCTGAGAGCTTTCGCCGATAGTTAGGATGAAGGTGCAGCGGCAGATGAGAATGACGGCCATTTGAAATACTGTAGGCCAGCCAGTCATATGGATTAAGCCAAGAAAAGTGCACGTTCGGTATTTCATACTTGCCGACATTTTCAGCCCAATCCGATTTTAGTCCGTGCAGATACCCGCGCCTTGCATGCCATGCCAGCGGCACGATGGGAGAGATCGCGTCGAGTCCATTGCAAACGCCGCGCGTGACGGTCTGAATGCCCGTGCGCGCGTTGCTGTGCGCGGTGTGGGTGACAACCGGAAAGACGAGTAGCTCAGGCTGCACGGCTAAGTTGGTGTTTCGATGGGTTAGCGCCACATGCGCGAACCAACGCGAGATAGCTTTCTTCAGCGCTGGCAGAGTCCATAGCTATAACTTGGTTTAGAAAAACTCTACCGGGATGACTTCCAAATCCGACGCGACGCGGAACACGCGCCAGCCATGCCGCGACAGCTATATTTACCGATGCGTTAAGTAGAAACACTACATCAAAAGCCCTTAGCTGCTGTAGCAAAACATTAAGCGGACTTTGAATGGGGTTATCGCTCCATACTTGCAATTCCATATCCGGTCGTCCTTCCTTTATGGCCTGCAATGCAGACTGAGGCATAGCTTGCACGGCAGATTCGACTACTAGCACGTGGAAAGGCTTTAGCTTTGTTCCGACCGGCACGTGAATGCCGCGTGCTGAATGATCGAGCAGGAAAAAAGGACGCGGCACTTTCCAGCGATCGTGTGACCAAAGCCAGTCTTGCGGAGAGATGCGGATTTGTTTTTCGAGAACTTCATTGATGCGCGTAACGGTCGGCTGAACTTCCGGGGAAGGTTCCATGATTGGCGAGACGACGACCCGCCATCTCGCCACGCCGCACGTGTAAACCGCGATCGGCACAATCGGCGCATCGGCGTGTGCGGAAAGCGTCGCGGCGAGCGTGGAGGTAGAAGTCAGCCGGCCAAAGAACGGCGTCCAGAGCCCCGCGTCGCCTGCATGCTGATCCACCAGCACGCCAAGCACACTGCCGATTTCGCGCAAAAAAGCCGTTGCGCTCATCAACTCAGAGCGGCGGTCAAAAAGCCGCACCTGCTCGGCGGCGCGCAGCTTGCGAATGTGCGCGTCGATGTAGCGATTGCGCAGCGGCTGATACATTGCGCCGACGCTGTATTCAGGCAGGATGCAGCCTAGTTGCGCGAAGAGTTCCCACGCACCGAGATGACTAACCATCGCGACCCATCCGCGATGTTCGCGTGTGCGCCGTTGCCGGATTTCATCAGGAATTTCCACGCTTACTCGCGTGAAAATTTCCTCACGCGTCATCGATGCCAGCTTAATACTTGCGACGAGATTAGCGCCGAGCCGCTCGAAATGTTCGCGTGCGATTGCGCGGATTTCCGCATCGTTTTTTTCTTCAAAAGCGCGCGCCAGATTCCGCACCGCAAGCCATCGCAAGTGCGGCAGCGCATAAAACGCGCACCGGCCCATGACCGCGCCAATGCGAAACCCGACGCTGATTGGCAACAGGCAAATCAGCGCCGCGCCGCAGCGGTAGAGCAGGTAGATCGCGAAATGGGCCACCGCAGTTACTTAGCAGCGCGTATGGGAACGATTAAGCAAAAACTGGAGTCACGCTTAAACGGATGTTTAGTGGATCGGCGAAATGTAGACACGCATGAGATTCACACGGCCGCCGGTCCAGAACCAGCGCTTGGGAAACTCGAAGCTTTGTTGATCTGCGCGGTAGTCGAGGGTGCCGACTTCGTTTGGATAGTTCGGATCGTAGAGGTCGAAGCTCAGGTCGCCGTTGGGCTGTGCGTGGTAGTTAAATAAAATCAGGCAATGGTTCATGCGCGGGAAGCGCGTGATGTAAACGGCCTGGAGTTTGCCGCGGTCGAGTCCGCGTTCGAGTTGGTGCGCGGCATTTGCCTGGCCGAAGCGCGGGAACGGACCGACCATGCGCCAGTTGCCATAGCGGAGATACGTCGGAAACCAGTAGCCGAGGTTTTCCTGCAGCAGCAATTTTTTTGCGGTGGAGAACTCGTGGAAATTCGCGTAGCCGGGAATAACGATGCGTTTGCACTTTTCCGGCAACCAGACGGGGATGCGGCTGATGTGCCGGATGAGCGCGCGATATGCGTCGTCGGAAATGCGCGGGAGCGCGGGATCGAAGCGCGCGAATTTGTGAAACTGCAGCACCGCGCGGCAGCAGACGAAGCAGCGGTGCGAAAATTGCGGCACCTTTTGTTTACGGTGCATCGTGAGCTGGCCGGCTGCGTCGACGCCGTAGTCAAAGACAGTGTCATTTGAAAACGCGAAGGTTTCCTTGTGCCAGTCGAACTGCGGCATGGCGACGGCTTCGACAGTGGAAAAGGCGAGAACAATTAGCGGAAGGAATTTTCGAAGCATCAAGAAAGCGGTGAGGCTAGAGCGTCGCTGCGAAAATGCAAACTGCACGCGTTGTTGCGCGCCGCCGCAAGGACGTTGTATTTTGACGCGATGGATTTCTCTGCGCCCGAAAACTTCATCAATCGCGAACTGAGTTGGCTGGAGTTTAATCGCCGCGTGCTCGAGGAAGCGCAGGACGCGAGCCAGCCGCTGATGGAGCGTGTGAAGTTCCTCAGCATCTTCAGCTCGAACCTTGACGAATTTTTCGAAATCCGCGTCGCCGGGATCAAGCAGCAGATCGAAAGCGGCAAGGCCGATGCAGGCCCCGACGACATCCCGCCGGTCGAGCTTTTCAGTCAAATCCAGAAAGTCGCGCACGAACTCAGCGCGACGCAATACAAGCTCTGGAACGACGAGATTCTTCCGCTACTCGCGCAGCAAAATATTCACATTCACGAGATCGGCGAACTCACTGACGCAAACGCGAAATGGGCGCACGAGTATTTTCGTAACGAGGTGTTTCCGGTGCTGACGCCGCTGGCGGTCGATGCGTCGCATCCGTTTCCGCAGGTGTTAAACAAAAGTCACAACATCATCGTGCGCGCGCGCCGGCCGGGTGAAGAAGAGCCGCTTTACGCGATCGTGCAGGTGCCGCGGGTCGTGCCGCGCCTGATTTCGCTGCCGCGAGGAAAAGGGGACGCCGAGCCTTGGGACTACATTTATCTCGCGTCGCTCATCAAGCACCACATCGGCGAATTGTTTCCCGGCCTCGTGCTGGAAGGCGTGCATGCCTTTCGCGTCACGCGCAACAGCGACCTCTACATCGATGAAGAGGAAGCGGAAAACCTGCTGCGCACTATCGAGCAGGAATTGCGGCGCACGAACAAAAACAAAGTCGTGCGGATCGAGGTCGAGAACGATTGTCCGGCGGAATTGCAGTGGTTGCTGATGGAGACGTTCAAGCTCACGGAGGCCGATGTTTACAGGCTCGACGGCCCGCTCTCGATGACGCACCTGATGCCGCTGATTGCAAACGATGCGTTTGCAAAATTGCGCGACCGCCCTTTCGTGCCGTCGCACGATCCGGCGCTTCCGCCGCATGCGGATGTGCTCGAGGTGATGCGCAAACAGGATGTTTTGCTGCACCATCCGTATCAGACATTCGATACCGTCGTGGACCTCGTCGAGCGCGCCGCAAAAGATCCGCAGGTGCTCGCAATCAAGATGACGCTTTACCGCACGAGCGGCGACTCGCCGATTGTCCGCGCGCTCAGCGATGCCGCGATGGCGGGCAAACAGGTGATGAGCATTATCGAGGTCAAGGCGCGTTTCGATGAAGCGAACAACATCCAATGGGCAAAGCAGCTCGAGGATGCTGGCGTGCACGTTGTTTACGGTGTGTTGGGGTTGAAAACGCATTGCAAACTGCTGCTCATTGTCCGCCGCGACGAGGATCGCATCCGGCATTATGTCCATCTCGGCACTGGGAATTACCATCCGCGCACCGCGCGCATATACACGGACTTGAGCTTGATGACGACGAATCCCGAGGTGACGCAGGAGGTTGCCACACTGTTTAACACCTTGACGGGGCTCGCGGAATATCCCGGTTTCAAGAGGCTGCTCGTCGCGCCATTCGATTTGTGTCGACGTTTTAAGCAACTGATCGCCCGCGAACGCGACCACGCCCTGGCAGGACGCCCCGCGCGCATCATCGTGAAACTCAATTCGCTCGTGGACGAGGAACTGATCACTGCGCTTTACGAAGCGTCATCAGCGGGAGTGCAGATCGATTTGATCGTGCGCGGAATTTGTTGTCTGCGGCCGATGGTGCCGAACGTGAGCGAAAATATACGCGTCATTAGCATCGTCGGGCGCTTTCTCGAGCATAGCCGCATTTACTATTTTGCGAATGATGGCGCGCCGGAAGTTTATCTCGGCAGCGCCGACTGGATGCCGCGCAATCTTTACCGTCGCGTCGAAGTCGCGTTTCCAATCGACGACACGAAGCTTTGCAAAGAAATCGTGGACGACATTTTGCCGGCGTTTTTAAACGACCGCGTGAAAGCGCGCGAATTGCAAGCGGATGGCTCCTATGTTCGCTTGCATCCGCGGCCGGGCGAGCAGCCGTCGCAGGCGCAGCTTTATTTCCGCGAGCGCGCGCGCAGCATGATTGCAAAGAAAAAACCGGAATCTCCGGCCTTGCGTCTCGTGCCGATTCAGCGTCCTGCCGAGGCGGCCTGACGCGGCCTTTTTCGGCGCGGCCGTCGAATGCAATTTGGATGCGCATTCACGTTCTCGCGACCGATTACGATGGCACGCTCGCACACGACGGCGTGGTGGACGACGCGACGATTGCCGCGCTGGACCGTTTTCGCGCGAGCGGTCGCGTGCTCGTGATGGTGACCGGTCGCGAACTCGAGGAACTCAAGCAAGTTTTCCCGCAGCTCGACCGCTTTGATCTAGTCGTCGCCGAAAACGGCGCGCTGCTTTACCGGCCCGGCTCGCAGCAGATCAAGTTGCTCTGCCATCCGCCGTCAAAAGCGTTAGTGGAGCGGCTTCGCGCCGCAAACATTTCGCCGCTATCAGTCGGCCACGCAATCGTCGCGACACGCGAACCACACGAGACATTCGTGCTCGAAGTCATCAAGGAGCTCGGACTCGAACTGCAAGTGATTTTCAATAAAGGCGCGGTGATGGTGCTGCCTTCCGGCGTGAACAAGGCGACCGGACTGACAGCGGGTTTGCGCGATATTGGCTACGCGCCGACGTGCGCGGTCGGTGTCGGCGACGCGGAAAATGATCACGCATTTTTGGAACTCTGCGCAATCGGCGTGGCGGTCGCGAACGCGCTGCCGATGCTGAAAAAACACGCCGATGTTGTGACCGAAGGCGCGCGTGGAGCGGGCGTGACTGAATTGATCGATCGCATCCTCGCGACCGATTTAAGCGAAGTGTTCGAGGCGCGCGAAATGGCTATACAATAACCAGCGTATGTTTTTTCGGCTCGGCGGCGAACGGCGTTTGATTCCAGAGCCGCAGGCCGCCGATGAATGCGTTGTCGTTGGAGCCGAGCTTCACGCCTTTGGGCAGTTGCTTCAGCTTTTTCGCGTTGCCGCCGCCGATCACGATGTAATCGGTGACGAACGCGCGCCGCAAATCCTCGACGACCAAATGCACCGCTTTCTCCCATTTCTCGTGTCCATCTTTTTTTAACGCGTGTTTGCTCACGCGATCTTCCATGCGTTTCGAGCGCGAGTAGCGCAGCTCGCCGAGTTCGAGCGGCACGACGACATCGTCGAGAATCATCGCCGAACCGAGCCCGGTGCCGAGTCCGAGAAAAAGCATGCGGCCTCCTTCGTAGCTGCCGAGCGCCTGCATCGTCGCGTCGTTAATGACTTTCACCGGTTTTTTAAACGCCTTTTTAAAATCGAATTGAGGCCAGCCTTTACCGAGATTGTTCGGATCGCGCACAGGCTGCTCGTGCACGATGGGCGCAGGAAACCCGATCGTGATCGCGTCGTATTCCCAGTCGCTCGTCATCTGTGAAAACTTTTGCATGAACTGCTTCGGCCCCATGCGCGGACCCGAGGTGAATTTGCGCGTTTCGTCGGAGCCGGAAACTTTGAGCTTCACCTTGCTGCCGCCGATGTCGATGACGAGGACTTTCATTTGTTTATAAATTCGCGCTGAAACAACGCGCCGGCTTTGTTAGCGCGAGCGATACCGGAAAGTCGAGCGGCTTTGAGCGTGAACTCCCTGCCGCCGCTAGGAACCAGTCCGGCTCTTGATTCGCGCGATCGATTCCTCGACAAATTTCCGCTGTTCCGGCGAGAGATCGCCCGTATCCAGCGCTTTCTGAAATTGCTCCAGCGAAGGCTGCGCCTGGCTGTCCGCCGCATACGCCTGCCCGAGATAAATGCGATAGCCGGAAACCGGCGCGCCATCGCGTTCCGCGAGTTCGATCAGCGCGTGCAACGTCTCAATCTCGTGTTGATACGCGTGTGCCTGATGCGCGATTTTCGCGTCCAAAAAAAGCGCCGAAGGATCGCGCGGACTCTCCTCGACGATGTGTCGCGAAACGACGAGCGCTTCGTTGAAGCGTTTCGAGCCGAATAAAATCTGTGCCTTTGCATTCAGTGCCGGTGTGTAGTTTTTGTCGCTCGACAAAGCGCGCTCGCAATTCTCCATCGCTTGCGCCCACTGGCCGATTTGCGCGTGGTAAAGCGCGAGTTGTGTCCGCGTATCAGGCGAATCGCCGTCGAGCGAAATCGCCTCGTCGAGATAACTCTTCGCCTGCTGTGTCATGCCGAGTGCGAGTAGTTTGTTCGCCGCGCCGACGAGAAAAGGGGCGCGTTGCGCACCGGCGAATTGTTGTTTAACAGCATCGAGCATCCCGATACTCCACTCCACCGCGGGCCGTCGCGAAAAAATCACGCTTGTCTGATCCAAATACGTCAGCACGAAATCGCGTGAATCGAGCAAATGCCGGAGCAGGGGAGCATACGCATTCGCGTCGCCGCTGAGCAGAAGCGCATCGAAGTGCAAACGATGATCGAGTTGCCGCCAGAGCGCCGGATTTTGCTCTGCTTGAAAAAACGCGCGCTCTTCCGTTGGATTCACCAGCGTCGGCTTTTGCGCACGCAACGCATCGCGCGCTTCCGGCGTGTAAAAAATCGAGCTGCCGCGAACCGCCGCGACCGCGAGCTTCGGCGTGACGAGCTCCGGCGTTTGCGGCGCGCGCGATTTTCGCGTCATGAAAAACGCGCCGATCATCAGATTCAGCGCGATGAGGATAAAAGTGGCGACGACGATTTTTTGTTTTCCCACGAGCCGAGGAGACTACCGGCAAAACGCGCGCATTTCAAAATGCCGCGACGAATATTTTCCGCGCGCAACAATCTGCTTGCATCGTTTTGCGCGCTGCATTAGTTAGACCCCCCTTCGCTTCTTTGCGGGTTGGTAGCTCAATGGTAGAGCAGCGCCCTTTTAAGGCGTTGGTTGCGGGTTCGAGTCCCGCCCAACCCATTTCCCAACCGTAACTAGCGTGCCGATGAACGATCTCACATTGCTGCTTCATGCCGCGAGCGGCAGTGAAAATTTTGCACGCGAGGAATTGTTCAAGGTTGTTTACGACGAACTGCGCCGGATGGCCGCCGCGCGCATGGCGCGTGAATCGGCGGGACAGACTCTCCAGCCAACCGCGCTGGTGCACGAGGCGTGGCTGCAACTGGTCGGAGACGGCGACCGCTCCTGGGAAAATCGCGCGCATTTTTTCGGCGCGGCTGCGGATGCGATGCGACGCATTCTAATTGATGTCGCGCGGCGCAAATCGACGCTGAAACGCGGCAGCGGTCAAGAGCGCCTGGACATCGCCGATTTCGATATGGCGCAGGCAACCCCGGACGAGCATGTCCTGCTGATCAACGAAGCGCTGGAAAATCTGGAGAAGAAGGATCCTGATCGAGCGCGCATCGTTATACTGAAATTTTTCGGCGGGCTGACCAATCGCGAAGTCTCGGAGACGCTCGGCATTGGCGAGCGATCGGTGGAGCGGCAATGGGCTGCGGCGAAGGTGCGATTATTTCAATGGATTCAGGCGCACCAGTGATTTTAGTTGGCGGCTTGGAACGCGTGAATGCGCGTGTTTATTAGTGTCAATGACTGAGTCGCGACAAATCGAAGACGCGATCTTTGTTTCCGCTCTGGACTTGGTGGAGCCGGGTGCGCGCAGGGAGTTTCTCGATCGCGCGTGTGCAGGCGATACTTCGCTTCGCGCGGCGGTGGATGCGATGCTCGCCGACCATGCGAATGCGGAGAAATTTTTCGCGAAAAGCGAAGCGACATTTCAGACACTCGCTGGCGAACTGCCCTCCGATATGCCGGCGGAAACTTTCATCCGCGAAACTGATCTCCCCGATCAGGTCGGGAAATGGGTAGGGCCATATAAAATCGTGGAGCGCATCGGCGAGGGCGGCTGCGGCGCGGTCTACATGGCCGAGCAGGAGAAACCGATTCGACGCGTCGTCGCGGTTAAAATCATCAAGCTCGGCATGGATACGCGGAGTGTCATCGCACGATTCGAGGCTGAGCGGCAGGCGCTCGCGTTGATGGATCATCCGAATATCGCGCATGTGCTCGATGCGGGTGCGACGGAAACGGGGCGGCCTTATTTTGTGATGGAATTGGTGCGCGGCGTTAAAATTACGGATTACTGCGATCAAAACAATCTGGACACGCGGCACCGGTTGGAGTTGTTCATCACCGTCTGCCATGCGGTTCAGCACGCGCACCAGAAAGGCATTATCCATCGCGACATTAAGCCATCGAATGTTCTGGTGACGACGCACGACGGCGCGGCGACGCCGAAGGTGATCGATTTTGGAATCGCGAAAGCCATCGAAGGTCCTCTCACCGACCAGACGCAGATCACCGCCTGTGAGCAAATCATCGGCACCCCGGCTTACATGAGTCCGGAGCAAGCCGATATGAGCGCGCTTGATGTGGACACGCGCAGCGACATTTATTCGCTCGGTGTTTTGCTTTATGAATTGCTCACGGGCCGCACGCCATTCGATCCGCAGCAACTCGTGAAATCCGGCATCGAAGAAATGCGGCGCACGTTGCGCGAAAAGGAGCCGCTGCGGCCATCGAACATCTTGGCAGGTTTGCACGAGACGGAACTCACCGCCTCGGCTGCGCATCGAGATTCGGAGCCGTCAAAATTGATTTCACTGCTCAAGGGCGATCTTGATTGGATCGTGATGAAGGCACTGGAAAAAGACCGCGCACGACGTTATGAGACGGCAAATGGACTGGCTGTCGATGTGCAGCGGTTTTTAAATAACGAACCGGTCGCGGCGCGTCCGCCGAGCAGAATTTACCGGCTCCAAAAACTCGTTCGGCGCAACCGCGCGACCTTTGCCGCGATCGCCGCAGTCTCGGTCGCGCTGATCGCCGGGTTGAGCACATCGACGTGGCTTTTCCTGCGCGAACGCGAGGCGCGGCGACAGCAGGCGCTTCTGCTCGCAGAGGCGGAAAAGAACGAGAAAATCACCCGCGCGGTTTTTCTGGTGCGCGAGGAAAAGCTCAAAGATGCCAATGCTCTTCTCGAGGAGATCAAAACACCGCCGGCGCGGCCATCGTTCGATGCGGTTTTGGCCTTTCGCACGATCGGAAACTGGCTCGCTTTGCAGCAACGCTGGCGGGAGACCGCCGCTCGATATGCAGTTGCCGTTCATCTCGACCAACTCGATATCTGGAATCCGGTGACGATCGATTATCAGGCTTACGGAGTATTGCTCGTGGAAAATGGTGACATGGCCGGCTACGCCCGTTTTTGCACGGAAGCGATCTCGCGATATGCAAAGGAGCCGAACACGGATGCCGCGACCCGCATTTTGAAAACGTGCCTGTTGCAGCCGGCCGATGGAAAACTGCTCGAGGCGATGCGTCCCCTCGGTGAAAAATCCGTGCAATGGGCGAGGGCGAATCCAAACAATGTTTGGGCTGTCATCCCAATGTGCCTTTGGCAATACCGGACCGGGAATTACATCGCAGCGACAACCTGCGCTGACAAAGTGGACCAAAAAAATGCATCATCCTCCACGGCTACTCTCGACCTGATCGCGAGCATGGCGCTCATGCATGAAGGCCGGCGCGCGGAGGCTCATCCGCTCATCGAGAGGAGCCGCGCCATTGTGAATGAGGGATTCCGCACCGGTTTTTCCCACGCAACTGATGGGACTGGATATTGGTATGACTGGTTGTTTGCGCGTGCGCTGCTCAGGGAAGCGGACGCTTTGGTAGAGGCACAGGAAATCAAATAATCTCCGGCTGGGAGATGCCGCTCAGCGGACGCGCGGCTGCGATTAAAAAGTTTTTTAAAAAAAGCTGGCGGGTTTGTCGGAAATTTTCCGCGTGCGGCTATGAAACCCCTATTCCCCTTTTATGAAAGAAACTCTCCTCCCACAGGCTGCACGTCGCAGGAACTCACTGATCAAGCTCGTTTTACTGCAAACAGCCATCGCGGTTGCAGGAATAAGTCACGACACGC
>JAJPJG010000033.1 GCA_021324395.1 Spartobacteria bacterium | reverse complement strand
GGATGCGGTTCCGCATTTATACAGTAATAAAAATCCTGCACCGCTGATCGGCACTTATACAGTCATAATCATGCCCGACGCGACGAATCCGGCTTCGCCGCAAGGCATCAGCTATGGAGTTTTAAGAGTTAAAAGTGATGGGTCGGCCACAGTCGCCGGTGTCCTTGCTGATAAGCAGCCGCTATCAGCCGGTGCGAATCTCCGCAGCGACAATTCACTACCCTTTTATTCGACATTTTACGGGATACCCGGTAGTGCCTTCGGCACGCTTACCTTTCGCAATATTGAAGCTATTAGTGATCTGGATGGGACAATAGCTTGGTTCAAACCTACGCAAGCAACTGCCGCGAAGACTTTCTATCACGCGGGCTTTGCCGTGACGCTTAATGCAATCGGATCGCGCTATAATATGCCCGTTAATAGTGCCGTCCTGAGTGTCACAAATAGCACTCCGAACGGACAATTCGAAGCCGCTCCTGACGATCCATTGCTCGGACTTACAAAAAATGTGACGTTGCTTTCGGACAATTCCGTTAGCATTCAAAATGCCGGAAGCGATACACTCTCGATTGTCATCGCGTCGCCGACTGCGATTTTCAGTGGCAAATATGTGCTTCCAATCAAGGCGCGGAGCCCGGTTGTCGCCGGTTTCAGCGGCGTCGTGTTTCAAAAGCAAAATCTCTGCGCGGGATTTGTGTGCGGTCCCAGCACAACAGGCCCGGTGCAAATCCAGGCCGACAACTAATACCGCGGCCTGCGAGGCGGAAAATGCTGGTGTGATGCCCCGCGGCTGCTACAACACCGCGCATGCGTTTGCTTGTTACAGGCGGCTGCGGCTTTATCGGCAGCAATTTTGTCCGCTACATCCTCCAGCACTACGATCCGGCATTCGTCTCGAATGTCGATGCGCTGACTTATGCCGGAAATATTGCGAATGTTGCGGGACTCGCTGAGCGTTACGGTAAGCGCTACGAATTTTTCCAGGCCGACATCGCCAATGCGGATCAAATGGACGCGCTGATGAGCAAACATCAGTTTTTCGCTGTCATCAATTTCGCAGCGGAATCGCACGTGGATCGCAGCATCAATTCGCCACAGAATTTTGTGCATACGAACATCGTCGGCACGAGCGTGCTGCTCGATTGCGCGCGGCGTCATGGCGTGCGGCGTTTTGTGCAAATTTCGACCGATGAAGTTTACGGCTCGCTTGGACCGGAGGGGAAATTCAGCGAAACCTCGCCGATCCAGCCCAGTTCGCCTTACTCGGCAAGCAAAGCCGGCGCGGATTTGCTCGCGCTCGCGCATCATCACACGTTCGGCCAGGAAGTCGTCGTCACGCGCTGCTCAAACAACTACGGGCCATATCAGTTTCCCGAAAAATTGATCCCGCTGATGATCACGAACGCGCTCCGCGACAAGCCGCTTCCGGTGTATGGCGATGGTTTAAATGTCCGCGACTGGATTCACGTCGAAGATCATTGCGCGGCGATCGTCGCGGCGCTGCTCGAAGGCAAACCGGGCGAGGTTTACAACGTCGGCGCCGATGCGGAGATGCGGAACATCGATCTGGTAAAAATGATCCTCGCCGAACTCGGCAAGCCGGAGTCGCTGATCACATTTGTCAAAGATCGACTCGGCCACGACCGGCGTTACGCGATTGATTCGTCGAAAATTCACGCGGAGCTTGGCTGGAAGCCGCTGCACCGGCCGGAGCAGGGGATTCGCGACACGATTCGCTGGTATTTAACACACCGCGAATGGTGGGAAAAGCTCATCGCCGCTTGAAAATCGCAATCCTCGGAAGCGGCGGGCGGCTCGGCGCGGCGCTTGCGCGCGCTTATGCGGATGAGCACGAAGTCATCGGATTTGATCATGCGAAGCTGGACATCGGCTCTGCAGGGCAAATCGATCAGGCGCTTGCGCCTTGCTCATTCGACGTGTTGATCAATTCCGCGGCGTTAACGAATGTCGATTACTGCGAAACGCACGAGGAAGAAGCAGTGCGCATCAATGCGGACGCCGTGCGGCAAATCGCGGAAATCTGCGCACGCAAAAACGCGCGGTGTATTCACATCAGCACCGACTACGTTTTTGATGGCGAAAAAACCTCGCCTTACTGCGAAAAAGACGACGCGAAGCCGATTAGCGTTTACGGCGAATCGAAGCGGCGCGGCGAGATCGAGTTGCTGGGGGTGTCGGAAAAAAATCTCGCCGTGCGCGTGTCGTGGGTGTTCGGGCCGGATCGGCCGAGCTTCATCGATGCGATTCTAAAGCGCGCGCTGGAGTCCGATCACGCCGAAGCGATCGGCGACAAATTTTCCGCGCCGACTTACACGCTCGATGTCGCCGAACTGCTGCGTCCGTTTTTGCGCGACATCAGCGAAGGCGGGCTGCTGCATGTTTGCAACACAGGCGAATGCACGTGGCGCGACTACGGTCGGTTCGCCATCGACTGCGCCCGCGCCGCGGGTCTGCCCGTTCGCGCACAGAAAGTCGGTTCGCTAAAAATGGCCGAAATGAAAGCATTCGTCGCAAAGCGCCCTGTTTACACGGTGCTGGCTACTGACAAACTTGCGCGGCTTACCGGGAAAACACCACGAAGCTGGCAGAACGCAGTCGAAGATTACGTCGCAAACAAAGTCGCACCGGCGTTGCGATAGCGCGTTGCACATGCGGGTGGTTGGTGAGACGCGATTTTATTTTGTATGAAAGAACCGTTTTCCCATCTTGGCAGGATCAACGAACATGCAAACGGCGCGGGCGTTCCGTCGCCTGAGGACGTCGAACATCGGGCGCGCGAACTTGCGGTGATCGCCGGTCGTGCGGCGAGCGATTTTACCGAGGCCGATCTCGCGGAGGCAAAGCGCGAGTTGCTAGGCGGTGAAGCGCCGCCGTCGGATGTGAACGCAATCGCCGATTCCGTGATCGAGCGCGACGAAGTTTACGGCTCGAGTGGATTGCGCGCGAAAACTTACCGGCCGGATGACGAGGCGAACATCGCGCAGGATTTGGTGGAGGAAGGCGTCGAGGAAGCGCTCCACGATGAGATGATCGAAGCGCGCAAAAAGAACATCGACGAGGCGTCGTAAGGAACAGCGCGATTTAAAAAAAGCTTCAGCGGAACGGCGAAAGGAACTTCCCGCCGCCCCGCATTAAATCAGCTTCGGCGTCAGTTCCAGAGACCTTGCAGGTCGGGATCCTGGCGCGCGTTCTTTTTGAACGATGAATTGATTTCGATCGCCGCACGAATGCACTGGCGGGCCGTATCGGCATCGCCGAGTTGCGCTTCGTAGCAGGCGAGATTGTAGTGCAAAATTCCCGTGCGGCGGATCCACTCCGGTGCATTCAAAAGCACCTGCACCGCTTCGCCGCCTTTCTTCATCTGGTGCAGCGCGAATGCGCGCTGCACCATGAATTCGTTTTCGTCGGGATAAATGTCGCAGCCGAGCGTGGAGAGATCATTCGCCTCGGTCCAGCGCCTGAGATGCAGCAGCACGCGAATGCGCGCGCGCAGCATGGCGGAATCGCGCTGATTTTCCTCATCGATATCGTCCAGTTCCTTCAGCGCTTCTTTTGGCAGACCGAGAAAAAGATAGCCGTCGGCGGCAAGCAAGGCGCGTTGCAGTTCCACGGTTTGTTTTTCGGATGTGCTATTTAGATATAACATGGGGTATTCGAAAAATGTCAGTCGCCGCCAGCTTCGATACGTGCGCACTCGCCGACTCCAAACTCACGCAGGATGTGCTCCCAATGCCATTGAAAGTCGCGGCCCTGCGCGGCCTTCGCGAGAATGCAGCGGAAATGTAGCAGGCAGCGTTGAGCTTTGTTCATCAGTTCTTTTGGTTTCAATTTCTGAAAAAGCATCGGATGTGCCACCGGTTAGTTTATGAAGTAAGACGTTAATCTCGTGCGGTTATTCTGTCTTGTTTTAGGACAAAGTGTCACGACAGCGAAGGAGTTACACGGGTTCTCCGGTTTGCACGGTTTTGAAGAACTCAATCGGCTCTCCGCCAAGATGAATGATCGCTGTCCAGCCATGGCGTCCCGCAAATTCGTGAATGCCTGCGTCGCCCAGTTGATGGAGCACGGCTAGTTCGGCGGGAAGGGTGACGTTGCATCGGCCGGTCTCGTTGACGGCCGCGGCGATTTTATGAACGAGCGCATCAGGCGGCACGTTGGACATACACACGACGTTCGTATGTCACTTATTTTATGAACGTCCGTCAAGCGCCGAGTCGTCGCGTGAGCGAATTAACCAGCGCGAGAACAGTCACCGCGACGACGAGAATGATCAGCGCCCATGCGATCGGCTGCACGTAATCGCCCGCTTCGACCGCGAAAAAAATCGCGACCGGCGCAGTCTGCGTTTTGCCGGGAATGTTTCCCGCGATCATCAGCGTCGCGCCGAACTCGCCGAGCGCGCGTAAAAACGTGAGCACAGTGCCCGATGCGATTCCCGGCCAGGCAAGTGGCAGCATGATTCGCCACAAAATGCTCCACTCCGAAAAACCAAAAATCCGCGCTGCATCGAGCAGGTTCATGTCGATCTGTGCGAACGCGCCGCGCGCGGATTGATACATGATCGGCAGCGCAACGACCGTTGAAGCGAGCACCGTCGCCGGCCAAGTGAAAACAATCGCCGCGCCAATTCGCGCGAGCATTTCGCCGACTGGAGAACTGCGCCCAAACACGAGCAGCAGCGCGAGCCCGACCACGGTCGGTGGCAGCGCGAGTGGCAGCATTAGCACGCCATCAAAAAAATGGGCGAGACCGCCGCGTCGCGACATCCGCCAGCGCGCGCCGAGGATGCCGAGCAGAAACGTAATAACCGTAGCGGTCGTCGCGGTCTTCAGCGAAATCCAGAGCGGCGTGAAATCGAAACTCACGCCGCGCATTGTTGCGTCGCGAGCTCAATGCGCAACGACAAAGCCGCACCGCGTGAAAATCGCTGCGGCTTCCGGCGAAAGCAAAAGCTGCTCGAACTTTTCCGCGTCCGCGCGATGCGCCGATGCCTTGATGATCGCGACTGGATAAACGATCGGCGAATGCGACCCATCCGGCGCGGTCGCGACCACGCGCACATTTTTCGACGTCTTCGCATCGGAAACGTAAACGACGCCGGCATCCGCATTGCGCGATTCCACGGACGCGAGCACCTGTCGCACATCGACCGTAAAGACGAGCTTCGCTTTCACCGCATCGAGCAGCTTCAGTGACGTAAAAACCTCCTGTGCATATTTGCCGACCGGCACGCTTTTCGGTTCGCCGATTGCGATGCGTTTCACCGCATCATTCGTTAAATCCTGAAAGCTGCGAATCTCCGTTCCCGCCGCCGCGATGAGCGCCAGTTCATTGCGCAGCAAATCCCGTCGTGAGCCCGGCACGAGCAGACCTTTGCTCTCGAGCGCGTCCATTTGCTGCGGCGCAGCGGAGATGAAGACATCGACCGGCGCGCCGTTTTCGATCTGCTGCTGCAGCGCACCTGAGCCGCCGAAATTCAGCGTGACGTTTCGTCCTTTGCAAATTTCCGCCAGCGGCTCTTTCAAGCTCGCCGCCGCGGAGACGGTGATCGCCTCATTTTGCGCGCGCGACGCAAAGACGCCGATTGTCAAACAAGTGCACAGCAGCGCGAAGCGCCTCATTCCTTGCCAAACAAATCCTCGAGCAGCGCCGCAAGCCGGTAGCCGCCCATCGCAATTCGCTCGCACGCGATTTCATGCGCCTGGTGGACGTAATCCGGTGTGAGCGTCACCACCTCTGCATCGGTCGGGTGCGGCCGCACCGGATACGCAAAGATGCACGCGATGAGATGGCTCTCCATCGCCCATTCACGCGGTTGGCCGAGCTTCAGCGGCTCCAGCGATGCCTTCGGATATTTGGCGATGATCTTTAGCGCCTCATCATGAACCAGCCCGCTGTCCGTCGACTTCGGCCGGTCGCTCGGCCACGGCGCGCGGTAAAGCTCGACGATCTTGTCGTTCTGCGAATCGAACCGGAACGACTTGTCCCAAAACGCGTGCAGGTTCGGGATCTGTTTTTTCCCGAGATCGGAAAACGGAATGCCGTAGATGAAATAGCCGTTGCCGCCCTTGTCGTTCCAGTCCACGCAATGCAGCGGCTGATGCATGTCGCCCACCATGTGCAGCAGCATTGCCAGCGCTTCACTTTGCTTTTCCTCCGTGGACTCTTTGTTTTTCAAAGTCGCGAGCGCATCTGCGACAGCCGTCAGCACGTTCGGCGGCGGTGGATCGACGAACGGCATCCCCGACGGCGTGTAAGCGGCATCCACATAGTGCAGCGGCCCCCATGGATAATTCGGCATCGACCGCATGTCATCCATCCATGCCCCGGCGGTGACAAAGTTATACGGCTGATGATCGTTGTATTTGTTCTCGATCGTCGCCACGAGCTTGCCGACACGCTCGCGCACGCGCGGGCTCACGTTTTCGTAGGCGACCTGGTCAACGAGCATGTGGCCCGTGTAATCCCACGCATTCGCCGCTGAAACCGAGAAAAGCGCAAGGGCAGGGAGGAGCAGTTTTTTCATAGAAATAGAATCGTGCCGGGGGCGGCACTCGAACCCCACACGGGGCGTTAACGGAGATTGGAGCGGAAATTCATTACATCGAATCTCGACAGATTTAGCAATGGTGGCGGCGATGGGATTCGAACCCATACTGGAGCGATTTTAAGTCGCCTGTCTCTGCCGTTGGACTACGCCGCCACAATCGCGAGGTTGAAACATGAAATTGCGCGGTTTAAGCGTCAAGAACGCACACACCGAAACTGCGCTCCTGTATCGATGAATCTCCTGCAAACATGAAAACCGCACGCTTGCTCGCGCTGGCGATTGCCACCTTGTCGACGCTGTCACTCATTGCACAGCCGGCGGATTCCGATGCAAACTCAACCGCAACACCAAAGACGCCGAAATGAAAAAAACACTCCCAGCACAGCAACGTGATGAACTGCTCAAGGCATTGAAAACCCGCTTTGAGAAAAACATGAACCGCCACAAAGGTCTCGACTGGTCAAAGGTCCAGGCCCTGCTCGAAGCGAAGGCGAAAAAACTTTGGTCTCTCAATGAAATGGAAAAAACCGGCGGCGAACCGGATGTCGTCGGTCAGGATGCAAAGAGCGGCGAATACATCTTCTTCGATTGCTCCGAGCAAACTCCCGCCGGCCGCTGCAGTCTTTGTTACGACGACGCAGCGCTCGATTCCCGGAAAGAACACAAACCGGCAGGCAGCGCAGTCGCCATGGCCGCAGCCATGGGCATCGAACTATTAACCGAGGAGGAATACTTCGCGCTGCAAAAGCTCGGAGAGTTCGATACAAAACGGTCGAGCTGGATCAAAACTCCCGCTGAGATCCGAAAGCTCGGCGGCGCAATTTACGGAGATCGCCGTTACAACCGCGTCTTCATCGGCCACAACGGCGCAGAATCCTACTACAGTGGCAGAGGATTCCGCGGCTCGCTCAAGGTGTAAGTCTCTATCGCCGGTGAACTCGTGGAATCTGTTCGTAAAACAATACACGGTTTGCGTGAACCTCCCGAAAGGACTAGGACTGTCGAGAACCAAGGAATTGGTTGAAAGCCCTCTTTGCCACCGCGGGCAAGTTCGCTAGGGTCGGCGGATGGCTAAGATTGAACTCGATACTGTCGAAGCGCGAATTCTTGGGTGCTTGTTGGAAAAGGAGCGGGTGACGCCGGAGAACTATCCGCTTTCGCTCAACAGCCTCGTAGCCGCGTGCAACCAGACGACGAATCGCGAGCCGGTGACGGCTTACGACGACAAGACGATCGAGCGCGGGCTGGAATCGATGCGCGAGAAGAAGCTCGCCATCGTGGTCTTCGGCGCGGGATCGCGTGTGCAGAAATACCGGCACAATTTGCTCGATCATTTCAATCTGACGCCCGGTGAAATCGCGCTGCTTTGCGTTCTGCTTTTGCGCGGACCGCAGACCGCCGGCGAACTCCGCACGCGCACCGATCGCATGCACCGTTTTGCAAGTCTCGATGAAGTCCAGTCGACGCTCGAAAGTCTCGCGAAGGACGAGAGCCGCTTCGTCACCGTGCTGCCGACGAGACCAGGGCAGAAGGAGCAGCGTTACGTGCAGTTGCTCACGGGCGAACCGGTTTTCACGGAGCAAACGGAAAGCTCGCCCGCGGCATCGTCTGTGCCGGCAACTCCATCACGGCTCGATGCGCTGGAGACAGAAGTTGCCGCGCTGAAAGAGCAGGTGCAGAAGCTTACCGACGAGCTTGCGATTTTCCGGAAGCAGTTTGAGTAGCAGGTCGCATTGGGTGCGAGCGGAAGCATCGCGCAATTCGCCGCTGGCTGCGGTGGCCAGGATCGCGGGCATCAAGAACGAAAGAACGAAAGCGAATAGGGAACGTTTCATCGACGACAAGCCGTTTGCCCATTGCTCACAACATCGTCAAAACAATAGCCAATGCGCTGGTAAGGCGATGATTTGCCGATTGACCCTTCTTGAGATCGCTATGGAAATTATGGCACGTGCGATGCTGCTTTTACATCCAAAGGAGTGTTTCCTCATGCATATTGATTCCAAATCACGGCTGGCCAGGGACGCCCGAATTCTAATCGTCGACGATCAGCCGCTGAATATTCATGGACTGGAGAGTCTCTTGGAGCGCGAAGGATACGCCATCTGCATTAGCATGTCCGATCCTGAGCGCGTCATCGGCCAGTTCGTCTCCATTCAGCCGGACCTGCTTTTGCTTGATTGGCACATGGGAGATGTTTCCGGGGCAGAAGTCTTGCAGAGATTGCACGATCACATTCCCGCTGAAGAAATGCCGCCCGTCCTGGTATTAACCGCCGATGACTCGCCTGAAACCAAACGCGAGGCGCTAAACGCTGGCGCAACGGATTTTCTGGCTAAGCCCCTCGATTACGTAGAAGTGATGCTGCGCATCCGCAATCTTCTCCAGCTGCGCATGTTTCATTTGCAATCACAGTCTCATAATCAGCTTCTCGAGGAGAAGGTGCAGGAACGCACGGCTCAGCTTGAGCGCACCGTCGCCGAACTTAAGGAGGTCCAGCAGCAGGTCATTCAGCAGGAACGGTTGCGTGCACTTGGCGCAATGGCTGGAGGAATTGCACATGATTTCAACAATGCGCTGATGATCATCAAAGGTTACAGCGACATGTTCATTCAGCAGGAGGATCCCAGCCGCGATCCCGCCAAAGTGCGCGAGAGTTTTGAGATCATTGGCAAGGCCAGTGGCGATGCTGCGGAAATTGTTCGCCGCCTGCGCGAATTCTACCGCCCCTTTAGTAAGGACGAGGAGGACCGCCGTCCCGTCGACATCAATCAACTTGCCGAAGAAGCAGTGCAAATGTCACTGCCCAAATGGCAGACACAAACCCAGGCGCGCGGTGAGTTCATCGACCTAAAGCAGGAGCTTGGCGACGTTCCCAAGATATCGGGCGCTGCCTCTGAATTGAGGGAAGTGATTCTTAACTTAATCTTCAACGCCGTGGACGCCATGCCGCAAGGCGGACAAATCACGATTCGCACCGGCGTCCAGGAAGGGCAGGTTTTCATCGAAGTCGAAGATTCAGGCACGGGCATGACGGAGGAAACGCGCCGGCACTGTCTTGAGCCGTTTTACACAACCAAAGGCGAAAAGGGCACCGGATTGGGCCTAGCGATCACCTACGGCATCGTTCATCGTCATGCTGGTATTATCCGCATCAACAGCGAACTCAACCACGGCACTCAGTTCCGCATTATCCTACCGGTCAGCGAGACTGCAGAGCATTCCAGCACTCCCATACCGCCCATCCCGCCACTCAAAGTGCTCGTCGTGGACGATCAGCCTGACATCTGTCATGTGCTGAGCTGTTATCTCGAACAGGATGCGCATACGGTTGTTACGGCCGAGAATGGTTGTGAAGCCTTGGAAAAGTTTCGCAATGGACATTTTGACGTTGTCATTACCGATCGCGCCATGCCGAAAATGAACGGCGATCAACTTGCCAGCGCAATCAAGGAAATCAATCCGAAGGAGCCTGTGATTCTTCTCACCGCTTTTGCTGAACATGGTCGATTTTTGCCCAACGATATCGATCTACAATTCAGCAAACCTGCTTCCTTGCACTTAATCCGCGAGGCACTTGGCAAAGTTATTGCCGCCTAGATTCGAACAACGCGAGCCGAAGTCGCACGCAAGAGTAACGAGCATTCATGGTCGCAAAGTGGCTGAATGTCTTGGCTCGGAATTCACACTCACCAGTCTAAAATCATAGTGAAAGGTGAAGCTCGAGCAGGTCTGCTTCGCCGCTTTATCACAGCCGATTTGTGATCGCGGCGCGTTAGCTTTTTTGTCATGGCGCAGAAGCAGCAAAAACCGCAGAAGCAACGTCCGAAGCAGAAACAACGGCCGCCGGGCAGCGAGGTTGAGATGACACCTCGGCCGAGGTCGGAAGCCCGGGCGCATCGCGGGAGCGGACAACTCGATGGCTGTGTGGCGCTGATCACAGGCGGCGACAGCGGGATCGGGCGATCGGTGGCGGTGTTGTTCGCGCGTGAGGGTGCGAATGTGGCGATCGTTTATCTCAATGAGCACGATGACGCGAAGGAGACGAAGCAGATGGTGCAAGAGGAGGGGACGCGCTGCATTACGATCGCGGGCGACGTGGGCGACGAGCGGTTTTGCAAAAAGGCGGTGGAGAAAACGATCAAGGAGTTCGGGCACCTCGACGTGCTCGTCAATAATGCCGCCGAGCAGCATCCGCAGAAATCGATCGATAAGATCAGCTCCGGGCAGCTCGAGCGGACGTTTCGCACGAACATTTTCTCCATGTTTTACATGACGAAAGCCGCGCTGCCGCACTTGAAACCGGGCACGGCGATCATCAACACGACCTCGGTGACGGCGTATCGCGGCAGTCCGAAGCTCCTCGATTATTCGGCGACGAAAGGGGCGATCGTCGCCTTCACTCGCTCGCTCGCGCATTCGCTGGTGGACCAGGGGATTCGCGTCAATGCCGTCGCGCCGGGGCCGATCTGGACACCGCTGATTCCCTCGACGTTTCCGGCGGAAGAGGTGGCGAAATTCGGTTCGGATGTGCCGATGGCCCGCGCGGGCGAGCCGGAGGAGGTCGCGCCCTGCTACGTTTTCCTCGCGTCGGACGATGCGTCTTACATCACGGGACAGGTCTTGCATCCGAATGGCGGAGAGATCGTGAACGGCTGACGCGGCTGCGGTTGACGGACGTGAAAACATTTGCGGACGGGCGTTTGTTCGCTACTTTGTCCGCCCTATGACATTTCAGGAACGCATCGATAACGACCTCAAGGAGGCGATGAAGGCGCGCGAAGCCGACCGCCTCGGCGTTTTGCGCATGTTAAAATCCGCGCTAAAAAATGCCTCGATCGAAAAAGGCGGCATGTCGGCGCAGCTCGATGACACGGAAGCCATGGCGGTGATTCGGAAGCAGGTGAAACAGCGACAGGACTCGATCGAGAGCTTCGAAAAAGGGGGACGCCCGGAACTCGCGGAGAAGGAAAAACTCGAGGTGGAGATTTTGAATAACTACCTGCCGAAGCAGCTTTCGCCCGAGGAAATTTCCACGCTGGTCAAGGAGGCGATCGCCGAAGCCGGCGCAACCTCGAAGGCGCAGATGGGAGCGGTGATGAAAATCGCCAACGCCAAAGCCGCCGGCCGTGTTGACGGCAAGACATTGAGCGCCGAAGTGCAGAAGCAGCTTGGATAAAATCAAAACGCAAACCGCAAAATGCAAAAGTAAACGCGCAACCCGCAATCGTTTTGCATTCTGACTTTTGATTTTTGCCTTTGAGTATGACCACCGCGATCATCGTCGCCGCAGGCAGCAGCCGCCGCATGGGTTTCGACAAATTGTTTGCAAAGCTTGATGGCAAGCCGGTCATTTCGCATTCGATTACGGCTTTTGAGAAATGCCCGGACATCGACGACATCATCATCGTTACGAAGCGGGACACGATTCCCGAATTGAAAAAGCTGATCGCGAAGGAAAAATTCGCGAAAGTCTCGAAGGTCATCACCGGCGGCGCGGAGCGGCATTTGTCCGTGTGGCGCGGATTGAAAAGCGTGCGCGCCGATTCGCAGTTCGTCGCGATTCACGACGGCGCGCGGCCTCTTACCACGCCGCAGCTCATCAGCGAATGCATCGAGCTCGCCCGCGAAACCGGCGCGGCGTGCTGCGCTTCGCAAGTGCCCGACACGATCAAGCGCGCGGACGATCAGCAGGTCGTCCGCGAAAGCGTCGAGCGCTCCGGCCTTTGGTCGATGCAGACGCCGCAGATATTTTGCACGCCGATCATTTTGCAGGCTTACGCACACGTCATTCAGAGCAAGGAGCTCGTCACCGACGAAGTCTCCGCAGTGCAGCGCGTCGGCAAAAAAATCAGCCTGTTGCGAAATGACGAGTGGAATTTTAAGATAACGCTCCCCCGCGACCTCGAGCTGGCGGAGCACGTGCTCGCTACGCGAAAGAAAAATCACCAATGACCAGCGACTCATTCCCGATACGCAAACAAAGCTCCGATTGGAATGTAACCTGCGGTGTAACCGCCGCCCGCCCCACCAGTCATCAGTCACCAGCCCATTAGTCATTCCTCTTTGTGCAATACCACTATCGTCTCTCGAAACTCCGCAATGGCACCCGCATCGCATCGGCCGAAATGCCGCATATGCAAAGCGTCAGCGTCGGCATCTGGGCCGGCATCGGCGGGCGCTTCGAGACGAAGGCGCAGAGCGGTATCTCGCATTTCATCGAGCACCTGATGTTTAAAGGAACGAAGAGCCGTTCCCCGAAGCAGATCATCCAGGCGGTCGAAGGCATCGGCGGATATCTGAATGCGTTCACGACCGAGGACCACACGTGCTATTACGCAAAGGCGGGCTCGCAACATCTCGGACAGCTTTGCGACGTGCTGTGCGACATGTATCTGCACTCGACCTTTGACCCGACCGAAATCGAGCGCGAGCGCGAGGTGATCCGCGAGGAGATTTTGATGTATAAGGACAACCCCGCGCAGCATGCGCAGGAGTTGCTCTCCGAAACAATGTGGCCTGCGCATCCGCTCGGGCGTCCGCTCACCGGCACCGTCGAGACGATTTCGAAATTCACGCGCGACGAGATGATGCGCTTCATGAATGAGCACTACAACGGACGCACGACCATCGTCACCGTCGCCGGAAAAGCGAAGCATGAAGACGTCGTCGCCCGCATCGCTCCGCTGCTCGAGAAAGTGCCCGTCGGGAAGACGCCGCGCTACGCCCGCTGCCGGCTCACCGATTCCGATCCGAAAGTCTCGCTCGTCACGCAGGACACCGAGCAGACGCATCTCGCGATGGGTTTTTACGCCTTTGGCCGGGCCGACGAACGTCGTTTCGCGCTGAAGCTGCTCAGCGTAATCCTCGGCGAAAACATGAGCTCGCGACTTTTCCAAAAACTGCGCGAGAAATACGGCTTCTGCTATTCCGTGCAGACCGGCATGGTCTCGCTCGCCGACGCCGGATTGATCAACATCTACGCCGGGCTCGACACTGCAAAGCTGCACAGGGCCGTGCGCGTGATTTTGCAGGAACTCGAGCGCATCTGCCACAACGCGCCGAGCCGTTCCGAGCTCCAAAAAGCGAAGGACTACACCATCGGCCAGACGCTGATGGGACTCGAAAGCACGACAAACCAGATGATGTGGATGGGCGAATCGGTCCTGAGCTACCGCAAAATCCTCGACCCATCCGAAGTCGAGCAAAAGATCACCGCCGTCACACCCGAAGCCGTTCGCGACGTCGCCTGCTATTGCCTAAAACGTGCCCGCCTTGGCCTGGCCATCGTCGGCCCGGTAAAAAGCGCGGACGAGGTCAAAGGCTGGCTGCGCTAGCCATCTCGCCCAAGACATTTTCGCTGGTTGGCTCGTATAGGTCTTCGACCATCGCGCTGTCACTATTCCGCTTTAACAACGCAACCGCAACGCCTAGCCTCCGCGCATGAATTACTCCCGGAACAAATCAATCGTCCGTTTCGCCATGCTGCTATTAGGTGTGTCGGCATTTCTTTCCCTTGTTGCGGTCGCGGGGGAACTTCCCGCAGGCACTGCGAAGGGGACTTTCACGCCGGAGGATAAGCCGCCGGTGACGCTCTTGTTCGCGGGCGCTTTCGTGGATGTGAAGGATGATCGCCAGCCGGTGATTCTGTTTCTTTCGGACAAAAAATTACCGACGGAGAAATGGACGAGCGAGTTTGACCTCATGGAGCAGAATCCGAAATTCAACGGCGTGGCTTTCTGGATCGACAAGGATGGGAGCGTCTTCCGCACTGCGACCTATGTGGATGGCCGCCACAGCAGCGTCTCCGGTTACTTTGACCTAAAGCTCAATGGCGCGATGGGCAAGGACCTCACCGGCACGGTAAAGACGAGCGATCCCGCCGGCACCGGCCCGAAGGCGGACGCGACGTTTCATGTGACACTGAAGTAAAGATCGCCGGCGGCGAGCTATGACGAAGTTTTCCCAAAGCTAAACACTTCACTGCTTGCCACCGGACCACTACGCCACGCTCGGTCTCGACCGCAACTGCGATGTGGCGCAAATCCGCGCTGCGTATCGCTTGCTCGCAAAGCGTCATCATCCGGACGTGAATCCCGACTCGCCCGAAGCCGTCGCGCGGACTCGTGAACTCAATGCCGCTTACGAGGTCCTGATCGATCCCGCGCGCCGCCGCGCCTACGACAGCGAACTCAAAGCCTCGACGGGCGCTCCCCGGCGCGCCGGGAAAATCGAGCGCGACATTTCGCACGAGGTTCGCCTGCGCATCGAGGATTTCTTTCGCGGCACGTCGCTCGAGGTGCGCATCCATGACCCGGCCAATCCGGCAGGCGCGGAGACTTATCAACTCATCGTGCCGCCCGGCACAGCACCCGGTGCACGCTTTCGCCTGCCGCGCACTACTACGGAAAGCGGCTTTGTAAACATTCGCGTGCGCGCCATGCCGGGGTTTCGTTTTAAAATACGCGGCTCCGATCTGCGCTGCGACCTGCGGATCGGCTCCCGCCGAGCCAAAGCCGGCGGCACTGAAACGATGCCCGGCCCGACCGGCGCACCATTGCGCGTGCACATCCCCGCAGGAGTGGCGCGAGGCGAAACCATTCGCATCCCCGGCGAAGGAATGCCGAAGCCGAGAGGCGGGCGCGGCGACTTGCTGGTGCGAATCACCTATCGTCCCGAAGTCCAGGTCACGCGGGGCTCGGGAACAGGTTCGGACGGTCCGCAGCGGCGACGATTAAACTGACATCGCGAGTTTGAGTCCTAAGCAAGCAACACCCGCAGCTTTGGCGCAGCGCCTTAAACCGCCGCGATCAGCGACTCTATATAGAGCGCCTCGCTCACGATTCTTCCATTCATCCACCTTTGCCACGTAAGATCACCTTCATGGAAAAGAACCGGCTCGAAGCCTTCAGCGATGGCGTGCTCGCCATCATCATCACGATCATGGTGCTGGAGTTGAAAGTGCCGCACGGTGCCGACTTCTCAGCGTTGAAACCGCTCCTGCCGGTCTTCCTCAGCTATGTCCTGAGCTTTGTCTATGTCGGCATTTATTGGAATAACCACCATCACCTGATCAAAGCCGTGCGTCGCGTGACTGCCGGCATGATGTGGGCGAATCTCCACCTGCTTTTCTGGCTCTCGCTCTTTCCCTTTGTCACCGGCTGGATGGGTGAAAACCATTTCGCAGCCCTGCCCAGCGCACTCTACGGCGGAGTGCTGTTTGTAGCCGCGATCGCTTACAAGCTTCTGCAAAGTCTCATCCTCGCCGGCCAGGGCCGTGACTCCAGACTTGCCGCATCGCTCGGCAGCGACTGGAAAGGGAAACTTTCCCTTGTGCTCTATGCAATCGGCATCGCGCTCTCCTTCATCCAGCCATGGCTCGCCGGCAGCCTCTACGTCGCCGTCGCGCTGATGTGGTTCATCCCAGACCCGCGCATCGAGCGCGTCGTGGATGAGACCAGCCACGGCCACAATTAAATCGCGATGTTCCCATTCAACTAGCCTTGAAATGACTTTCCACGAATCGAGACCACCTTTCCACGAGCCGAGATGGTCTTTCCACGAGTTGAAATAGCCTTTCCACGAGTTGAAATGGCCTTTCCACGAGTTGAAATAGCCTTTCCGCGAGTTGAAATGGCCTTTCCGCGAGTTGAAATGGCCTTTCCGCGAGTTGAAATGGCCTTTCCGCGAGTTGAAATGGCCTTTCCGCGAGTTGAAATGGC
>JAJPJG010000049.1 GCA_021324395.1 Spartobacteria bacterium | reverse complement strand
GCGCGCAATCGACATTGAGTGGAGGCAACGATTTCGTCGGCAAGCCATTCAACGTGCTCGAACTCGGCGTCAAGGCGCTGATGTGGATCTTCAAAAACCAGCTCAGCCTGGTTTAGCGACAAAACTGTAGAAGCGGGATTTGTTTGCGTTAGCGTAACATGCCGGGGTCAGAGGCGCCCCTCCCTTTTCGGAGATCCGCCACGGTAAAAAGAGGAAAAAGCGCAAGCTTCAACGGTTCACCAAGCATTTTTCTAAAAATGCTACCGGTCGCTTGCTAAGATCAGTCAAATGCATTAGATATACACCGCAATGAACCCCCGAACGAAGGTCCAGTGTATCTGGATCGCATTCTTAACCGCCGTATTAACCGCCAGCAGTTTCGGACAGACGACTGTCGCCACTGATCCTGTTGGTTTTTATAAAATCACCTGCTCGGGCAGCTCGGATACGATCGTTTCGATCCCGTTCACCCGCGCGCCTGAATTCGTCGGCACCATCGCCTCGGTCTCGGGGAGTGTCGTCACGATCTCCGGTTCGACCGGCTGGACCAATAATCAGTTTGTCTATACCTCCGGGACACAGTCGAAGCACTATTACGCGCTTCTCGGCCCGCAACTGACGACCCTTTCGGGCAGTGCCTCTACCACGCAAGGCAGCGCGACGATCACAGGCAGCGGCACCACCTTCACCAGCACCGTTGCCGTCGGCAATGGCCTTCTCGTTGGCAACGCTTATTTCATCGTGAAATCAGTTGATTCCAACACGCAAATCACCGCGACCATCGCCGCCCGCAGCACTGCCAGCGGTCAAACGGTTTCCGTCAGTGCCTGCCCGAAAGAAGGCAGCGCGTATGACGTGACTGCGAACGATGCGAGCACGTTAACGCTCAACCTGAACGGCGATACGCTCAGTGGCGTCGGGGCCAACACACAGGTTACCATCCTGCCATATCCTTCGTTATCGTCGGTTTTTCCGGCTTCTGACGCGGGAACTTCGTTTGTGGCTTCCTCCTCGGCCTTTATTAGGAAGACGGAAATCTATATTCCCAACTACTCCGGTTCCGGAATTAATCTCTCCACCGCAAAAAGCTATTTCTTCTTAAATGGGGCCTGGAGACTTGCCGGCAATGCAGTTACCGAAGATCACGGTGACGATATTCTCCTTCCGGGGGCATATTTCCAGATTCGCAACAATGACGGGACAACCACGACACTGACATTCACCGGCAACGTGCCTACCCGCAAAAAATTAAGTCTCCCCGTCGCAACACAAACTGGCACAAAACAGGATAACCTCCTCTCCCTGTCGCGTCCTGTCGATACGTCGCTTAATCAGTTAGGACTGGTCGAAAGCGGTGCCTTTACGCCGAGCACTTCCACCTTCCTCCGAGCGGATGAACTTTACGTGTTTGATAATACCCAAGTCGGTTTTAACAAATCTGCGTCTGCGACCTATTTCTACTACAATGGAGCATGGCGCAAAGCTAACCAGGACGTTACCGTTGATGCTGGAAGTGATGTCATTCCCGCCGGCTCTGGCTTCGTTGTTCGAAAAGCAACTACCAACAATGGTGCTACACAGTTCTGGCAAAACGCACCGAGTTACGACTAATCGTCTGCTGCTCGATCCAATCTGAACCCCCTAATAATGAAAAAGACCCTCCTGTTATCCACTTTCGCCGCCGCAGCATTTCTTACCGCGTCTGCGCAGGCAACTTTAACACTTAACCTCACCGCTGGCATTCTTTACCAGTCCAACGGCACCACCCCGGTGCCGGACGGAACATTGCTTCAAATTATCGCCAGCACCACCGACAACTCCTTTACTGCGCCAAGCGCAAGTTCATTCGTTGGCGGTAGCTCTGACGACACGGTCGTCGCCAGCTACGCCTTGAACCACAATACGGTCGGCAGCGCTGGCGGTGATTTCCATTCCATCGTTTTGACGTTGTCCGGCAATTGGACTGCGGGCGATCAGCTTCTTCTTCGCTGGTGGCCCACTTTAACGACCAGTTCAAGCTCCCCGGGCGCGAATACTACCTACGGGCAGTTTCGCACAGACGCAGTTGAAAATGGTTCCACGACGGCATGGGTCACTCCTGCCGATGGACAAACGGTAAATCTTAACTTTCTCGATACGGCAGCTGGTGGAACTGAGCCCAATGGAAATGGGCAAGGATCTACCAATGGCGCAGCTTCTCTTACCGTTGTTCCAGAGCCTTCGACTTATGGGATGCTGGGGATGGGGATTGTGGCGGGTGGTGTTTATCTCGCTCGCCGCCGCAAGGTGACGGCATAACGCTTTCCTTGGTTCATTGCAAAGCGGCTTGGTTTCGGCCAAGCCGCTTTTTCTTTTGCTGAAATCGTGATTTCGTTCGAGCGGACGGAACAATCGTTCGGCTACAACGCGGTGTCATTTTGGGAACGACGGCTTCCGTTTGACAGCGTCCGAATGGCATCGGAGCAGGCTGAAATGCCGTTTGAGTGGACGGAGCGCTCATCTGACGGTGCCGGGATGCCGTTTGATCAGCCGGATCGCTCATCGGACGACACCAAGTATGCGTTTGAGGAGGGCGGGCGCTCATCTGACGAGGGTGACGGGCGATTTGAGGCAGGCGGACATGCATTTGATAAAGCCGGTGAATCGTTTGAGACAGGCGGATGGTCATTTGACGAGCCGGAGCTCTCATCGGTGAGAGGAAATGGTCGATTTAAGACAGTCGATCTCTCATCGGAGAGAGGCGATGGTCAATTTGATGCAGGCGATCTCTCATCTGAGCGAAGCCGGCTCTCATTTGAGCAAAGCCGCCTCTCATCGGAGCGAAGCCGGTCACAAATGGGCGCTTTTTTGCGAAAACAAAATGTCACCTTGACGTAAAATAGGCCATTGCCGAATCATCCTTTTTTGCGAACCGGAACACTCAATAGTATCCTGCAGCTGATCGCCGCTCACAAAGGAGTCGAACGCGAAGCTATTCTCCCGTTCGTTGTCGTAAGCTTCATTTTTTAAAATGCCGCAATTCCGCTACACCGCCCGCAGCGCCGATGGAAAATTGGTGGATGGCGTGATCGATTCGAGTGATCGCGCGGGGGCGATTTTGCAGATCGAGCAGCAGCGGTTTTTTCCGATCAAGATCGAGGCGCTCGCGGATGGAAATGCGGCGCGCACTGTGGAGAAGGCGCGCACGGGCACGGCGGCGCAGCAGGTGGAGACGCTGGGGCTGACGCAGCAGTTTCTTTTTACCGAGCAGCTTGGGCATTTGCTCGGCGCGGGGATGACATTGGATGAGGCGCTCGGGATTCTCGAAAAGCGGCTGAAACATCCGAAGCTGCAAGGCCTCTCGCAGTCGCTCCACCGCTCGCTGGTCGATGGCCGCAGTCTTTCGCAGGCGATGCGAGATTACCCGAAAATCTTCTCGCCGCTTTACGTGAACATGGTCTCGGCAGGCGAAGCGAGTGGCTCGCTGGCGGAAATCATGCGGCGACTCGTGACGCACCTAGCGGACGTGAAGGCGTTGCGCGACCGCGTGCAACAGGCGCTCGTCTATCCGGCGGTGCTCGTGGTCGCGGGCATCGGGCTGATCATCATTTTCATGACGGTGATGGTGCCGCAGCTTACCGGGTTTTTTGAGCAAACAGGCCAGCAGCTTCCGATGGCGACGCGCATTTTGCTGGAGGCGAATCGGATCATTGCGGGCTATTGGTGGGTCGCGATCGTCGCGACCTTCGCGGGCTACAGCGCGTTTAAATTTTTGACGCGGGAGCAGGCCGGGCGCAAGGCATGGGATTACTTCCGCTGGCGCATTCCGGGCTACGGACACATCATGCGCTACCGGCTTTACGCGCAATTCGCGCGGACGCTCGGCACGCTGGTCGAGAATGGCGTGACGCTGCTGCGCGCGCTGGAGTTGCTCGAGGAAATCTCGGGCAACGAATGGGTGCGGCAGAAAATGGTCGAGATGCGCCGCTCGGTGATCGACGGCGCGTCGCTCTCAAATGCGCTGCGGCCGCACAAGGTTTTTCCCGAGCTGTTCCTCGACATGATGTCGGTCGGCGAGCAGACCGGTCGCTTCGGCGAGACGATGCAGATGATCGCCGATGTTTACGAGCGCGAGCTCGACAAGCAGGTGAAGCTCACGTCGTCGTTGATTCCGCCGGTCATCATGATCGCGATCGCGGCAATCGTCGGGCTCGTGGTCTACGGCATTTTGAGCGCGGTCTTCAATCTCACATCGGGCTTGCGGACGCGGATGCATTGAACTACAAATCCGCACGGAAACGAGGTTCCACAATCCACCGCATACTTCCCCGCCCCAGCTTAAAAATTCTCGCGGCGCTGTTGATGGCGCTCTCTGGTTTTGCGCGCGCACAGGATCTGAAACTTCAGCCGATCCCGTTTACAACGTATCTCGATTTTTCCGCGCTCTCGTCGTCGACTGCAAAACAGCGTTCGTTTCCGATCTGGCTCGAGGCTTTTGAAATCGAGCCGCAAAAAGCTAGCGACGGCAAAATAGAGAAAACGACTTTCCGGCTACGGTTCCGGCAGTTTGCGGGACTAAACGATGAGCTGATGCTCCGTTTATATTTTGACGACACACAACAGCCTGTTGTCACTGCGTGGAGCGAAATCGGAAACCGCGTGTTTGCGCCGCGGCAACTCGGGCAAGGGCTTGGGCTGCCGAGTTCCGAAACGCTCACGATTGCGATGGCCGGCGTCGATTACATCGACATCGAAGTATCCGGAGACGGTGCGAATGTGCACGGCGCGTTTGTCAGCACGGTGCAAAAGGTGCAGTCGCTCGCGTCGATTGATTTCGCACCGTCCGCGAAACTCACTGATCCATTCAACAACGCACCGACGACGCAACCGACCGCCGACGACACGCTATTATTCGGTCGCGTGAAAGCCGTGCTCGAAAACGGCACGATCGTTCTTTCGCCGGAAAAGAGCGCGAGCGGATTTGAATTCGATCTCGCGGCGCAACCGCAAATCGCCGTGCTGACATTCGAAATTCTCAACGTCTATATCGCAGCGCCGCCGCAAATCTCGGTAAACGATCGCGAACTCGGCGCAGCGACGCTCGTGCTGCCCGATATCGCCGATCCGGCTTATCAAGCGAGCATTCAGCCGATGCAAGCCGATGCGACGTTTCATTACAGCGGCTGGCTTAAATGCCAGAAGGTCATTCCCGGTTCGGCGCTCAACGCCGGCACGAACAGCATCACGATTCAATCCGCAAATCGCGGGACGGCAGTTGCGATTCGCGCCGTTGAAGTGCAACTTAAATACGAAAACAACACGCCATGATCCTCCGTCAAAATAAACGCAGCGCCTTCACTCTTTTGGAAATCATGCTCGTCGTCATGATCATCGCGCTGCTCGCCGGCGCGGCGATTTACACGATGGGCGGAAATGTCGGCGTCGCGCAGGATGTCCGCGTCCGCAGCGATCTCGAGTCGATCTCCACGCAGCTTAAGCTTTACCAGTCGTTTAACGGATTTTTACCGACATCACAGCAAGGTCTGCAGGCGCTTGTGACGCGACCGGACACCGATCCGAAACCGACGCAATGGCGGCAGTTGTTTGAAAAATTGCCGAAAGATCCTTGGCAAAACGATTACGTTTACGTCCAACCGGGCAAGCACAACCCGAACTCGTTCGACCTTTACTCTGCCGGCCCGGATCGCAAGCCCGACACCAGCGACGACATCGGCAACTGGGACAAGTAGCCGCTACTGCGGTTTGTTATTGATAATGCGAATGCGCCGGCGCATGTCCGGCTGCTGGCCATTCGGCGCGGCCATTCCAGTCTGCGGCGGCTGCGGATAATTCGGAGGCTGCGGCATATTCATGCGCGGAATATTCGGCATGCGCGGCGGTTGAATCATCCCGGGTTGTCCGGGCTGCGTCACTTGCGGCGCGGGCGCTGCATTGGCCTGCGCGGCCATTTGATCGAACTCGATCGTGCCGGTTTCATTTCCTTTTTTCACCGTCGCTTTGCTTTTGCCGGTCTCATTCGACCACTGCACGCTTGTTACCGTGATTCCGTCCGGGCCGGCTTCGCCGGGCATCAGCGAGAAACGCGATTGCCCGTTACGCGAAGCGATCGTCACAAAATCTTTGTCGCCGATTTTCGCGACACCCGCGACGTAATAGCCCGTTGCAAAACCAGGCGTCGCCGCAACCGCTGCGGTCGGCGTTGCGGGAGCGAACGGTGATTTTTTGATCATTGTCTTATAACGATCACGCGGCAGCGCCGTCGGGGCGACTGACGTTTCCGCGGCGGAAACAAGGCAAACAGACGATTGCAGAATGATTAATGGGAGGACAAAGCGGCGCATGGTTCCAAACATTACATCGAATTCGCGCATTCTCAATCAGGCGCATACCAGCGCGCGATGCGGAATCTTCCGCGCATTTGCGAAGCGTCGCTGGTGTCGATCGAAATTTCGGCGTTTTCAAATACGGTGAACTGCTCCGGCCCCTGCACGTCGTGCAAAAACTCGATCAGCGATGGCCACGAGCATTTTGTTTCGAGATTCACGGCGACCGAGCGATACGACGGCGTGCGCGACGGCGACGCAAACGATTTATTTTCGAGCGTGACGCCATGCTGCTTCGCGATGTCGCTGATCTGTTGGTCGAGCTGCACGTCCGCGCTGTTCTCGCTCATTGAGAGCTTCGGCTGTTTTTGCGCGAGCCACTCGCCACGCTTCGCCCAAAGGTCGCGCTCGGAAGCGAGCAATTGCATCGATGCGAGGTCACGGCGACGCATTGCGAGTTGTTCGCGGAGCGTTGCCTGTTTGCCGGCGAATGCTTTGAACAGCACAAGGTTCAACACAATGAAAAAGGCGAGCACGACGGCGCCTGCCAGGATTTTTTCGCGCGAAGAAAGCGTCATAGTTTTCCGAAAACCCGAAGCTGCGCGTGCTCGTTCGGCAAAATCGCAGGCGGATTGATTTGCAGGGTGAAATCCTTCAGCCCCGGACTTTTCTTCAATCGCTCGCCGAACTCGACCGCGACACCCGCATTTGGCGCCTCGGCTTCGAGCGTAAATTGCGCAGGCGTTTCGGTGAATTTCGTCAGGCGAATCTCATCCGAAGGCAGGCTGTCACAAACCTGCAGCAAAATTTCTATCGTGTAACGACCCGGCTCGATCGCCGGTGCAAGCGCGGTCCATTTCGCTTTTTGCGCGGCGATCAAGTCGATCTGCGGTTGCGTAGCGCGGACTTGTTGATCGAGCTTCGTGAGCCGGTTTTGCATCCAAAAAAGCGCGCCTGCCGCGATAAGCAACAGCGCCAGATAAATCACGCCCGCCATCATCAATCGCGAGCGTATCCGCGACGCGCGTTGCAAGTTCTCGCGCTCACGGTGCCAGGAAGCGGGAACGAAGTTTAGCGCCGGCTCCGGAAGCGCCGCGCTGAGTGAAATGCTTTCCACGGGCGCACCGAAAAAATTGCGCGCCTGTTCGCTCCACGCGTCGAGTTCCTTGTCGAGCCGCACACGCGCGAACGTCGTCGGCACGCCATCGAGTTCCGCGGTTAACAGCAATTGCGGCAACTCGGCGAGAAAGTCATCGGCATTTATCGCGGCGATTGTCTGTGCGTAGCCGAGCTTTCCGTTCTCGTAAATCGCGAGCACGGTTTTTTCATCTTCGATATAAATCACGCACACCGTTTCGTCCTTCGCGATCTGCGTCGCGACGTGCAGCGCAAACAGCGTGATTTTTTCCGGCAAAAAATGCCGTGTCCGCAACGGCGCCGTCAGCGTGTCGAGTTGCTCGTTGTTCGCAGCGAGCGCGAGAATCAGCGACTCGTTTTCGCTTTGCGAAATCACTTCGAAATCGCTCGTTACTTCGTCGATCGAAAACGGCAGCGTCTTCTCGAGTTGCAGCCGCATCATGGCCGCGAGCTCGTCGCGATTCGTCGAGGGCAGCCGCATTCGCTCGATCAGCACCACGCCAACCGGCAGCGCGAGATGCACAGCCTGCTCCGGCAACAGCGCAGCCGCCACTTCCTCGAGCGACGCGAACATGCGCGGCGGCTCGCCAATGCCGGCGTGCATGCGCCAGCCGCGCGTGGCGGGACTCAGGAAAATAGTTCGCGGGTGTCGGGGCTTTATTCTTTCCACCAAAGGATTTGCGGTTGGGCGCCGAGTTTCCGGGCAACGACCTCGACTTGTCGATACACTTTTCCCGACTGGCCGATGCTAACGATGTGAACCATCCGGTCGTTCAACGTGACATACGGCGCGAGTGCGTTCCGCGCATCGCCGGCGAGCCCGAGAAATTGGAATGCTTCGTTGATGTCTTTGAAAATGTGATCGTCGTTGGTGCCGTCGAGTCCGTCCGGTCCTTGGCGAAATTTTACAAAGTTTACCGCGCGTGCATCGCCGACATTCGGCAACACCTGTAACACACTCACCGGCGCCCACTGCAAATCGATCGTGCCGGGATTCGTGTAAATAGTGAGATCGTCCTTCCAGCCTGGCTGCGACACGAGCGGCTTCGAGCCTTTGATCTGCGCGATTTCCTCGACGCCGACAAATTGCCCGCGATTCGGCGGATGATAATTTGGTCCATCCTCAGCGCCGTGCATCCGCACGAGATTGTCGGGATCGATCCAATCGAGCATGCAATCGACCAGAGTCTCCCGTTCCTCAAACGACAATCCGCGGCGCTCGAGGTAGCGCTTGAAAATTTCGACTCTCGCGAGCGAATCCTGCGTCGGCTGCGGATTGATTGCGCTTTGAAAAATCCAGTTCAGGTTCAGTTTTCCCGCCTCGCCTTTGAGCTGCACTTTGTAGCTGCGATCCGGTCCGAATTGATTTTGCAACAGCGGCGTTAATTGCGTCACCCGCTCGTTCAGCGCGACCTGCACACCGGAATGCGCGAGCGCTTTCGCGTCGAGACCGGCGTTCGCTTCGCCGGAGATCGTGATGTTTTGGTTGATCAACTTCAGCCACGCGAAAACGGCCGCCGAAAGCAGCAGTAACGCCCAAAGCGAGAGGATTAACGCCGAGCCACCGCGTGTAACACGTGCGTTTTTCATGTCGGCAATTGTTTCACCGGCAGCGCCAGAATTGCCTCTATCGGATTTTCCTCGCCTGCTCGCCACAGCCGGATGCGGATGATGGACGGCAGAGACATTTGATCAGTCCATTTTTCCAGCCACGCGTTAAGCCGCTGATCGTAATAACGCACTTCGAGCGCGTCGACGTTGTCGAGCAGATGCACCCAGTTTTCCTGCTGGTTCGTGAGGGCGGTGTTGATTTTGTTTTCGGCGCGCTGGCGACGCAGGCCAAGTTCGCACGTATTCGTTTTTGGCACTTGTTTTAGCATCAGCGTCGCGCGGTATTCGCCGTCGGCGAACTGCGTGAAAAGCCCGTTGCCGGGTCCGCATAGCCATTGCAGTTCGTCGGCGGCCTTGTTTTGAAATTTGTGCGTGTCGCCGAGCAGCGCGCCGATTTCGCCGGGAGGAAGGCTGTGCAGTTGCGCCTGGAGCACCGCGAGCAGCGACTGCACCGCTGCGGTGTCATTGCTTTGTTTCGTCGAAATTTGAATCGCGCGCAGGCTCGACTCGATGAAGCGATAAATCGAAATCGCAATCATCGCGATGATCGCGACGGAGATAACCACCTCGAGCAGCGTGAAAGCGCGTTTAGCGCGAGCGCAAAACATAAAACGTCAGTTGTTTAACCTGCGGTTCGTTGCCGTTGTTCCAATCGACTTCGAGATCAATCTTGTAAAGGCCGAGAATGTCCTCGTTTTTTTCGTTCTTCACTTTGAGTTGTGTGCGGCTTTGTTTCAGCGTCAAACCCGCAAAGCGGCCTTCGAGTTCCTCAGTTTTTGGATCTTCGATGACCACCTCGCCCGACTCGATTTCGGCCATGCGGTTTTCCAGCGCGAGCCGGGCGCGTTCGTCCTCGGCTCGCGCGATTTCGGCGGATAGACAGTTGTTAACACAGCGCCCGAGCGCGATCACGCCCATTGCGAAAATCGCGACGCCCAGCATCACCTCCAGCAAAACGAAAGCGCGGCGATTTTTCATTGCGTCGTAAATTGTGCGCGCACGGTGAGCGGATCGTAAACCGCGTTCCATTGCCCGGCTGCGCCGTGGTAAACGATCGTCGCAGGCTCGCAAGTCCCGGTCGGCCAGAAAATCCATTCCCGCGCAGGATCCTTCATGAGCGCCGCCGGTAATGTGAGATCGAAGCTTTCCTTTTCGGCAAACTCAAGTTGTTTAACACCGTTCAGCTCATCTTTGTTCGCCGGTTCTTTTGCAATCAGGTTCAATCCTTCTTTTTCCCACGCGATCACGTAGGCGCGCCGCTCGGTGACGGCGCGGTTTTCTGCTTCCTGCGCCATCGCGTCGAAGGCCTCGAAAGAACGCTTCAATTTCTGCTCCGCAAGCAATCCGCTCACGCTCGGAACCGCGAGCGTGACCAGCAGCACCGCGATGAAAATCGCGAGGCAAATTTCGAGCAAAGTGAAACCGCGTGTGCGCACCGGAGAAATTAGCCGCATCGCGGGCAAAAACAAACTACTCGCGGCAGACGCCGGGTAGCTTCGGCAGCCGTTTCAGCGTCCCCTCGCCGTGGCGAAATGCGTGCTCGACGAACTCGACTTCCGCGCAGCCGTGGCCGTTAAACGTGACGATCATGAACCCGCCGAGCATCGGCGAAAGTGGCTGCGGCCAGAGTTTCAGGTAAAGCTGATTTGGAAAATGCGACGCCGCGACGACATCGCCGCGCACTCCATAGTGTCGTTCGGAAATGTTCGTGAACGTCTCGGTGCGCTCACCGTAAAATGTCATCGCGCTCGTCGTGTCGGCGCGCATTTTTAAAAAAATGAGCGGATGCTCGGCCGTGCCGTAAACTTCCATGCGCGTCTCGGCGACGACCACGCCTTCGGTGCCGAAGCGGTTGTTTGTCGAGCGAATCGGGCCGAGATACGTGCCGGTGATTTGCGACCACTGCCCCGGCGTCATCGGATCGGGCGAAACATTTTCGCGAATGATGCGGCGCTGGTGCATCGCCATGCAGCTCGCGAGAAAAAATGGGAGCACGACACCGGAAAGAACACGGAGGGGCAGTTTCATCGCGGCTTTAATTAACGACGCAATCGGGCGGAGTCGAATGGAAAGAATCGCGCTCGTGCGTGCGACGGTTGACCTCGCAGCCCCTCGCGTTTACATAACGCTGGTGCATCGCTGCCTTTCCGCCCTTTTTCTGCTCCTGATTTGCGCGTCCGCCATGGCGCAATCTCCCACGACGCAACCGGCTCCGATTACCCCTCCCACGACCGGAGCGGCGACGGAGGAAATGGTGCGGCTGCAATATCCGAATGCGGATGTGAAAGACGTGCTCGCACTTTACGAGCGGCTTACCGGCAAACGCGTGGTCTATGACAACAGCGTGCAGGGAAACGTTAACATCGTAGTGAACGCCCAGGTGCCGCGCACCGAGGCAATCAAAATCATCGAGATCAATTTTCTGCTCAATGGCTTTTCGCTCGTGCCCGAGGACGACCACATCATCAAAGTCGTCGGCATTGGCAAAATCCCGCGCACAGCTGCGGTGCCGATTTTTTCCGATCTCGATCAACTCCCGGACACCGAGCGCGTGGTGACGTTTATGTTCAGACTGCAATTCGCCGATCCGACGGAATTGCAGCAGACGCTTTTCGGTGGGCAATATATCGCGCCGACGAGTTACACGAACGCTGTGGCGTTGCCGAAGGCGCAGGCTCTGCTCGTGACAGAGAGCGTCGGCGTGATTCGCACGCTCGCGAAAGTGATCAAGGAAATCGACGTGCCGCCGGCTGAAGTCGTGAGCGAGTTCATCAAGCTGGAGCGCGCCGATGCGAAGGACGTGCTGGAGAAGCTCGATAAGATTTTTGAAAAGCAGCAGAATCAGGCCGGCACGACCACAACGCCGGGAGCTCCCGGTGTGCGGCAAACCACCACTACGACCGAAGTCGCTCCGCAAGGCGCACCCCCCGCTGCGCCATCGGTGACGATTGAAAATCCGGCGACCGGTTTGTCGGAAGAATCGATCGTCATCGGTAAAATCCGGCTCACCGCCGACGTGCGCACAAATCGCATTCACGTCATCACGCGTCCGATCAATTTGCCGTTCATTCGCCGGTTGATTCAGGAGTTTGATTCCGATGTGCCGTTCGGCGAACCGGCGAAGCGCGTCTTGAAATTCGTCTCGGCTTCCGACGTGCTCGACATTGTCGTGAAAGCGATCACCGAACCGGGAGTGAAGCCAGAGGAAGCGACAACAGCAACCGGAAACCAAGCCACAAACCGCAATAATCCCGTTGCGAACACCGGCGGCAGCACGTCGTTCGGCGGCTCGAGCGGCGGCGGCGGATTCAATGTCTCCGAGGAATTGTCCACCCAGCCGGTAGACACAACACCGAAGGCCGTGACCGTCGGCAACACCAAGATCATCGCCGACCCGCGCGAGAATACGATCATCGTGCTCGGAAACAAGGAAGTGCAGACGCGTGTTTTTGATCTGCTCGATCAAATGGACGTGCGTGCGCCGCAGGTGATGCTCAACACGATCATCGGCGAGCTGTCGCTGAATGACGATCAGGAATTCGGTATCGATTATCTGCTGCGCAGTCCCGCCTCCAGCCTGCTCAGCAGCGTCACAGGCACGAATGGCATCACCACGAGCCCGCTCGGCGTGTTCAACCAGCAGCGCGGTCACGTCCTGCTCGGGTCGCAGGGCACCTCGCTCGGCACCGCAGCCGCCACCGCAGCGGGCATCGCGAGCGGCGGTGGATTGAACGCGCTCATCGGCGCTACCAACTCGATGGATGTCATCGTTCACGCTCTCGACTCGACCGGGCGCTTCCGCATTACGAACCGCCCGATGGTTTTCACGAGCAACAACAAAAAAGCAATCATCGCTTCCGGCCAGCGCATCGCGATCCCCACGCAAACTTTGTCAAACGTGAACAATGTCAACGCCATCAACAGCACCGCCGCCGTCAGCTCAAATATCCAATACGAGGACGTCGTGCTGCAACTCGAGGTCGTGCCGCTCATCAACTCCGATCGCGAGGTCTCGCTCGATATTTTGCAGAAGCTCGACAGCGTCGTTCCCGGCGCGGATCGCAACGTCGGCGGCACGACGGTGCCGACCATTTCGCGTCGCTATGTCAAAACGAGCCTCTCCGTCGCGAATCGTTCGACGATCGTCCTCGGCGGATTGATTACCCGCACAGGCGGCTCGACGCTCACGGGTGTTCCGCTTATCAGCCGCGTGCCGTTGCTCGGCTACCTTTTCAAGAACACCAAGAAGCAGAACGATCGCGCGGAGTTGATCGTGTTGATGCGCCCGGTCGTTTCGCTGACGCCATTTGAAAGCGTCGATAATTCAAAGATCGAGCAGGAGCGCCTCTTGATCGACCCGAGCCTCGATGCGACTATTGAAAATACGGCGCCGCATGGACACGCCACGCCGAATCCGGTGAACTTCCGCTATCAGGAAAAATGACTTCCCCGCTCCGCAAATCCCTCGTCGATGTCCTCGTCGCGAGCGGCTGCGAGGATGTCGCGGAAGCGAGCAAACTCGCGTCGGTGCCGAACAACGGCGAAACCTGGACCGTGCAGGTGCTCAACTCCGGCAAAGTCGACGAGCAGCGCTTCGCGATCCATCTTGGCCAGCTATTCAAGACGCCCGTCGAGACCCTCGACATCAAAAGCGTCGACCGCACCGCGCTCGGAATCCTGCCGAGCCGCTTCGTTTTCAAGCACCACATCCTGCCGCTCAAGACCGATGAGAAAAGCGTCCGCCTCGCGACCTACGATGTCTTTAACAACGTCGCACGACGCCTCGCGCAGCAGCTCGTAAACAAAAAGATCGAGTGGGTGCTCATCCCGCGCAGCCAGCTCCTGCGCGCGATCAAGACGCTCTACGGCGTCGGCGCGGAAACCTTCGAGGAAATCCTGCAATCGAGCCGCGCGCTCGATGCCACCGACGAGCGCTTTGAGACGATGGACATCAGCGCCGACGACCCCGAGGCGTCCGTCGTCAAATTCGTCAACCAGATCATCCGCGAAGCCATCCACGAACGCGCCACGGACATCCACGTCGAGCCGCTCGAGAGCGACCTGCGCATCCGTTACCGCATCGACGGCATCCTGCACGAGGTCGCCGTCCCGCCCCAGCTACGCCTGCTGCAAAACTCCATCCTCTCGCGCCTGAAAGTCATGGCGCACATGGACATCGCGGAAAAGCGGTTGCCGCAGGATGGCCGCATCAACCTGCACAGCGGCGGCGACGACATCGACGTGCGCGTTTCCACCATCCCCACCGTCAACGGCGAAAGCATCAGCCTCCGTTTGCTCACCCGCACCGAGCAGCAGTTCGGTTTCGAGCGGCTCGACCTCAGCCCGAAACAGGCCACCCTCGTCCGCACCCTGCTCGCGCAGCCAAACGGCATCATCCTCGTCACCGGCCCGACCGGCTCCGGCAAATCCACCTCGCTCTACTCCTTCCTCAGCAGCATCAACTCCGTAGAGCGCCGCATCATCACCATCGAGGAGCCGGTCGAATATCGCCTCCCCGGCGTCTCCCAGATCGACGTGAAACCGGAGATCGGCCTCACCTTCGCCCAGGGCCTTCGCCACATCCTGCGCCAGGACCCGAACGTCGTCATGGTCGGTGAAATCCGCGACTTCGAGACGGCGGAAATCGCCATCCGCGCAGCCATGACCGGCCACCTCGTCTTCAGCACCCTGCACACCAACGACGCCGTCGGCGGCATCACCCGCCTCCTCGACATGGGCGTCGAGCCATTCCTGCTCTCCAGCGTCGTCCGCGCATTCATCGCCCAGCGCCTCGTCCGCACCATCTGCCCCGATTGCAAAGCCCTCGCCGGCTACCCCGTCGATTACCTCAGGGAAATCGGCGCGCTCATTTCGCCCGACCTGAAATACTATCGCGGCACCGGGTGCGAGACCTGCCGCCAGACAGGCTACCGCGGACGCGCCGCCATCTACGAATTCTGCGTCGTCACCGAGCCGCTCCGCCGCCTTGTCATCAGCAAAGCCTCCGGCGGCGACCTCAAGCAGCGCGCCATCCTGGACGGCATGGAAACCCTGCGCCAGGACGGCTGGCGCCGCGTCCTCGCCGGCCAGACCACCGTCGAAGAAGTCGTCCGCGTCACCCAATCCGACGAAATCATCGCCGAAACCGACCGCGAGTAAGCCGCAGCCCGGACGGTGAAACTGCGGACAACGTTATTGTTTCTTGCTGCGCGCGAGATCGAGTTTCCTGGCGAGCTCGGGATGGGAGGCTAAAAACGCATCCCAACTTACCACCCTGTGGTCTTTGGGTAGAAAGTCGGCTGCCACCATAAAGTCGCTGTCCCAACGATGAACGACCCCTTGGGTTCGCAGAGCCCAATCACCCTGCCGTCGCAGCAATACGGGAATGCCCTCAATGTAATTGATGTAAAGCAGCTCGGCATAATCTGAGGTATCTGCCAGTAGGAGGATGCGACGACCCTCACGAATATATCTGCCTCGTTGCTCAGGTTGAGCGCTCGGATCCTTGTCTGCCTCTGATGGGGGATTCCCCACATCACTCCATTGATGATAGATGAACCGGCCGTTTTCAAGGTGGAGACTCTCCCCACCCATTCCAAATCGGCGCGGGTTTTCGTGCCGCGAAATTGCGGCGCGGTGGTGATGTGGCTGCCGTCCGTGGTGGGACGGGTGATGTAGGTGAACGTGTTGTTCGTCATGTCAGGTTTGGTAATGAGTATGTTTTTGGTTAGGGGGCATTCGCGGAATGCAAATGCCCATAACAAAATAGACGGACGAATTTGCGTTTCTTGCAAAAAATGTTGCTTTTTATACAGACTTTTTTTCGGAGGGACGCGCTGGATGGGGCGGTTCAACATTGCATTGAAACTCTCGCATTCAGCGATAGTTTAACTGCTAGCGATGGCGCTCCCCTTTGCCCCCCTGCCCGCCGACCAGTTCGACGCCTACAAGGCTGCGCATTTGCTTTGGCGCGCCGGGTTCGGCGGGACGTGGGAGGAGATCGAGGCGCTGGCTGCACGCGGGTTGAAGGGCGCGGTGGATTCGCTGGTGAATTTCCCAGCATCGCAGGAAAACGCGCCGCCGGAGTGTGCGCAGTCGCCGGCGGAGAGCGACCGCGCTTTTGCGCAGAAGCTGCGGGGGCTGGACGAGCAGGCGCGGCGGAAGCTGGTGAACGAGCGCCAGCAAAATGAGCGGAGCAACATCACGGACCTGCGTTTCTGGTGGCTGAACCGGATGCTGACGACGGCGCGTCCGCTGGAGGAGAAGATGACGCTTTTCTGGCACGGGCATTTTGCGACGTCGTTCGAGGAGAAAGTGCAGCACGCGTTCCCGATGTGGCAGCAGAACCAGATGTTTCGCCGGCTGGCGCTGGCACCGTTCCCCGAGCTGCTGAAGGCGCTGATCCGCGACCCGGCGATGCTCGTTTTCCTCGACAACTGGCAGTCGCATCGCGGGAGGCCGAACGAGAACTTCGCGCGCGAGCTGATGGAACTGCACTCGCTGGGCGTGGGAAATTACACCGAGGCGGATGTGAAGGCGGCGGCGCGCGCGCTGACCGGCTGGAGCGTGAATCGCGAGGCGTGGTCGTTTGTGAAACACGGGGATGCGCACGATGATGACGGAAAGACGTATCTGGGTCAGACGGGCAACTGGGACGGCGACGACGTGGTGCGGATCATCACGGAGCAGCCGGCGTGTGCGCGGTTCATCGCGCGGAAGCTGTTCGAGTTTTTCGTCTACGAAAAGCCGGAGCCACAGATCGTGGATGCGGCGGCGAATATCTATCGCGGGAGCAACTATGACCTGGCGCTATTCCTGACGACGCTGTTTTCATCGCAGATTTTCTACTCCGAGCGCGCGGCAAATGCGGTCGTGAAAAGCCCGGTGGTGCTGACGATCGGCGCGCTGAAATCGATGCGCGTGAAAGTGCCGCAAAAGGATGTGCTCGTGAGCGCGCTGCGGCTGATGGGGCAGGATTTGTTTTTCCCGCCGGAGGTGAACGGCTGGCCCGGCGGCATGGCGTGGATCAACTCGAACATGCTACTCGTGCGCTACAATTTCGCGAACTGGCTGCTGAACGGCGTGAGCCCGGATCAGTTTAAGACGTTTAACAAAAAGCAGGCCGGGTCGAACTTGAAGCGGCGCGAATTCGTCGAGGGCCAGCGCGATACCAGTGTCGTCGAGTGGAGCCCGCGCGGGCAACTGCACGAGCTCGGACTCGACCGGAAATTCGTCACGTCGGCGGACATCGTGGACTACTACGTCAAGGAGTTTCTCGCGCGTCCGGTCGCGCCGACGCTGCGGCAGCAATTGCTCGCCTTTGCCGAAACCGACGCGGCGGGAGGTCGCAGGACTTTTTCGCTGAACGATGCCAACTTTGACGAGCGGGTGCGCGATCTCGTGCACTTGATGATGAGCTCGCCGGATTACCAGCTCTGCTGATTTATGAAACAAGGTTCCCCTCTCCACACGCGCCGCGAGTTTCTCGCGACGGGACTCAAAGGACTCAGCCTCGTCGCCGCGAGCGCCTACGTGCCTGCATTTTTGACGCGAACGGCATTCGCCACGTCGCCCGAAACCGACTCGCGCATCCTCGTCGTCGTGCAGCTCAGCGGCGGCAACGACGGGTTAAACACGGTGGTCCCTTTTGCGGATGACCTTTACCACAAGGCGCGGCCGACGCTCGCGATTCGCGGCGACTCGGCGCTGAAGATCGACAGCCACATCGCGCTGCATCCGGATCTCGCGCCGTTAAAGAACGAATTCGACGCGGGCAAAATGGCGATCGTCCAGAACGTCGGTTATCCGAACCCGAATCGCTCGCATTTTCGCTCGATGGAAATCTGGCACACTGCCGGCGATTCGGAGGGAAAGCCGGAAGTCACCGGCTGGCTCGGACGCTACTTCGACGCGCAATGCACGGGCAGCGATCCGCATCGGCTCGCGGAGAACGCCGACATCGGGATGAGCTTCGGCAAAGTAATGCCGCAGGCATTTCGCAACAAATCGAACGTCGCGCTCGCGCTGGATAATCCTGATACGTTCCAGTGGAACGCGAGCGGCGAAACGACGAGTCTCGCGAAAGCGCAGGAGGCGATTTTTGCGAAGCTGAATCAGCCCGGCACGACGCCGAATCCGATGAATATGACGACGCTCGGCGGCATCACGGGCGACGAGCCGGAGACGGTCGATTTCCTAAAACACACCGCGATGAACGCGGTGCTCGCCGGCGACCGCATTCGCGGCATCCTGGCGAAGTCGAAAGTGCGGACGAATTATCCCGACTCGCAACTCGCGAACCAGCTCCAGATGATCGCGAAGCTGATCGCGGGAAATTTCCCGACGCGCGTTTACTACGCGATCCAGGGCGGCTTCGACACGCACGCGAACCAGGCGCAAACGCACGCGCGGTTGCTGCGCGATGTCGCGGCGAGTGTGCATGCGTTTAACGAAGATCTGCGCGCGCAGAAAAACGCGGATCGCGTTGTAGTGATCGCGTTTAGCGAATTCGGCCGCCGCGTTGCGGAGAATGGCAGCCAGGGCACCGATCACGGAGCGGCCGCGCCGATGTTTGTGTTCGGCGAAAAAATCAAAGGCGGCCTGCACGGAAATCCGCCCGATCTCGGCAATCTTCTCGACGGCGACGTGCGGCACCAAATCGATTTCCGGCAGGTTTACGCGACCGTGCTCGAGCAATGGCTCGGCACCAAAAGCGAAGGCGTGCTCGGCCGCAAGTTCGAGAAAGTCGCGGTGCTGTGAGTCCGCGCTGCTGCACGATCGGCGTGTAAGAATGTGCCACGCCGTTGCGCAAGATTTGCAGCCGCAGCGCTTGACGAGCGAATGACACTACCATAAATTGCCGAACCTAACCGGCGCCAAAAATCACGCGAGTGGGCCTAAAAAACCCACTTTTTTTGTCTCCGGATACCACGATTTTATGAATAGCGAATTTATTGCAATGTTGGATTACCTGGAGCGCGAGAAGGGCATTAAACGCGAAGTGCTCGTCTCTGCAGTCCAGGATGCGTTGCTTACTGCCTCGAAAAAAGCAGTCGGGCCGGCGAATGATTTGCGTATCGAGATCGACTCGAAAACTGGCGAGATCAAAGCAATCGCGAAGCTCAAGGTAGTCGAGTGGGTCAAAAACGAATACGACGAAATCAGCCTGCCGAAAGCACAAAAAATCAAGTCGGATGCACAGGTCGGCGAATTGGTCGACGTCGAAGTCACGCCGCGTAATTTTGGCCGCATCGCGGCGCAGACCGCGAAGCAGGCGATGATGCAACGCATCCGCCAGGCGGAAAAAGAGATGATCTACGACGAGTTCAAAGATCGCGCCGGTGAGATTGTCAGCGGCACGGTGCGTCGTTTTGATCGCTCGGACGTGATGATCGACCTCGGAAAATTCGAGGCGAAGATGCCGTCGCGCGAACGCGTGCAGACGGAAGATTACACGATCGGCGACCGCATGCGCGCCTACGTCCTGGCTGTTGAAAATGGCACGCACGGCCCTGAGATCATTCTTTCGCGCAGCCATCCGAATTTTGTCCGCCGCCTGTTCGAAGTCGAAGTCGCGGAGATTCAAGACCGCACCGTGCAAATCAAGGGCATCGCGCGTGAAGCCGGTTTCCGCACGAAAATCGCGGTGCATAGCGACAACGAAAAAATCGATCCGGTCGGCGCGTGCGTCGGCATGCGCGGTTCGCGCGTGAAAAACATTGTCCGCGAATTGAACAACGAAAAAGTCGACATCATACGCTGGAACCCGGATCCGAAGGAATTCGTCCTCGAGGCGCTGAAACCGGCGAAAGTGAAAAGCGTAACGCTCGATGAAGAGCGCAAAGTCATTCACATCAAAGTCGACGAAGACCAGCTCTCGCTCGCCATTGGCAAACGCGGGCAGAACGCGCGTTTAACTTCGCGTTTGGTTGGCTGGGATATCAACATCGAGAAAGACGAAAGCGCGAAGGAAGTTTTCGAGCAAAACATTTCCAAAGCTGCGATGGTTCTCTCCGCCGCACTCGCGCTCGACGACGCGAGCACGCACAAACTCATCGATGCTGGCATGACGAGCATCGAAGTGATTATCAGCGCGGAGCCGCAGGACATCGCCGACGTTCTCGGCATCGATTTGGAAAAAGCGACCGATATCCATCAGGCGGCGCAACGCGAGCACGAAAGAACGGCTTCAATCCACCAGGGTTGAGCCATGAAACCGAAGAATTTTCCCCATGGCTACGAGAGCAACAACATCAAAACCCGCAGCGAAGAAGTCGGAGACTCCTTCGAAAACAGCCGCGTCTAAAACCGCCCCCGCGCCGAAGGAAAAAGAGAAACCCGCAGCTCCAAAAGCTCCGAAAGTTCCAAAAGAAACTATCTCGTTAATCGAGCCGAAGGAAAAAACGGTGCGCAAACCGACGCCCGCCGAAGGCGAAGAAAAGCCGCGGAAAATTCTTCCTCCGATCTCACGCATCAAAGCGCCCGAGCCCGCTCCCGCGCCTGTGGCTGCACCGACTCCAGCTCCGATCGCGGACGCGCCGGCTGCTGACGAAGATGGTGAAAAAACGGACGAAAAAGTCATTCACATCAAGCCGCCGATTATCATCAAGGATCTCGCTGCGCAGCTTGGCTTGAAGTCGTTCCAGATTACGAAAGACCTGATGGAGCTTGGCATTTTCGCCAACCCGAACCAGACGATCGAGCCGGACATCGCGACTGCCGTTTGTAACAAACACGGTTTTACGTTTGAAAAGGAGAAGCGCGAGAAAGGCGCGGGCGTTCACAAAGTCGAAGTCCACGTCGAACCGCCGAAGCCGCCGCCAGAGCCAAAAAAGGAAGAGCTTACACTTCGCGCGCCGATCGTCACTTTCATGGGGCACGTCGATCACGGCAAAACTTCGCTGATGGATTACATCCGCAAATCGCGCGTCGCTGCCGGCGAAGCTGGCGGAATCACGCAGCACATCGGCGCGTATTCAGTCGAAAACAACGGCCACAAGATCACCTTCCTCGACACGCCGGGCCACGAGGCATTCACGGCGATGCGTGCACGCGGCGCGAACGTCACGGACATCGTCGTGCTCGTCGTCGCCGCTGATGATGGACTCATGCCGCAAACGCTCGAAGCGATCAGTCACGCGCGCGCCGCGAAAGTGCCGATCATTGTTGCGATCAACAAAATCGATTTGCAGAGCGCGAACGTTGATCGCGTGAAAAAGCAACTGCAGGAAAAGGAACTCACGCCTGAAGATTGGGGCGGCGAAACGATTTGCTGTCCGGTCTCCGCGACGAAAGGCACCGGCGTCGATCATCTGCTCGAGATGATTTTGCTGCAGTCGGAAATTTTGGAATTGAAATCGAGCCCGACCGTGCTGCCGCGCGGCACCGTAATCGAAGCGCAGATCGAGCCGGGACGCGGCCCGACGGCGACGGTCATTGTGCGCATGGGCACGCTGAAAGTCGGCCAGCCCTTCATCTGCGGAAGTTACTCCGGCAAAATCAAGTCGCTCATCGACGACAAAGGCCAGATCGTAAAAGAAGCCGCACCGTCGACTCCGGTAAAGATCCTCGGTTTTGCAGGGCTGCCAAATGCCGGCGACGAATTTCTCGTCATGGAAAGCGAGCGCGATGCGAAGACGCTCAGCGAGGAACGGCTCGAAAGTTTGCGCAATCAAAAGCTCGCCGCTCCACAACGTGCGACGCTGGAAAACCTCTTCGAGAATCTTGCGGCCGATGCGCGCAAGTCGCTAAATCTTGTTTTAAAATCCGATGTGCAAGGTTCGCTCGAAGCGCTCGTGCAGTCGCTCAAGCAGATCGATAGCAAGAAGATCGATCTTGAGATCATCCACAGCGCAGTCGGCCCGGTCACCGAGTCCGACATTTTGCTCGCGACTGCCTCGAACGCAATCGTCATCGGCTTCAATGTGAAAGTCGAAAACAGCGCCGCGAATGCCGCGAAACGCGAAGGCGTGCAGATCAAACTTTACTCGATCATTTACGAGTTGATCGATCAGGTGAAGGAAGCGATGGCCGGCTTGCTCGAACCGGAAACTCGCGAAACCACGATCGGTCATGCCGAAGTCAAAAAAGTTTTCGAATTGTCCAAAGGCCTCGTCGCCGGCTGCATCGTCACGGATGGTCGTATTTCCCGCTCCGCTCGCGCCCGCGTGCTGCGCGGCAAACAGCCGATTTACGACGGCGGTATCGCGACGCTGCGCCGCTTCCAGGACGATGTGAAAGAAGTCCGCAACGGCCTCGAATGCGGCATCAAGCTCGGCGATTTCACCGAATACGAAGCCGGCGATATCATTCAGTGTTATACACTCGAAAAAGTCGCGCAGAAGCTGTAACAGAGTGAAAAGTGGAAAGTGAAAGTGGATTCACTTTCCACCTTCACATTCACTGTATGAAACATCGTCTCGAACGTGTCAGGGAAGTGCTCAAGCGGGAACTCAGCGAAATCATTCCACGCGAAGTGACATTCACCGCGACGCTCGTCACCGTGCAAAGCGTCGACGTCACGCCCGACCTGAAAAACGCTTACGTTTACGTCAGCGCGATCGGCTCGGCCGCGCAGAAAAAGACCGCCCTCACCGTGTTGGAGCAGCATCGTCAGTTATTGCAGCACGAAGTCTCGAAGCGCGTGGTTTTGAAATACACGCCGCAATTGCATTTTCGCATGGACGATTCAATCGAGCGCGGAGATCGCGTCATTCAAATTCTCAGCCAGCTCGAAATTCCCCCGGATGAAAAATAACTGTTCACCCGGCGACATCGCAGACGTTTTACACAAACAGCAACGCTTCGTTGTGATGAGTCACATGCGGCCGGATGGCGACGCGCTCGGCTGCGAAATCGCGATGGCTCTTTGTCTGAAGCAGCTCGGCAAGGATGTGACCGTCTGGAATCAGGACGGAATACTCGACAAATACGCCTTTCTCCCCTGCTCCGATCTAGTCACACCTCCGCCGGCAGAGCCGCGCGAATTCGACGTCGCGATTGCACTCGACACTGCGGCGCAGGAACGGCTCGGCACTTGTTTGCAATCGATAAAACATGCGAAGACGTGGATTAACATCGATCATCACGTGAGTAACAACCGCTATGGCGATCTTGCGTTCATCGATTCGACTGCGCCTGCGGCTGGCCAGATTCTTTACGAGCTGATTCGCTCACAAGATTTGCCGTTCACCCACGAAATGGCCGACAATCTTTTCGTCGCGATTTCGACTGACACCGGTTCGTTTCAATATCCAAACACGACCGCGCGCACTTACGAAATCGCCGCGGAGTTGATCAAGGCGGGCGTGAATGTCGGCAAGCTCTCGCAATTGTGCTACGAAAGTTTTCCGAGGCGTCGCGTGCAGCTTTTGCGCGCGCTTCTGAACGTGCTGAAATTCACGTGCGACGATCGCGTCGCGAGCTTCGCGCTTTCGCTCGATACCGTCGCGCAACTCGGCGTAAAGCCGGAGGACAACGAAGGCCTCATCGATTACATCCGCGCGATTGATGGCGTGATCGTCGCCGCATTTTTCGAGGAACTGCCTGAGGGAAAAGTGCGCATCAGTTTGCGCTCAAAAGATCCGAGCGCCGATGTGTGCAAAGTCTGCACTCAGTTCGGCGGCGGCGGACACACGCTCGCCGCCGGCGCCCGGACGCGCGGCACGCTCGACGAAGTGCAAGCGAAAGTTTTACAAGCAATTTGCAATGAGATTAATCACTGAACTTGACGGCGTCCTGCTCGTTGACAAAGCAGAAGGCATGACTTCGCACGACGTCGTCGCGCTGGTGCGTCGTCGTCTGAATTTCAAAAAGATCGGCCACTGCGGCACACTCGATCCGCTCGCTACCGGACTGCTGATTCTCGTGCTCGGACGCGGAACGAAGATCCAGGACCTGCTGATGGCCGAGGATAAGGAATATGTCGGAACGTTAACGCTTGGTGTAAGCACCGACAGCCAGGATGCCGACGGCGAAATCGTCGAAACCAAACCGGTGCCCGCTCTTTCGCGCGAACAAATTGACGCCGCGTTCGCAAAATTTGACGGCGATTTTTACCAAATGCCGCCAATGGTTTCCGCGATCAAAAAAGACGGCGTGGCGCTTTACAAACTCGCCCGGCAAGGCAAAACCGTGGAGCGCGAGCCGCGTTTCGTTCACGTCTTTGCCCATGAAATCAAAGATGTGCGCTTGCCGGAAATCCAATTTCGCGTCGTATGCAGCAAAGGTTTTTACGTTCGCACTTACGCGCACGACATCGGCACGGAACTTGGCTGTGGCGCGCATTTGAAAGAGTTGCGGCGCACAAAATCGGGCCGGTTTGATTTGTCGCGGGCGATCACTGTCGACGAATTGCAAACAAGCGAGCCACTCGCGATCATCGAAAAAATTCTGACATTGCCGGAAGTCTCACGCTTGCGCGGCGCGTAAGCACGATGCGCGTCCTCCACTCGATCGACGAACTCGCCGAAATTCCCGGCCCGATTTTTCTCGCGATCGGCGTTTTCGACGGCGTGCATCTCGGGCATCGAGCGGTGATCGAGCGTGCGCTTTTCGACGCAACAAAAAATAACGGCACCGCAGTCGCAGTTACATTCGATCCGCATCCGGCGCGGCTGTTGCGCCCCGAGAAAGCGCCGCGACTGCTCACCGCGACGAAGCACAAACTCCAGCTCATCGGCGCGCTCGGGATTTCGCACGTGCTCGTGATCGAATTCACGCGCGAGTTTGCGGACCTGGCTCCAGAAAATTTCGTTGTTCAACTCACCAGCCACTGCAAACCCCTTCGCGAAGTGTGCGTCGGTTATGAATGGTGCTTCGGCCGCAATCGTTCGGGCAATCTAGCGATGCTCAAACGCATGGGCGATGAGCTTGGCTTCGAAGAAGTCGGCGTTCCGGAAATTCGTGTGAATGGCGAAATCGTCAGCAGCACGCTCATTCGCGCGGCGGTCGAAATCGGCGATTTGCAGAAAGCGGCGCATCTGCTCGGACGCAGGTATTCTATTCTCGGCACGGTCGTTAGAGGTGATGGCATTGGGCGGAATCTTGGTTTTCCGACGGCGAATCTCAGCGCGCATAACGAGCAGTTTCCCCCGAATGGCGTTTACGCGGTTAGCGCGCAATTGGACACACGCAAGCTAAACGGTGTGGTCAACATTGGCGTGCGGCCAACGATTGCAAACGCCAGCGGCGAACGTGTGCTGGAATTGCATCTTTTCGATTTCAACGAAGAAATTTACGGGCAAGACGTGGAAGTGTTCTTCCATAAATTCATTCGCGCTGAACAAAAGTTCGGCGGACTCAGCGAGCTCAAGGCACAAATCGCGCGTGACGTCGAAGCGGCACGCAATTGCTAACCGGTCGTTCGCAGCCCGCTCGCGATTGCGTTTATCGAAAGTAATAGCTCCGTCAACAGTTTGTCGGCCCTTTTCGCATCGCCATCGGCTTGCAATTTTCGCCAGCGACGGAGCAGATCGATTTGCTCTTTGTGCAAGATCCTCAGCGCGTCGGCGCGCAATTCGAGCGTCCGCGAAATGCGCGGGCGACGCACTTCCATCGGACGGCCACGCAATTGCGTGAGCATTTTTTCCGTGCGCATCCGTTCGTCCAAAATGCGATTGAAAATCGCGTCAGCGATCGCGCGATCTTCAACGAGAGCCGCGTAAGCGTGCATCAAATCGCGGTCGCTGCTCGCGAAGCTCGCCTCGATGTTTGAGAAAACGTAATTCAAAAACGGCCATGCCGTGATGTTCGCAGAAAGGTGCGCGAATGCTTCTGGATCGGACTCGGCGAGCTCCGCCAGCGCGCTTCCCGCGCCATACCAGCCCGGCACGTAAAAGCGCGATTGGTTCCAGCTAAACACCCACGGAATCGCGCGCAAATCATCGAGCGACGCCATGCCCGTGCGGCGCGTCGGACGCGAGCCGATGCGACTGCGCTCGAGCGCATCGATCGGTGTTGCCTGTCTGTAAAACGTGAGAAAACCGTCGGCTTCCAGCAGTTCGCGATAAGTGCGTTGGCTCGACTCGGATAAACGCTCGACGATTTCCGCGACGCCGGCGGGGCTTTCGTGCGGCAGTTTGTGTCGCACAGTCGTGGCTGTTACGCCGGCAACGAGCAGCTCGAGATTGTAGGTTGCAGTTTCAAAATTCGCGAATTTCTGCGCGATGGTTTCGCCCTGCTCCGTCACGCGAATGCCACCGTCGAGCGAGCCGTGCGGCAGCGACTCGAGAAACCGATGCGTCGGTCCCGCACCGCGACTGACCGTGCCGCCGCGTCCGTGGAAAAAGCGGACCGTCACTCCCATTTCATGGCCGACATTTGTGAGCACCGACTGCGCTTTTTGCAGCGCCCACTGGCTCGCGAGAATGCCTGCGTCTTTGTTGCTGTCGCTGTAGCCAATCATCACCTGTTGCACAGGAGTTTGCTCTTTGTTTTGCAGCTTCAAACTGCGCTGCGTGACCGGATTTTCCAAAAAGCTGCGCAAAATGTCCGGGGCAGCTTCGAGATCCTCTTTCGTTTCAAACAGCGGCACCACCGGCAGCACGCATGCGATTCCGCCGCGCATTTGTCGCGTCAAACCTGCTTCGCGCGCAAAAAGATAAACGACGAGCAGATCGGAAACGCGGCGCGTCATGCTGACGATTAGCGCGCCGATTCCGTCGATGCCGAAACGCTCAATGTGCGTCGCGAGCACGCGATAGCAGCTCAGCACCGCGTCGGCTTCCGGGCCGGCGGACGCGCTCGAGTGCAGAAACGGACGCGGCGAGCGCAGCTCCGCCTGCAGAAAGCGCGACCGCTCCGCTTCACTCCATTCGCCGAACTGGCTGCCATCGATTCCAGCAGCCGAAAGAATCTGCGATAGCGCGCGATCGTGAAACGCGCTGTTTTGACGAATGTCGAGTCGCGCGAGATGAAAGCCGAACACGTCGAGCGCGCGGCGCACCGGAAATAAGTCGACATCGACGAGACGCTGAGCGCCGATTTCAAGCAGACTCGCGCGGAGCACGTCCAGATCATCAGCCATCTCGCTCGGAAAACGATATGTGCCGGCTGTTTCACGAGCGTTTGCTACATTCTGCCGCGAGATTTCCAGCGGCAAACGTGCTGCCATAAACGCGACGAATTGCCGCCACGGCTCATCCGCGTGCGCTGCAAAAATATGCGGCGCATGATCGCCGAGCAGATTTTGCAACCGCTCGATTCCGTCCTGCAACGCTTTCGGCGCAGGCTGAAGCCAGTGCGGAAAAGTGAATTTCTCCTTTAACTTTTGAAGTTCTCGATGAAGCACGAGAAACGCATTCACGCGCAAACGCGTGAGGGTCTCCGCGGTGACTTCCGCTGTGACAAGCGGGTGCCCATCGCGATCCCCGCCAACCCATGTTCCGAAGCAGATTTGCGGAAACGCTTTTTCATCGCGCAAAAGAGCGGGCGCGAAACCGCTCTCCGTCCAGGCGAGACGCAGCCGCTCATCGAGCCGTGTGAGCACGTTTGGAAAAACGTCGCGCAAATATGAGACGACGTTTCGGCGTTCGTCGCCGACTTCCGGTTTTGACGACAAAATTTCGCCTGTGCGCCAGAGCCGTTCGAGCGCGGCAGTGGTGAGAATGCGTAGCCGTCCGGCTTCGCGCGGAGTGAGATTGCGGCGTTCGCGTTTTTCAATCAGCTTGTAAAGCGCGCGATGCTGCTCGAGCACAGCCAGGCGCTTAGCCTCCGTCGGATGTGCAGTAAGCACTGGTTCGACGCAAATTTTTGGAAGCACGTCGGCAATTTGTTCCGCAGTGACTCCGAGGCTTTTTAGCTGGCTGAGTTGCTGGCCCCAAAGACCCGGCTCAATTTGCGGACCGCTCACCGTTTCACGCAACGAACGCATCGCTGCAGCAGTGTTTTCCTCGACCATGTTGAGCAATTGAAATGCTATCGAATAAGCCAGCGCGTTATGCGGCGGCAGCGTGGAGCTTTCGCGCGGCAACTTGCTTTCGCTCCAAGGCAGACAATTGGCGAGTTCAGCGGAACCTAGATCGGTCAGCACTTCGCGAAAGCAGCCGATAAGAAAGTGCAGATCATCGTCGATTTTTTTAAAACCGATCTCGACGTAGTCGGGTTTGTCAGTCATCGCGCGCCTCCCATCAAGAAGCTTGGGTTGAGCCTGACGTTGTTAATTTTTTTGCACGTGTCGTAGAGCCACACGTGGGCGGACTGTTGGTGAAAACTCATCCGCGGGCAACTACAAAATCCGACAAAACGCGAGATAGCTCGCGTTTTGATTGACGCCGCATATAACCGACACATGACTTCCGATAAGCGCGCAACACTCATTAGCCTATCTCACGAACTCGGGGCCGAGCACCGCGACCTGGCAATCCTCGGCGAAGGCAATACCTCGGCAAAATTGAGCGATGAGACTTTCATCGTAAAAGCGAGCGGCAGCAGCCTCGGCACGTTGTGCGAGAGCGATGTAGTCGAATGTCGGTTCGCGCCTTTGCTGGCGATGCTCGACCGCGATGATCTCACTGATCAGCAGATCGAGGATGAGTTATTCGCGAGCCGCGTGGATCAAAATGCGAAGAAACCCTCTGTCGAAGCCCTTTTCCATGCATACCTGCTCAGTCTGCCGGCCGTCGAATTTATCGGGCACACTCATAGTATAACGGTAAACCAAATCCTTTGTTCGCCACGGGCGCGGGAGTTTGCGACGAGGAAATTGTTCCCCGATGAGATTGTCTGTTGCGGGCCTGCTGCGGTATTTGTGCCTTACACGGATCCGGGTTTAAGGCTTTCGCAGATTATCCGCAGCGAGACGCAACGCTATATGGATCAGTTTGGAAAAGCGCCGCGCTTAATCCTGCTGGAGAACCACGGACTCATCACGCTTGGCGCTTCCGCCGAAGCTGTAAAAGCAGCGATGTTCATGGCGAAAAAAGCAGCCGAAATTTTCATCGGTGCAGCTATCCTTGGCGGCCCAAATTTCCTCAGTCCGGAAAACGTCAATCGCATCGCAAATCGGATTGATGAGCACTACCGCCAGCGTGCGCTGAAGCTCTAAAAGCAAACGACGCAGAAGCCGCGAGGACTTCTGCGTCAATTTGTAAAGCCCTTCAAAGGGTGCTTACTTGGCGTTGGGAGCTTTCCCGCCTTCTTTTTTCCGAGCGGCCCAGCGCGCTTTCATCGCAGCAGCGAGACGAGCGCGGCCTTCGGGAGTAAGTCCACCTTTTTTCTTGGCTGATTTGGCAGATTTCGCAGCGGCTTTAGCCGGTGCTTTTGCAGCAGGCTTGGAGGTAGCTTTTCCTTTGATCTTGGCCCAGCGAGCTTTTGCAGCAGCGGAAATCTTCGCGCGTGCGGCGGCGCTGAGTTTTCCAGGTCCGCGTTTTTTAGGACCTTTCGATGCTGTGGTAGCTGGTGCTTTCGATGCAGCAGAACGATCACCGCCGAAGAGTTTTGCTAAACGGGCTTCGAGTTGCGCGATCTGCTCACGGATTTTCACTCCCTCTTTGAGAGATGCAAGTGAGATAGGTGTAGTCATAGGTTAGCTAGTTACTATCCCAAGCAACATTCCGTCAACATATCTTTTAAGAAATTTTACTACGGAGTTATTTCTTTCATCTCAAAAGAGCTATAAGAGCTATGACCGAGCCTTGCTGAGAGTAATCCCGATTAGCTCGCTTTCAGCTAAAATCCGCTGCTTTTCTTTACTTCGGAATGTGCTAGCGTTCCTGCGCATGAAAAAACGTCTTCTTATCTCCGCTACCGCAATACTCATGGCGGTTGCGTTTGTTGCCGGTCGTTCATTCGACGTCTGGGCGGCCACTGACGCAAAGGACGACTCGGCCTACGCGAATGTCTCGGTTTTTACGCGTGCTCTGCAGTTGATCCGGCAGGACTATGTGGACGACAAAAAGATCAGCTACCACGACCTGACTTATGCGGCCATGAAAGGCATGCTCGCGGCACTCGATCCGCACAGTCAATTCATGGACTCGAATGACTTCAAGGGCATGCAGGATGATACCAAAAGCCAGTTCGGCGGACTCGGCGTAGTCGTTTCGATGAAAGATGGAAATCTCGTCATCGTATCGCCAATGGAAGATACTCCCGGCTTCAAAGCCGGGTTGCTGCCGGGTGATCAGATTTTAAAAATTGATGGAGTTCCGACCGAAAAAATGGAGCTGAACGAAGCGATTACAAAGCTTCGCGGCAATCCAGGCGAGAAGGTCACTCTTACGATCATGCGCCCTGCGACACGTGAGATTAAGGACTACGTGATCGAGCGTGCGATCATCAAAGTGGAGAGCGTAAAAGACGCGAAGATTCTCGATGCCGAGCTTAGCGGCGACTATAAAATGGGGTATGTTCGCATCACACAATTCAATGAGCCGACCGCCGCTGATCTCGGAAAGAAGCTCGACGAGTTGGAGGCAAAAGGGATGCAGGCTCTAGTTCTCGATCTTCGCTACAATCCGGGCGGTTTGCTGAATAGTGCGGTCGATGTTTGCGGACAATTTGTGCCGCCGCACACGGTCGTTGTTTCCACAGAAGGTCGTGTCGCTTCACAAAAGCGCACTTACCCGACAGCCGATAACACAAAGCCGCGCCCGAAGTATCCGGTCGCGGTGCTTATCAACGGCAGCAGCGCAAGCGGCGCGGAGATTGTCGCCGGCGCACTGAAGGACCTGAATCGCGCGATTCTTGTCGGCGAGACAACCTTTGGCAAAGGCTCTGTGCAAAGCGTAATCCAACTACCCGACGGCTCCGCGCTTCGCCTGACCACTGCGAAATACTACACACCGAGTAAGCAGGTCATCCACGAGCACGGTGTCGCACCAAACATTCTCGCGACCCTCACGCCCGACCAGGAACGGCAGTTACTTCTCGCCCGCCGCGAAGAGTTACTTAGCGACGTCGACAAAAAGGAACTCGTCGGCTTTCACGACACACAACTCGAGCGCGCAGTCGATGCGCTGAAAGGCGTGATGATCTACGCCGAACGCACACTGCCCAAAGACAAAGCCGCTAAAAAAGATACCGCGGCGAAAAGTTGAGCGCGCGCAATGCGGGCGCGAGCGTGCTCGCGATTGAGACTTCGTGCGATGAAACAGCAGTTGCAATTCTACGCGGCAATGGCAAGTTGCTCGCGAGCGAAGTAGCTTCGCAGGTCACGCTGCATCAGGCTTACGGCGGAGTTGTTCCCGAAGTTGCATCGCGGCACCACCTCACACAATTACGGCCGCTCATCGACTTCGCGCTTTCACGCGCTGAAGTTGAACTAAAGGAAATCGACGCATTCGCAGCGACCTCAGGGCCGGGCTTGGCGACATCACTAATGATTGGCGCTTCGGCGGCAAAAGGACTAGCGCTCAGTCTGCGCAAGCCTTTCCTCGCGATTAACCACATCGAGGGCCATCTGCTTTCGCCGTTTTTTGGATGCGAGATTGTGCCTTGCATCGCGCTCGTCGTTAGCGGCGGACACACGCTGCTCGTCGAGATCGAGAGTTTCGCCAACTACCGACTGCTCGGACAAACGCGTGACGACGCAGCGGGCGAAGCTTTCGATAAAGTCGGCAAGCTGCTTCAGCTTCCCTATCCAGGCGGACCGGAGATTGATCGCCGCGCGCGCGACGGCGATCCGATGCGCTTTGATTTTCCGCGAAGCATGCTGCACTCCGGCGATTTTAATTTTTCGTTCAGCGGTCTAAAAACATCCGTTCGTTATTTGCTGCCGAAACTTGATCGCGACTGCACCAACGACGTCTGTGCGTCGTTCCAGGAAGCCGTCGTCGATGTGCTCGTGAGCAAAACAATGGCCGCTGCAAAATCGCACGGGAAACGGCTCGTCACGGTCAGCGGAGGCGTGAGTTGCAATTCGCGGCTGCGCGAAAAATTCAAAGCTGCTTGCGCGGAGAACGGCATCGAATTGCTCATCGCCGAGCCAAAACTCTGCACCGACAACGCAGCGATGATCGCGTTTGTCGCTGCGCAAAAATTCGCGCGCGGCGAGTCGTCGCCGCTGAGCGCGGACATTGATCCAAATCTGCGGCTCGTAGCTTAAACTACGCAATCCGCTGCGTCGTCACCGGATCGAACAGGTGCGCTTTCGCCGTGTTGATCTCGAACTGTAGCCGATGGCCAACTTCACTGTGATCGATCGCAGTTTCCGTGCGCGAGATCGCCGTGTGCGCACCGGTTTGCAGATAGATGTTCGTCTCCGCGCCCATCGGTTCCACGATGTCGACGATCGCCTGAAAACGGCAGACGACCGGCCGATTGGTATCGGTGATCACTTCGAGGTTTTCCGGGCGAATGCCAAGCACGACATCTTTGCCGACGAATTCCTTCGCTGCAGGTTTGTCGGTAAATTTGCACTCGATTACTCCGCCGCTGATTTCCTTAAAAATCACACCGTCGGGCGCGTCCTTGAGTTTGCCGGTGATGAAATTCATCGGCGGGCTGCCCAAAAATCCGGCAACGAAGAGATTTACAGGATGATTGTAGAGTTTTAACGGCGCGTCGATTTGCTGAACCACGCCATCTTTCATCACAACGATGCGATCGCCCATTGTCATCGCCTCGATCTGGTCATGCGTGACGTAGATCATCGTCGCCTGCAAACGCTGGTGGAGCTTTGTGATTTCCGTGCGCATCTGCACGCGCATTTTTGCGTCGAGGTTTGAGAGCGGTTCGTCGAACAAAAAAACTTTCGGCTGGCGCACAATCGCGCGCCCAACAGCCACGCGCTGCCGCTGTCCACCGGAAAGCGCCTTCGGCTTGCGATCGAGATAATCCTGGATGCCGAGAATGGCCGCGGCCTCCTGAACTCGCTTTTTGATTTCGGCTTTCGGAAATTTTCGCAGCTTCAAACCGAACGCGAGGTTCTCGTAAACGCTCATGTGCGGATACAGCGCGTAATTTTGGAAAACCATCGCGATGTCGCGATCCTTCGGTGGCACGTCGTTCACGCGCTTGTCGCCGATGAATACATCGCCCCGCGAAATTTCCTCGAGCCCCGCGATCATCCTCAGCGTCGTCGATTTTCCACAGCCTGAAGGCCCGACAAAAACAACAAACTCGCGATCTTCGACCTCGAGGTTGAAATCCTGAACTGCGGTGACGTCCTTGCCTTTGTCACCCTTGTAGATTTTGAAAACGTTGCGGAGGGATACTTTCGCCATTGGGAAAATTGCGGTGCGGGTGCCGAAATTACGCGCGAGGTGCGCGGGCGGTCAACCTGCTTCTCGCGCTACTGTCGTTTAAACTTCTTCAATTCACGCGCAAAACTGGTGCGCATATTGTCGAGCAGAAGCTTCAGTCCTTCCGATGAAATAAACGAAGCCCCAAACGAGTTCACCGTCTGCTGCTCGAGGTGATCGTCGGTCGCGACGGTGATTTCATTTTGCTGCCCGTATTTCGCGACGAGCCGCTCGATGATTTCGTCCGCAGTCTGATCCGCGCCCGAGTAAAAAACCTGGATGCCGCCGGGTTCCGTCACCTCGCTCCATTTGGTGCCCTTGCCGTCAAAGACCGCGACCACATGCGTGCCCGACGCGTCGTGATATTCGGTGAGCAATTTCACTACCGCATCGCGCGCCAGCACGTTGCGACGCGCGTGCAGCTTTCGCATTTCGGGCCACGCGAAGATCACGCTATGTCCATCGACGATCAAAATGCGCATGTTTCTTTAAAATGAATCAACGCGCGGACTTCAATTTCGCAATCTCCCGCGCGATCCGCGAACGAATGCGCAGCGTGTCCCAAAGCATCTGCGCGCTATCGCGCAAAATGCGCACTTTTGATTCGGGTGAATTGATCCAGCGCACGGGCAAATCGACGACCTTGTATCCGAGCGTCTTCGCGAGCAGCAGCACCTCGACGTCGAATGCAAAGCCGTCGATCGTCTGCCGCTCAAAAATCGCACGCGCCGCATCGCCCCGAAACGCCTTGAAGCCGCATTGCGTGTCGCGCAATTCCATCAGCGAAAGAGTGCGCAAAATCGTGTTGAAAACCTGACCCATTTTTTGGCGCAGCGGCGTCTGCCGTTTTTCGATGCGGCTTTGCGCGTGCTGGCGATTGCCGACGAGCACATCGTGATGCGGGTAATTTTCAAAATGCGCGAGAAAGCGCTCGATCTCCGCCAGCGGCACGCTCAAGTCAGCGTCCATGTAAAAGACGAACTCGCCTTGCGCGCGCAACATTCCGCTGCGAACCGCGTAGCCTTTACCGCGATGCACGGCGTTATCGACGACGTGAAAATTGGCTTGTTTCGCCGCGAACTCGACGGCTAATTCCAGCGTTCCATCGCTGCTGTGCTCGACGATTATCAATACTTCATATGGAAACGTGAACCGGCCAAAATGCTCCGCCATTTGCCGCAAGCTGGCAGGCAGCCGCTTCGCCTCGTTGTAGGCGGGAACGACGATCGACAAGTGCTTTGGCTCCGGCATCGACGCGGGATGTTTTAGGAAAACGTGCGCATGTCCATCCCAAAAAATCGCTGGCCCACTCTGCTCATCGTCGGACTCGCGCTCGTGCTGCGCTTGCTATGGCTCGGCATCAAGCCACCGCACTTCGACGAGGGCGTGAACGGCTGGTTCGTCGATCAAATGACGAAGAATGGATACTTCCATTACGACCCGACGAACTATCACGGGCCGCTGCACTTTTATATCCTGTTTTTGGCGCAAACTCTATTCGGCCGCCATATCTGGACTCTGCGAATGCCGATCGTGCTGATCAGCTCGGCGACGGTTTACCTCGTGCTAAATTTCGATCGCTTCATCGGCACGCGCGCCAGCCGTATTGCTGCGCTCGCGATGGCAGTTTCGCCCGGGGCGGTTTTTTACGGACGCTATGCGATTCATGAGTCGGAGTTGGTATTGTTTCTAATTCTCGCAGCATGGGCTATCGCTGGTCTTTGGAAGTTCGGGACAAAACAATATCTCTGGGCTTTATCGCTGGCTCTTACGGGAATGATCCTGACAAAGGAAACCTATGTCATCCACGTCACAGCATTCGTTTTATCGGCTGTTTGCGTTTACGTGCTGGAGAAGCTTTCGCACTCATCCAGCGCCGAACCGATGACGCAACAGCAATGGACAAAGCGTGACCTGGCTTGCTGCTTCATCGCGGCAATCGCGCTGATTGTGTTTTTCTACTCGGGCAACCTGCTCGACTTCAAGTCGCTGAAAGGCCTGTATCAATGCTACGTCGCATGGTTTCATACCGGCGAAAAAGGAAACGGACACGAGAAGGTTTGGTATTACTGGATTTGGCCGCTCATCGTGCGTTACGAATGGGTTGCGCTCATCGGGCTCGCTGGCGTTTTGTATAACCTTCTTCCAAATAAGAACCGGCTTATCCGTTACCTCGCGATCTACGGCACCGGCACTTTGACCGCATACAGCATTGTTCATTACAAGACGCCGTGGTGCATCATTTCCCTGCTCTGGCCGTTCTTTTTTGTCTTCGGAGATCTCGCCGCGCGGCTAATTGAACGAGTTCCACAAACCGCGACTTTAATTTGCGCCACACTCTTTGGCGCGAATGCCGGGCTGACCATCTGGCTCAATTACTATCACTATACGGACGAACGCGAGCCGTATGTCTATGTGCAAACTTTGCCCGATCTCGCAAAGCTCACGAAGCCACTGCTGCAATTAGCGAAAGACAATCCGGAGAATTATCACCTCGACGGCCACATCATTGTTGCAAGCTATCACCCGCTTCCATGGCTGCTCGGCGATTTCGATCACGTTGGTTATTACGGCGAAGACTTGAAGCCATCAAAATGCGATGCTGATTTTCTGTTAGTCCAAAAATCGCGCATTGACGAAGTCGAGCACGAGCTAAAGGAGGATTATTTTACCGAGGAACTGCAACTGCGGGCGTCGCAGGATCCTTCAAAACTCTATCTCAATGCGCGACGTTTCCAGGCACTGTTTCCAAACCGCCAACCCAACTTCACGCATGGCGAAGCAGTTTCCTACGCCGTGCCGAAATGATCGCAGCGATCGCCTGTCTTGTTGCAGTTTGCTGCGCCACCGTTAGCGCGATTCTCGCTGGAATCGTTTACGGCCACATCAATTCTTTCATCGCAGCAGCTTCATTGGCTTTTGGAACAATAACCGGGCTGGTCGCGCTCCGTCTGCCTCGGCCGAAACGGCGCAAATTTGGAATCTGCAATGTGCTCGTTGCAGTGACATTCGGCCTTTTCGCGCTTCGCGCATTCTGCTGGGTCGCCTTTTTTGATGAAGACAACATCAAAGTCCTTTCGCCAAATAATCTCGGCGATCTGCCGCTTCATCTTACTTTCATCAACTACATCGCCAAAGGCGCGCCGTTTTGGCCGGATAGTCCGATTTTTAGCGGCATGCCATTGCACTATCCGCTTGGCATGGATGTTTTCAATGCCTTGCTGAAGCTCGCCGGCATGGATGTCTATCGCTGTTTGGTCTGGGTTGCCTTAATCGCTTCGGCGGTCACTTTCGTGATGCTCAGGCGCTGGGGCGGAGTCTTTGTTGCTGCCGGTTTTCTGTTCAATGGCGGCCTTGCTGCGTATCGATTTTTGGGAAAGTTCAGATTCGCGGATTACAACGATTCCGTAGCCTGGAAGAGCATTCCGCTCTCAATGTTCGTCACGCAGCGCGGCTTGCTTTACGCGATCCCCGCAGGTCTTCTGCTGCTAATTAGCTGGCGTGCGCGCTGGTTCTCTTCGCACGAGAAAAACGAGCGGCTGCCATTTTACCTCGAAGTCCTCTTCTACTCGACCTTGCCGCTTTTTCATCTGCACACGTTTATTTTTCTAAGTGTGCTGCTCGCCTGCTGGATCGTCGCAGGATCGCGCGAAACCCGCGCCGGAGTTTTGAAGTTACTCGCCTGCTCTTTTGTGCCGGCCACTATTTTTGTGATGTTCGTGACCGGCCTGTTCCATCACGATAGCGCATCACCTAACCGCATCATTCACTTCACGCCGGGATGGATGCAAGGAACGGAAAACCCGTTTCGTTTTTGGAGCGTAAACTTCGGTTTGCTGCCGCTGTTCGTCGCAGTTCTGATTTATCTCGGACTAAAGAATTATAAGTCCGACGTCCGCGCGCAATCGGCGATGGCTTTCGTCATTCCCGCCATCGCAATTTTTCTTTGCGCATGCTTTGTCATGCTCGCGCCGTGGGAGTGGGACAACACGAAGATCATGATTTGGTCTTATCTCACGGTGCTTCCATTTCTTTGGGAAATGGTGATTAGCAAGCTGGCCCTGCCCGGCAGAATCGCGAGTTGTCTCGTCTTGTTTTTCTCGGGATTTATTTCTCTTTTTGGCGGGCTGGATCGTTCGCACACCGGCTACGAGATAGCTCGGCGCTCGGAAGTGGATAGTATTTTGCACGTCACTAAAGACCTTTCACCGTCGGATACTTTTGCAGCTTTCCCGACCTATAATCATCCGCTTTTAATCACTGGAAACAAGCTGGTCGAAGGCTACGATGGGCATCTGTTCAGCTACGGTATCGATTACCAGCCGCGTTTGAAAAAGCTCGATGCGCTAATGATGGGCGAACCGAACTGGCGCGAGCTCGCGCAGGAGTTGCGTGTGAGGTATCTCTTTTGGGGCGATCGCGAGCGTGAGCATTACGACGGCTCGCGCACTCCGTGGCGCCAGGACGCAAAGCTCATCGCGAGCGGAGCATGGGGCGAGATTTACGATCTAAGCAAATAAGCGGCTAAGCTTCGCTCAGCACGATCACACCTTCGGCCACCAACTCATCGCACAGATGAGCCGCTGTTTGGAATTGCAACAAGCCGCCGATCTTCGCTGTTTTTTTTGCGGAAAAAACCACGCGGCTTTCCGGCGGAACCGGTTTCAGAAACTTCATCAGCTTGATCGCGGAAAGATGAAACGTCCGACCCGGCTGACCTGCGGCAATGCCCGCGGTTTGCGCCATTGCCTCGGTGAGAATCACGCCCGGCACGAGCGGATTGCCCGGAAAATGCCCGGCAAAAAATGGCTCGCCCGCTGCGAAAATTTTCGCGCATTTCGCAGATTCGCCACTCGCGACTTCCAGCACTTCGTCAATGAAAACGAAAGGCGCGCGATGCGGCAAACCGCACTCGATGGGGTCTTGCGGCGGGATCAATCGGTGACGAAGTAAGCGAATTTCCAACTGCCGTTCACCATCGCGATCCCGGCGCGGTAGCCGTGGTAGTCGGTGCCCTGCATCGCGAACTGCGGCGGCGCCACCATGTAGTTCTCGCTCGGCACAAACCGATCGTTCAATACGAGCTCCAGCTCTTTCCAGATGCCTTTTTCATCCCAGTATTGAAACACGCCCTCGCCCTCGCCGGGCGGCTCGAGCCGGTAACCGAAATCCGGCGTCATCATGGATGCGAGCATTTGCACATCGTGCGCGGCGACCGCCTTGCGCAGACGGCCGAGGAACGCCTGGAAGTTCACGTCGTTGCTCGCATCCTCGATCGTCGGCCTCGGTGCTTTTTTCTTTTTTTTCTGTTTGTCGAGGTTCTCGCACGAGCAAACGGCCAGCGCGACGAAAAGGAAAAAACAGAGCCGCAAAATCATGCGCGAATCACTACGAATGCGGCGCGGTATTTGAAAGCAAAAACGCTTGCAGCCGCGCCGCGCCATGCTAAACATACGCCTCCCTAAATTCTTGCTCGGGTGGTGAAATGGCAGACACGTGCGTTTGAGGGGCGCATGCCGCAAGGCGTGGGGGTTCAAATCCCCCCCCGAGCACTTTTCCGCGCGCACAGAAATCATTGGCCTTGCGCCGCCGGCTCTCCTATCTTGCACGGCTCTATGGACGCCGAAATTCAAAAAGCAATCGATGCCGGAAAGCTCACACCGCATGCCGGACAGACGCTTGAAAAGCTCAAGCCGGGCACTTATTGCACGCACAAAAGCTGGGGCTTCGGCCGCATCGAATCGGTCAATTTTCTGGTCAACCAAATGATCATCGATTTCAAAGCGAAGAAAGGCCACACGATGCAGCTGCAATACGCGGCGGAATCGCTCCAGCCGATTCCCGCGGATCACATTCTCGCGCGCAAGGCGACCGATCTCGACGGTGTGAAGGCCGCGGCGAAAAGCGACGCAGCCGGACTGGTGCGGCAGATTTTGCAGAGCTTTAATGGAAAGGCTACAGTCGATCAAATCGCGCAATCGCTCGTTCCGGACGTGATGAACGAGACGGAGTTCAAGCGCTGGTGGGAATCGACGAAGAAGGAGCTGAAAAAAGACGGGCACATCGGCATTCCAACGAAAAAGAGCGAGCCGGTCGAATTGCGCGAAGAAGCGGTGTCGCGCGGCGACGAATTGCTCGCGCGTTTTTCCAGCGCACGCCAGCTCAAGGATCAGCTCGTCGCGCTCGATCAGATCATCAAAAACCTCGATGCGTTCAGCGAGCCCTCGCAGTTGCAGCCGGTCGTCACGGCGATCGAACAAGCGGCGCGTAAAAGCCAGAAATTGCACACGAGTGAAGCATTCGAGCTCGTGCTCGCGCGCGATGAGATTTGCGACAAAACCAAAGCAGTCGCCGGCGAAAATGCGATTACCATCGCGCAGCTTTTGCGCGATGAAGACCGCAAGCTCCCTGACATTCTGCCCGAGATTCCCGCGGCGAAACAAAAGCGCGTTCTCGCCGATTATCCGAAGGCATTCGGCGACGCGTGGACGACGAAAGCGCTCGCGCTATTGCACAAAAGCAGCGCGCGCGTCGCGGCGGAAATCGGACGACTTTTGCAGGAACATGAAAAGCACGACGAGCTCCGCCACGAACTCGACCGCGCGATTCGCGATCACTCGGTCACGAGCGACGTGCTTTACTGGATTTGCAAGGAGCGCCACACGCGCGTTTTCGGCGATCTCGTCACGCCGGAAGTTTTTAGCGCGATTCTTTCCGCGATCGAGCGCGACCAGCTCACGTCCGGCAAGGGCGGCGGAAAGTTGCACGACCTGCTCGTGGAGGATCGCGAATTGGTCATCGATCTGCTCGACGGCGCGGATCCCGGCGTCGTGCGCGATTCCATGCGCAAGCTGATGATGACCCCTATTTTCGAGGAGTTAAACAAGCGTTCGCTCTACGGTCGCATCATTCGCATTTATCCCGATCTTGAATCGATGCTCAGCGGCATCGAAGCCGAGAAACAGGAAGCGCTCGTCGTCTCGTGGACGAGCCTCGAAAAGCGCAAGACGGAATACGAAGAGCTCATCACGAAAAAAATCCCGGAGAACACAAAGGAAATTTCCATCGCCCGCAGTTACGGCGATCTGCGCGAGAACTTCGAGTTCAAGGCCGCGAAAGAAATGCAGCGCGTGCTCATGCGCCGCAAATCCGAGATGGAGCAGCAGCTCTCCCGTGCGCGCGGCACGAATTTCGAAAATCCCGACACGGCGCAGGTCTCCATCGGCACCGTTGTAACTTTAAAAAATGTCGCCAGCGGCAATGAGGAGACTTACGCAATCCTCGGCGCATGGGATAGCGAACCCGAGCGTGGCATCATCTCGTATCTCGCAGCGATGGGTCAGGCGCTGCTCGGCCGAAAAGCCGGCGAGCAAGTCGATCTCCCGACCGAACACGGCACCGAAAAGGTCGAGATCGTCTCGATCGAAGCTTATCGCGCGGAAGAAGTTTCCGCGAGCTGATCAATCAGCCGATTCTTCGCGATCCTCGCGCGCAGGCGATTTGCGTTTGCGCAACGGCTGTTTGCCTTTGTCGAACGGCGCGTTTTCGTCGAGTTCCAGCCGCACGCAGTCATACATCACGTTGAAAAGATTGTTCCCGTCGCGGTGCTGCTGAAGCGTGATTTTGTTTTCGCCCGCTTTTAAAAGCGCGGCGTCGAACGGCACGTCCTCCTCGGAATATTGGCCGTGAATGCCGGCGCGAATCATCGCGTTATCGAGATCGAGGCGAAGGTCGGCGACTTGCTGATCGTTCACGAGCACGCGCAGCAAAGCGCGATGCGCCGCGGCGATCGCGAGCCGCAAAGTCGCGGTGCCGGTCTTCGGCGCGTTCTTCATATCGAACGAAATGTTCCAGCTCGTTCCTTTCCATTCGCCATCTTTTTGCACGTTGACCTGCGCGTAGTTCCAATCCGTTCGCTCGTTGCTTTTGCCGATCACAAAATTCACGTCGTTCGGAAATTCCTGCGGATATTTCAGCCATAATCCCCACTGCCGGTATTCGTCACCATGGCGAAATTCTTTTGCGGTGCGATCGGGCGTGCCGATTTGCCAGAGCTGTTTTCCAAAGTGCACCGGCATCCAATCCATCGTGCCGAGATCAAGCGGCTTGCCGGCTTCCACATGCATATCGTCGCGGCGGAACTCGTCCATCACGCCGTTTACAAACGCATACAACGTGTAACTTCCCGTCCGGACTGCGGGAATTTTGAACCGCCCGTCTTTGTCGGCGCGCGTCCAGAATTGGTAGTTGTTCGATTGCTGCTGCCAATCCGGCTCGGGGGCGGCGAGTCCGACCCACGCATTCGCCGGCGAAGCTTTCGCGGCTTGCGGATCGCTGATTTTGAGCTGGCCGGTCACCGTTCCGCGTTGCGCCGCGAGAGGAAAATGCGAGTCGTTCATCCACGCATACGGCCACGCCGAGCGCTCGGTTGCCGCTTTCTTTTTCGCGTCGGACCAGAGCGCATCGGTGCTCCCGCCGGAGTTGAGATAAAGCATCCACGGGCCGTAAATTTTGCTCCACTCCTCGGCGTCGACTTTCACCGGGGCCGCGCCGTAATGGCCGCATGTGAGAATTTTGAAAAGCAAGCGCGGAAAATGCGCCGTGTTGTGCTGCTTCGTCGGGCCGCCGTTCTGGTCTTCCGTGCTGCCGTAGAGCACCCAGCAGCCGAGGTGCGATTTACTGCCGCTCCAGCCGTGAACGAAGTGGTCACCGGCGTCCGCGAAGAAATGATACTTGTCCGTGATGAAGCCCTTGAACGGCCCGTCGGTCATCATCATCGATTCTTTAGGACCGAGAATTTTCACAGGCGTTCCGTCCGGCGGCATCGAGCGCCGGCGCTGCTCATCCACATTGATCGTGTCGAAAACCGCATCGCTCACGCGCAGCGTCCAGCGCGACTGCGCGAGCTCTCCCGGCGGATAATCCGCGCCGTGATGAAACACCGCGAAAACATACGGCCCGCTATCGCCGCTGCGCAGCACGTAGTGCAACTCGACGTCAAACGGCGAGCCGCTGCCGGCGTATTTTTGCGAAACGGACACCTCGGCCATTTTTCCATCGTTCTTTGCCGGATCGACACGTAGCGCAAATGTGCCGTCGTGCAGGTGATTGTTGCCATTCGAAATCCAGTCAAGATAACCGCGCTCCGCCAATACCGACGCGCCGCGATATTTCAGCGCGTTGATTTCACCCGACGTTTTTGCGACCTCGAATGCGACAATACCGTTGTCTAACAAAATGCCGTCGCCGTGATCCGTCGCCCGCACAGGCTCCGCCGCGAAGATTCTGAGCGAAAAGCCGAAGAGCGAAAGCAGCAGCGCGACGGGGAGATTTGTTCGCATGACTGGAAGAGTGAACACTCAAACGGAATCCAAGTTGCGCACGACAGCCGCGTTGAACCGGACACCAAATCGCCGTTTACCGACGCGGATGTGTGCGCTATTTTGCAGCTATGCCTACCCTCCAGACGACCGTTAACGAACTCAAGCTACCAAATCCTTTCGTCATCGGCTCAGGCCCGCCCGGGACGAATCTCAACGTCATCACGAAGGCGTTCAAGGAAGGCTGGGGCGCGGTGATCGCGAAGACGATTTCGCTCGATTCATCGAAGGTCATCAACGTCACGCCGCGTTACGCGAAGCTTTACTCCAGCGACCGGCAGGAAGTCATCGGCTGGGAAAACATCGAGCTCATCAGTGACCGGAAATTCGAGATCTGGCTCGAGGAATTTAGAAAATGCAAAGACCAGTTCCCCGACGGCGTGCTGATCGCGTCGATCATGGAGGAGTTTAACAAAGACGCGTGGATCGAGATCGTCGAGCGCTGCGAAGGCGCGGGAGTCGATGCATTCGAGCTGAATTTTTCCTGCCCGCACGGATTGCCCGAGCGGAAGATGGGCGCGGCGATGGGTGAAAATCCGGAGATCCTCGAGGAAGTTTGCGGTTGGGTGATGAGCGCGGCGAAGAAACCGGTGTGGGCGAAGATGACGCCGAACGTCACGCACATCGAAGACCCGACGCGCGCCGCGTTGCGCGCCGGCTGCCAGGGCGTGAGCGCGATCAATACGATCCGCAGCGTGATGGGCGTGGATCTCGAGACGTTGCGACCCGAGCCGTGCGTCGAGGGTTACACCACGCCAGGCGGTTATTCGTCGCGCGCGGTGAAGCCGATTGCGCTGCGCATGGTCATGGAAATCGCGCAGATGATCCGCAAAGAGTTTCCCGGCCGCACGCTATCGGCGATCGGCGGCGTTGAAACGGGTTCGGATGCGGCGCAGTTCATTTTGCTCGGCGGTGACACGGTGCAGGTCTGCACCGGCGTGATGAAATTCGGCTACGAGCACGTGAAGCCGATGTGCGACGAGTTGCTCGATTTCATGGCGAAGCACAACTTCGAAACGCTCGCCGATTTCAAATGCAAGTCGCTCGATTATTTCACCACGCACGCCGAACTCGTCCGCATGCAGCGTG
>JAJPJG010000050.1 GCA_021324395.1 Spartobacteria bacterium | reverse complement strand
GAAATCCCGCGGGTGTTTCGCGACGCGATCGCGGAAGGCGTGCGCTTCAATGCGACGCTCGAGACGGCCGGCTACACGATGGCGGCCGTGCTCCGTCAATTCGACACCGCGAAGCCGGAAAGTTTCAATGAATCGGTGAAGCGCGGCGGCGAGCTCATCGATCGCATGCGGCAAAAGGCCAACGAGCTCGGGCTCAATTTCGAGGCGGTGATCGAGAGTTACCAGACCACCGCCGGCGCGATGTTTAACGGCGGTGTGCGCGACCTGCAAAAGCAGGTCGATCTCACCGTGATGCTCAACCAGGCAATGGCCTCGCTCGGCATCAGCGGCTTCATGGCGCAGCGCGACATTCAGGATCTGCTCACCGGCCTCGCTTCGCGCACAAAGGCCGGCCGCGAGCTCGGGATCGACGACAAGCAGATCGAGCAGGCGAAGGAAGCCGGGCAGCTCTACGAGTTTTTATATTCAAAGCTCGGCAGCTACGCGGAAGCCGGCGCGGCCGCGTCGCACACACTCACCGCGGAAACGAATCGTTTTCACAACGAACTGCAATCGCTCCTCGCGGAAATCAGCAAACCCGTTTTTGAAGCGCTACGCAGCGGGCTCGCAGAACTCAATGAGGAGCTGCGCAAGCCGGAGGTGATTGAAAAATTGCGCGGACTCGGAATCGAAGTCGCGCACGTCGTCGAGAGCGGGCTCAAGCTCACGCAATGGGCGATCGAGCACGCGCAGGTCTTGCCAGCGGTCGCAGCAGCGCTCGGGCTCGTGACGGCTGCTTACGCGGCGATGAAGATCAGCGATCTCGTGCTCGGGCTCGGCTTGAAAACGCGCGCGTGGTGGACGTCGAAGGAAGCGATCGATGCGGAGACGGCATCACTTGCTGCAAACACCGTCGCACTCACAGCCAACGCCGCTGCAGCGCGCGCGGCCGGCTCTGCACGCGGTGGTGAAGGTGGCGGCTTTAGCTGGAACACAGCGACCGCCGGCGAGCGCGCAGGACAATCTCTCTCGCGCGCGGAAGCTCTCGCGGCAGAAACCGAGGCGGCGGAGAACGAACTCGCGAAAGCACGCCTGCAGGGACTCGCGACCGCTGCCGGCGCCGGATCCTTTTCACCGGGAGCGATGGGCGTGATCGAATCCACCGGGGCAACCGGAGCGACAGCCGGCGCCGAAGCGGCCGGCGGCACTGCACTCGCGGCCACGGCGGCCGTCGTAGTGCCGATCACGATCGCGACGCTCGGCGGCGTGGCTGCCATCATGGCTTGGCTCAAATACCAGGCGGAGCAACGGCAGGAACGCGGCGCAAATAGCGCTTCCGCAGATCGACTCGGCGAACTCGAGAGCCGGCGTTTGCAGGCCAACAGCAGCGACGTCGGCCAGCTCGAGCTCGACATTAAAAAAGAGATCGTCCGCGCGGAGTTTGACGCAGCGAACGGGAGCGACATGGTAAAGGCATCGGCGCGCGAGCGTTTAAACATTTTAAACGAGATGCTCGCGAACGCCGGCAATTTCGTAGCGCGCAACGATCAACAGATCGCGCAGCAACAGCAGCTCACAGCCGAAGCGGAAAAACAGGCAGCCGCCGAAAAACAAAAAGCCGATGCCGCGGCCGCATGGTCGAAGGAAGGCGATAACGTCGCCGCCGGCTGGAAAAAAGCTTCCGACATGGCCGCGCCTGGGAAAAGCGATTTTGACAAACTCGGCGACCTGCAGCTTTCAGCGGAAGAGCAGCGGCGGAACTTCGCGCACCAGCTCGCAATCAGGCAGGGCGGCGAGATCGGCGAAAACGCCGGCGTCGACGAAATGATGCAACGCGCACAAGGCGCGATCACACCGAAGGACGCGGAGGAGCTGACGAAAATGGTTGAGCAGATCGCGGCGACAGAGCACGAGCGCGAGCAAACGGAAAAGCGCATCCTCGATGCCGCGCACCAGCAGGGCGAGAAGGACAAGGCAAAGCTGCAGGCGCAAAAAGACTGGAATGCGTTGCACGATAAAACGGTCGAGGACCTCAACGAAGAGTTTGCGATCGAGCGTGCAAAACTCGCCGGCAACAAGGAGCTGCAAAACCAGCTCGAGCATCAGCGCGACGTGCGGCGCGAGATCGCGCGTTTGATGAGCAGCGGAGTGAGTGATTACGACGAAGCCGCGCGGCTCGCGGAGCAAACCGTGTCGCTGCGCGATCGCGCGGAAACGAGCAGCTCGTCGCCGGCGGCCGCTGCAGCGCCGGCGCGAAAACGCGGCGATCCTTTTTACGGCGGCACAATCGGGAGCTATCGCGATATTTCCGGAAACTACGTCGCGGCTCCGGAGGCGACGGGCACACTCAGCTCGCAATATCAGCCGACCGATTTTTCAAAGGCGCTCGACACCGGGCAAATCGCAGCGAACACACCCGGCCTCGATTCATGGAAATGGCGTGGCAGCGACTTTGCGCCGTCGATCGGATCATCATCAGCACTCGCGCACGATGACTTAAAAGGGGGCGACGCAATCGGTAAAGCGGCCGACAAAGTCTCGGCCGCCGGCGACAAGGGAAAGGAGTCGGCGTCGAAGCTCGATCAGAGCGCCGGGAAGCTGGACGCCGCGGCCACGTCCGTCAGTAATGCTGCCGACAAAATCAGCGCCGTCGCGGACAAACTTTCGACGCTCGAAAACCGCGTCGCGTCACTCGAAGCCAACCAATGAGCCTCGAAAATCACAGCCTCACTTATTCGCCCGGCCTGCACTACGCCTACATCGGCGCGCCGATCACGAAGACGCTGAAAGACTGGGGTATCAACAGCGCGAAAACCATCCACCAAAATGGCGGCGAGGACACGCTCACTGTCTCGCTTCCGCGAGCCATCGATGCAGCGCCGCTCTTCACTCCCTTTAACCTGGTGACACTCACCGCGCCCGATGGCAGCGCGGTTTTTAAAGGCGTCTGCACCGAGCCTGCCCAGCTCGCCGCCGGCGGTGAGACACACACCTACACGTTTCAAAGTCCCTGGTATTATTTAAAGTCGAAAATTTACCGGAAAGGCCGGGTGTTTGCGGTCGATCCCACAAACTACAGCAGCGGCGTCGAGTCGCGGCTTTCCTCGAGCGCGTTCCTGTTTGAAAAACCGACCGGGCCGGGACCTTATCCCGGCGATTTTGGAACCATCGGCTACGAGATGACGCAAGTGCTCGCGGCCGCCGCGGCGACGATCCCGATCGCGACCGGTTTCAGCGACGTAAACAATGCGATCGCGCCGCCGGAGGAGCATATCCGCGATCTTTACATCGCCGAAGTCATCGTTCGTATTTTGCGATGGGCTCCGGAGGCGGTGCGCTGGTGGAATTACAATACGATCGGGAGTTGGGCGGCGCTCCAAATCGGGTCTGCTTATGACACGCTCACGCTCGCCGCGGACAATCGGCTACAGCTCGGCGGCCGCATACAAAATTTCAAACCGCGCCCGCGTTACGACATGCTCATTTCGAAATACACGATCACGTTTTTGTTTAGCCAGGTCGCGACCGATGGATCGAAATCGCGCGCATGGATCAGCTCGCATGATCAGGTGTCGACGTCGGCGAACGGATCACCTCACGAGATCGTCGAGACCGTCGAGCTTCGGCCGCCGCGCGATAACGGCACTGATTTCGATCCCGGTGAAAGCGTGCCCGATGAGAACCTAGCCGAGCTCGTTCACGCGCCCTACAAAACGCTGAAATGGGACGTCGATTTTGAGATCAAGGGCACGGAGGTCGACTGGTCCGTGCATCCTGGCATGAAGTTTAATTTTACCGGTGCGCAAGGCGGCCTCGCCACTGCGGCGACGCCAGTCCAGGTCATCACGCGCGACATCGGTCGCGGCGTGACGACTTACAAATGCGGCTTCCCAAATCACCTCGGCGCCGGCGATCGCATGGCGCTGATCCGCGGCAACCGCGCGCGTCGCGTCGATCACAACGCCGATGGCTCGATGAACAACGGCTCGACGAGCTACTCCGGTTTCGGCAAGCAGCGCGATAAAAAGCCGGATGGTTATCACGAGATCGACGTGACGCTTTGCGATCCCTCCGGCATGTTCACATTTTTGGTTAAGGACTGAGTCAATGCCGCGGATGCCTCAACCCGACGCGGACGGGAACTGCTGCGGCTGCCGCGAATCATGCGACGACACGTGCGGCGGCGACTGCAGCATCGAGATTAGCTGCGAGCAATCGAGCTTCTCCCTTTCAAAATGCGGTTATTACGGGCAGGAGATACCCGGCGATGTCGGTGATTGCGACCTTGAAGCACCTTCGACGCCGAGTGGAGACACTACGTGGTGGCACAAAGCAATCTATGCTTATTGCTCGTGGTGCGCATTGCCAATGCCTTGTGGTGTGCAAAGTGAAGGACGCCCGGAAGGTCATTCATGTTCTCCTATCGGCGAGAATTGTGAGGAGTTGTATGTCTCAGCCAATCCTTCTCCGGAACCTGATAAGCCAACGACCTATTTTTTCGACCCGCTTAATTGCGAGGGAGGAGAGCAGGTTGACCCGGAATCGCCCGAAATTATCTCTACGGGTTTTCTGTTCGAGGATAACCCATGTTGCTCCGGTGAATGTCAGGAAGATGGACGCTGCGGCCCAGGTGACGACTCCTGTCCTGACCCCGAGTCTTGTCCAGACTTTACCACCGGTGACTGCTCCTGCTTTGCACGATATGTTGACCACTACAGTGACGAATACACCGACGACCAATTGATCGACAACGTCGTCGGCAATATGCCGAATTACGCGGAAGGCGGCTGCACGGCGAGCCGCGCGTTGTCGACCGACGAAGAGACTCACGAGGTCTCATTCAGCCTCACAAAGCTGCGCTACACCATCACAACGACCGGCGGCGTTTCGCATTGGGACGTGGTCTTTTATCCGCTCGCCGGCGGCGATCCGGTTCGCACGCCGATGAGCGGCGACGGGACCTACGAAATCATTCCGGACCAGGACGGCACCTACGTGATCGAAAATCTGAGATGCGTGCCCTCATGATGACTGCGAAGGAAATCCATGAACAGGCTCGCCGGCGAATGGTCGAGGCTCACGGCTTAAAGCCACAGCAGCAATGTCAGGGAATCGAAATCAGCCTGCCGCTGGCGCCGCGGAAAAGATACGGCCCTGGCACAGTGCTGACCGCGATCCTTCACAAACTGAAGTTTCGCGCCGCGGCCGGCTGTAAATGCCGGGCAAGGGCCCGAGAGATGAATATCCGCGGCGCCGACTGGTGCGAAGAGAACCTCGAGACAATCGTCGGATGGCTGCGCGAGGAATACGATCGACTTATTGCAGCCGGCAAAGCGCCCCTGGTCCCCTTCAGTGTCATCGTCGTCCGCAAGCTCATCCGCCGAGCAATCAAAATCAGCAGAGCCCGTGCAAGCTAACTGCAGAGGCCAATCAGAAACGCTGCAGGATCGCCCGCAACCCGTAGCAAACCCGCGTCATTCCGTGTCAGACCTCGCGGCGGCTACATGCCCGAAAAATATCGCCAGTCCTGTGCCGTTTGTCGTCACTGCGCCTTCCATTCGTTTGTAGAGAACTCGTCCACACTGCACTCAAATTTTGTCTCTTTCCAAAATGCTGAACCTGGAGCATTACTTCCCTCCAATGGACCTGCCGAACAGTATTTCCAATTTCCTGAAACGCCAGTCAGGAGCATGGATTTTTGCGGAAGCAATCATCCTGGTGGTGGCAATCGGAGTCATAGACTATCTCACCGGTTACGAAATCTCATTCTTTCCGTTCTATTCAATTCCCATTCTCTTGGTGATGTGGTTTAAAGGCCGCGACGCAGCGGTAGTTATTTGTGTCATCAGTGCACTGGCATGGCTTTGTGCGGATATAGCTTCCGGCCATGTCTATTCGAGCGAATGGTATCGGGTGTGGGATACGATTGTTCGGATGATCTTCTTTTTCCTTGTCGTAATGGCCGGCGCTGCTTTTCGGCATCACCGCGATGCTAACAAGGCGAGGATAGAGTTACTCGAGCGTTCGCGTAAGCTGGAGCAGGAAATCATCAGCATTAGCGAGCGTGAACAGCAAAGGATAGGTCGAGACTTACACGATGGGTTAGGCCAACACCTGGTAGCGATTGGTTTTGCCGCGGACTCTTTAAAGGAATACTTAAAGCAAGGTCGCGGCGCTGCCGCGGCTGGACAGATCGCCGACCTCGTCCACGATGCAGTAGTGCGTGCGCGGCATCTTTCACGCGGCTTATCGCCGGTGGATCAGGATGAAGGGGCGATTGAGTCTGCTTTGGAAAGACTTGCTTTTAGCGCTTCAAAGATGATGGGCGTGCCGTGCTCGTTTGTGTCGGATGGAGATATCAACGTGCCGGAGAGCAACACGGCTGTTCACCTATTCCGAATCGCACAGGAAGCTGTAAACAATGCCGTGAAGCACTCCCGCGCGAGGGACATCGTCATCGCTCTCGATGCGACTGAAGGCGCGCTCGCTTTGCGCGTAAGCGATAACGGCATCGGATTTCAGCCAAACGGAACCATTCACCGGGGAATGGGCCTGAACATCATGCAGTATCGTGCGCGCATGATCGGCGGCGTGCTGGAAATACAGCCTAACTCACCGACCGGAACGGTCGTGTCTTGCACAATTCCGAATTCTGAACTAATCCCGAAGACTGACATATGAGTAACAGCAAAAAGAGAATCTTTGTCGTCGAAGATCACCCGATGGTTCGCGAAAGACTGGCCGAGTTGGTGAACAAAGAGGATGACATGGAAGTATGCGGCGAAGCAGACAACGTCACTACGGCGCTGGAGTTGATCCAGCAGCTTAACCCGGACATTATCATCATCGACATCACGCTTAGAGGTTCCAGCGGCTTGGATCTTATTAGAACACTACGGAAAAGCCCCATCGAGACGCCAATCCTGACTTTATCCATGCACGACGAAACCGCCTATGCGCACCGCGCGCTCCGTGCAGGTGCAAACGGCTTCATCATGAAGAACCAGGCGTCGAAGGAAATTGTCTCAGCGGTGCGCTACGTTCTTTCCGGCGAAATCTATCTCTCCAAAGAAATGACCTCGGCAGTGTTGCGCAAGTTTGTGCCGGGCAAAATACAGGATGCGCCTATTCGCACGGTCGATAAGCTCAGCAATCGCGAGTTAGCTGTGCTGGAGATGCTAGGTCGCGGAAATAGCTCGCGCATTATCGCCGAAACCCTCGGTGTAGGTATCGCGACGGTGGATACCTATCGGGCTAGGATTAAAGAAAAGCTGAACCTGCAAAATACCTTCGAGCTGCAAAGCTTCGCGATTCAGTGGTTGCGCGAACGCGAGATAGGTTAGCCAGCTTACAGCTACAAAAACGAAAAAGGCCGCTCCTTTGCAGAGCGGCCTTTTTGCTGCCTAAAACTACACGTCGTAATACATCGAGAACTCGTAAGGATGCGGGCGCAGTCGTAGCGCGTCGTATTCCTTTTTCTTCAAGTCGATCCAGTTCTCGATAAAGTCAGTCGTAAACACATCGCCTTTGAGCAGGAAGTCATGGTCGGCTTCCAGCGCCTTGATCGCTCCATCGAGCGAATCGGGCGCGCTCGGCACCTTCGCGAGTTCCTCCGGCGGCAGGTCGTAGAGGTTCTTGTCGAGTGGATCGCCGGGATCAATGCGGTTCTGGATTCCATCCAAACCCGCGAGCAACATCGCCGAGCACGCGAGATAGATATTTGCCGCCGGATCGGGAGTGCGGAACTCGATGCGCTTCGCCTTTGGATTCGCCGAGTATGTCGGAATGCGGATCGCGGCAGAGCGGTTGCGTGCGCTGTAGGCGAAGTTCACCGGCGCTTCGAAGCCCGGCACGAGCCGCTTGAAACTATTCGTCGTCGGGTTGCAGATCGCCGTGAGAGCGCGGGCGTGCTTGATGATGCCGCCGATGTAAAACAGCGCCATCTCGCTCAAGCCCGCGTAGCCGTTGCCGGCGAAAAGCGGCTTGCCGTCTTTCCACAGCGACTGGTGCGTGTGCATGCCCGAGCCGTTGTCGCCGAAGAGTGGCTTCGGCATGAAGGTCACCGTCTTGTTGTGCCGCTTCGCGATGTTTTTAATGATGTATTTGTAATACATCATCCAGTCCCCCATCACTTTTAGCGGCGCAAAACGGATATCGATCTCCGCCTGCCCCGCCGTGGCGACTTCGTGATGCTGGCGCTCGATCGGCACGCCGGCTTTTTCCAGTTCGAGACACATTTCGTTGCGGATGTCCTGCTGCGTATCGGTCGGCGCGACGGGGAAATAGCCTTCCTTGTGGCGAATCTTGTAGCCGAGATTTGGGAACTCCTCGCGCGCGGTGTTCCAGATGCCCTCGATGCTATCGACCGAGTGAAACGACCCGTTCGACGTGTAATCAAAACGCACATCGTCGAAGATAAAGAACTCCGCTTCCGGCCCGAAGAACGCCGTGTCCGCGATGCCGGTCGATTGCAAATACGCCTCCGCTTTTTCCGCGACCCCGCGCGGGTCGCGGTCGTAAGGCTCGCGCGTGATTGGATCGACGATCGTGCAGATCAGCGACAATGTCGGCTCCGCGTTGAAAATATCCACCCACGCCGTCGTCGAGTCGGGAATCACGAGCATGTCCGACGCGTTGATTACCTTCCAGCCGCGAATCGAGCTGCCGTCGAACCCGAGGCCGTCGGTGAAAATATCGTCGCTATATTCGTTGAGCGTCGTGGTGAAATGCTGCCACGTGCCGAGCAGGTCGCAGAACTTGAAATCCACGAGCTTGATTCCCTGGTCCTTGACCAGCTTGCTGACATCTGAGGGGGTTTTTGTAGCCATATTCCGGAGGGTTTCTTGTTTTCGCCACCCGGCATCGCGCCGGACGCGAGACGCAGTTTTAGCAAGGCGTGCGTCCCTTGTCAGCGAAAATTCGGACGGCAAGCTGACATGCGAGGAATTCGTCAGCTGCGAAAGCAGCCAAACCCGCTGCCGATGCGGCCGCCGGCGCTGCGAGTCAATAGACTGCACCATCGCGTGGCGCGCGGACTGCTAAACAACGGCGTAACCAGCCGCTTATGTTCGCGCTTTTTCTTATCCTGCTTGTCCTCGGCATAGTCGTGGCGTGTGTCGGCTCGATCATGCTGCTCGTCGCGGCTTTTCGCGAATCGCTCTGGTGGGGAGTCGGCTGCCTTTTCATCGCGCCGGTGTCGTTACTCTTCGTGATATTGAAATGGTCGGAGGCGAAATCGGGCTTTCTGACGAATCTCGCGGGCATTTTGATCGTCGCGCTTTCGCTGGTTCCCGGACGTCAGTTCGTGGGCGAGCGATTGAATACCAGCTTTGCCTCCGCAGTTTTCGCGCAAAAAGACGCCGCACCGAAACAACCAAGTCCGGTAATGGAGGAACTGCGCCGGCGCGAAGCGGAATTGCGCGCGCGCAAGACAAACACCAGCCCGCAGGACGCAGCGGCGATTGCCCGACTGCGCGACGACATCCTGCGTTATAACGATGACTTGAAACGCGCGACCGCGCAGCAGGCGCTCGCCTCATCGAAAATCGCGCAATCCATCGGCAACGATCTCCTGGTGCTGCAGGACGGATTTCTCCAGCCTTTCGACCCGGTGCAGCTAGCGCCCGTGCGTTACTACGCGATTTATTTTTCCGCGGAATGGTGCCCGCCCTGCCGCGCGTTCAGCCCGCAATTGGTCGATTGGTATAAACACAACAAAGCGACGAACCCGAACTTCGAGCTCATCTTCGTGAGCTGCGACCGCTCCGCCGCCGACATGCAGCACTACATGAAGGTGGACGCGATGCCGTGGCCCGCAGTGCCGTTTGAAAACATCCACACCTCGCCGCTCGCGCACTACGCCGGACGCGGCATCCCGGACCTAGTGTTCATCGACAGCGACGGAAAAGTTTTGTCCGACAGCTATTCGTGGGGCACCTATCGCGGCCCGCAAGCCGTTTTGGCCGAAATCGACCAGACGCTCGCCAAAAACCGCGCCACCTTCGCGAACGCGCGCTGAACCAAGACTGCTCGAAGTTGAATCCGCGGCCCGTTGAGATCAACGGCCCATACCTCCTGCAATAATTACGCGCCGATTTTCTAAAAATCGCGATTGTCCTCTCACGATTTGCGACTTATTTTCTGCGTCCTCACTTACCCCGTGGTGTAAAGGTAGCACAGGAGATTTTGGATCTCTTAGTCAAGGTTCGAATCCTTGCGGGGTAGCTCCAAGAGCATTGATTTCGCGCTCGGAATCTCTAAGTTCATCTCCATGTTTCTCCCGAATTGGAATCGCCGCATGCGTGCGCTGTTTTTACCGGCCGTTTAACGCATGAACGCAAAGCAAGTCATCGATCTTTTTGTCGACCAGGGAATCATCGACCAGTCGCAGGTGGACGACATTAACCAGGAAATCGCCACGAGCGGCAAGGACGTCGTCGAAACGCTCGTCGATTTTGGTTTCACGACGGACGAGGGTTTTTACCAGACGCTCGCCGAAGCGCTCGGGTTGGATGTGGTCAATCTCTCCGGCTTCGAGCCTCCGCAGGATGTGCTGCGGCTGATCCCGGCAGGCCTCGCGCGGTTGCACGGCGCGCTGCCGATCGGGATGAGCGGCGATGCGATCACGGTGTGTCTCGTCGATCCGATGAATGCGCAGGTGCCGGAGGATTTGCGATTCGCGCTCGGGCGAAACATCCATGTCGTCGTCGCGCCGGTGCATCAGATCGAGGAGTTGCTGCGAAAAAATTACGGAACGGACGCGGGCAGCATGGACGAAATTTTGTCGCAACTCGGCAGCGAGGAAATCCAGTTCGGCGACGAGGGGCAGATCGATTTGCAGAACGTGGAGGCGGAGGCGAACGCCGCGCCGATCATTCGTTACGTCGATTTGATTTTATATCAGGCGATCCAGGACCGCGCGAGCGACATCCATTTCGAGCCGTTTGAGACGGAGTTTAAAATCCGTTACCGCGTGGACGGCGCGCTTTACGAAATGGCGCCGCCGCCGCGTCACCTGGCGTTGCCGGTAATCTCGCGCGTGAAGGTGATGGCGAACCTGAACATCGCCGAGCGCCGTCTGCCGCAGGATGGACGCATTCAAAAATCGATCGCCGGCCGGCAGGTCGATCTTCGTGTCTCGACGCTGCCGACGCAATTCGGCGAAAGCGTCGTGCTGCGCGTGCTCGACCGCACGACCGTGAACCTGAATCTCGACGCGCTCGGGATGCCGGATTACGTGATGAGTTACATCCTGAACACTATCGAAAAGCCGAACGGCATCTTCGTGGTCACGGGACCGACCGGCTCGGGCAAAACGACAACGCTCTACGCGTGCTTAAACCAAATTAACACGATCGATTCGAAGCTGCTGACGGCGGAGGATCCGGTCGAATACGACATCGAGGGCATCGTGCAGGTGCCGGTCAATGAATCGATCGGCCTGAGCTTCGCGCGAGTGCTGCGCGCCTTTTTGCGCCAGGATCCCGACCGCATCATGGTCGGTGAAACGCGCGACATCGAGACGGCACAAATCGCGATCCAGGCTTCGCTCACGGGCCATCTTGTTTTCTCCACGCTGCACACGAACGACGCGCCCGGCGCGGTTACCCGCTTGATCGACATGGGTGTCGAGCCGTTCATGATTTCCTCCTCGCTCGAAGGCGTGCTGGCGCAACGTCTCATCCGCAAGATTTGCACGAATTGCCGCACGGCTTACGAGCCGACCGAAGCGGTGCTCACGCAGCTCGGGCTTTCACCGCACGATATTGGCGACAAAAATTTCTACTACGGCAAAGGCTGCGATAAATGTAACAACACCGGTTACAAAGGCCGCAAAGGCATTTACGAGCTACTCGACATTACCGATCCGATTCGTGAGCTCATCAACCAGCGCGCACCGACGGTGGTGCTTCGCCAAAAAGCGCTCGAGCTCGGAATGGTCGGCCTGCGCGAAGATGGATTGCGCAGCATTTACGATGGCGACACGACAATCGAAGAAGTGCTGAAATACACGTAGCAGCGCTACGCGTCCGGCCCGAGGTTTTCGGTGCGATTCGACATCATGCCCTCGTAGAGCGGCTGCACGAGCGGCTCCATCTCCGCGCGTTGCTCCGGCGTCAGCGTCAGCAACCGATCCATCGCCGTTTCGATCGCATCGTAAGCGCGCAACATCGAGATGCGCTCCTGCCCCTTGTCGCCTTCCTTCTTGTAATCCGCAGTGCGTCCGATTTCCTCGAAAAATTCCACGAGCCAGAGCAGCACTGACACGACGTCGCCTTCGCGCGTCCGCCAGTCGGGCGGGATCGTTCCCTCTGTTTTCATGTCGTAAACAGCACGGTGTAACGCTGCGATGACATCGTTCTCCGCGATGTTCTCGAGAAAGCTCGCGTATTTTTCCTGCTCCGCGCGAATGCTCCTCAGCATCCGCTGCAGCGTCTCGCGCTCCGCTGCAAATACGTGCTCTTTTTCCGACATCTCGACCGCGCGTTCGGCGATCAGAATGACATCGTGCAGCAGCGGAATTTTTTCGACGATCCACGGCTCCAGCGCAGCGCGGTCGGTCGCGAGAAGGTGCAACATCTCGCGCGCCAGCTCGTCTCGCGAGCCGGGATCCTCTGGAACGTGTGGCAATGGCTTCCAGTCGCCCATAAGCGCCTTTTCGCACCTGCTCGCTGTTTTATCAAGCTGCAAACCGCCTGATAGTCTTCCGTAAATTTCTATACGGATTTTCCCTATGCGGGTAAAAAACGGGGATGCGTTCTTTTGCCGCGCTATTCCTCCTGCTCGCCTGCACGTTTGCGCGCGCGGAGGAACCGCCGCTGACGCGCATCGCCTTTGGATCGTGCAACCGCCCGTGGCGTGAAAACCGGCTCTGGGAGCCGATCCTCTCCGATCAGCCTCAGCTCTGGATTTGGCTCGGCGATATTGTTTACGGCAATGCCGACATGGCTAATCTCGCGCATCTTTATGCGTGGCAAAAGTCGAAGCCTGAATACCAAAAGCTGCATGAAACGTGTCGCGTGATCGGTGTGTGGGATGACAATGATTACGGCGAAAGCGACGGCGGCGCGGACTTTCCGAAAAAAGTTGAAAGCCAGAAACTGCTGCTCGATTTTCTCGATGAATCGGCTGACAGCCCGCGACGCACGCAACGCGGAGTATACGCGAGTTACACATTCGGTCCTTCGAGCAAAAGCGTAAAAGTCGTCCTGCTCGATACGCGTTATTTTCGCGGAAAACCGGGCGTGGATTCGGACATTCTGGGCGAGGAACAATGGCGCTGGCTCGAGCAGCAACTCGCCGGCAGCAGCGCGCAGATTCACCTCATCGGCTCCGGCACGGAAGTGATCGCGTGCGAGCATCTGTTTGAAAAGTGGGGCGATTATCCGAAAGCGCGTCAGCGTCTCTTCGATCTACTCGCGAAGACAAAACCGAGGTGTCCGATCATCCTCAGCGGTGATCGCCATCTCGGCGAAATTTCATGCATCGAAATCGCCGGCTTTCCCTCGCCGCTCTACGACATCACTTCCAGTGGCATGACCCATTTCGCCGCGCCCGCGCTGCAAAATTTCTTCTATGACTTCGACAAAGAGCCAAACCGTTACCGCAGCGGAAATCTATTCTGCGGCTACAATTTCGGTCTGCTCACCATCGACTGGACGCAATCGCCGCCACGCATTACCGCGCAAATCCGCGACGCGGAAAATACCGTGCGATGTGAAGCGGTGATTCAGCAAAAATGAGCGCGGATGGCGTTGAGCAATCCGCTCACGTCGTGCTGTCGCGCCTCGATGTCGACGCGCAGGCCGAGGGCGCGCATTGCCTTCGATGTGTGCGGACCAATGCTCGCGGTTTCAATGCCGGCGGGCATCGGCAGTTTCATCGCCATGAAATTCTCGGCGGTCGATGAACTCGTGAACGTCACCAAATCCGCGCCTTCGTTTTTGAAACGCGCAATCGCACCGCTGACGTCCGACGTTTCCGGCACGGTGCGATACGCAATCGCTTCGTCAACGATCGCGCCCATTTTGTTCAGCGCCGGCGCGAGCACGTCGCGCGTAACTTCCGCGCGCGCGATGAGAAAACGCTCGTTTTCAATCGAGCCCTGCTCGCGCAATCCACGCAGGATTGCCTCGGGAACAAACTCCTCCGGCTGCACGTCGACTTTGAGATGAAAATCGCGCACGCGCTGCGCCGTCGCCGGGCCGACCGCCGCGATGCGGACGCCGCCGATATCGCGCGCGTCGTCATACAGTTTGTAAAACATTTCAAAAAACGCGTTCACGCCGTTTGGGCTCGTAAAAATGATCCAGTCATAGGTGTGTGAGTCCTGCACGAGCTCCGCGAATTCGCGCAAGTTTTGCGGCGGCTCGATGCGAATGGTCGGCAGTTCGAAGACATCCGCGCCGAGCGCACGCAGCCCCACAGAGAGAGCGCCGGCTTGTTCGCGCGTGCGCGTGACGACGACGCGTTTGCCAAAAAGCGGACGCGATTCGAACCAGTTCAGCGTGTCGCGCAACTTCACGACTTCGCCGAAAATCGCGACCGCCGGTGAGCTGAAACCGGTCTCCGCGACAATCTGTGCGATATTTTCCAATCGCCCGCGAATGGTTTGCTGGCGGCCCGTCGTAGCCCATCGCACCATCGCGACCGGCAGCTTTGGATCGGCTCCGTGCGCGATCAGCGCGCTCGCGATTTTTTCAATTCGCTCCACGCCCATCAGCATCACTTTGGTGCCCGGCTGATTCGCGAGTTGCGCGTAATCGAGCACGGCCTCCGGCTTCGTCGGATCTTCGTGGCCGGTAAAAATTGTGAGCTGTGAATTGCGGTCGCGATGCGTGACGGGTATGCCCGCGTAAGCCGGCCCGGCGATTGCCGACGAAACGCCCGGAATAATTTCGAACTGCAATCCCGCCTGCGCGAGCGCCTCGGCTTCTTCGCCACCGCGCCCGAACAAAAACGGATCGCCGCCTTTCAGCCGCACAACGCGTTTGCCGGCGCGCGTTTTTTCGACGAGCAGCGCATTGATTTCATCCTGTGTCAGCGTGTGCTCGCCGGCTTTTTTTCCAGCGTAAATGATCTCCGCGTCCGGCACCGCCCATTTTAAAATCTCCGGATTGCAGAGGTAATCGTAAACGACGACCTCGGCCTGCTCGAGGCACTCTCGCGTGCGCAGCGTGACGAGGCCGGGATCGCCCGGACCCGCGCCGGCGAGATAGCAAATTCCTTTTGTCTTAACTTGCATACAATAGTTTAAAAAGTCGTTCTGCGAGTTCCTCCGGCGCGTTCACGTCGCCTTCGCTTTCGGCGACGCGCGGCTCGGTGCGTTCATCAAAAACGATTGCGCTCATCCGTAATCGCGAGCCGTCGATACGCGTTTTCGCCCCCACGGGCAAACGGCAATCACCGTCGAGCAGGCGTAGCAACTCGCGCTCGGCGCGAATGCACTGGAAAGTCGGCATGTGGTTGATCGCTTCGAGAATTTTTGCCGTGTGCGCATCGTCCGCGCGGCATTCGAGCGCGATGGCCCCCTGCCCGATCGCGGGCAAAGTCGGCAGCGATTCCGTCGAAAATTGCGTGTCTTCGAATTCGAGTGATCCGCCGGAAACCCTGTAGCCAAGCCGTTCGAGACCGGCTCGCGCCAGCACGATTGCATCGAGCGAATCGCTGTCGCGGAGCTTGCGTAAACGCGTCGGCACATTGCCGCGCATTTCTTCGATGTGCAGATCTTCGCGCAATCCGAGCAACTGCCGATGCCGTCGCACACTGCTAGTTGCGATGCGCGCTCTCGCCGGCAATGCAGAAAAACTGCGCGCGTTTTTTGAAATCAAAACATCATCAGTTGCTGCACGTTCGAGCACCGCGCGCACCACGCAGCCGTTCGCGAGATGGCCGGGCAAATCCTTGCAGCTATGCACCGCCACGTCGATTTCGCCGGCAAGCAACGCGTCCTCGATTTCTTTCGTGAACATCCCCTTCAGTCCCGCGCCACTTTCGCGCCATGCGTTCACGTCCTGCCGCCGATCGCCGGAAGTCGTGATTTTTCTGACTTCAACAAAAAAGCCGTCATTGACACGCGAAAGCGCTTGTTTAACCAGTTCCACTTGCGCCAGTGCCAGCGCGCTTCCGCGAGTTCCGATGACCAGCGGCCTCACGATTGCGAAACGCGCGCGCCGATCGGCAGGTCGCGCGCCTCCACTGCTTCACTGCCCAACCGGCCGAGCCATTCGGAAAATTCCGCAACGTGACGGTCGATCATTTTTTCGCAAATCGCGAGGTCCTGCCGGCGAATCGCGAGCGATTGCTCGGAAAGCGTGCGCAGCGAATCGATGTCGTAAAGATAAACGCCTTCGAGTTTGTTCGCCGCAGCCTCGACGTCGCGCGGCACTGCGAGATCGATGATGAAAAGCGGACGATCTCTACGCGCTTGCATCACCGGCGCGAGTTTATCGCGCGTGACAATTGCGTGCGGCGCGGCGGTGGAGCTGACCAGGATGTCGATTTCATCGAAATTTTTGTCCCAATGATCAAAGTGAATCGCCGCACCGCCCATTTCGGCTGCGAGCGCAGCGGCGCGGTCGTAGCTGCGGTTCGATACCAAAATGCTTTTCGCTCCGCGCGAAAGCAGCGCGCGCGCGGTTTGCTCGCTAGTCTCGCCAGCGCCGAGAATCATCACTTTGCACGTATTTAAACGACCGAAAATTCTCTCCGCAAGATCGACGGCAACGGAGCCGACCGAGACCGAACCGCGGGTGATGTTCGTCTTCGTCCGCACCTCTTTTGCGACGTTAAACGCGCGTTGGAAAAGCTTGTTGAGATGTCGCGCGGTTGAGCCATGTTCCACCGCGATCGAATACGCTTTTTTCACCTGACCGAGAATTTCCGTCTCGCCGAGGACCATCGATTCGAGCCCGCACACGACGCGAAACAAATGCCGCACGCTTTGCGCTCCGTCGATTTTATAAAAAGAGGAAAACGCGCCTGCATCCGCCGCTGCACGCTCGCTCACGAACTGCCGTAGTGCAGCCAGCCCGCGCTCCGGCTCATCGGCGGCTGCGTAAAATTCGACTCGATTGCACGTCGAGACGATCACCGCTTCGCCGATGCCGTCGAACGAGCCGAGCCGATGCGCGGCTTCGCCAAGCTCATGCTCGGCGATGGCGAAACGCTCGCGTAACGCGACGTCGGCAGTTTGATGGCTGAGGCCGAAGCAGAGAACGGTCATGAATTGCAATCTGGAATCATAAATGGATTACAAATGATTCGGTGCACTGATGAAATTCAGTCCCCACAATGTCGAGAGCGTGATCGTGAATGCGGCAACCGCGAGTTGCGCGACGCGTCGCGGGCTGACGCGTTTCCATTTTTCAGCCTGTAAAATCGCGCCGTAAATCAGCCACACGCCAATTCCCCACGAGACTTTCACCCAATCGATTCGCACAGCAAAACCGGCGAGCAGTCCGATCGTTAAAAGCGCGAAGCCGGTGAGCAGCAGACGATTGATCGCGACCGATAAATCGTGAATCGGCGGCAGATGAAAAAAGAACGAACGGAGCTGATGTGTTTTAAGCTGGCGCTCCTGCACGAGAAACATCACGCCCGCCACACCCGCAAGCGCGAACGCGCCGTAAGCGATGATGGAAATCGCCGCATGCAATTCCAGCCATGCGCTATGCATCACGCGCGCATGCATCGGCGTGTCGATCGGCGCGATGAGTGCGAATGTTTGAAATATAAAAACCAGCGGTGAAGTAAACGCGCCTAGCAGCGACAGCCGATATGCCGTGCCGATGAGCAAATAGAGCAGCACCATTGACCAGCTCAGGAAAATGAAGACCTCGAAAAGATTCGTCAGCGGACAACTGCCGATCTCGTGTCCGCGCATAAAAAGAAACGCCGTTTGAAATGCGAAGCCGAGCGAGATCACGCCGAAATTGAATCGCGACGGACGATAACGACCCGCGCCAAACGCGAACATCGTGTAGGCGAAGCCAAGCAAAAAACAAAATGTGGAAGCGACCAGCAGAACGCGATCCATGGCGAGTCGGCCACCTTAGCGGGCGGGTGCGGCTTTTGCAAACACACAGCACGGCGGCTTGCTAGTGCGCGCTTTTTCTGTCACAACCGCGCACCATGACTTCCGACCGCATCACGCTCCTCGCCCAGGCTGTGCGCGACGTGCACGATTTTCCGAAACAGGGCATTTTGTTCAAAGATATCACGCCGATTCTCGCCGACGGTTTGTTATTTAAACATGCGATCGATACCTTCGCCGATGCATGCGGCGGGAAAGAAATCGACAAAATCGTCGGCATTGACGCGCGCGGATTTTTGTTCGGCGCGGCGGTGGCGTATAAACTTGGGCTTGGTTTTGTCCCGGTGAGGAAAAAGGGCAAGCTGCCTTACAAAACCGAGTCGGCTTCCTACACACTCGAATATGGCGAAGCGTGCGTGGAAATGCACGTTGACGCGATCTCGCCCGGCGAGCGCATCGTGCTGATCGATGATTTGCTCGCAACCGGCGGCACGGCGGCGGCGGCAATCAAGCTGATCCAGAAAATGGGCGGCGATCTGCTCGAGGCGCAGTTTTTGATCGAGCTGGAGTTTCTCGCAGGCCGGAAAAATCTCGAGCCGGTGCCGGTGCGGGCATTTCTTAAATACTAGCAAGCTGCGGCATAATACTAGCTTTCTCGACTTGGCAAACCTATGGGCATTGCCGAGAAGATCGCCTTCATCAAAAAGTTCCGCGCTTTATTGCTCGCGGAAGATCGCTTTTACGCCAAGCTGCTTGGCTCATCGCTCGTTGGCATCTTTGCCATCGCTATGCTGGCGGTCTGTTTCTTGATGGTCGCCATTCGCGATCATAACTACGAAAACCTGCGCGGCCGCTCGCTGGAAATTTTGCGTGAGGCGAACAAAATCGAGAACGACATTGCGAATCTCGAAACCGGTCATCGCGGCTATTTGCTCACCGGACAGCAATCGTATCTCGATCCGTTTGAGCGCCGCAAAAGCCTGATCGTTACGCGCCTCGACGAACTTTCAGCGCTGCTGGAAAACGAGCCGCAACAGCGCGCATCAGTCGCGGAAGTCCGGCGCGTTGTCGATCAATGGGTCAAAACCGTCGCCACTCCCAGCATCGAAAAACGACGCTCTCAAACTGCGGCAACGAATTGGCTCGCCGATATCACGCCGGGCCATTCGCTGCTCGATGAAGCGCGCAAGTCGCTTCAGGCCGTTGAGGACAATGAACAAAGCGGGATAAACAGCCGTGTTCACGATCAGGATGCAGCGAACCAGGCGTTCCAAGTGCTCGTCTTCACGCCGAAAGTGGAGAACGCGATTTTCGAGATGGAAAAAGCCGAGCGCGGTTATCTCCTCACCGGTGAGAACATTTCTATTGAGACTTACAAACGCGCGCTCGGCGAGTTTTACACGTATCACGGCCACCTTTGCGTGCTGCTCGACAGCGCGCCAAAACAGCTCGAGGCGTTCGGAAAAATCCGCATCGAACTCGAACGCTGGCAGCGCGAATGTGCGCTCCCGGAAATCGCCGCGCGGCAGGAAAACAAGGACGTTGTCTCAATGGTTGCGCGCGGCAACGGCAAACAAATCATGGATGGTATTCGCCAGATCATGAACCAATTTGAGCAAGGCGAAATGGCGGTTTACGACTCCGCGAAAGGTCATGCTTCGCTTGAGCGCATCCTGAGAACAACTGGTTTTGCAGCGCTTTGCATCTTTGCGATCGCCGTTCTCGTCGCATCGAGCTGGTATAGCTTCGTCGCTTACAGCAGGCACCTGAAAAAAATCGAAAGCGCCGAGGCGCAGACGCGCTCGATCATCGAGACGACGCTCGATGGTGTGATCACGATGGACCAGCAAGGGTTGATTCAATCGATGAATCCGGCCGCGGAGAAAATGTTCGGCTACACGTCCAAGGAAATGCTCGCGCAGAGCATCACCCAACTCGTCCCGCAGCGCTTGTTTTTACACGACATGGCACAACTCGGCCGCGGCACGATGATGGCGATGGGGCACCGCCAAGGTTACTACCCATTCCCAATCGAAATTTCGCTCAGCGAAATGAAAGTCGAGATGAAGCGGCATTTTGTCGCGCTCATTCGTGACGTCACGGAGCGTAAACGTTCCGAAGAAACATTGAAACATATCGGTCTCGGTGTTTCGTCAACGACCGGCGAAGAGTTCGTCCGCTCGTTGGTTAAACAATTGTCCAAAGCATTACAGAGCGATTTTTCGTTCGTGCTCGAAATGGCGCGCAAAGGCGACGAGAACGCCTGCACGCTCGTCATCGCCGAGCATGGCACGATTCGCAGCAAGATGAACTACAAGCTCGCGAACACCGCATGCGAGGAGGCGCTGAAGAAAGGCTTTCGCGCTTATCCGCGCGATGTGCGCGAGGCGTTCCCGAAGGATGACGTGCTGAAGGAACTCGGCGCGCAAAGCTTCGTCGCGATGCCGCTCAACGACCACAAAGGTCGCACCGTCGGCTTGATGGGCGTCATCGACACGAAAGTAATGGACAACATGCAGATCGCCGAATCGACGCTGCAGATTTTTGCCGCGCGCGCCGCAGCGGAAATCGAGCGCAAGCGATTCGAGGAGGATCTCAACGCGGAAAAAGAACGTCTCGCTGTTACACTGCGTTCCATTGGTGACGGCTTTATTGCGACCGATGTCGAGGGTAATATCGTGATGGTTAACAATGTTGCCGAGCGTTTGACTGGTTGGAAGCAGGAACAGGTATTGAGCAAACCGCTTGTCGAAGTTTTCAACATCCTTAACGAACGCACACGCAAACCGTCGCAGGCAATCGTCGAGCGGATCATTGAAACCGGCTCGGTCGTCGGCTCCGCGTCGCATGCTGTCGTCGTCTCGCGCGAGGGCATCGAGCGCCTGATCGAAATCAGCGCCGCGCCGATTCGCGACAAACGCAACAGCAAGCTTGGCGTCGTGCTCGTCTTCCGCGACATCACGGAAAAAGAACATCTCGAAGCAGAGCGCCGCAAAGCCGAGAAGCTCGAATCGCTCGGCGTGGCCGCCGGCGGCATCGCGCACGATTTTAACAACCTGCTCACCGCGATCATCGGCAATCTTTCCCTCTCGCTCATCAGCATTCCAGTCGGCGAGGAAAACCACGACCGACTCATCACGGCGAAAAAAGCATCGCTCCGCGCGCAGGAACTCGCGCAGCAGTTGCTCACGTTTGCCAAAGGCGGCGCGCCGATCAAGAAGACCGCTTCGGTCGGCCAGCTCATCAACGAAACCGTCTCGTTCTCACTTCGCGGCAGCAATATTCGCAGCGACTTCACCCTGCCGGACAACCTATGGCCGGTCGAAATCGACGCCGGCCAGATCAGCCAGGTCGTCAACAATCTTACCATCAACGCCGAACAAGCGATGCCCGCCGGCGGCACACTGCGCGTGCGCTGCGAGAATTTCCAGCTCATCGAGGAAAGCGCCGCCCTCTCGCCACTGCGTCCCGGCAAATACGTGAAGGTCACCGTCACGGATGAAGGCATCGGCATTCCTGAGGAATACCTCAAAAAGATTTTTGATCCCTATTTCACGACCAAACCGAAAGGCAGTGGCCTCGGACTCGCGACGTCGTATTCCATCGTGAAAAACCACGAGGGCATTATTACCGTCGAGTCAAAGGTCGGCGTGGGCTCCACGTTCTCCATTTATCTGCCCGCGACCGACAAGGAAGTCGCCTTCGATCGTCCGCAAAAAGCCGACCCCGAAAACGGCAGCGGTCGCATCCTCGTTCTCGATGATGAAGAAGCCATCTGCGAAATCGTCACCTGTGCGCTCACGCCGCTCGGCTACCATGTCACCGCCGCCAACGACGCGCTTACCGCGATTCGTTTTTACAAGGAAGCGATGGAGCGCGGCGAAAAATTCGACGCCGTGATCAGCGATCTCACTATCCCCGGCGGCATGGGTGGCGCCGAAGCGGTGAAGAAATTGATCGAGCTCGATCCGACCGTGAAAGCGATTGTCTCCAGCGGTTACGCGACCGATCCGGTGATGAGCCGCTACCGGGAATACGGCTTCTGCGCCTGCATCGCGAAACCGTATGAGATTTCCGACCTCGGCCACATCGTTAACGAAGTGGTGCAGACGACGAACGACGACACCCTGGTTTACCACGATTTCGTGCAGAGCCAGTTGGCGTAACGCGCCCTACTCTGCGTCGCGCAATTTTTCCCACAGCTCCCGCTGCTGTTTCGTGAGCGTTTTGGGAATGTCGATCTCCGCCATGACGTAAAGATCACCGCGCGTGCTCGCAGTCTTCGGAAGGCCGCGTTGCTTGAGGCGAAAACGCTGACCGGCTTGCGTGCCGGCGGGAACTTTCAGCTTCACCTTCCCCTCGGGAGTCGGAATAGACACTTCGCAGCCGAGCACCGCCTGCCACGGCTTCAGCTCGAGATCGTGAATGAGATCGTTTCCCTCGACGCGATAATCGGGATGCTTCGCAAATTTTACCCTCAGATACAGGTCACCGGCAGGGCCGCCATGCGCGCCTTTGCCCCCCTGCCCCGCAAGCCGAATGCGCTGATCCTCGTGAACACCCGCAGGGATGCGCACGTTGTAAGTCTCGGTCTTCGCGTGCGGCGAGCGGCGGAATGACACCTGACGTTTGGAACCATGCATCGCCTCTTCGATCGTGACGAGAATGTCCGCCTCGATATCCTGTCCGCGTTGCGAGATTTCCTGGCCTGCAAAGCCGCCGCCGAATGGATTGCGGCGTCCGCTCATGCCGCCGAAAAACTGTTCGAAGAAATCGCTAAACCCGGTGCCGCCGAAATGGAACTCCGTGCCGCCATTCCCCTCGCCGCCAAAACCGTGCTGCCACTGAGGCGGCGGTTGCGCTCCGCCGCGTTCCCAGTCCGCACCGAGTGTATCGTATTTCTTCCGCTTCTCCGGGTCGCTCAAAACCTCGTAGGCTTCGTTGATTTCCTTAAATTTCGCCTCGGCGGCCTTCTTGTCCTTCTCCTTCGCGACATCGGGGTGGTGCTGCCGCGCGAGCTTGCGAAAAGCCTTGCGAATCTCGTCCTGCGTCGCCGTTTTCGATACGCCGAGGGTCTCGTAGTAATCCTTGAATTGAACAGGCATGGCTAAGTTAAGAGCTAAAATTTAAAAATTAAGAATCCGCTGCAAGGCGTTTTAATTCTTAACTTTTAACTCTTAACGCCCGCCGGTCAAAGCCCGACCGGATGCCTCGCCGAAAATCCCCACGTATCGCGTCCGTCGGCATACCAGCGCGGACCGACATCGCCGCCGCGGTAAAAATCAGTCGTGTCGAGCCGCAGCCCCGCGATGACGGCAAACGTGTGGCCGTGTCGCGCGTAGATTGTCACCCAGCGTCCGCGACCGCGCTCGCCGTAACGCAGGAAATCGCTCGAGGGCAGCGGCGAGTTCAGCACGCCCGCATGGTGCAGCGCAAAGGAAACACTGCCCGAGCAATCGTAGCCCGAATCGCTAAATGATCCGTGCCCGCCGCCCCATTTGTAAGGCTTCCGGCGGATCGCATTCACCGCCCAGATCGCCCGCTTCACCGATGCCGGCGCACTCGATGGCGCATAGGCCACGCCTCGGCGCAGCACCGCGCGGCTGCCGGAAACAGTCGGCTGCGGCCCGCTGCTTTCCACCTGCTGCTGCTGCGGTGCCGGTTCCTCTTCAGGCTCAGGACGCTCGACCGGCTGCTCGGTGCGCGGCTGATACAGCGCGATTTCCGTCCGCACCCGCGTTGTCCGCGCGCCGGTGTAAAATGGCTGCACTGTCCCGATCGACGACATGCGCGAACCGCCGAAAAACGGTTCCGCTTTTGCGTTGGAACTGGCGAAAATTGCCCCGGCTGCGCAAAGCGACAGCGCCACAGTGCGCACCGTAGAAATACGTATAGGAGAGAGGGATACGGAAAGCTGCATGCGATTGGTAGAAGCGATTTCTGCGCCACGCAACGCTGGAGGGAATCCGCCGCCGTGCAGAAATTTCGCCGCTGTTCTACCGGCTCAGGGAATTAAAGCAAAACAAAAAGCCCAACTCCGCCGGCAGGCGTGGATGACTTCAGCGGCGAAGCTCGGCATCTAGCTGATAAAGGAGCGCATTGAACCTGCCACGACCTGGACCGCGCGCCGGCCACTTTTGCACCACCGCGCGAACCTCCGACGAGGCGTGCTCAATCGCCCACCGGATTTCCTCGTCACCTGCGTTTGGGTCGTTCGCCGCAAGTTCTCGCGCCTGTGCCGCATACGCCGCCGGCGCGAGAACGTGTTTCGCATGATGAGCGGCTGGCAATGGATGCGTGTAAGCGCTCGACGCCGCACAGCCTGCGGCGCGTGCAGCCGCGCCGGCCGCCTCATCGCCGGCTTCACGGGCGGCAGCGAGAGCCGCCAATGCCACGGTGCGCAATCGCGCCGTCCGCTTCCCCCCGCGCGCAAACTCCCGAATCCCCTCGATCGCCTCGCTCGGGCGCGGATCGGATGGCACCTTCGTCTCAAACAGCGGCAACACCCGCTCCGCACAATCGGCAGCCCACCGCCCGACACCGCGGAGGTCTTCTAAGGTCAAGATCATCGCACGATTGATTTAAAGTCATTTCCTCAACTTGCAAAGACAAGCGGTAAAGAACGCCGCGACTGGAGGGACGGCCGCCGCGCCGTCCCGCGAATCCGCCTGCACGCCCCAAGCAGGCAGGGACGCGTCGGCGCGCGTCCCTCAAGACGGGGCCAGTTAATCCGCTAGCGCGAAGGCGGCTGCTTCCTCGGCGCTCAATTTGCGACCTTCGCGCCGGATGTCTGCGATTTCCTTTTTCGCAAAATTCTCCGCAGCCGATGCAAGAATCTCGCGCATGGCCGGATGGTCGGCGGGAGCGGTGGCGATGCCGGCTTTTTCACGCAGCGCCTCGGCAGCGCCGAGCAGACGGGCGGCGCGGTCGTAGTGCTGTTCCGTGACGGCGAGGGCGGCGAATGCCTCGATGGAAAACGGCAGCCCCCAGCCGGAGCCGATGTCGCGCGCGGCTTCGAGATTTTCGCGAAAATGGGTGCGCGCCTGTTCGATGAACCCGAGGCGGAGTGCGGTAACGCCGGTCGCCCATTGCACGATGGCGACGAACCACCAGTCGCCGAGCTCGCGGTAAAGGGCGAGGCTTTGCCCGTTGAGTGCGAGGCTTTCCTCGTGCCGGCCCTCGCTGGCGGCAACCGCCGCGCGGTCGCTGAGGAGATCGGCGCGCAACCGGCGATCACCCGGCTCAAGCATCGACTCGGCTTCGTCGAGCAACGCCTTCGCGCCTGCGATGTCATTAACATCCCACAGATACATCGAGAGGTCGCCGAGCGAATCGATGATGCCGGTGCGCAGGCCGATCTCGCGGTAAATGGCGAGCGCCTCCTCCTGATATTGACGGCCCGGAACGAGGTCGTCGGAAATCCACGCGAGCCGAGCCGCGGCGGCAAGCGCCTTTGCACGGACCGCATTGCGCGCGGCGTTCTCGGGATGACTGAGGAGCTTCGCGAAAAGCTCGCGCGATTCTTTAAACAAGCCACGCACTTCGACAATGCGCTGTGCGGCCGAGAGAATGCGCAACGCTTTCGGCGCCTGACCGGGAAGCTCGCAACCGGTCTCGACTGCAAAGCGCGTATTGATGGAATCCTCCTCGATACGCGCAAAAACGGCGCGCTGATCCGGGCCAAACAAGAGGGGCTCGATTTTTTCGGCGAACGCCAGAAAGTAATCCAGGTGCCGGATACGGAATGTCTCGCGCTCGCCACTCTGCTCGAGCTTTTCCCGGCTGTAGTCCCAGATCGATTCGGTGATGTAATAGCGCGCCTCCTTGCCGGGCGATTTCTCGACGCTGACGAGCGATTTGTCGACCAGTTGAGTCAGCAAATCGACGATCTCAAAATCCTCGATCCCCTCGCCCGAGCAGACGGCTTCGATGGCTTCGAGCGTGCGTCCGCGCGCGAATACGGAAAGCCGCTGGAGCAGCTTGCGCTCGGACTCGCTGAGCAAATCGTAGCTCCAATCGATGAGCGCGCGAAGGGTCTGCTGGCGCGGCAGCGCAGTGCGCGAGCCGCTCGTGAGCAAGCGAAAACGGTCGTCGAGCCGTTCGGCGATTTGTGAAAGCGAGAGCACTTTCACGCGCGCCGCGGCGAGCTCGATGGCGAGCGGAATGCCGTCCAGACGTGAGCAGATTTGCGCGACGGTGATGACATTTTCGTTTGTCAAAATGAATGCGGGGCGAGCCGCTCTCGCGCGATCGATGAACAGCCGGACCGACTCGAACTGCGCGAGCCGCTCAATCGCATCGTCGCCGCCGCGGATGTTGCGCCAATATTCCTCGGGCAGCGAAAGTGCGGGAAGCGGCCACGCCGTTTCGCCCGCGATGGCGAGCGGCTCGCGACTGCTCGCGAGGATGCGCAAATTCGAGGAGGCGCGCAGCAACGTTTCTGCCAGACGCGCGCACGCAGTAACGACGTGCTCGCAGTTGTCGAGGATGAGCAGCACGTTTTTCGCGCGGAGAAAGTTTGTCAACGTAATGACGAGTGACTGATCCGGCTCCTGACGCACGTTTAACGCAGCGGCAACCAATTCCGGCACGAGCGCCGGATCGTCAATCGTTGCAAATTCGACAAGCCAGACGCCGTCGGGAAATTGCTCGAGCACGTCCGCGGCGACTTGCAGCGAAAGGCGCGTCTTGCCGGTGCCGCCTGCGCCGGTGAGCGTGAGCAGATGCGTTGCATTTAACAAACGCTTTACCTCCGCCATTTCGCGCTCGCGTCCGACGAACGTCGTCAATTGCGCGGGCAGATTGTTCGGCACGCTTTCCAGCGAGCGAAGCGACGGAAATTCGGACGGGAGATCGTCCGCGACGAGTTGGTAAATCCGCTCCGGTCGTGTGAGATCGCGCAACCGGCGCTCGCCGAGATCGCGCAGTCGCACGCCGTCCGGCAGTTGATCGCGCACGAGTTCCTCCGTCGGCAGCGAGAGCAGGGTCTGTCCACCATGCGCCGCTGCGAGCAAGCGGCTCACGCGATTCAGAGCCGGTCCGAAATAATCGCGATCACGATGCTCCGCCGGTCCGGTGTGCAGCGCCATGCGCACTTTCAGGGGGCCGGTTTGGTCCCACGACTCTCCGTTTAACAACCGCTGCGCCTCCAGCGCTGCGATGAATGCCGTGTGCGCCGTATCGAATGCAACGCAAAATGCATCGCCGATCGTTTTAAAGACGAATCCGCCGCGAGTTTCGCACGCCTCGCGCAAAATCGTGTCGTGCTTTGCCAGGGCCAGACGCATCGCCTCGGGATGCCGCTCCCAGAGTTGAGAGCTGCCCTCGATGTCGGTGAACAGAAACGTGATTGTGCCAGTCGGTGGCTGCGCCATTGCCGACATCAAATCAGATTCCGCCGCGAAAGCAAAATCGGCGATGCGAGTTACACGCTTTGTTTACACATGGCGCAGCACGACGCTGACGTTGTCGGTCTCGAGGTTGATCATCGCGATGTCGCTCGCGCCGTCCTGATTGAAGTCGCCGACGTCGAGCGAAGTTGGCTGTAGCCCGCGCACATTGCCCACTTTTACAAATATAGGCGCGGTGAATGTGCCATTGCCAACGCCCAGCACGAATCCGAGTTGGTCGCTTCGGCGATCCGCCACGACGATGTCGAGGATGCCATCGAAATTGAAATCTCCGATTCCGATCGCCTGCGGTCTTTGGCCGTGAGGATATTTTGTCTGGATTTGCGGCTTGAAGGCGCCGGCGCCGTCCCCGAGCAGCACGCTGAAGAATGCGCTCGAGCTGTTCGAGACGATGACGTCCTGGTTTCCGTCGTGATTGAGATCACCAATGGTAATCGATGTGGGATACCTGCCCGTGGTGAAGAGCGCCGGCGCGCCAAAGCCGCCGGAGCCATCGTTGAGGAGCACGCTTATGTTTTTCGAGGCGTAGTTCGCTGTGACGATGTCCAGATCGCCGTCGCCATTGAGATCGACTATCTGCGCATCGCGTGCCTGATGTCCGCCTGTCGCAAAACTGGTGGGCGGCGAGAAGGACAAGCCGCCAGCGCTCAGCAGCACGCTGACGGTGGACGTGTGGTTGTTTGTCACAACCAAATCGTCGCCGTTAATGCCATCGAGTTGCGCAGCGTGAATGGAACGCGCGTCTTTACCCAAGCCTGGAATCGTGCTCGAGATCGTAAAGTTCGGCACCGGCGCACCGTTGTTTTCGAGAATCACGACGTCTTTGCTGTGCCCGTTGACAACTGCGATGTCCGGACCATTGATTCCATCAAAATCGCCGACTGCGAGAGCGGTCGGATGCGAGCCGCCGCTCGAGAATGTGAGTGGCGCCTGGAATGTGCCGTCACCGTTGCCGAGCATCACCTGCACGACACCTTCGTGACGCGACGTGAGCACAAGGTCGGTGTGCCCGTCACCATTCACATCCGCATCCACTACACCGCGCGGGCGATGTCCGGTCGGATAGTTGATGCTGACGTTAAACGCATTGTTATTGAGCGAGCTGCCCGTGCCCCCAGTGCTGCCGCCAGCGGTATTGATGGTGTGCAGCGTCTCAATTTCGTTGAACGTGATCGGCGCGTAACCAAATCCCGTCGCAGTGCCATCCTCAGCGCCTGTTTTCTTGACGGTCAGCACACTGCCGTTCGCATCGACAGTCAACGTATCGCCCGGCGGAACCGTCGCGGGGTTTTCGTCGCCAAAAACCGGTCCGCCATCGATCGATTGCGCAAACGGTTGAACGTCCGTCGTTATCAGATCGTTAAAGTCGGAGCCGGTGAAATTTTCGACGCGGTCACCGAGTGTGACAAATTCATTCCCGGTGCTCACGCGTTGCGCGACGTCGAGTTTGCGCATGTCGAAAATGACTGCACGATTCGAGTCACGGAAATCAATTGTGTCTGACCCATCGCCGCCAATCACAGTGACTGTGCCGAAGTTCGCACCGATGCGGAAACGATCGTTACCCGCCTGTCCATCGAGCACGGTGTGTTCGATTCCGGTGTATTGGATTTGCGGCAGCGCGTTGACGTTTACCGTGCCGGCGCTCGCGCTGGTCGGATTATAGCGGAAGCCGTCGAAGCTCGACGTGCCGGTCACGATTAGCGTATCGCTCGCGGTCGGATCGCCGCCGTTGACGACGATATTCGTCAAGCCAGTCGGCGCTGCATCGGCATGGATGCTGATCTCATCGCTGCCCGATCCGCCGTTGAGAACAAGCTGTGTTTTGTTTGTAAATGTGAGCGACTCGAAACCATCGACAGTCACAAGCCCATTCGTGCCAATATTCGAATAGCTGATTGCGTTTGGCGCGGCTGTGCCGTTCACCGTCAGACTTGTCGCGGGAACCGAATCGCTCACCGGTTCAAGATGCGCAAAATCGACGATCATTTCGTCGCCATTGCCTTGGTAATCGAGACGTCCGCCATCAATCACTGCGCCGGGTGTGTAAGAGTTCGTGACTGAATAACGCGGCGTTCCTTGGATCGTCAGCGAGTCATGTCCATTGCCACCATCAAACGTGATCGGCACTGTAATCAGCGCTGTGCCACCCACGTCAATCGTCACCGAGTCGTCGCCACCGAGTGTGTTGATTTCCAAACCTGCGATCGTGTTTGTCGCGGTCACGGTAACGCTGCCGGGTGTGAGCGGATTGTTGTCGGTGACTGCGACGGAACCACCAACTGGATTCGTGATGGTGAAGCTGTCGTTGCGATTCGCGCCGCCGTCCTGTCCTTCGATCACGAGAACGTCCACCGCCTGCGCGTCGTAGTTATAATGATTTGCTCCTCTGAGTCCGGTGGTCGCGAATGTCGCCACGTCTTTGCCTTTACCAGGCGTCAATGTAAACGTGTCGAGACCGGTAAAATCAATCGTCGGCAATGAATCCGACGTGACTTCGTCAAACGCACTTCCGCGTGCGACACGAATCACGTTGTCGGCAGGACCGGTATTTACGTCGAGTTTATCGTTGGATCCGACGCCCGTATAAGCGATGAGCTCGACGCCGGAAACGTGCATCGTCGTGCCGAGCCCGGTAATCAACTGCTGCGTCGGATTTGCGTCTTGTGAAATCGTCACCGATTCCGCCGCGTTCGGATCGCCGTTGAGCGTGAGCAGATCCGAGTGTGACGGATCGCCGCCGGAAACAGTGATGCTGCTGGTAAAAGGAGTCGCAAACGAAATGTCGAAATTGTCATCGCCATCGAGGCCATTCAGTTTCAACGCAGTAATTCCACGCGTCGTGACCGGCAGATATGCGCCGATCGCATTCGTGAGGCTAATCGCGCCGCTGGTTGCCGCCACAGTCACATTATCGTCGAGTGAACTGCCGTTAAACACGAGTGTATCGTCGCTGCCGTTGCCATCCAAAAGCACACTGGCAGTGGTTCCCAAGTTGATAAACGTCAGGGGCACAAGCGCGTTCACCTGCACAAAACCGGAGTCGGTTGTCGAACCGGGAGTGTAATTGAACGTGTCGTTGCCTGCGGTGCCAAATACCGTCAAGTTGTTATTGTTGCCGTGACCGTTGATCGTGACTGCTTCGACCGTGGTGAAATGGACGTTCGGCTGTGCACTAAAAGTAATGTCTCCTGCGTCGGCCGCGGTCGGCGTGAACGTCGCCGGATTGGAGGCGTTCAGGTTATTTACAATGAGTTTGTCGCTTGCAGTGGCGTCACCTCCATCAACAAAAATGTCCGTCAACCCAACCGGCGTCGTCGCATCATTCAAGTTGATCACGTCATCCCCCGCTCCAGCGCTGATCGTTAGAGACGTTTTGTTGGTAAACTCAATCGACTCGTAATTATCGACGGAGACAACGCCGCTGTTTTGCGCGAGCGACGAGCCGGCTTTGAGATTGATCGCATTATTCGCGTCGGTTCCATTCACCGTCAGCGGACCGCTCACTGTGTCGATCAACGGCTCGATGTTTGCAAAATGAATGATGCCAGCTTTCGCACTCGACGTGATCGCGATGGTTCCAGCACCGGGAATCAATCCGGGCGAATAAGTCTCCGCGGTTTCGCTTCCGCCGGAGAGCGTCAGCGAATCGTTTCCGAGGCCGCCATCGAAGGTGATTCCGGAGGTCGGAATCGGATTTCCACTTGAGAAATCAACAGTTAAACTGTCGTTGTTGTCCTGTCCATTCACCAGCAGCGAATTCAAGGCGCCCGCGCCGCTCACGGAAATTGCGTCCGCCCCCGCTCCGGCTGAAACGATGAGGCTATCGAGATTTGCCGGTGTGGTGACCTGAATCGTCTTTAGCGCATTCACCTGCACCGATACTGTTGCATCGAGTAGGATACTAATGCTGTCGTTTGCAGTCGTGCCGAGCACGGTCAGCGTGTCGCCGCCGCCGAGCGGATCGAGCGTAAAGGTGCTGCCGAGTCCGGTGAATGTCAGATCCGGCCCGACGCCGTTTGCCGTGAGTAATCCACCATCCGACGCAGTCGGCGTGTAAGTAATGTTGTCGGCGAGTTTCGTCGTCGACACAGCAAGCGTGTCGGAATCGCCGCCGGTGTCGATCGCTATGTGATGCAAATCCGATGCAGCGCCGAAATTCGTGACGCTGACACTGTCATCACTTTGCGCGGTTTTGATCGCGAGATTTTCGACGCCAAGCAGCGTGACGGTTCCACCGAAACCGGTCACCGTATCGCCCGCGGCATCAAGTGCGACACCGATCGCATCGGCGCTGCTCGTGCCATAAAGGGTGACACTATCCGAAGCAGATGGATCACCGCCATCGATCGTTGTTTGGAGGTAAGGTAATGTGCCGTGCAGTTGGAACGAGTCGTTTCCATCCAGGCCGTGCAACGTAAGAGCAAACACGCCACTTGTGGTGATAGGCAGTGTCACAGGCACAGGAATCACTCCGTTGCTAAGCACCTGCACGGTGCTCGTTCCACCGTCCACGGTAAATACGTCGCTGTGCGATGTGCCGTTCACCTCGAGCACGGAGAACAACGATGAAATCGCCAATGTCCCGGCATTGCCGAGATTTGAGAAGCTCACCGGGAGCACTTGCCCAAGGGAGGCATTTTGCACAGTGAGACTGCCTGCATCGACATTCGCGCCGGGCGTATAAACAATGTCGTCGAATCCCGGTGTCGAAATTGTAAGTGCGTCGCCATTCCCCTGCCCGTTCACTTTCAACTGCTCGATGGTAGCAGCATGGATCGCAACGGGACCGGCGCCGGTAATATCCGCGGTGTCGGATCCGGTCAGCGAGACATGAATCGAATCAAGCGCCGTAGTGCCATTGACAATCAGCACGTCGCTCGCTGTCGGATCGTTGCCATTGACGAAAATATCAGTCAGATCGTTCGGCGTGTTCGGATTATTCAAGTTAATCACGTCGTCGCCGCCGAGCCCGCTGACCGTCAGCGTGGTCTTATTCGAGAACTGGATCGGCTCGAAATTATCCACCGTGACACGACCGCGATCGGATTGATCGGCCGTATCTGCGTCGTTGCGGCCAACGGTATAGTTGATCGCATTCGACGCCGCCGAGCCGTTCACAACCAGCGGGCCGGCGAGATAATCATTCACCGGCGCGAGGTTCTGGTAGTGAACGAATGAACTGCCAGCTCCCGTGCCCGTGAGCGTGAGGTCGATCGCTCCTTGTCCCGGATTCGGCCCAAGCGAGTGCACGTCTTTGGACTCCGAACCGTTCGTCAGCACTAACACGTTGCGCCCGGTTCCGCCGTCGAAATTAAGACCGCCTGCTTGCAACGGATTTCCATTCGTCAAATCGATTGTCAGAGAGTCGTCGCCCGCCAACCCGTCAACAACGATTTGATTCACACTCGCGACAAGAAAATCCTGCGCCGGCGCAAGATTTTGCTGGATGTGAATGTTCGAAGGATCGCCCGCTTTTAGGCTGATTGTGATTTGGTCATTAAACGGACCGCTGTCATCGCCAGTGATGTGCAGCACATTTCCGCTCAACACCGCGGCATAAACAATGCGGGACTCCAGCCGTTCGCAAAAGAACGACTGTCTCGGCTCGAATGACGCTCGCGCGCGTTTTCGACTTCGCACGTTGAGTTGTAAATCGTGGATTCTGCTGCGCAGAAACCGTTTCCAGTTGTAGTTTTTCGAGCGTTTCATGTTAGTGCCTCACTTGGGTTTTTTTGATCCGGGCGGATCGGTTTGTTTTTTTCGACGGGAAAAAAAATCGGTTCATATCGTCACGCTTCTCAGCAACACGCTGATATCGTTTGTATTGGTATTTGTAATCAGGAAATCGACGAGCCCATCGTTGTTCAAATCGACTACGGCAATCGACGACGGCTGTTGTCCGCGATGGACGCTGGTGTGGAAATTGAAGGGATTGGAGAAAGTGCCGTTATCGTTGCCGAGCAGCACGCTGATCGACTGGTTGTGCAAATTCGTGAGCACGATGTCGTCGTGACCGTCGAAATTGAAGTCACCGACCGCCACACCCTGCGGCTTCAGTTCGCGCGGATATTTCACTTGAACCTGCCGCTCAAATGCAAGCGAGCCGCCGAGTCCGCTGCCGATCAAAACGCTCTCGAACGAACTGCTGCCATTCGCCACGACCACATCCGCGTCGCCGTCGCTGTTGAAGTCGCCGACCGCGAGCGAAACCGGTGATTTGCCGACGGCGAAAAGCGTCGGCGCCTTGAAATGTCCCGCTCCATCGCCGGGCATGAAGCTCACGTTATTGCTCTTCGCGTTGGCAATGACGATGTCGAGGTTGCTGTCGTGATTGAAATCCGCGAGCGCAATATCGCGCGGGTTCTTGCCGCCGGTCTTGAAATTCGATGCCGCGCTGAACGTGCCGTTGCCGTTGCCGAGCAGCACGCTGATGTTATTCGTCTTTGCGTTCGCCGTGACGATGTCCGGCTTCGAATCGCCGTTGAGATCGGCGACTTTCACCGAGATCGGCGCTTGTCCGCCGCTCAACCCGAATGTCTTCGCCGTTCCAAAATCGCCGAAGCCATCCCCGAGCCGCACAACCACATTGTTTGAATTTCTGTTTGCAACGACAAGATCAAGATTCCCGTCCTGATTCGCGTCCGCGAGCGCGAGTGAGTTCGGGAAAATACCGCCGGACGAAATTGTGGTCGGCGCATCGAATGTCCCATCGCCGCGTCCGAGCCGGATGCTGATCGTATTCTTGCCGCTGTTCGCGACGATCATGTCGGCAAATCCGTCGCCGTTCAAATCGCCCGCGACAACCGCGCGGGGCGCTTTGCCGACCGGATAATTCACCGACGCCGTGAAGCTCGCCGGATCGCCCGCGCCGTTTTTGCCCGGCCCGCCGGCGCTAAACGGCGGCAGCGCGGTGTCGAGCACGGTCACGTCGTAACTATTGATCGCGTCAGCCGTTGCGCCGCTGACTTTGAAATAGAACACCTGCCCCGCGACGGCCATGAAATGCAGATCCGCGCCTGTGCCGCTCGCCGTGCTCGATGCGAGAAAATTCCCGTGCGAATCAAAAGCGTCGATGCGCAACGCGCCGTCGCCGGGCAGACCGGCGCGACCATTTGCCAGCGTGCCGAGTTTTTGGAAGAAAAGTTGGAAATCGAGCTTGCCGTTCGCGATTGATTCGACGCGGTAAAAATCCTGATCCGCCGGCAAACCGAGTCCCACATCAGCGCCGGGATCGATGTTCGGATCCGCATTCAGCGAAGTGCCCGCGCCGAGATGCGCCGCTGTTAAAATGCTGTTATCGGACTCGAGCGAATCGTGTTTGAACACAAGCAGCTTGCCGTCACCGTCCGTGCCGCCGCTGATCGGCTGCACAAACTCGATGTTGCTGAAATAAACGGTGCCGAGCGGACCGACGCTGATCGATCCGGCAGTTTGATCCTGCGCCTGACGATAAATCATCGTATCGCCGAGGCCATCGTCCACAACCGCGAGACGATTGCCGACTGTCGCATCACCGCCGTTGATGCTGAACCGCACGCTCGCCCCGGCATTCGCGACAAGCGAATCACTTTGCGTCACTTTGATTGAGTCGTCGCCTGCACCCGCATCGAGATGGATTTCCTCGATATTCGCAATCGGCAATGTCTTGGCAGTGCCGTTCAATGTGTAAACAACGTGACCTGCATTCGGTTGCGTCAAGTCGACCGTGTCATTCGCCGAAGTCGCAGTAAGCGGAATGATGTCATAGCCCGTTCCGCCATCAAACGTGTCCGCGCCCGGCCCACCGATTAGTGTGTCATTGCCCGCGCCACCTTTGAGCGTGTCGTCGCCTGGACCCGCAACCAGGATATCGTCACCGTTCCCGCCATCGAGCACGACATTGCCTGCGACCGCAACGAGTTTGTCATTGCCGTCACCACCCAAAAGCGTGCCGCCGCCAGAGACGAAGTCATTCCCCGCGCCGCCATCGAGCGTGAGTTTCACCACGCTCTCAACGCCGATCGCGGCCTGCAAATTATCGTCGCCGTTATTGCCGTTTAATGTGAACGAGCCGGTGCTTGCGACATTCGTAACGTTCACGTCGTAATTCAGGCCGGCGACATTCAGCGTCTTTGCCGCAGGGGAAGTAACCTGCAGGCTGTCCGCCGTGGTGCGGCCGAAAACCGTCACCGCGTCAGTCTGGGAAGCGCCTAAAGCGATGTTTAGCACTCGAATATCCGTTGTTGAAAGGTCGTTGGCTGTAACCGAATCCGCGCCATTACCCGTGTGCAAGTCGATTTGCTGAACACCTGCTATATTCATGTTCACGGGACCGACATCGCTCGCCAGCGAAATGCGCGTGCCGTTTGCCGTCAGCACAAAATTCTCGGCAACCGACGATCCGTTAAACACCAGCAGATTATTGCCGGCTTCGCCCTCAATCAGATCCGAGCCGTCACCCGAATTCCAATTAAAGGTATCCGAGCCGTCACCGCCAAACATCTGGTCGCTGCCGGGGCCGCCGGTGATCGTGTCATTTCCATCATTGCCGAAGAGCCGGTCAGGTCCACCACCGCCGATGATCGTGTCATTGCCTGTGCCGCCTAAAATCGTGATGCCGGTGATCGTAACGTGCGACGCATCGATCGAGTCATCGCCCGTGCCCGCGTCAACCGTTAGCAACGAACCGCCGGTGCCGCTGATCGTGACAGTGTCGTTACCGTCGCCGGCGAGCACATCGAGCACCTCGGTGTGGCTGGAAAGAATGCCGATCGTCTTTTGCGCATCGACGACAACGGTCGTCGTCGTGCCAAGCGTGATACCGATCACATTCGCAGCCGCGTTACTGGAAATCGTGATTAAATCCGCGCCGCCCGCTGGATCGACGGTGAGACTGCCGGTATTCGTTGTGTTTACGATCGGCGACACTCCGTTTGCCTGAATTGTCGCCGTCGTCGCGCCGGTCGGCGTGAAACTAAAGCTATCTGCACCGGTAGTGCCTTTGATCGTGATTGCACCTGCGCCGTCGGCGAGATTCGCGATTTCAACTCCAGACAATAAAACCGTGCCGAGGCCGCCGCCGGTCACGCTCGATGTCGCGCCGCCGATACTCACCGTTACCGCGGTTCCATCCCCGGTGAGATTCGCGATATCCGAAGCGGACGGATCGCCGCCTGCGAGCGTAAGGCTGTTGAATGGGCCTGAACCAACAACGTTAAATGTCTCGTCCCCATCGAGTCCGTTCAGCGTCAAATCGGCCACGCCTGGCATCGCCGGTGCGAGTTGGCCGTTGAGCGCGATGACGCCGTTGTTGAACGTAAACGTGTCATTGCCGCCCGTGCCGTTGTAAATGAACGCATCGACGCGTTTACTGCTGACATCGGCAAATGTCAGGCTGCTGTTTGCGCCGAGATTTTTGAAACTCATCGCGACCAGCGAGGCAATCTGCGCAGCGCCGGAATCGGGCGTATTCCCGGTCGTGTAAGTGATCGTCTGCGCGCCGGCGGGCGTGGTCACCGTGAGCGCATCGCCGCCGCCGAGTCCGTTAATGATGACTGACTCGGTGGTCGTAAAATTCACCGTCGGCAATCCCGTGATCTTCACATTGCCCGCGTCGAAACTCGTCGGATTAAATGCGATCACGTCCGCAGCGCTCGTCGCGTTAACAATCAACGAATCGCTCGCCGTCGGATCGCCGCCGTTGACGTTGATTGTTTTAACACTCGTCAAACCTGCGCCGGTAATGCTAAAGCTGTCGTCGCCAAATCGTCCGTCGAGGCTAAGGGTGACGAAATTCGTGAATGTCACCGGCGCGCGGTCGTTGACGAAAACCTGATTGCCGCTGCCGACGTTTGCCGCGGCGATGGTGTCGCTGCCTTGCGTGCCCTGAACGACGAGTTCATCCGCATTTGGATCGGTGCCATTGATCGTTACCGACTCGATGGTTGTAAAACTGACGTTCGCATTTTGCGGAGCCGAGATCGTGCCTGAATCCACTGAGGTCCCCGGTGTCACAGTCGTCGTGCCCGTCGGCACATTCACGATCAACTTATCGCCAAACGAACCGCCGCCATCGACGACGAGCGCTGGGTGCAGGCCGGAGGTAAGCGGGCCGTCAAAGCCGGACACGGTGATGGTGTCGTTGCCGAGACCGGCTTCGACGACGATTGCTTCCGCCGCATCGGTGAAAATTCCAACGCTCTTCAACGAGCCAACCTGCACGTTCGTGATGCTGCCGCGGACGATGCTGATGTTGTCGCCGGCCGACGTGCCATTCACCGTCACTGTGTCCGCGCCGCCTTTCGCATCGATCGTAAACGCACCGCCGACGCCGCTGAAGTTATACGCAAGATTTAGCTCGTCGCTGATCAGTGTGCCTGCGGTCGCGCCGGTCGGAGTGAAATGCAAATTGTCCGGCCCGCTCGAGCCTCTCACTTGCAGAATCGTGTTGCCGCTCGAGAACTCGTTGATTGTCGCAAGGCCACTGAACTCGATCAAATTCGCACCGGTCGAAACCAGCGTGCCCGCGCCAAGATCGAGAATCACATTCGCGTCAGCCGCGGTCGTGTAATTCAGCAAATCGCCCGGCGAACCACCCCCCTCGATGCGCAGATGCACCGGCGACGTGACATTCGCCTGTGTGAAATTCGTGTTAAACACGTCATTCCCATCCAGCCCGCGCAGCACCACCTCGGTGAGGCTCGCGCTGTAAAAGATCGGCACGTGCGCATTCGCGCCGGTGTTGACGATAATCGCCGGATAATCCGGCCCGAACGGCGCAGCGCTGCCAAAATTAAACGTGTCGTCCGCGCCGGTGCCATCGACGATCAATGTGTGCGTGCCCGGATGTGGAACGGTGCCCGGCGTCACGAGGAATCCGAGAAAGCCGCTGAAGGCGATCGGCACAAAAGCGAAGTTATCGTTCGTGCCATTTGTAAAGCCGGTGATCGTGCCAGAGTCGGGCGTCGCGCCCGGCGCAATCTCGAGCGTGTTGTCGCTCGGTCCGAGATTTTCGATCAGACCGTCTTTTTCGATCGACGACTGGCCGACCATCACGAGGTGCTCGGTGCCGGTGAAAAATACCGTCGGGAATGCCGCGGTGTTATCGGTGATGAAACCTGCACCGGTGCCGGTTGGTTGTATTTGTAGAAAATCCTGGTGCACCGGAACACCATTGACGACGAGCGTATCGCTCGCAGTCGGCTGACCGCCGTCCACGTTGATCGTTGTAAAATTCGAGTCGTTATTTGTTGCGATAACGATGCTTGTTTTGTCGTCGCCTTCCAGGCTGTTGATATTGATCGTGCTGTCTTGGAAGAAGCTAATAAGCGTTATCGGGACGTGATCGCTTTGCGTGATGTCGGCGGAATCGCCGCCGTGGATCGTGACTACAAAATCGTCGCTCTCGCTCGTGCCAAGAATCGTCGCCGAGGACGCGGTGCCGCCGCCATCCCCTGTGCCGCCGTCGAGCACGACATTCTCAATTCCCATGAACTGCGTCACGTCATTGTTGAGTTGCACCGAACCCGAATCCGACGTGTCGCCGGGCGTCACCGTAAACGCGTTTGCACCCGTGCCGCCGATCACCGTCAGCGTATCGCCAGCCGGTTTCGAGAGCGGCAAATTTCCATTCACTGTCAGCGCCGGTCCGCCCGAGCCGCTCACGTTGAAATTGTCGTCACCAAGATTGCCGTCCACGACGAGCGCTTCAGTCTCGCTCGCGGGATTGATATGGATGAGTTTCAGGTCGCCCGCCGGCGAAGTTACAAGAACCGTCGTGTCGTTGCCGCGCGTGATATCGATTGTGTCGTTTTGCGTCGTGCCGTGGACCGTGACAACATCGCCGTCGTTTGTGTTTCCTTCGGCAACCGTGAGCAGTCCTGTATTCGTTGTGTTAACGACCGGTTCAAAGCCAACGCTGAAAACTGTCGCCGTATTCGCGCCGGTCGGCGTGATATCGAACTGATCCGGCCCGTTCGTTCCTTTGAACGTAATATTTCCACCAAGCGCGTTCAGATTTAAAATCTCATCACCGGTCAGTGAGACGATGCCGAGCCCGCCGCCGACGACCGTCGCAGTCGGCGACCCGAGATTCACGGTCGCCGCATTGCCGTCGCCGTTCAGGTTTACGATATCGGTGTGCGATGGATCGCCGCCTGTAATCAATGTCGTCGTGTATGGCGACGGTGCGTTAACAGTAAACGTATCATCGCCATCCAGACCGTTTAGCACGAGATCGCTGATTCCAGGGGTTTGAACGAGTGTCTGCTGATTGAGCTGGATGTTGCCGGTTGTAGCCGCGACCGTAAACAGGTCGCTTGCCGCTGTTCCGTTGTAAATTAGTGTGTCCTCTGGTGCATTCGAGTTGCTGGACAAAACCAAAATTCCATTCGAGCCGACGTGCTGAAAGCGCACCGGCAGCAACGCCTGCGTCCCGCCTTCCGCAATATTCACCGTCCCGGCATCGGGCTGAATATCGGGCGTGAGCGTTACGACATCCGGTCCGGCCGGCGAGACGATGTTGACGGTATCGCCGCCTTGCTGGCCATCGATCACGAGCAATTCCGTGCCGGAAACCGCGATGGGCACCGCGTTGAAAACAACAATCGCGCTGTCGAACGTCATGCCGGTGACCGTAAACAAATCCGAACCACTCGTTCCGTTGATCACAACCTTGTCACTCGCCGTCGGCAATCCGGTATTAACATTGATCGCCGTTAACACATTGGAAAGCCCTGTCGGCGTCACGCTAATCTGATCATCGCCGTTGTTCGCGTTCAGGTTCAGTGTTTCAAACGCGGAGAACGACACCGGCGCACGGTCGTTTACCCACACCGTGTCTTTGCCCCCGATGTCCTGCAGCGTGATCGAATCATTGCCGTTGGTGCCGAGGACATTCAGGGTGTCTGTGCCGGCTGTTGCCGTGATTGCCAATGCTTCGATCGCGAGAAATGCAATGTCTCCATCCGGGGTCGAAACCACTCCCGCATCGCCAGTCGCACCGGGCGTAACTGTGCTTGATCCTGCTGTGGTGTTGAAGATGTTTAATGTATCGCCGTTGCTATGCAGTCCGCCATCGACCGTCAGCACAGGCCCGCCCGTTCCTGAGACATTGATCGTATCGTCGCCACCGCCGGCCGCGATGTAGAGCGACTCCACATCGGCAGTCGTGATGTGCACCAGTTTGAGGCCGACGTTTTGCACGGTCGTATCGGACGGATCGCGCACGACATTGATCGTGTCGTTGAGTCCGGTGCCGTGGAAGATGAGCAGGTCGTTATCGCCTGTGTGGTTCTCGACGATCGTCAGTTTGCCGGTATTGGTCGTGTTTAAAGTTGTGCTGAAACCATCAAACGTGATTTTCGCCGAGTTTGCCGCTGTCGGCGTAACGTGGATGGAATCCTGCGCAGTCGAGCCGTAGATCGAAATATTCCCCGCGCTGTCGCTGAGGTTCCCTACTTCAACGCCGAGCAAGATCATGCCGGTCGTCCCCAAGCCCCCGCCCGTGATATTCACCACCGCCGCTCCCATTGTGACGAACGCGGCCGTGCCGTCGCCGGTCAGATTCGCGGTATCAACGCCGGTCGAAAGGCCGCCGGCGAGCGTGATATTCGCAAACGGTTGTGCGCCGGTGACGTTGAAGGTGTCGTTTCCGTCGAGGCCGTTCAACGTCAGGTTTGCGACGCCCGGCGTGCTGACGTGAATCTGCGATTTGATCGTTGGCGCAGGAGGGACGTGGCTGTTTAAATCAATACCGCCGGTCGTTCCTACGGTGAAAGTGTCGTCAGCGCTCGTGCCGTTGTAAATCAGCGTGTCGACACGAGTGCCGCTGAAGTCATCGATGAATACGTTTCCAGTCGAACCGATCGTTTTGAAACTCATCGGCACAAGGCTGTCGACTTGCACCGATGCAGCGTCGACCGTGTTTCCCGGCGTGTAAGTGACGACATTCACGCCTGCGGGCGTTTGCACGTGCAACAGATCGCCACCGCCAAGACCATTGATTACGACAGCTTCGGCCGTCGTGATCGTCACTAGCACCGGTTGCGCGCCGGTCACTGTCGCAGCATCAAACGCAGTCGGTTTAAACGTGATCGTATCCTGACTCGACGAGCCGTTGACGATAACAGTATCGCTCGCCGTCGGATCGCCGCCATCGACAAAGATGCCGTTGGTATTGAGACCGGTCGGCGTGTTCGGATTGTTTAAGTTGATGACATCGTCACCGCTGAGCGCATTGATTGTCAGCTTCGTTTTGTTGGAAAATTCGTAGGATTCCTGGTCATCAACGGTCACCAGTCCTTTCGCCGCGCTCGATCCTTGCGTGTAATTAATGGCGTTATTCGCATTGGTCGCGTTGATGACCGCGGGACCTGCGACTGTGTCGAGCACCGGCTCTACATTTGTAAAACTAACGCTTTCATTTCCGGCACCCGCACCGGTAATCGCCAGCGAGAGCGTGCCGGAACCGATGTTCGGGCCGACGCTGTAGGTGCTCAAGCTTGCGGTGCCACCTTGGAGCACGATCGAATCGGCATCCGCGCCGCCATCGAACTGAACGGGTTTAGTAAACGCTCCGTTTGTGCTATCAACAGTTAGGGTGTCGTTCCCTGCAGCCCCATTGATTGCGAGATTCGTCGTCAGGCCGGGTTTGAGCTTGATCGCCTTTTCGCCATTTTGTGAAACCGAGGGCAAATGGTCGTTATCTGCGCCCGTATCGCCTTTGAGAAGGAACGTGTCGTTGCCCGAAGTGCCGTCGAGTTCCGTAATGTCGGTGCCGCCACCGCCATCGAGGAATAGGTCGCCAAATATATCCGAGAAATTCATCACCGGCCCGAGAAGCCCGCCGAGCGCGCCGCCGGCGCCGAACGTCTGCAAAAGTCCACCGGCAACTCCCAGCGCGGCGCCAACTGGCGTGAAGGCGAAGACGTCGCTGGCAACCGTCCCTGCAATATTGAGAATATCCCCGATGCCCGAATTCGAATTCCCAAGCAGATTGAGCGATTTGAAAATATCGCCGTAACCGATGTTTGACAGATCGAAAGTATTGAACGCTCCACCGCCGTTGTTAAATAAAAGCTGGCTCAACTGCGACGGGAGCTGGATTCCGCCGAGTCCCAAACCGCCACCGAAGCCGGAGATCAATCCCGAAAGTCCATTGAGGTCTATCTTCTGACCGCCAAACGCCGATGTAAAAAGATTCGCAATCGAGTTTGAGTTCCCCAGGAGGTTTAGACCCGGCAATCCACTAAGACCGGCAAAAGGATTCGTGCCATCGAGCAGCTTGAACACGTTCTGGTTCGTGAGTGCGTCGAGCGTGGTCTGGATCACGTTCACGCCCTGAACCGGAATCTGGTTGTTTAGGAAGATATTTCCGAGTTGGTCGAGCGAGAAGTTATCCTGACTGAAATTGCCGACGTATTTTAAAATGTCCGATTGAGCACCGGCGAAGTCTTTCAGCAAAACTTTGCCCGTGCTGCCGAGGTTCGCGAGGTCAATCGGCAGGAACTGATCGGTTATGACTTTGGCCGCATCGGTCGTTGCGCCGGGCATGACGGTTTCCGTGTTTTGCCCTGCCGGCGAAGTGTTCGTGACCTGGTCGTTGCCGAGCAAACCGTCATAGGTAAAATGCTCGATTCCGCTGATAGAGATATCGGTGCCTGTATTCGCACCGCCCGCTCCGCCGTTGATTTGCAAAGTTGCGGTTGAACCGGGCGAGTAATTCACGGTTTCCTGGCCGCTCGATCCCTGCACGAGCAACTCGTCGCTGCCGGTGGTTGGCGAGCCGCCGAGCACCGTGACGGTTTCCTTCCATCCACCGGCCCCAAAATACGGCGTGATACTGATCGAGTCGCTGCCGTTGCCGGTATCGATGGTAAAAGCTGCGACGCCATCGTAATGAATGGTCGGCCCGTCATTTACTGCTGCGTCGAATGCATGAGTGCCCGTGCCTACGATTGTCACGGTGTCGGGCCCGTTTGTTCCAGCAATGGTCAGGCTCGATCCGACGCTGCCGGTAATGCTCGGGTGCTCGATGTGAATGAAGCTGACAGGCTGCATCGAGCCGACCGTGAGACTCCCCTGGTCGCTTAAGGGTCCCGGATTAAATTTCACCGCATTACTTCCGGCGATGACATTGACGCTATCGCCAGGTGACGAACCGATCGGGTCACCGCCATCCACAGAAATCTGCACCGTCGCAGAAGGGGTCACATTGAATGTATCCGCGCCGGCCAATCCGTAGACGACCACCGACTCGTTATTGGTAAAATTGACGGTTTTAACTCCCGAAATTGCAACATTCGTATCGCTCACGCCTATCGTTTCCGAAGCAGACGAAGCGTAAACGCTCACCGTGTCGTTACCGGCGCCCGTATCAACGGTCAAAGTTCCGCTGTTGACGGTAAATAAGTCGAGCGGATCGCGATTGTCCGCCTGGATATGTGTCCAGGTTGAATTGATCGGAGTGATGGAAAAGCTATCGTTGTTAGCACCCGCGCTGACTTTGATGTCGCCTGCTCCATTATTTACCGTCAGCGAGCCGATGCCTCCTGTTGTGACACTCGTAAATCCGCCACCGGTGATCGTTGTCGGTGTCGGACTGATTCCGTTGAATCCCATCGCGACATTCAATGAGGAGCTGGCGTCGCCGGTGAGATACGCCTGATCCACCGTGGATGCGCCGCCGCCTGAGAGTTTGATCGTGTTGTAGGGCTGCGACGCGTTGAGGTTGAAAATGTCGTCGCCTTCGAGTCCGTTTAACGTCAGATCACTCACGCCGGCGGTGGTGACGCTGATCCCGGCATTTAAAGTAATCGCCCCGGCTCCTGATGCGACATTAAAGGTATCGTTGCCGCCGCTGCCGTTAAAGGTCAAACTGTCCGCCCTGCCGCCGCTGTGCTGTAAATTCACACTGCCGGAGGCGCCGAGATTTGAGAAACTGATCGGCTGGACCGAATCAACCTGGATTGAGCCTGCATCGGATGCCACGCCTGGCGTCAATGTAAGTGCATGGGTGCCTGATGGCGTAATCACGGTAAGGCTGTCGCTGTTTCCACCGCCATCCACCGAAATCAGAAAGCCCGGATTCGCGTTGCCGACAAAACCTCCCGCTGCAGTATTGTCGAGGACGACGGAATCAACGCCGCCGTCCATCGAAATATTGATCTTTGTGGCCGCTGAAATCGCGAGCTGCTGCGTGCCACCTGTCGCGGTATCGAGATCGTCGGAAAAGCTGCCGGCGCCGACTTTGAACTCTATGTTTCCCGAACCATTGACGTGCAGGGTCAAAGTGTCGCCGGCTCCGTCGCCGATCAAGGTCAACACCGTGCCATTTAGCGCTGCGGTTACCGCAGGTGCGATGCGACTTTCCAGCGCCTCAATCGTTCCAAAAACCGGTAGAACCGGCGCGGTTCCTGCTCTTTTCTCACGACGTTGTGAGAAAAACCAATGCTGACACTGGGCGAAGAAACGGTTTCGCGACAGTGCCCGCAACTTCATAAAATTTGTCCTTCAGATGAGTTAACGAACCCGTTGCCAAGAATACATTCCCAGCGGCCAGAATAGGCCCGACTTATTGTCGCCGTTGTTGGGTAAACCATAAGGTATTGGAGCGTCATCTTCGGACTGACGCTAACGCGCTGGAGTCGCTTATGTTTCCGCGCGCGCATTTTGGTCAAACAAAAAAGCGCGCTGGACGGTGCTTTTTTTCCTCGACAAAGGCTCCGCGTTTTGCCGTCGCGCCAATTTCCAGGCACGTTCCAAATCATCGAATTTCGACATTCAAAAACTCCGCGGGCCGCGTAATATCAGCAGTTCCCACCGTGCAAACCGCGGCCACACCCACCACTCCCGCATCCGTTTCCGGGCGCAAGCGCAGACGCCCGTTGCGCACGCTTCTGCTCGCGCTCATCGCGCTGGTGCTCACGCTCTGCTATCCGCCGTTTTTTCAATTCGGTATCCGGCAATTTTTGAAAATCGACGCTTTCCGTCACGGTGTGCGCCTGCAAGTCGGCAAAATCGACGGCAGCATCATCGATCCTCTGTTGTTATACGACCTGCGAATCACCCACACGAGCGCCGCGGGCACGGTAACCCAGCTCGAATCGGCAAAAGCACGGGCGACATTTTCCTGGAAAAATCTGCTGTTTAGACGCGGCGTTAATTTCTGGCAGGAGCTCGTGCTCGACAACGTCACCGGCACTATCGATCTGCCGGCTGAGCCAAAGCAGATTCCGCCCGAAAAAATCGGCAAGAGCAGCGACACAAAACAAATCGCGCCCGCGTTTCCGGCCACTCTCGAGCTGCGCAATGCGAAGCTGGTTCTCCGACAAAACGGAGACAATGTGCGGCTCGATAACCTCAGCTTCCGCGCGAGCAATGTCGGCGCGAGCGAGATCCGCATCGGCAATTTTTCGATCAAGCAGCCGTGGCTGCAGACGAATTTCGCGAATCTTCGCGGCACGATCGCGCTGCAGGATTCGCGTTTAACAATCGCCGACATCAAACTCGAGGACGCGCTCGTGATTCAAAATGCGTCGGCCGATTTGCCCGAGCTTTTGCGCGGCCGCTTAAAAATGGAATTTGCGCTCGGCGCTTTCGGCGGCTCCATTCGCGGTGAATTGCGCAACGCGCAGCGCGACCAGCATCTCAACTTCGAAGGCAGCGGCACGTTCTCGCAAATCTCGATCGCGCAACTCGCGAGCTTTTTGAATGAAGATGCCGACGGCGCGATCAAGGAAGGAAAATTCACGTTCCGCGGCTCACCGCGCAATCTGCCGAAAGCGACCTTCTCGACGCGTTTCGAGGCGACCGATTTTCGCTGGGAAAAGCGCCAATGGAATTCCTTCGTGCTTGGCGCGACGCTCATTAACCGCCGCTTGATGATCCCCGAGTTTCAGCTCGTGCAGGCGCACAATTCGCTCTCGCTAACCGGCGAAATGGCCATCCCGGAAAACTGGCGGGCGTGGTGGCAGAATGACTTTAATTTTAAAATCGCGGCGAAAATCGGAAATCTTAGCGAACTGTCGGCGCTGTTCGGACCGGACTTCGCGAACATGTCCGGACAGCTTGCGGTCGGCGGCGAATTGCATGGGCAAAAACAAGCCTTTAACGGAGAGCTGAGCGTTTCCGGCGCGCAACTTTCCTACCGCACCGCGCCGCTGGACAAGCTCGACGCGACGCTGAAGCTCAATGGCAACGAACTGCAAATCGCGAAAGCCGAGCTCGTCCACGGCAGCGATTTTCTACGCGGCGATGGCGTGGTGAATATTCTCGGCGAAAAACGCTACTGGGGCGAAGTGAAAGCCTCGATCGCAGACCTCGCGCTTTACTCCGCATTCATGCAGCCGCCGATTACGCCGCAGGCATTCGCGGGCGGGCTTGTGCTGGACTGGTCTGGCGACGGCTCGGCAAAGGCGCACTCGGGCGCATTCACCGCGCATTTGAAAAAAATCCGCGCGCTCGGTTCCGCCGATGCGCATCCTCTCAACCTCGACGCCGAGGGCACGTATTCGCCGGAAAGCATCTTCTTTAGCACGTTTGCGCTGTCCGACGGCGAGACGAATTTCAGCGCGCGCGTCGTCGCGAATCCGCAGTCGCTCACGCTCCAATCGCTGCGTCTCACGCGCAAAAACGACACATGGCTCGAGGGCGACGCACAGTTGCCGCTCAATGTCTGGGCCGCGTGGCAAAATCCCGCGCAAGCCGCGTGGTGGAATTTCGAGAGCCCGTGCAAACTCAATCTCAGCGTGCAAAATTTGTCGCTGCGCGAAACGCTTTTGCTGAGCGGGAAAGAGCAGCCCTTGCGTGGTGAGATCAGCGGGAAAATCAGCAGCGACGGCACGCTTGCAAATTTGTCAATGAACGGAGCGCTGCAAGTGCACAAAGCTTCCGCCGCAATCGCGCCGCTGCAACTCAAGAGCGGCGACGCAGACCTCGCTTTTGCGGGCGATGCGGTTGCGGTGAAAAGTCTGCATGCGGTCGCGAACGATTTCGATTTCACAGCCGACGGCGCTGTAACTTTGCACGACGTGCGCACGCCGAACCTTGCGCTCGCGCTGCACATGCGGAGTTTTCCGCTGACGCCCAGCCCCGAGTTGCACATCGAAACCGTGCCGGACATCCATCTCGATGGCGCGCCCGAAACTGCGCGCGTCAGTGGCAGCGTGCGAATCACGTCCGCAATGCTCGACCGCAAAATCGATGTCACTTCGCTTGTTGAACAAGGCGGCAGCGGCCTCGACGCGCCGTTGTCGCCATTGTCGCTCGCGCAAATTCCATTTCCAAAATGGCAGCTTGATTTCGATTGCATCGGTTTTGCGCCGCTAACGCTCGCAAACAGCAGCGGCAACATTGCGCCGCAACTACATGTCACGGGCACGCCCACCAATCCGCGTTTTAGCGGCGAACTCGAGGTCACGGGCTTCGCCGTTTCGACCAAAGACACAAAGCTCACGATCGATTCCGGCGCGCTCTTTTTCAGCGATCCAAACACTCCCACGCTGATGCTGCGCGCGAAAGGCATCACGTGCGCGGTTCCGTTTAGCGGCGCGATTTTTGGTTCGCGCAACGACAAGAAATTCGCGTGGGAAAGCGAGCTCGACAGCGACAGCATCACGAACCTGCTCGGGACCGGACGCGCCGCGCGCGAGCTCAATAGCGATTTGCCCGAGACGCCGATTTCGCTGCAAATGCAAAACGCGCCGGCAAACGCTCCGCTGCAATGAGCCGGCCACGCCGCGGGTTATTCATCGGGCGGCTTTTCGGCATCCGATTTTATCTCGATTACAGTTGGTTCGTCATCGCGGCGATTGTCACCTACACGCTCGCGAGCAAATTTTTTCCCGTCGTTTTGCCAAACGAAAGCCACGCCGTTTATCTTGCGATGGGCGTTTTCGCCGCGCTGCTTTTTTTCGCCAGCATTCTTCTGCACGAGCTCGGGCATAGTATCATCAGCCAGCGCTGCGGCATTCCCGTTCCGCGCATCACGCTGCTTTTCATCGGCGGCATCGCGGAAATATCGCGCGAGCCGGACGACCCGAAATCGGAACTGAAAATCGCCATCGCCGGTCCCGCGGTCAGCGCGGTTCTCGTCGTCATTTATGAACTGCTCGCGATCGCTTTCGGAGCGGCGCACATTCGCCCGGCCGCGCTGATCTTTAGCTGGCTCGCATCGGTCAATCTCGCGCTCATCATCTTCAACGCGATTCCCGGCTACCCGCTCGACGGCGGCCGCGTCTTGCGCGCGCTGCTCTGGGCGCGGAGCGGAAATTTGCGTCGCGCCACATTCATCACGTCGCGGATCGGCGTCGGCATGAGTTGGGTGCTGATGCTGCTCGGCGTCGTCGCATTGTTTAACCGCGAATGGAATGCGTTCGTGCTTTTCCTCATCGGCATCTTTTTAAAAAGCGCGGCGGAGAGCGGCTACATGCAGGCGATCTATCACGAGGTGCTCGCCGGCATCCGCGTGCGCGACGTGATGACGCCGAACCCGATTTCGATTCCGTCGCACATGCCTGTGAATCTCGTCGTGGATGAAATTTTCCTGACGAATCATCACACCGCGTTTCCCGTTTGCGACGACGATGGCAGCTTTCGCGGACTGCTGCGGATCGAGCATCTGAAAGATTTGCCGCGCGAAAAATGGCCCTTCACGAGCGCCGGCGATCTCGTCGCGGAACGCGGTGCGGCCGCATTGAGCACTGCCGCCGATGAATCTGCCGCGCGCGCCATGCGCCGCCTGCTCGCCACCGATCAAGGCCGGCTCGCTGTCCTCGACGGCGAAAAACTCGCCGGCATCATCACGCGCCACGACATTCTGCAGTTCATCAAAATCCACACCGAGCTCGAGGACGCGCAGTAATCGCCGGAAAATTCGGCGCCAAGCGTTCACTCCTTTGCTTCAAGCCGGCACTCCTCACGCATGAACTGCGCAAGAGCGCGGCTGCCTGCATCCGTTGATTGAGCCAGCGCCTTGAAAACTCCTTCCAAGTCCGCCGCCGGCCGGTTCTGCCCCAGCTTGAACTTCCCTTCGATACGGCTGATCGGAATTTCAAAGGCCACGATCCCCGCGATCAGCTTGTCGCGAAACTCCTCGGGAAGCTCGCCCGGCCATGGCTCCGCAAACGCACTTTCGTAGGTCGCCACCGTCTCCCGCAGCAACGCCACCACGCGTTCATGTTCCTCAAAAATCGACGCGACGCCATACGCGTGAACCGTCGCATAGTTCCACGTCGGCACCGCAGGCGCGGTTTCATACCACGCCGGGGAAATATAACCATGCGGCCCGTGGAAAACCACGAGCACCTCGCCACCCGCGGCAAAATGCCGCCACTGCGGATTCGCCCGGGCCATGTGCGAAATCAGCGTCCCGTGACTCCCGCCCTCCGGACGAAAGAGCACAGGCAGATGACTCGCAAACGGCGCAGTGCCGTCATGTGTAATCAAAGTGGCAAAGCTATGCCGCTGGATAAACGCAGAGAGCTTGCCCACATCTTCGATGCGGAAAGGAGTTGGGATATACATCGCGCCCTCGTTAGCAAGTTGCACTTCGTTACGCAATTCTTCACGAATTGCACTTCGGGTCTCTTGATGAACCTGCCGATCCGCACGTCCTAAACAAATGCGCCCGCTAAGCCAAGCATCGCCAGGTTCTAAATGAGCTGATCGATTGCTACATCCCCGGTTTCGCCAACTGCCTGAATGCCTGCGGTTGGATGGAAGGTTTGAGCACCTACCTTGACGACGCCGATTCGATCAGCCACCAAACCAAAGTGGTCACTACTATTGGTTGAATCAGGAGTTCCAAAGACCTGACCTTTGATGATGACGCTCGCGATCTTCGCAGCTAAAGGGTTTCCCGTTCCAGCCCTAATGTAGGAATCGCCCGAGTCCCCGAAATTTGGATAATTCTTGTTCTGCGCACCTGCCACTAAATTGCTGGCTATCCAGTCTCCCGAGACATTTACAAAACCTACCCTGGCAGACGCGTTGTCTGGCTGCAAATGCTCATAAACATCCATTCCATAACCAGCCAACACTTCAACATTTTCGACGCGTCCACCCACAGTAATCCTGCCAATCGTCCAGCCATGTCCAGACACCGGACCTCTCGCGCTGATTATTACCGGTGCGTAACCGTGACCGCTGTTTGTTCCAATTACACTGCCTTTGACAGAAAGGTGACCTATGCCGCCTAGCCCATCGATGTTGCCGCAATTAATAAGCTGTCCACTGCTTAAATCAGTTCCACCGATGATCGAACCACCGATATGGATGGAGTCGATACGACCTCCTGCATCTATGCTTCCGGAAAAATAGAGCGAGGCGGATCCTTCAATGCTTCCTCCGACAAGATTATGACCTATCGCTAAATGATGTAAATTGCCGCACCAAATTTTGCCACTATACTGGCCTGAACCACCAATTAGCGAACCACCAATATCTATTCTGTTGCAGTGACCGCCATCAATCGAACCAGAGTCATCGCCTGAAGCGCCCTGCACGCTACCGACTATATTGATGGTATTGATGCTGCTTAGGCTTCTTACCTTCGCAGTATCATTACCGCTGCCGCCAATAACCGAACCGCCTATCGTAAGCTGACCAATTACGCCGCCAACGATTTGCGATGAGCCAATACCACTCCCACCCAATACATCGCCAGCGATTTTGATGACATCGATAGATGCATCAGTTAAAAATGAACTTATAGTAGCGTTAGCAAAGCCTGAGGAGCCGATTATCGAGCCGCCGATTTGTAGTCGATGAATACCTGAAAAGCTACTGATGCTACCGGAATCTTGCCCGGTTCCACCCTCTATATCTCCTCCAATGCAGATGAGGCCTATATGTCCTGAACTGGTTATTTCCCCACTGTATGTTCCAGAAGCGCCAATAAGTGATCCCCGAATATTTACAGATTCAATCTTTCCATTACTGCCGTCACTAACCTTGATGTAAGCGCCGATAATATCTCCGGCGACATTCAATGCATTGAGGGCGCCTGTGATGTTGCTGGTTAAGCTGGCTGTAGCGCCTTGGGTGTCGGTTCCGAGGCGGCCAATTGAAGCAACGTCGAGTTTCTTGATGGCAACTCCGCCGCCGCTCCCCGCATCTATTCTGCCAAGGTCGCCCTTGACGACCACCGATGAAAGATCGATCCCCGTGGCATCGATGTAACCGATATTCGCCAAACCGTCGCCATGTGCTGATTTGATCACCTTCACGACAACGTCGGCTTTGTTAAAGGCTTTGGCCGTGAGATCGATTTCCTGCAACTGACTGCCGGCACCAGCTCCAGCCAAAGTAAAGTTCCCCGCGGATAAGTGTCCTGTGGAGACATAAATCGACACGTGATCTCCATCCGTATCGATGTAGTGTGCGCGGTGCCCATCCGCCGAAATTAAAACGGCGGGTGCAATACGCTCTTCCAGGGTTTCAATTGCTCCCCTCATCGAGAATCCCTGCCGCACTTGCCGCTATAAATCGCCTGGAGCTGAAAGTCTGGTGATCGCATGGTTTCCAGCAGCTATGACTGCCTTCCAATCGGAGGCGGCGACTATATGCATCCATCTGCCATATTCAATGAGAAACTTCCCCGGTTTGACTCTGGCACCTAGACCTATGACTGCAAAAAAGGCGCGAAGCATTTGCCGCTTCGCGCCTTTGCTTTCGATAGGTGTTAGCTTGCGATCCTATCCTCCAAACGTGCAGCCGGTGATGTCGCTGTCGTGGCCGATTTCCTCGTCGCCGATGACGCCGCGGGCCATGTATTCGCGGTCCTCGGGAGTGCCGGGAGTTAGCAGCGCGGTTTCGTCGTAGAACGGGAAGCGTTTTACTTTTACGCCGATGAGCATCCATGCGGCACCTTTGCGGCGCATGTAGATGTTCACCCGCTCGGCGTAGTTCTTGGTGCCGGTGATGACGATCCGGCCGCGCTCGGCGGTGGCTTTGATGTGCGGTTTAATGTCGGCTTCGGCGGGAGTGTTGTCGGTGGTGAAGATTTGCATCGCCGCGCCCATGCCATCGGTGAACGTTGGGATGGCTTTGACATGGTCGATGAAGGTGCGCAGGTCTTTGACTTCCGCGGCGAAGAGCTGCTGCGCGTTGCCGGTGGCTTGGTCGAGCGCGGACTGCGCGTCGATCACGGCTTTGTAAACGGCGATGAGCGCGTCGACCATTTGGTTGAAAGCGGCGAGCGCATTGGCATCGAGCTTGAGGGTGGCGGCGTTGTCGTTGACCTCCTGCTTGAGGTTGACCAGCCAGTTGTAGCGGTTTTCGTAGGAATCAGGAATGTAGTCCATGGTGTTGAATTGCTAATTGCTAATTGTTGATTGTTGATTGCTGATTTGGGTTGGTTGCGGTTTTTTGTAGAGGCGGCTCTGTCCGCAGGACGTGCCGCCTCTGTCCTTTAAAAGATGGAGGACGGCACCTGCTTCGCAGAGAGCGGCCCCTACAATGGAATTGGTTCTTTTTGCGCAGCGGAGGGGTTGCGACAGGCTGGAAGAGCGGGAAGTGTCGCTTTTTATACAGTCCGGCTGGCGAAAGATTGAATCTTTCGGGCGAAAGTTCCGATCTTTCGCGGGAAAGTTTCGATCCGTCGGGCGAAAGTTCCAAACTTTCGCGGGAAGGTTCCGAACCGAAGCGGGAAAGTTTGGAACCTTCACGCGAAGGTTTCGAGCCGAAGGCTGAAAGCTCCGATCCTTCCCGCGAAGACTTGAATCCGTCGCGCGAAAGTTGCGAACCGAAACGGGAAAGTTGCGAACCGAAACGGGAAAGTTGCGGGCCGAAACGCGAAAGTTCGCGTTCGTCGCGCTACGGGTCGGATTGGTTTGCACACGAAAAGGAAACCAAAACCGCGAAAACGCGTCTGTAGTGCTGCACCACCTATTTTTCACTCGGTGACCACCACAAAATGCGCGCACCACTACAAATTTGTAGTGCTGTCGGAGAAACCGGCGCGTTTGTCACATAAATGTCACAATTTTTTTGGTTGCAAAACATGCGCCACGTGGCTGTTATGCGTTCCCGTGCCTGGATGTTATGAGTGACGATGACGTTACGCGCGTGTTAATCGCAGAGTTGATGCCTGTGCTGCTCAACGGACTACGGGAAGTGGTCAACAGCGTCCGCCTTTTCCGCGTCTGCGCCTATGCGGACGATGCACCGATGGCGCGGCAGCGCTGCGAGGAGCTGAAGCCGGACGCGATCATTCTCGACGCGACGATGGATGGCGCGCACGGGGTGAGCCTGATGCGCGACTTCGCCGTGCTGCATGCGCCGGCGCGGACGCTGATTTACTCGGCCTGCGAGGACCCGGCGGTGATCGAGCGCGTGCTCAAGGCCGGCGCGCAAGGTTATATTTCGAAATACGATTGCCCCGGCTCGATCATCGATGCCTTGACCGACCTGCGTGCGGGCAGGGTTTACCTCAGCGCCCGCGTGAGCGCGATCCTCGGCGCGCAGATTCGCAAAGGCAGGCTTGCGTCAAAAGAGCATCCGCTCGACAAGCTGAGCGCGCGCGAGCAGCAGGTGTATGAGCTTGTCATTGCGGGAAAGAGCACGCGCGAGATCGCCGAAACCCTCGGCATGGCGAACTCCTCGGTGGAAAACACCGTGGCGCGGATTCGCGCGAAACTCAATGTGAAGTCGATCGAGGAACTGCGCGCGCTCGGGCGCAAACGGAGAAAGAGCTAACGCTGGATTTCAGTAATCGCGCTTCAGCAGATAATCGGCAAGCGCGAGCAGGATTTCGGCTTTTTTACCAAATGGCTTCAGGGCGTTGACTGCCGCCGCGGTGAGCCGCTGGGCTTCGGCGCGCGAACGGTCGAGACCGAAGACCGCGGGGTAAGTCGCTTTTTGCGCGGCGACGTCCTTGCCGGCGCTCTTGCCGAGCTTCGCGGAAGTCTGCGTGACGTCGAGGATGTCGTCGATGACCTGGAACGCCAACCCGAGCGACTGGCCGAAAACGGTGAGCGCTTTCAGTTTGCCATCCTTGGCGTTCGCGCTCATCGCGCCGAGACGGATGGACGCGGTGAGGAGTGCCGCGGTTTTCGATTGATGGATGAATTTCAAATCGGCTGCGCTGGTTTTTTTCCCCTCGCCTTCGAGGTCGAGCACCTGGCCCGCGATGAGCCAGCGGCTGCCGGACGCGCTCGCGAGTTCGTGGAGCAATGTGGAAAGCCGGTGCCGTTTCGAGCCTTTGGCTTTGCCTAAAATTTCGAATGCGATCGTCAGCAGCGCGTCGCCCGCGAGCACCGCGATGCCTTCGCCAAAAACTTTGTGGCACGTGGGCCGGCCGCGCCGCATGTCGTCATCATCCATGCACGGCAGGTCGTCGTGGATGAGCGAGTAAGTGTGCACGCACTCGACTGCGCACGCGAGCGGCAGCGCATCGGAAGCCGCGCCGCCACAGGCTTCGGCGGCGGCGAGGCAGAGAATCGGGCGCAGCCGTTTGCCGCCGGCAAAAAGACTGTAGCGCATCGCCTTGTGGATGGTGGCGGGCTTGGTGGTCGCCTTCGGCAAATAGCCGTTGAGCGCCTTGTCGACGAGTGCGGAGCGTGCTGCGAGATATTTTTCCAGGGCCATGCGAGCGCGCACTTTGGAAACAGGCGGCGGCTTTTTCAACCGCAAAAGCAACGCGTCTTTGCGCGCGTGTTGCGTTAGCCGACGAATTCTTTGGCGACGAGCGTGGCGTTGTGGCCGCCGAAGCCGAAGGAGTTATTCACGGCGACGCGCACTTTTTTCTCGCGCGCGGTGTGCGGCACGTAATCGAGGTCGCACTCGGGATCGGGATTGTCGAGGTTGATCGTCGGCGGAATGATGCCGTCGCGAATCGCCATCGCGCAAACAGCCATCTCGACGCTGCCCGCCGCGCCGAGCAGGTGGCCGGTCATCGATTTCGTCGAGCTGACGATGAGGCCGTTTTTCGCGCGGTCGCCGAAGAGCGCCTTGATGGCTTTTGTTTCACAAATGTCACCGAGGCCGGTGGACGTGCCGTGCGCGTTCACGTAATCGACTTCGTTCAAATTGATGCCGCCCTTTTCCAGCGCGGTCTGCATGCAGCGCATCGCGCCCTCGCCTTCGGGCAGCGGCGAGGTCATGTGATACGCGTCGGCGCTCAAGCCATAGCCGGCGATCTCGCAATAAATGTGCGCGCCGCGTTTGCGCGCATGCTCCAGCTCCTCGATCACGAGAATGCCCGCGCCTTCGCCCATCACGAAACCGTCGCGGTCGCGATCGAATGGACGGGACGCGCGCTGCGGCTCATCGTTGCGCGTGCTCAGCGCTTTCATCGATGCGAAACCGGCGATGCCGAGCGGGACGATCGTCGCCTCGGCTCCCCCTGCGAGAAATGCGTCGGCTTCATCAAAACGGATCATGCGCCATGCTTCGCCGATCGCATGACACGCAGTCGCGCATGCGGAAACCGTGGCGAAGTTCGGACCGCGCAAACCAAATTCCATCGACACGAGCCCGCTCGCCATATTCGAAATCATCATCGGGATCATGAACGGCGAAACGCGCCCCGGGCCTTTATTCATCAGCGTCGTGTGCTGATCGCCGAGCGTTTTGAGTCCGCCGATGCCGCTGCCGATCACCACGCCGAAGCGGGTAAGGTCGCCCATTTTCTCGAGCTCGATCGACGCGTCGGAGAATGCCATTTTTGCGGCAGCCATCGCAAATTGCGTGTAGCGATCGGTGCGCCGGACGTCCTTTGGATTTTTAAAAAACTTCGCCGGCTCGAAACTTTTTACCTCGCCGGCGATCTTGCAGTCGTAGTCGGCCACGTCGAACGCGGTAATGCGATCAATGCCGCTCACGCCATTTTTGCAATTGTTCCAAAACGTCGGCAGATCATTGCCGAGCGGCGTGACAACTCCAATTCCGGTGACTACGACTCTTCGTTCGTTCATAAAAGGAGCTTCAAAACAGCGCGAAATTGCGTTTTGTGCAAATGGAAAAACACGCCGCGGATTTTTGCATCGCAGCGCGAAGCGGCTCGTGTATTTGCTTGGAAGATGTCCACCGACCTCCGTGACCAGAGCGCGCGCGACCGCTTCATCCGCGAGCTCGACAGGAACTTTTGCGTGTCGGCGGGCGCGGGCGTCGGGAAAACGACGGCGATCGTCGAGCGCGTGGCGCAGCTTGCGTTGCACGAACCGGCGGCGCTTTCGCGGCTCGTCGTCGTCACTTACACAAAAGCCGCGGCGGACGAATTGCGCGTTCGCGCACGGGCACTGGTGCTCGAACAACTCGCCGGCTCCGCGCATGTTCGGCAAAATCTGCTCGCGGCATTGCGCAGCGCATTTTTCGGAACGATCCACAGCTTCTGCTTAAAACTCGTGCGCGAGCATGGCCGCTTCCTCGGCCTGCCGCAAAATGTCGATCTGCTCGAGGAAAACGATCGCGAGGATCTCTGGGCGCGGTTTTGCGAAAGCGCCGCACTCGATGCGCTGCCGCTGCCGGCGGAACTGCTGCGAGTGGTGCTGCGGTTCTTGACGTTTCAGGATTTGCTTTCGCTCGCGGAAAAAATCGATGCCGGACAAGCGGCAAAGATCATCGCCGATTTCCGCGACGAGCCGCAGCCGGTCGTGACATTTGCAGAAGCGTTAAGCGATGACGGCGGACGCTCGCGTGAAAACACGCGGAAAAATCAGGAGGAGCTGCGAAAATGGATCTGCGAGTTTCAGTCGGACGCGCAATTTTTAAAGCTGCCCGAGTTCAAGAGCGGGAGCGGCTCCTTCAAGGAAAACTACGCCGAGGAACTCGCGCCGCTCGCACGCTGGCTCGGCAATGCCGCCGCGCGAATCGCCGCGCAAATCGCGCTCGGGTTTCGCGATTTTCGCCGCGACGAACGGCTGATGACTTACGCCGATCAAATTGCATGGGCGCAGCGTTTGATCGCAAACGAACAAATCGTCGAGCGGCTGCGCACGCGCGAATTCATCGTCATTCTCGACGAGGCGCAGGACACGGACGCCGGAATGTTTTCGATTCTGACCGAAATCACGCGACCGCGCGGCGCACGGGTCGGCGAATGGCCGCAAAACAAGCTGGCAGGCGGGCCGGAGCCGGGTCGCTTCTGTTTTGTCGGTGACGAGCAGCAGGCGATCTACGCGTCGCGCGCCGACCTCGGCACTTACCGCGAGTATCTCGATGCGTTCGCGGCGCGAAGCGGTGGAGAGCCGCTGGAATTTTCCGTGACGATGCGTTGTCCGCAACGCGTTATCGAAGCGGTAAACGCGATTTTTTTCCACAATGCGCGGCTGCAACAAACGCACCTCGCCTTTCGTGAGCTTTTCGCAAAACCAAACGCAAAAGATGGCGCGGCGTGGCTGCTGCCGATCGAGCCGCTCGCGGAAGAAAAGCCGTCGGTCGAGACGCAATTCCGCGCGGAGTGCGCGCAGGTCGCGAAGTTTCTGCTCGCATACAAACCGGACGGGCTCGGCGTTCATCGCTGGAGCGACATCGCGATTTTGTGTCCGCGCCACAAATGGCTCGCGACAGCCGCGGAGATTTTTTCGCACGCGGGAATTCCCTGCCGGCTGCTCGCCGAAAAGAAAATCCAGCTCGAGCTCGCGCAGTGCAGCTGGCCTGCGGCGCTGTTTTACGTGCTCGCGAATCCGTGGGATCGCTTCGAGCTGATCGGAGTTTTGCGCGAGATTTTCGCGGTGTCGGATGTCGATCTGGCAAACGCGCAAGTCGTTAACCAACCGCTCACATTTTGGTCAAAGCTCCAGCTCTCGCCGCGGCTCGATTCGGCGCTGAAGATTTTGCGCAAATTGCGCGAGGCGATTCCGCACGACGGCAAAGGAACGATCAGTCGCTTCGTCGATCACGTTTTTGACGAAACACAGCTCGCCGCGCGGCTCACGGCAATCGGCGAATCGCCGACCGGCCTCGATGTCTTTCGCCAAAAAGCGATGCAGGCCGAGTGCGATGGCGCTTCGTTGCGCGAATGGGTGAACGATCTTTGCAGTTGCCTGCGCAAAAGTGCGGAGACGGCTGCGGAAGCAACGGACGAAATGCAAATCCTGACATGCCAGAAAGCGAAAGGGCTCGAATGGCCGGTCGTGATACCGCTCGGGCTCGGACGCAGAATCGGCGAAGCGCGCGACGGCTTTCCACGCATCGAATCGCATGGCAGGGAAATCGCAGTGCATTTGTGCGCGGCAACGGTCGATCCGGAATGGAAAGAAGACGCCGACCGCAAGCGCGACGAGGAATTTCAGCGCGTGCTTTACGTCACACTCACGCGCGCAAAATCGCTGCTGATTTTGCCCGACAGCAGCCGGCTCTACAACGGCTCGAAACCGAGCTTTTTCGATCTGTGCAAATGGCCGGAACTTGATCGCGGAAAATTCCTGCAAAGCCCGTCCCGCCTTGTTCCGCAGGCAACGGAGAAAAAAATCGCTGCGCCAAAAATCCATGTTGCACCGGCTGTCGAAGTGCTCGCGCGCGCAGTCGAAAATTCGAAAAACATTCCGCAGCAAATCACGCCGAGCGAACTCGGCCACGAAATCGATTTGCCGGAAGGCGAACCCGTTTCACAAATCGGCGGCGCCGATTACGGCATTTGGTGGCATGCGACGATGCAGCACTTTCCGTGGCTGGCTGATTCGGAGGCGCAACGCAGTTACGTTCAACGCGCGATCAGCGACGCGACTGATGATTTTAAAAAGCGCGCCGCTCATGAACTGCGCGCATCGGCAAAGTTCCGCGAGCAACTGCGCGAAACGGGCAAACATTTCCTCACCGAAATTCCATTCAGTCATCCGCGTTCCGCGCGCGAATGGCTCGAAGGCGTGATCGATCTTGTCGTCATCACTCGCGACGAGGGGCTGTGGATTGTCGATTGGAAAACGGACCGGCGTTACCTTGGCGAGTCCGCGGAGGCTTTTGCAGAGCGGCTCCGCGGCAGATATCATGCGCAGCTTGAGGCATATGCGGAAGTGCTGCGGGACGGCATGTGCCGCGAAATTTCGCGAATCGTGCTTTACTCGACGGAACTCGGTGACGCGGTTTCCTGACCGCCGTGGCCGTTGACGCGCGCAGGCAATTTTTTCGTCAGCACGAGCTCGGTGCCGATGCGTTTTAAAACGTAATCGACCTGGTCGAACGCGGTCTTGATCAAGTGCAAACCAAGACCGCCGGGCTGCACCGCTTCGAGCGGACGGGCGAGCGTCGGCGCGCCGGTCGCCTGGCCGTAATCGCGCAGACGAAAGCGAATGCTGTGCTCGATCTGCTCGCAACTGAGCGACATCAGGTGCGTTTCCTCATGTTTATACACATGGCGAATGACGTTTGTGCAGGCTTCGTCGATACCCAGCACGAGCAGCTCGACTTCTTTTTCTGAAAAACCAAAAGGCGCGACATACTGCCGCACAAAATTGCGAACCAGGCAGAGGTTCGCAGCGTGGCTGGCAAATTCGAGTTTGTGCTTCATCGCATGCCAAAAACTAGCACGGTTAAATCGTCGTGAGGATCGGCTTTTTGTCGATGTTTTTCCTCACCCGCGAGCAACGCGCTCACAATGTCCGAAGCGCTCGCAAAGCCGCTCTGCAAAAGCGTTCGCACGCCGCTGCGATCGAGCAGTTGCTCACGCGCATTGAATGATTCCGTGAGGCCATCGGTGAAAAAAACGAGCCACTCGCCGGGCTCGATTTTCACTGCGGCGTTTTTGCAATCGAGCTGTTCAATGACACCGATCGGCGGCGCGCCGCACGCATCGATGTCCACGGCAGTCCGGCCGCTCACGCGCAGCGGCGGACAATGTCCCGCACATGCAATTTCGACCGTCTGTTGCGACGGCACGACGCGTCCTACGATCGCCGTGATGAACATGCCGCGAATCGTGTGGCCGCAGAGCATCTGGTTCCATCGATTGAGCGCATCGGCGGGCGAAATGCCCGGCTGCAAAATGAAACGCAGCACGCTTAGGGATTGCGCCATCAGCAGCGCGGCGGGAATGCCTTTGCCCGAAACATCGCCTATCACGAAATAAATCTCGTCCTCGCCGATTTGCAGCACGTCGTAAAAATCGCCGCCGACGTTCGACGCCGGCCGATATGTCGCGGCAAAACAAACGTTCTCAAGCTGCGGAAGCGTTTGCGGCAAAAAGGAATTTTGAATTTCGTGCGCGAGTGAGAGTTCCTGTGCGACGCGCTCCTGCTCGCGCTGTCGCTGGATGGTTTGCAGCTTCTCGATGGCCGTCGCAGCAAGCTGTGCATAGGCACTGAATGCATCGAGATCGCCCTCGTCGAACGCGAGTTTGTCAGTCGGATTGAGCACCTGCAGCACACCGATTTTTCGTTCACCGCTCACCAGGGGCGCGCACAAAATCGAGCGAGTCGTGAAGCCACTTTGCCTGTCCGCATCGGCATAAAAACGCGGGTCACGATACGCGTCGGGCACGAGTAGCGTCTTCGTGTTTTCGTAAACCCACCCGCTGATGCCGTGCCCGCGCGGAACGATGATCGGCGTCTTGATGTCGCGGCCCGCGTTGCGGGCGATGACGAGCCGCAGCGCGCCATCATTTTCCGCGATGAAGAGCGAGCTTGCCTCGGCATTCATCACGCGGCGCGCCACGTCGAGGATCGCGGAAAGCAGTTCGTCCGAGTCGGTGATCGACGTAATCAGCGCGCTGACCTCGACGAGGCCTTTGTAGCGATCAAGCGAGCGCCGGAGCTGTTCGGCTTCCATGTTTCTGATGAAAGCACAATGCGTCCGCGCGAACAAACAGCCTCTTGTCAGCTCGCGCTTATTTTTGCAGCGTCGCCGTTTGCGCTATTTGCAGTTGCATGTTTGTTCGTTAACGCGACGAAAACATCCTCGAGCGAAGGCGCGATCGGGCGGATATCGATCTCCGAAATTCCAGCGTTCGCCAGCGCGTTGCGAATCGCCGTTTCGCCCGTGCTTTCATCCACGAGCAGGTGCATGGACTGGCCAAATACCGTCGCGGTTTTGACGCCGGGAAAATGTCGCAACGCCTGCAATCCGGCGGTGACGTGATCGCAAGTGACATCGATGCGGTGCGTGCCCGGCGGGTTCACATCCGGCATCGTTTTCAACTCGTCCGGCTCGCCGCAGACGATCAATTTCGACATGTAAATATAGCCGACGTGCGAGCAGCGCTCGGCCTCGTCCATGTAATGCGTCGTGACGAAAAGCGTCATCCCCTGCCCGGCGAATTCGAACAGCAAATCCCAGAGCTCGCGGCGCGCGACCGGATCGATGCCCGCAGTCGGCTCGTCGAGGAAAAGCACCTGCGGCTTGTGCATCAGCGCGCAAGCCATCGCGAGACGCTGACGCCAGCCGCCGGAGAGCAGGCCGGCTCGGCGATTGAGATACGGCTCTAGATGCGTGAGCGCGATCAATTCATCGCGGCGCTGCTTCAGCTCGCGGCTGCGCTGGCCGTAGAGCTTGCCGTAAAAAACAAGGTTCTCATTCACGGTCAGCTCGTCGTAGAGCGAGAATTTTTGCGACATGTAGCCGATCGTTTCTTTCAGCTCGTCGCCCTGCTCCACCACGTCGAGTCCCGCGATGTTTGCGCGGCCTTCCGTCGGCTCGAGAATGCCGCAGAGCATGCGAATCACCGTCGATTTACCCGAGCCGTTCGGGCCGAGAAAACCGAAGATCGAGCCGCGCCCGACGCGGAAGCTGACGTGATCGACGGCTGTGAAATCGCCAAAGCGTTTCGTCAGCCCGTCGCACTCGATCATCGTTTCGCTCATCGCGAATTGTTCGGCACGTTTGGAAAGAATACATCCGCCGACATGCCGCCGCGCAGTTTGTCCTCCGAATTATCGAGCCGCACTTTGATGCCGAAAACCTGTTTTACACGTTCTTCGACAGTCTGCACGTTGCGCGGCGTGAATTCCGCCTGGCGGTTGATCTGCTCGACGACGCCCCGGAAATCCTTGTCGCGCCACGAATCGACCCGCACGCGCACTTCGTCGCCGACCTTGATGTAGCCGAGCCACGGCTCCGGCACGTAGACGCGCACCCACATGTGTTGAGGCAGAATTAGCGTCGCGACTTCGCGGTTCGCACCGAGCACGTCACCGACTTTCACGCTCAACACTTCAAGGACGCAATCACCCGGCGCGGCAATCCGCATCTCGCGAAGCTGCGCGTCGATTTGCGCGAGTTGCGCGTTCGCCTGCTCGATGCGCATCTTTGCTGCGGCGACACCGCGTTCCTCGGCGTTGGCGGCGCTGGCTGCACGCTCGGCTTCATTCGGCGAAACGGTTTTTGTTTTTAAAAGATCCTGCTGCCGCTGCGCATCCGCGCGCAGAAACTCGAGCTGCGCCGAAAGCGACTCCGCATCGCGTTTCGCGGTGTCAATCTGGGCGAGCGCCATCTGGCGTTGCGCTTTCAATTCCTCGGCGTCCATCTCCACGATCGGGTCGCCTTCGTGCAGCGCGTCGCCTTCCTGCGCGAATATTTTCTCCACGCGGCCTCCATAGCGCGAAGCGACATGCGCCTCGTCCACTTCGATCGTGCCGGAGATCGGCTCGGGCGCTTGCGCGCGATGTTGCCAGAGCCACCAGGCGCCGATCACGACCGCGGCGATGAGCAGCAGCGGAAACAGGCGCACGCTTTTATTTGCCATGATAGTTCGTTAGTTTTCGCGGCATGAAATCGTATCGAAAAGAGCTTTGGTTCGATGTGCCAAAGCGGCGGCAACTTATCAACATCACGCACGAAGTCGAGGAGTGCGTGCGCGCCAGCGGTGTCCGCGAAGGACTCGCGCTGGTGAATGCGATGCACATTTCCGCAAGCGTCTTTATCAATGACAACGAACCGGGACTGCACGCCGATTTCGAGGATTGGCTGGAAAAACTCGCACCGGAAAAACCGCACTCTCAATACCGGCACAACGTCGGCGAAGACAACGCCGATGCGCACTTGAAACGCACGATCATGGGCCGCGAAGTCGTCGTCGCGATCACCGGCAGCAAGCTCGACTTCGGACCGTGGGAGCAGATTTTCTACGGCGAGTTCGACGGCAAACGGCGCAAACGCGTGCTCGTGAAAATCATTGGCGAGTAAAGTGACGAAGTTTCTTCGCAGCCTCAGCATCATCTTCTTCACGCTGGCTCTTGCCGGCGTAGCGGTGCTTTGGCTTTCCGATGCAAGCCATCGACTGCTTCCGAATCCCGGTCATTCACGCTTAGGCGCGGTGCCACTGATCTCGATCGCGCTTTCCTACATCAGCTTTCAATTGTCCGATCGCAGAAAGCTGGCTGAGAGGTCAAAGGGTCTGCTGCTCGGGTTCGCGTTTCTCATCTGGGGCTGCGAGCAACTGCTGCCGCCGAGCCCCTGGGTCACTGTGATCGACAACCTCGTCATCACCATCTTCGTCGTCGATCTCGCCCTTATCGTCATCGAACATCTCAGGCGCAAAGACCACGACCTGCCGTGATCCTCGATTGACCGGAAGCTGGTGGCTCCATTTTCTATAAATGGACACGCGAAAAATCGCCGGAATGCGAAGCAATGTATGACAATTATGAAAGCAACCTTACTTACACTATTGGCGGCATTGGCATTAGCCGTTGCCGGTTGTGAAGGCACACACAGCGGATCGTTCAGCGGCAGTGGCTCTGCCAGCGGAAGCGGCACTGTCAGCGGACGCTGAAAAAACAGGGGGACTGGCGGAGACCCGAAACTCCGCCAGGAAGATTTAACCAAGGAAACAGAGCTCTGGCGGAATGCCTGAATGGTTTTCCGCAACCCGAGCCGGGGAGTGTAAAAACGGCGCCCGTCCTAACCGGATGCCGTTTTGATTTTCAGTGCAGCAGCGCGCTGCGATAATGTGGCGATGCGCGACGTTCATTCCGGTGCTTCATAGCAGCACCAGCCATTTGCGGCGGTATTCTTTACTGCGGAAAACGGCGGTAATACTCGGTGTTGATGAACGCCTCGACCGAATCCGGATCAGGAAAATCATGATGAAGATAATTGCCCTTGCCGGTGCTGCCGACCAGCAGGTGGAAAAGGCAATAATCGTGAGCGCGCGGGTATTTTTCCTGCAGCCGTTGGTGGAATTTCAAAATCTTCGCGTGAACGCCCAAATGGTCGCGATCGTAAAGAATATGCAGCTTGTTGCTTAAATTTTCGTAAAGAGCTCCCTGTCCGGCGGTCACAGTGTGCAGATGTGGTGGCGTTGCATAAAAGCAGCAACTCTATTTTGTTAATCCGTTGCACGATTTTTCACTCAAAGCAACCACGTTGATCCGTTTTCTACCTAGAGATCATTCGGGCAATATCCCGATCATCCGTTTGCCGCGGCACAGGCGTATTTCGGGGAGATGCCGAAACAGCTGAAGAAGCAGCCCCATCCCCAGCCGAAAATCGTCTGCATCCTTTGCGGGGCGGTCATTCAGCCGGGAAATGGAAAAACGATTCAGATTCACAGCGTTTGCAGCGACTGCAAGAAGCGGCGTTAAGTCGGCACGCTGTTCTCGCGCAGTTCCTGGAGGTAGCCGCGAAACTCCGCCGGCGAAATATCGTGTTCCCGTGCCGATTGCTCGAATCGCTCGGTGTTATAAGCGAGCGCCACTTCGAGCGCCTGCCAGTGTTTGCTGAGCTCGCCGGCAAGCTCGAACGCATCTTCCTCGTGCTCCAGCCTCGCCGCATTCGTGACGAAGAACCCGCGCAGCAGATCGTTTCGCATGGTCACCACCTTCCGCAAACTCGTCCACGTCATCTCATCCACATCGCGGAATGCCGCGGGCAACTTCGCCTGCAACGCATCGAAATCGCCCTCGCGCAGCAAACGCAGCGTGCTCTCCACCAGCTCCGGCGTGAGCGTCTTCCGCGCCGCCAATTCCGGCACCAGCAGCCACGACGCCAGCACCGTTTCCAGCTTCTGCGCCACGTGCGCCGCCTGTCCATACTTCGCATAGAGACTCTGCAGGGGCATAACGGCCCACTTATATCATGGCGCAACCGGCATCGCAATCCGGTTTTCGCCGGTTGTGTGATTCCACGCGCTCCCTGAGCACCTTCACCGCGGGAAATTAGGAACCCGTCGTTTCCATACGGACGATAAGACTCCCCGCCTGGCCTGCCGGGAGCCGCGGAGCAACATCGAGCAGCAGGAACAAGGTCACGTTGGATTCCATTTGTGCAGCGACCACAACGTCGTCAAGAATACCCAAAACGTCGCCGCTGGCTTCGGATATAAATGAGAATACGATCACTGTTTATTGCAGTAGCCTCCGGATGGGTTCTTGGCTGTTGCTCTGGAACAATGTTGGCCCGTCCAATCATGACCGCGGGCCAACCTGCTGAGCTGAAAATTCGTGCCGCGGGCTCAAGCAGCATCCGAATCACGCTCAAGCCGCAAAGCTTCACGCCAGAGTTTCCCATAACGCCCGTGCTGCCTGATCGCGATTATCCGAATCCAGTCCTGAGTTTACGCGAGATCGATAAGACCATGAAAGTAGATGTGGCCGGCCTTTCAGTCGAGGTGCAGCCTGAACCTCTGCGCGTCGTCGTGAGGGGAAAGGATGGCGCGCTAATCCAGTCACTCATTTTTCAGGACGACGGTGATGTCGCATTCGCGCTTGATGAGGAGCCTGTTCTAGGTCTTGGCGAAGGTGGGCCACCGTCGGCGAACAATGGTGACTGGCGTAAAGCTCCCGTCGAATTCGATCGTCGTGGTCGCTTGGATAAAATGCAGCCGCATTGGCAGAAAGAAGCTTATGGCTCGCGCAATCCTGTCGCGTTGTTGGCCGGCACTCGCGGCTGGGGATTATATTTTGCCGCGCCATGGGGCCAAATCGATCTCAGCCAGCCTGGCACCGGCCGCTTTATTCCGATTAAATCCGTCGGCCAGGTGGAGCCGCGGCAAACGATGGCAAATCAGAGCCGGCAACTTGGCAAGGGATTACCACCGGCAGACGCCTTTGTTCCCGGCCTGTTGGACATTTTCGTCTTCGATGCTCGCGAACCTGCGGCTTTCATGAAGGATGTTTCGACCATCAGCGGACCAGCGGTAATGCCGCCGAAATGGGCTTTTGGTTACATGCAATCCCATCGCACACTCGAAGATGATGCGCAGATGGTTCGGCTGGTGGATACTTTTCGAGAAAAGCACATCCCGCTCGATGCCGTCCTATATCTCGGCACAGGCTTCATCCCGCGCGGCTGGAACACGCTTCAGCCCTCTTTTCAGTTCAATCCGGAAGTCTTCAAAAACGATCCGGCGAAAGTTATCGGCGAGCTTCACAAAAGGAATGTCATGGTAGGTCTTCACATGGTGCCGCCCGATCGTGACCGTCTGCCCTCATTGCAAGGCTCTATTCCTCCTAAAAAGGGCGAACCGATGGACGACTCACACCTGGAGAACTATTGGCGGAAACATATAGCTCTGGTCAAAGCTGGTGTGGACGCATGGTGGCCGGACGAAGGCGATTGGTTCGATCTTTATGAACGCATGAAGCGTCATCAGCTCTACTATGAAGGACCGATCTCCACGCAACCTGACCGTCGTCCGTGGAGCTTGCATCGGAATGGCTATCTCGGCATCGCACGCTGGGGCGGCTGGATGTGGTCAGGAGATACCGATTCATCCTGGAAAACCCTGGAGGCACAAATTGCCGTTGGCATCAATCACTCCCTCAGCGTCAGCCCATATTGGGGATCCGACATCGGCGGTTTTTTCTCGAACCATGAGCTAACCGGCGAGCTTTACATCCGCTGGTTTCAGTTCGCTACGTTCTGCCCTTTGTTCCGGTCACATGGCCGGACATGGTGGACACGTTTGCCCTGGGGTTGGGGATTGGACAAGCTCGGGCCGATTGAGGACCCCGTGCCGCCATTGGTTTCCGAACTCAACAATCCCGCCATAGAACCGATCGCCCGCCGTTACGCCGAACTTCGTTATCAACTCCTTTCCTACAACTACACGCTTGCCTGGCAGGCCCGAAGCACGGGTATGCCGTTAATGCGCGCACTTTGGCTGCACTACCCGCGCGATCTGCAGGCAGTCGGCCTTGGAAACGAATATCTTTGGGGCCGCGATCTCCTGGTTGCACCGGTCTTTGAAAAAGCTGCGGATCATCGCAACGTCTATCTTCCAGCCGGCATCTGGTATGACTGGTGGACCGGCAGGAGCGAGCCCGGAGGCCGCACCATTTCGCGAGCAGTTGATCTTGCCACCATGCCTCTGTTCGTCAGGGCGGGCAGCATCATTCCATTTGATCCTATTCGCCAGCACACGGGCGAGATTGTGTCCGAGCCTATCACCCTCAAGGTATACAGAGGTGCAAACGGGGAGTTCACAATGTATGAAGATGACGGTCGCAGCCTGGATTACTTAAAGAATGTGGCAACCTGGACGAAATTCACCTGGAATGATGCCACGAGTCGTTTGACCATCACCGCGGCGCCACCGCCGGGAGTGAAAAATGCCGCTAACGGCGCGCGAGAGTTTAAGGTTCAACTCTTTCCCGAAGGAACTGTAAAAAAAATCAATTACGACGGCTCCCTGGCGGAAATGACATTCTGAATGGGTAATGGTCGGCGCGGCGTTTCCTTTTTCGCAGGTAACAATTGAAAAGACTTTTTCTTTCTTTTCTTCTTCTTTTTGGTTTTCAATGCCGCGCGTTCAGGCATGATGTCGCGCAGATGACCGTTGGATCTTAAAAGGGGGTGCGAGTTTCCTTGTTATGAAAACAAACTTCTCTTCTCTCGAAATCCTGGAGTCCCGCATTGCTCCTGCGATCATCATCGTCAACTCGCTGGCCGATCCGAGCGAGTCCGGCAAAATCACGCTGCGCGATGCGCTCGCGCTGGCCGATTCACCTTCGCATCCGGGCCCTGACACGATCATCTTCAAGCTGCCTGCTGCGACCGCGCCCGGCGCGAATATCATCAAACTCACCGGCGGCGAATTGACGAGTGCGGGCAATGTCACGATCAAAGGCCCCGGCGCGGGCAAGCTCATCATCGACGCGCAAGGCAACAGCAAAATTTTCTCCATCGACGATGGGAGCAGCAACGACACCCCGGTGAGCATCAGCGGGCTTTCCTTGATCAACGGGAATGCGAATGCCGGCGTCAATGACGGTGGCGGCGCGATTTTCAGCCACGAGTCGCTCACGCTCAAGAACTGCGTTATTTCCGGCAACAAGGCAAATCTCAATGGCGGCGGCGTGTATGTGAATGCCTATTACCCCACCGCCACCGTCTCCGTGACGAACTGCGTGATCTCGGGCAACAGCGCGAAAGCCGCCGGCGGGCTCTTCGTGTATGCGACAAAATCTGTCGTCATTTCCGGCTGCACCATCTCCGGCAACTCCGCTTCGACTGGCACCGGCGGTGCTTTCGCCCAGGTTGGCAGCACCGTCACCGGAATCACCATCAACAAGGACATCATCATCGGAAACACCGCCGCAGGCGGATATGCGGGCGGATTGTTTGTCGATATTTACACGCCTAATGCCACGTCGAAAGTAACCATCAGCAGTTCCGTCATCTCCGGCAACTCCGTCACCGGATCGGGCGGCAAAGGCGGTGGCATCTACACCGATAGAGGCAACTTCGTATTCAGCAACGACATCATCAGCAACAACACGGCGGGCGATCACGGCGGCGGCATCTACGTGAGCAAACCAGCCACCTCGCTGACGATCTCCAAGTGCACCATCACCGGCAACAAGACCACAAACACAAATGCAGGAGGCGGCGGCGGGATCTACGTCGCAGGCAGCAAGACCTCAACGCCGTTGCCGATGACGATCGCCGGCTCGCACATCACGGACAACAGCAGTGGATACACAGGCGGCGGTATTTATGTGGCCCAAGGCACCAACCTTACCATTTCCAGCTCGACGTTCTCCGGCAATAGCGCACCGGACAGCTATGGTGGTGGTATTGAATTTGATGGACTTGGCAATCTCACCGTAAAGGGAGGCGTCTTCTCCGATAATTCGGCCGGCGCTGTCGGTGGCATTGATTTCGCCGGTTTCGGCACAATTTCCGTCACCGCTTCGAAATTGACCGGCAACACTTCACAGGGATTCAGCGCAGGTATCAAAGCCGATAGTCCCGGCGGAACCGGCATATTTAAAAACGTCATCGCAACCGGAAATGAGAGTGGAGGATATGGCGGTGCGATGCTACTCGGCGGTCACTTCCAGGTCATCGGTGGTTCCATCACCGGAAATAGCGCGGAAAAAGGTGGCGGAATATTTATTTACGACGGCGGTGGCAGCGCCACCGGCAGCATCAAAGGCGTCACCATCTCGGGCAATGCGGCGACAGACTCCGGCGGCGGTGTCTTCAATGGCGGCGCCAACCCCGGCACCGTCACCGTCCAGATCGCCAAAGTCACCGGCAACACCGCGCCTAGCTTTGCGAACTACAATAGCACCAATCTTACCGCGTTCGGCCCTGCTGCCCACGCGCCGGCTGCCGGACACGGCACCTTCGTCGTCATCAACACCAGCGATGACGTCAACATCTCCGGCTCGCTCCCTTGGGCACTCGCCCAAGCCGATGCGGCGCAGTTAGCGCACCCCGGCGTGGTGAACACCATCGCCTTCGCAATCATAGACCCGCAGGTCAACGGCGCATGGGACATCCCGCTCACCGCCGGCCTGACCAGCAAAGGCAATGTGAAGATCGTCGGCCCCGGCGCGGGCAAGCTCATCATCGACGGCGGCGGCAAATACAAAATCTTCAACATCGACGACGGCGACGGCAACACCGACAGCCCGGTGACCATCAGCGGGCTGTCCCTGATCCATGGCAATGCCAGCGGCAACACTGCTGCGACTGGCGAGGGCGGCGCGATCTACAGCAACGAGTCGCTCACGCTTAAAAACTGCACTCTTTCCGGCAACAAGGCCGCCTTGAGCGGCGGTGCCGTGATAGTGCAGGCCTATGGCAGCTCCACCACGACGGTGAACATCCTCAACTGCGTGATCTCCGGCAACAGCGCCGTGCTCGACGGGGGCGGCTTGAGCATAGATGCGAATAAATCGGTCGTCATCTCCGGCTGCACCGTCACCGGCAACACCGCAGCAAGACATAACGGTGGTATCTACGCCGGCATTAAAAGCACAGGCGCGGGCAGCACGATCAGCACCGGCATCACCATCAGCAAGGACCTGATCGCTGGCAACACAGCCGTGTCATACGGTGGTGGAATTTACCTTCATAGTTATAACCTCGCGGTCACGGCCAAGGGTGTGCCACTATCCAAGATCACCATTAGTTCCTCCACCATCACCGGCAACTCCGTCACCGGCTCGGGCGCGCGCGATACGGGCGGCGGCATCTACTGCTCAGCAGGCAATTTCGTGTTCAGCAAAAACATCATCAGCAACAACACCGCTGTCAGCGGCGGAGGAGGCATCGAGGCCTCGAGTGCCACTTCGCTGACCATCACCGGCGGCAGCATCGACGGCAACAGCGTCAGCAACGGCACTGGCGGCGGCATCGACTTTGGCACCGGCGGCTTCTTCAACACCGGCAGCGCCCCACTCACCGTCAAGGGCGCGCTCATCACCGGCAACCACGCCTCCGGCAACGGCGGCGGCGTTTATCTCAAGACCAGCGGCACCGTGCAAATCACCGGCAGCACCATCAACGCCAATGGCTCGGGCGTCGCCGGGGGCGGGATTGCCTCCAGGGGAAACGGCGCGCTCAACATCACCGGCGGCTTCATTTCCGACAACCTCGCCAGCACCGACGCCGGCGGCGGCATCTACGTTTTCCAGGGCACGGATGTGAAAATCCAATCCGCGAAGATCACCGGCAACACCGCTACCGTCGGAGAAGGCGGCGGCGCCTACCTCAACACCACCAACACCATCAACATCATCAGCTCCATCATCGCCGGCAATCAGGCGACCGACAAAGGCGGAGGTGTCAACTTTGGCGGCAGCGCCGTGCTCACGCTCAAGGGCGACACCTTTGCCGGCAACACCTCGGACAAACAAGGTGGCGGCATGCGCATCGGCCCCAGCCTCACCGGCACCATCATCGGAACGAAAATCACCGGAAACATCGCCCTCATCGACGGCGGCGGCATTTACGACAATGTGCTCGGCCCGGTCACCCTCGGCGCGGGTGAAGCCGCCCTCATCACCGGCAACATCGCCCCCACCGACCCCAACCAACACAACATCTAGGCCGCAGCGCCGATGCGCCCGCGTCCTCTGGCCAAAGTCATCGACACCAGCGCCGTCACCATGTTAGACGATTCGGTCATTTGGTATCGAGCTTTGTGCTCTTCTTGTTGTAAGAGTCAAAATCCGTGCTGAAGCTTTTGGCGCTCACATCGTAGAGGCAATAAGAGCGGGTATAGCTGTGGTCATCCTCGTGACCGCTGAGGCGAATGATCAATGTCGGTGGATCCTCGCCTGCCCAGCAGACTGCATCAATGTAGCGGTGATCAAACGGGTTTGCCTCCAGTCCAGCTTGCTGGTCGTCACGCTGGACATCTTCGCTTTTGCCTTTTGCCGGCTCTTTTAGCCCATTGCTCGTATCGAAAAACTTCCACGCCGCATTGGTCAGGTCGGCGACCTTCTCATAGACTGGTGCCGCTTTGCGGCGGTAGAGCAGCAATCCAGAACCAGCGCTTCCGGCATGATCATTAATGACCAGCCACTTATCATCATCCGAGAAAATGATCTCAGCCTGTCGGTGGTGTGTGTAGAGCAAGTGGCGCTTCGCGGGGTCTGCGGTGGCAACCAGCCAAATCTGTTCGGTGCCTTCACTCGCGCGATAGCGCTCCACAATGACGTCGCCGTGAGTCTCTGCCGTAACCGTCTCGAAAATTAGCTTGGGGTCTTCGGCGTGAAGGGTTGCTACTGCCAGTAATAGAAGTGTTCTTTTCATAAGGATTGCTAGGAATCGCCGAACGAGAACAAGATCAGCTACAGGCGGAGCCACTGCCCGCGCAGACGCGCGAACAACCAACGCCAGAGGCGATACTCGCAGATCGCACGGAAGCATGGGCGATAATTAGCTGCAGCATGGTTCGGTGTCATTTGGTGGTCTCAGAAAAAAGATATTGGGAGAGAAAATCCTGAAGCTCCCGAAGCGATTCCTTCTGCGCGGTTCGATTCGCCTTCTCCGTGCCGCCCCCGTCCGCAGTGCCGTGGAGAAACGCATGACCAGCGTCGGGAAAATTGACGTGCTTGACGACGGGCGGACGTTTGAGGGTGCGAGCACGTTTCTCGATCGCGTCTGCGCTGCTCGTGGATGGCCAGACAAGGTCGCCACCTGCCGAAAACAGGAGCACCGCACCATGGATATTCTCGATTGGTATTAATGCCTTCGTGACGATCGCCGGCTCTGCCGTCGCGAGGCTGGCGATGTGGAGGTCGCGCACTGTCTCCCACCCGTAGTTCGAGGCTGCGGAGGACGAATCTCGACGGCGGTAAGGCACGAATGGGAGTTCCTTCCCCGCCAGTGTCCACGAAGACGCCGCCGTGCCATGCGCCTCGTCGATGCACTCCCAGACGACATGCGTGGGCAGATAGGCGACCACCACACGAAGCTCCGGACGCAGCCCGGCCACCAGCAGCGCCGCTTCCGCACCCTTGGAGCCCCCGGCAATGCCCAAGGCACCGGGGAGCACAAACGGCTGCCGCTCCAGCCAATCGAGGGCCTTGCAAAAGCTCTCCAATGGAATCTTCACGAGAGCTGGCGGCATGTCCTGCACCCCAAAATAGGCAAAAGCAAAAGCGTTATAGCCAAGGCCGGCCAAAACCGACGCCAACGGGCGAGCACCCTCGAAACCTCCTTCCGAACCTCCCAAGACAAGAATCGTGGGGCGAGCCTGACCCTCATGCACGAACAGACACCCGCGAACGCCGGCTTCCCCGACGGGCCGCTCGATCCAATCAGGCCGTTCTGCAGCGTGGCAGCAAGGCCACGCGCAGATCATCAGAATAGCGATGAGTAGAGAAGGCATGGAGAAAATGCGCGATTCGGAATGACGCCTAACGGAGAACAAGCCCAGCTACAGGCAGAGCGCGTTCGCTGGATCGGATGGCTAGGCGTTGCGGGTTTTCGCATAGGCGCGTTGAACATGGGTAATCCGAAGCTGATAGTCCGCATACCAGAGACGCTTGCCGGCTTCCTGAGCTGCTTGATGCTCCATCTGCGACTTCCACGAGCTGATGGCTTCGAGGCTACTCCAATAAGAAACGGTGATGCCAAATCCGTCAGTGCCACGCACGCTCTCGACGCCAAGAAAGCCCGGCTGCTGAGATGCCAACTCGACCATACGATCGGCAACGGTGCCGTAGCCACGGTCGCCTTCGGTGCGCTGAGAAGTAAAGATGACGGCATAGTAAGGTGGCTCTGGAGTGTGGGCGAAAGCTGATGCTGCCATTTGTAAGTCGAACTACAAGGAATTGAAAAAGCTATCGTTCATAGGAAATGCGTAGCATACGCCTAACGAGAACAAGATCAGCTACAGGCGGAGCCACTGCCCGCGCAGACGTGCGAGCAACCAACACCGGAGGCGATACTCGCAGATCGCACGGAAGCATGGGCGATAATTAGCTGCATCGCAGGGTTAGGTGCCGGGTGTGAGTTCACTTCTGTCTCTTGTATCGTTGAAGAATCTCATCGGGTGAGTATGAATAGAAATCTTGAATGCGCTGGATAAGTTCATCTCGCGAACGCAAATCCTCCTGACGCTGAAAGATGCCTTTCCAAGGCTTGAGAAACCAAGGGACATTCTTATCGGGAGCCTCGAACTTGTAGGAGATCTGCGCTGTGCCGTTAATGCAAAGCTCGATGAACTCTTGGGGTGAACGCGAAAAACCAAACATCGTGGCCGCAATAGCATCCTCGCCAGCCTCAAACTTTTCGGTTGCGCGTCCAAAATAGGTGTCGGCAATCTGAATCGCTTGCTTAACGTCCACCGGCTCGTGATCCTCAAGAGCCAAATTGCGGTTTATCGAATACCACCGAATCGTTGAGTTTTGCATGGTAGGCACCTAACGAGAACAAGATCAACTACAGGCGGAGCCACTGCCCGCGCAGACGCGCGAGCAACCAACGCCGGAGGCGATACTCGCAGATCGCACGGAAGCATGGGCGATAATTAGCTGCATCGCATGTTTAGGCCTCTGCTTATTCATGTCAGGCGCGTCCTAAAATCTGTTGCTTCTTCGCTTGATATTCTTCTTCGGAAATAATGCGCTCCTCGCGCAGTTTGTGAATGCGACGTAGCTGCTCGTCAAAGGGTAAGCTATCGGAAGCCTTCGTTCTGCCGAGATCCACGTCCGCCTCGTCTAACGCGTCCTTCACGACGCCGCCCGCCATGCGCGACCACGGCTCAACGTCGCGACGCGCTCTCTCGGGATCGAGAATAACGCCGGAGCCCGCCACGCCTGCTCTGCCAATGCCTAAGAGTATCCCGCCAACTATAACAAGCGCCATGCCGACGATAGCGCGCGTGAACTCCGATCGGCTTTGCTCCTCAAAATTGCTGAAGTCACCGAAATGCATTGCTCCGGAGACGAAGACCGACCCGAAGGTGAGAAAGCCGACGACGCCAAGAAGCATCCCGAAATAGTAGATGCCTTTTCGTTCAGGTGAGATTTGTCTGCGTTGCATAAGGTGTGCGGAAGAGGCCTGACTTTGAAGCAATTCGTATAACAAATGAACTCTCTGACAAGCCCAAACTCCTCGATCAGGTGAGAAGTATTATGCGAACGGCACATTAGAATGGGGCTTTGCCTTGAATCCTTCTTTTAGGCTGGCAGACTCTGAGTTTAGCGCGGATAAGGTGACGAGCAGCTTTGCCTTGAATCCTTCTTTTAGGCTGGCAGACTGGCTACTGTGAGCAACACGAGCATCACTGGCTTTGCCTTGAATCCTTCTTTTAGGCTGGCAGACTACCGAGGCCGAGGCCCATCGGCTGTTTGAGGCTTTGCCTTGAATCCTTCTTTTAGGCTGGCAGACTGCGCTCTCCGCACACGAGCTCGTATTTGGGGCTTTGCCTTGAATCCTTCTTTTAGGCTGGCAGACTGCGGGCTGGGTGACGGTGTTGATGCCGCTCGCTTTGCCTTGAATCCTTCTTTTAGGCTGGCAGACTATCGCGTTTTTGTGAAACATCGAGTTGCCGCTTTGCCTTGAATCCTTCTTTTAGGCTGGCAGACTGTCGCGCTTGAAAGCCAGCACCGAGCCGCGGCTTTGCCTTGAATCCTTCTTTTAGGCTGGCAGACTCGGGTTCAGGTTCGGGAACCAGAACCAGCCGCTTTGCCTTGAATCCTTCTTTTAGGCTGGCAGACTGCCGATCCAGATGTTTTGCGAGATGCGCTCGCTTTGCCTTGAATCCTTCTTTTAGGCTGGCAGACTCGTGATGTCGAGCATCTGCATCTTGTAGCCGCTTTGCCTTGAATCCTTCTTTTAGGCTGGCAGACTCGCTTCGGCGTTACCGGCGCACGAGGCGATGCTTTGCCTTGAATCCTTCTTTTAGGCTGGCAGACTTCAAACTCTCCGTGAAAATCGCGATTCCATGCTTTGCCTTGAATCCTTCTTTTAGGCTGGCAGACTATCGCGGATCAACTGGAGCAGATCGGCGACGCTTTGCCTTGAATCCTTCTTTTAGGCTGGCAGACTAGGGCGAGCGAAGCGCGCTCCGTCGCGCGGCTTTGCCTTGAATCCTTCTTTTAGGCTGGCAGACTCGACGCCTGAGCAAGTGGACGGCTGGTTTAGCTTTGCCTTGAATCCTTCTTTTAGGCTGGCAGACTGCTCATTGCGGAAACGCGAGCGGGCGCAATGCTTTGCCTTGAATCCTTCTTTTAGGCTGGCAGACTGAGGTCGACTCCGGAGTCGGTGTCGCCTTTGCTTTGCCTTGAATCCTTCTTTTAGGCTGGCAGACTCAACGTGCCGACGCGCCCCTGCGTTTTCTTGCTTTGCCTTGAATCCTTCTTTTAGGCTGGCAGACTTTTGAAATGTTCGACTGCCGCGACGTGCTGGCTTTGCCTTGAATCCTTCTTTTAGGCTGGCAGACTGTCGCTGTAATTGTTACGGTGTCATCAACAGCTTTGCCTTGAATCCTTCTTTTAGGCTGGCAGACTTTGACTCTATCCCGCGATAAATGGTAATCGGCTTTGCCTTGAATCCTTCTTTTAGGCTGGCAGACTCAATGTCGCCGCGCGCTTGAATACTTCCCTGCTTTGCCTTGAATCCTTCTTTTAGGCTGGCAGACTCAAATTTTCGATTTCAACGAAACACCGGTGGCTTTGCCTTGAATCCTTCTTTTAGGCTGGCAGACTGCGACTATCGCGGGCGCGTGTTCGTTTTCCGCTTTGCCTTGAATCCTTCTTTTAGGCTGGCAGACTGAGCCGCTTGCGCTTGCGCTTGATGCGATCGCTTTGCCTTGAATCCTTCTTTTAGGCTGGCAGACTCACAGCGCCGCCACAGTCTGCGTTGCCGCCGCTTTGCCTTGAATCCTTCTTTTAGGCTGGCAGACTTTCTTTTGCGCTTCCAGTGCGCCGCCTGAGCTTTGCCTTGAATCCTTCTTTTAGGCTGGCAGACTGCATATTTCAGATGACAATTCCAGAGTCCTGCTTTGCCTTGAATCCTTCTTTTAGGCTGGCAGACTTTAGGCGATCCACTCGTGCATCCGTCGCCAGCTTTGCCTTGAATCCTTCTTTTAGGCTGGCAGACTCACGGTGTCGAGCTTCTGCGCAGTGCTGCCGCTTTGCCTTGAATCCTTCTTTTAGGCTGGCAGACTACAACGTGCTGCACCGAATGGGTTGTTTTAGCTTTGCCTTGAATCCTTCTTTTAGGCTGGCAGACTAGCGGCAATGGCGGTCGCATCGGCGGCGCTGCTTTGCCTTGAATCCTTCTTTTAGGCTGGCAGACTGAGACTGCTCGCTTGGATGCTGCACCTAACGCTTTGCCTTGAATCCTTCTTTTAGGCTGGCAGACTTGGCTCGTCGACGCTCGATGAGTGGCCGGTGCTTTGCCTTGAATCCTTCTTTTAGGCTGGCAGACTTAACCCCGCCTAGCACCCCTTAGCCCGTATGCTTTGCCTTGAATCCTTCTTTTAGGCTGGCAGACTTGGCAAGAGGTTATGCTGTCGTGGGTGCAAGCTTTGCCTTGAATCCTTCTTTTAGGCTGGCAGACTCGCAGTCGCCTGGTCGGGCGTGAAAACCTGGCTTTGCCTTGAATCCTTCTTTTAGGCTGGCAGACTCGCAGCTCTCTTTTGAGGGAGATATTGCCGCTTTGCCTTGAATCCTTCTTTTAGGCTGGCAGACTGTCGTTCTTGTCGACGATCGGCGTCGACTGGCTTTGCCTTGAATCCTTCTTTTAGGCTGGCAGACTCCTTCACGATGGCTTGCGCTCCGAATGCCAGCTTTGCCTTGAATCCTTCTTTTAGGCTGGCAGACTTTTGACCTTAATCCGGTTGACCGCGCACGGGCTTTGCCTTGAATCCTTCTTTTAGGCTGGCAGACTACTGTTTCGTGAATCTATTTGGGGGTGCAAGCTTTGCCTTGAATCCTTCTTTTAGGCTGGCAGACTCTAGTCCCCTTGAAATCCGCGCTATCCGCAGCTTTGCCTTGAATCCTTCTTTTAGGCTGGCAGACTGCATCCAGCCTTACATCGGCTGCGAGCACCGCTTTGCCTTGAATCCTTCTTTTAGGCTGGCAGACTGGGAATCCCAAGAGTGTGATCCGTCCAAGTGCTTTGCCTTGAATCCTTCTTTTAGGCTGGCAGACTTTTTACAGTTTGCTCCATGTCTCGAAGTTGGCTTTGCCTTGAATCCTTCTTTTAGGCTGGCAGACTGTAGCGGCGCTGGTTCATCAGCCGCCGCACGCTTTGCCTTGAATCCTTCTTTTAGGCTGGCAGACTAGCTGTGGATAATTGACTCAAATCGAGTCAATTACCACAGTTGAATCTGCTCCGGCATGTCTTCCGCCGTCACTTCGATGGCGGGAGAGCCGTGGATAATAAAGCTCCTTTCCCATTGAGCACGCGTGACGAAAATCGCCCGCACACTCCCTTCGGGCGGCAGATTTCTCTTCACCCGTTCGATGTGCGTTTCCTGCCGCGCAAAGCTGACACACGCCCGCGCATAGACGCTGAATTGGATCATTTGGTATCCATCATCGATCAAAAAATCGCGAAATGACGTTGCCTGCTTCCGCTGCTGCTTCGTCCCGACCGGCAGATCGAATGCGACCACTAGCCAGCCCATTTTGAATTTTTCGGTGTCCATGGCTTGTAATGCTTCGTGTCGCCGGTGAGCACGGCACGTCGGAATCCGCGCACGACGCCCTCGATGCAACCGCGCACATCGAGCGTTAGATCGAGATATTCCACCTGATCGAGCGGGAAGCCAGTCACCCAGCCGCGAAACTCCTTCGACACGTCCCAAGTTTCCGTGCCCGGATGCTTCCGCACCCATTGCACGATGCGCCAGTCAACGCACGGACGAAACGGCTCCATCAAATCATAAGCGAGCGGCGTGCTTCGTTCGCGTGTAACATGCGAGATACCGAAGGTGGGATCAAGCCCGACGCCAAAGAGCTTTTGCAGCACGGTGGAAAGGAGCACTGCATAGCCGTAGTTGAGCAGCGCATTGAGTCCCCCGCTCCCGCGGTCGCGTGAGAAATCGGGATCATTCTGGCTGCGGCCAAAAATCTGCCAGAACATCTTTGCGCAGATCGCCTCCTTGTGCGGCTTACGTCCCCATGCCGAGTCCCGCAATGCGGGCAACGCGGAATCATCAGGCAGAATATGCGCCGCTAGCGAGTATTGATTTCGACACTTCGCATCGAGCGTTGCCTGCCAGAATCGCGCCACCGTCTTCTCGTCCAACTTCAAAAGCGCGCGCGTCAGCAGCGTATCGGTCGAGCGATTTGCGGGTAGCACGAGCGAGACCGGCTTGAACGCCTCGCAAATGATCAGCGCCACGCCGTGTTTCGCCGCCTCGAGAAAAAGCTGGCTGTGAATGCTCGCCGAAAAACTCGTGATAATTATTGAGGCGATGTCCTCGATCGGAAGTGACTTATCCGGCTCTCCAGGCGCTTTCCGCACGAGTTGCCCATCACGGCAACTGATCGAGCACTGAGGTGAGTCTATGCTGACGATGTGGAAGGACATGTAGCCATTCCGGTCAAAGGAGTTTTCACGATTTGCATCCCGCTTTTAAGTAACGAAAACAAAAGGACGTTGATTCTGTGTCCTTGAACTTTGTTCTTCAGTCGAACTACATCAGGATGACCTATATCTAGCGCCATACCGCTCGCATTATTTTTAGCCGAAAAAACACGCCAGATGCCTCGATAAATACCATTTGGAACCTCAATAAGCTGCCCATTACGCAAGAGCCTTGGCATTTTTCCATTGTTGCTTTTTTTCAATTCCTCCAGACGGGTCCAGACTTTGTGAAAAGGAATAATCGTTGGCTCGGGATCTAGGGCAACGCCGAAGTTCTCCGGTATGATGAGAACACCTTTCAGCTTTTGCAATTTGCCATTTCCCATTAAGGGCGCGAGACCGAGCAGCTTTGCATTTTTTTCTTTGGCTTCTTTTTCAATGCGCTTCCCATCGGGCTGACGAATCTGCTGACGCAACGTGGTTTCACCTTTTTCCCGTTTAACGACGCGCCAGATGTTTTGCTCGACACGCAATCCCTCAATGCGGGCAGGAATGTGTTGCACGACACGCTTTTCGGCAAGGCGTGCACGAAGTTGCTTTTCGACTTCGGGCGGCAATGCCTTGAGTCCAAAACCTTCCGGTGAAAAATCGAAAATACCAAGGGCTCGTAGTTGCAGTTTCTCAGTGTCATCGAGCTTGCGTTTAACGATCAACTCCCAGATACGTCCGTTATTCGGAATGTAGAAAGCTGACAAACCGAGCACGATGGCGTCCAGCGCATGGTGTAAATGTGTAATGTCGCGAATATCGGTTTTCGTTTTGATTTCGCCATTTGCATCCAACACCTGAGGGCATGCAGTTGAAAGACAGCCTAGCAGGTTCCTGTTCCAGCCTTTGCGAAGCGTGCCAGTGACGGAACCCGGCAGCGGCGTAATCACAGGTTGCTTTTTCTCTCCAATAAAATCCTTACGAATTGCGAGTGCACCAAGCCGAACAAGCTGCGAAGTTTGCGTAAGGTCTCGCGGCGTGAATTCTTGCTCCTCGTAATCACGCAGCAAAAGCAACTCTTTGCGTTTGCGCTTGCGACGCTTGTCATCATCATGCCCTTTGAACGCTTCTAATGCCTCCACGAACTGCTTATACCGGTTCGCCGTGATGACCGAAAGATTCGGCAAATCCGGAACAGATTTCCCCTGCTCATCCTCAATAAACTTTAACGCGGTGCGTTTGCCCTTCCATTTATTGATCGTTGAGAAAGTAATGACGAGCGAATCAAGTGCATCGCTCATTCTTTCCGAGCGTGGAACGATGTGGTCTTTGTCCACACGCTTCGTCAGCAAATCAATCGGCTCGTATTTTTGAAGTGTATAAGGGCAGGTCCAGCCGAGGTCTTCGGCAATACGGGCCTTGCGAATAATGCCTGGCGGAATGCGATGCCATCCAAGATCACGCAGCTTGCGCATGAATGACTCGTCTGCTTCCAGCTTTTCGACGACTGATTTGAAATTCGCGAGTCGCAAGCCGAGCTCCTGGGCGATTTGCTTGTTCGTCTTGCCGGACATTTCGCGTAGATCGCGGGTTACCTCGATCGTCACGCCATCAATGCGCGATTTATCACCGGCGGCGAATTCAGATATCATGTCGCGCAACAATCGCTGAAGAATAAGCAGCCGATGCCTGACAAGATGGTTGTTGGTCTGCTGCGCAATCTCACGGTTGATTTGCGCGTGGCGAATTTCTTCCGAGCGATAGAGGCAACCATCCTTTTCTTTTGGATGTTTTCCCGACATTACCTCCGCAACCGCTTGCCGTAAGATCTCTCGCGAATAAGCAGCACGCCCGTCAAGTCGCGGGATAGATAACGGTTCCGCTAAAAATTCGTCACTCGTGATTTGCCTTTGTTTCTTTCGGCCCTTGCTATTTGCACTGTCAATCTGGCGCTGAACTTCTGCATCAAATGCGAGAGTAGATACGTTCAAGAGCACGAGGGCTGCACGCACTTCTGCAAGGGCAACCTGTTTTCCTTGTCGCAGTTTTCCCGCAAACCGCTTTTGCAGTTGCTGTGGCATTGCTCTCCAAAGCTGTGCAATCTTTGCGGAAGTCAGCAGCTTTGTGACGGGGTCGAGCAACAATGCCTCTTTCGCATCTGGATGCATGAGCATGGTATCCAGATTGTCGCGCACACAGTTCGTTTCCTTACGCACGACCTCTTTCAATTGCTTTGCGGTAAGATGGCCGCTCTCTCGCATCACTTTGTCGATGCTTTCTCTTTCAGCCGCAGTCAAAGGACGCAAGTCACGATCGCCCTCAGCAGCCACAGCTATATTAGCAAGCTGCATTGCCCAGCGGAATTCATAAAACTCACGAGAGTTTCGCGACGGGACCTTGTGGCCGGAAATGGGACACACCGAAATAATTCGGTTATCGAAACGCGGGACTAGCTGCCCAAAGAGCAATCCGCCTGCGTAGCGGCTGGGCAGTTTAATTTCGGCACAATTTACCGTGTGCCAATCCTCAAGTAAGGTTCGCTCGAGGCACTCATCAACCGATTTCAGCTTACCGAAATGCGCGCGCAAAATGTGACGCACCTCTGCCTCGACTATTTCGCGCGGGAATGCCGCGTTCAATCCTTTGAAACGCACATGAGACGATTTCTTATTTCCCAACGGATCGATACCAAGCTCCGCACAAAAAGTTTCTGCCATGGTTTTGCAATGGTGCTTGTCCATGAGCGTTCGGGCATTTGCCTCCTTCTCCGAATCCTCCTGCTGCGCCTCGGCTTCTGCTGCGCTCCAGCGACGATTCCCGTCGTATCCCCGATTGTGAGCATACCACCGCAATACGTCCCAAAGCTCAGGCCAGCTTAACAATGCTCCACCACGCAAGACTCGTCCTGCCAAAAGCCACGGCCAAGCGCATCCCGGTGCGTTGAGTTGACTTTCGGTTAGCACTCCTAGCTGAATGAGCAGCCGCTTCATCCGTGAAATTCGCTGACGAGTGCTGCGGATGTGGCGCCGTTGTCGCCGGAACCCTCGCCGCGTGCTGGCCAAGCAATCATCCGCGCGAAAAATTACTGCACCACATCCGACGATGTTTGGATGAGCTTGGTCGATTCGCTTTTCGAGGACGGCCCAACCGATGCTGCTGTGCCCAACATCGAATGCGAGACTCAGATTTTTTGCACTTGTGTTTTTCATTGGAGGGTGTTTTCTGGCTGTGGATTCAAGACAAAGTTAGATAACGCAGACCGTTTCCCTATCCGCCACGCGGATACACCGGTTCAAAAGCGTTAACTTTTCAAAAAAGCGAAGCTTCGGCTTCGCTTTTTTGTTTCTCACGTAAGGAAGCTCAGGGGCGGGCTGAATGACAATTGCGTCGATGGCAACTTTGCCGGGATCGAATGACCAGATAATGCTCATTGAGAGAAGCCGTTTTCCGAATTGTGGGCGATTGTTGGGCAGACTTACGTGAGATTGCAAGCCGGCAATCGGGAAGTTGCGCCAGCCAACTCGCTATCTGACCGGGGCGGTTTATGGGTCGAGGAGGGATTTTTAAGTTTCGGAACCGCTTCTAAATGTTTCGAAGAGCTTCCGAAATTTGTATGGCACAGGTGCAAAGGTTTACTAAACGTGGTATAGTTCCCTTACCCGGAAACTCGACCGGCGCCCCCCAATGCTCGAAAGCACATACTTTTTCTGTCCCACTTGTAACATTGAGCGGAAATTTCATCGCGACGGAGTCAATCACGTCCTGCATCTGGTTTTGGGGATTCTTACAGGCGGGCTCTGGCTGGTGAGCTGGCTCGCGCTGACGATAGGTCACTATTACGAGCCGTGGACTTGCAACAGCTGCGAGCGGACGCATCAGCGACCGACAGCCGTGAAAAAGTAAGCTTGGGCCGTTTGTTGTCCCCACACAAAGCATCCGGGCTTCACCATTAGTGGAGTGATGAGTATTTGTCTGCTCACCTTCATTGCGTTGCTACTGTGTGGAGTTTTTTGATTTTCATACGCGTCTCTCGCGTGATGAACAAACCAGCGTCTGCAACCGTCCAATAATCAAATGCAGAAGAAGTTCAGGCACAAACCAAAGAATGCATCTCCGGTTGTTTGCTCAATGTGCATGCGGACCTATCGATTCGCCCCGTCCTTTGATCCAAAACACCGGGCAATTCACGGTATTTGTCCAACGTGCCGGCTTCTCATCAACCAGTTTTGTTAGTTCGCAAAGAGGTTTTGCGATATCGCAAAGGGTCTTTGCGATATGTCGGATGGCTTACGAATCTTCGCCAGGCTTTGGGGCATGTTCGGGAAGAGATTTTCTGATATACGAAAGCGACTTTCGTTATTCAGGAAATGGTTTCCTGAATAACCGGAGCAATTTTCCGAATAACGAAAAGGAGTTTCCTTATTACCGGAGAGACTTTCGTTATTACGTCCGTCATTTTCGTTGTTACGGAAATGATTTTCATGGTTACGGAAATCAATTTCGTTGTTACGGAAATCATTTTCGTTGTTTCCCGAGAGGTTTTCTTTGTTACAAAAATGAGTTTCGTAATAACGGAAGCGGCTTCCTGAATAACAAAAACCGGTTCCTGAATAAGAAAAATGGCTGGGAGGGATGGGTTTGCGGTTTTTATTTGTATAATTTACGATAAATGACAGATACCTTTACGTTTTTTATAACTATTGGTAACTGTCTTTTTAATTTTGTGCAATTGCTGGCACGCATCCCGCTTGAATGGTTTTGCGTGTCCGCCAGTGATGGCGGGCGCAAAAATCCAAAATAGAAAGGAGAACAAAATATGATCGTAAAACCATCGATATCATTCCTGAACGATGATCCAGATCCGGTATTGCTAACCGATACCGACACGATCACATCGGCCATGACAAACAATCCGAACTACACGACACCGGCTCCGACGCTGGCGGCAGTGACCGCGGCAGCGGAGACGTTTGCCGAAAAGCTCGCAGCCGCCGCGACCGGCGGGGTGCAGCAGACCTCGGAAAAGAATGCGGCCCGTGCGGTGCTCACGAATCTGCTCCGGCAGCTCGCGAGCTATGTGCAGGTGGCGTGCGACGGGGATATGGCGAAGCTGCAAAGCAGCGGCTTCCCAATCCAGAAGCCGCAACGCCAGCCGATCGGCACATTGCCCGCGCCATCGAACCTGCGCGTCAGCCTCGGCGGACGCAGCGGCGAACTCGATGCGCGTGTGTCGCCGCTCTACGGCGCCGGTAGCTACAACTGGAAGGTTGTGGCAACCAATGCGCCGACTGTGGTGGTGCAAATGGTGCAGACGACTGCCGCGAGCATCACCATCACGGGCTTGACCCCGTGCGTGGAATACAGCGTGCAGGCTAATGCGGTAGGTTCCGCAGGTCCGAGCGATTGGACGGATGCGGCCAGCCAGATCGTGATCTGAAATAAAACCACGAGCCAACCAAAATGGCGCGCCGCTGAGTTTCTCATCGGCGCGCTTTTTGTTTCGCGGGAAGGGCTGTGTGCGGGGCGGACGGGCGGCAATTTTGCATGCGGAATTTCGGATTTTCCTGCCTGCGGCAAATGACCGACCGAAATATCGGGCTTTCGTTGACAGCCGCCGGTCGCCACTAGTAGATTGCCCTCCCCATGGACACCAAACTTCTGGTCGCCGAGCTCAAGGAGCAGCTCCGCAATCGGGGGAGAAACGTCTCGCAGTCGGTCACGCGGAATGCACATGCGGTGCGGCTCCCCGTTTCGCTCGAGCAAATGAAGAGCATCCGGCTGAGGCTCGAAAATAATGTGCTGGGAGACTGGCGCAATCAGCCGCCAGCCAGGTCGTAGTCCGGCACGGAAGTCTGCGGGAGAAGGAAAGCGCGGTTTTGAAAGCGGGATGCGTTTGGTTTGCGCTTTTTCCGGTGTTTGAACGGGAGAGGAACAAATGATTTCCATGTGGAGGTGACCGGTTCGCGGACGCACCTTTTTTTGTTGTGACGGATAAATGAAAATGTTTAACGTCCCGCACATGATTACCCCGGAACGCGGCGATCCTACGCCCAGCGTCGGCGCACCTACTGACATCTCGCCTGTGAGTCCGCCGGTGAAACCTGCCCACGAACTGACGGCGGATGAAGATGCGCAACTGGCGGATTGGGACGCGATCGCGGCGAGCGAGGGATTCAAGACGCTGCTGCGGAAAAAGGCGCGCTTCATCGTGCCGGCGACGATCTTTTTCATCGTTTACTATTTCGCGCTGCCGGTGACGGTGGGCTACGCGCGGGGTTTCATGGAGACGAAGATCGGGATGGTGAACATCGCGTATCT
>JAJPJG010000045.1 GCA_021324395.1 Spartobacteria bacterium | reverse complement strand
CGCGGCAGGTGGAGCTGCCCGCCGCGAGCGCGGACGGCCGCCAGATCGCCGAGGCCGTGAAAAAGGAAGCCGCGCGCTTTCGCGAAACCATGAGGGGTGACCGATGAATCTCGAAACGGAGATCACCGACGAAATGCGCAACGATTTAATCGCTGTGCTCCTGCGATATCGCCGCGAACCGCAGGTGCCGATGCCGGAGCGTTTCGAGATGGCTCTGCGCCATGAACGAAAGATTTCCGGGCAATGCCTGGAGCGGATTTTGCAGATTCTCCAGCGCGGCCAGAAACCGGTGCTCGACTGCGACGTGATTGATCGATTCGAGCGCGTCCGCGAGCGCCTTTTTCCAAAAACCAGATGATCGAGACGACGCTCATTTTAAAATCGCCCACGCGGGAGGAATTGGAACTGGCGCTCGTGCGCGAATTGCGCGGGATGGGTTACTGCGTTGAAAAACCGTGCGAATGGGAGCGGATCACCGATTTTGCGAAGCGGCTCGGCGTCACCAGCGGCCACGTGGTGCAGCGGCTCGACGATCCGCGCTGCCCGCTGCCCGCCGAATGCATCGCGCGCGCCGGCCACGGCAAAGGCCGCCGCTCGCACGTCGCCCCGACCGCCGCTTTCGAGAAGTTTTGCCTGGAGAATAAATGAAGGCACCGCTCGTCAACAGCCAATTCGCCGGGTGCGGTCTGCTCGATCACTGGATCGTGTTTTTAAAATCATGAACGACGCCCAGCGCATCATGCTTTTCCGCTGGTTTGCCCGCGTGGCGCAGCGCGAAGGCTGGCACACCTCGCTCGCGCGCGAGATCGGGCGGGAACGGTTGACGATCGAGCTTTTCAAGGCGCCGCGGAGCTGGGCGCAGTTTACCAACCCGGACGTGGACCGGATGAAGCGCTTTCTCATTACCAGGCTCGCGCCGCACGATCTGCAGGCGCAGATGGAGCTGGCAAAAATGGAGGAGCACGACGCCGCGCAGGCCGCCCATGTGCCGGAGATCGCGCCGGGCAAACGCTTTTACCAGCTCAGGAAAAATCCGCGCCGCGAACAGGCTCGGGAGCAGAACCTTGCCGCGAGGCTCGAGCATCCCTCCATCTATGAACAGCAGACGGCGGTGGATGATCCGTGCGAGCGGCGCCGGCTGGTTTATTTCATCGAGCGGCTGTTTGCCCCGGCGTTGATCCGGCATTTTGCCGTAAATATCGACGACACGGCGCGCTGGGAGGAGCTGCCGCTGCCGCAGCTCGCCGCGCTGCGCGATAACCTGCGCAACCGGCTCGGCAAATGGCTCACCAAGCACAAGGCGACGCATGATTTCGGCTTCAGCGTGGCCGCGCGCAACCCCCGCGCGCGCGGCCCGTGGATGAGCAACGATGAGATCATCGCCGAGCTGCTGAAACGGGCGATCATCATCGACATGGCGGCAAAGCCGCGTTCTTCACACCGGGAGAGCGGCAGCCCAGCCGCGGCGTCACGGCACGAGGCTGCAGACGTGGAGATTCCGTTTTGAAAAGGCGATTTGTCAGAATGTTTAAGCCGCAGTTTGCGCCGAAAGTGGAATCCGGCGAGAAGCTGCAGACCGTGCGCCCTGTGCCGAAGCGGTTGCCGAAACCGGGCGACGAAATCAGCCTGCGCGAATGGACCGGAAAACCGTATCGAAGCAAGCAGCGTGTGCTCAGGGAATCGGTCATCACGAAGGTTGAGCCGTTCGATCTCGACGCGATGCGATTCTGGAGTCGCCACGAACGGGATGTCTTCGCGCGCGCCGATGGCTTTTACGACTTTCCCGAAATGCTCTCGTGGTTCATTCGCGAGCACGGCTACAATTTCAAGGGGATCGTTATTTACTGGGAGCCTTTGGCGGAGCACGCACGATGAGTGCCCAGCTCGATCTGCAGTTTGTTCGCCCGGAACCGGGGCAGATCGAGGAGTTTCGCAGATTACTCTCCAGATACGGCTGGCTCACCCGTCGGCAGGTTTGCGAGCACACTGGCTGGCCGGAGCGAACCGTGCGCGCGGTGGCCGAGCAGATGGGCGCGGAAGTGGTGCGCGGGCAGAAAGGATTCAAGCTCGCGGCTGACATCGAGCGCGATGAACTCGGCGTGGTGCAGCAGGCCTCGGATGCGGCGATTTCGCAGGGAAAACGGATGATCCGATATGGCATCGCTTTGCGCAACATGCTCCACGCACGCGTCGGCTAATGAATGATGATCACGCGAGGGAGGCGCAACGCTGTGATTCGTAACTGAGTCATGAACGCTCCCGTCGCATCGACCTCGGCCTCGCGTTGCTTTCGTTCGCCGCAAAGCCGGGCGTCCCGCTCACGCTGGAGGACATCGCCGCGTGGTGCGATTGCCGCGCGAGTCACATCCACGCCATCGAGCGGCGCGCGCTGCGGAAGTTGCGAATTATTTGTGAAAGAGATTTTGCCGCGCTGCTACAAACTGCGGATGATCCCACGCGTCAAACCCGCCGTGAGCTGGCCCGGCGGTAAAAGCAGGCTGCTCAAGCATCTCCTCCCGTTGATCCCGCCGCACGAATGCTACGTCGAGCCGTTTGCCGGCGGGCTGGCGGTGCTGCTGGCGAAAAAGCGTTCGCCGATGGAGGTGGTGAACGATCTCGATGGCGACCTGGTGACGTTTTACCGCTGCGTGCGTTTTCACACCGAGGCGCTGCTCACCGAGCTCGAGTTCGTGCTCAACAGCCGGCGCGAGTTTCACGATTTCCGCCATCAGCCCGGTCTTACGGATATTCAGCGGGCGGCGCGGTGGTATTACCGGAACAAGCACGCCTTTGGCGGGGCGAACATGGATTCGTTCGCCGCCGGGCCGTCGCATGGCGGCGCCCACAGCTCCCGCGCCGCACGCATGGAGACGATCCGCGCGCTCAATGTGCGGCTCGACAAGGTCTGCATCGAGCATCTCGATTGGGAGCGCTGCATCCGGCTTTACGATCGCGCGACGACGTTCTTTTTCATCGACTCGCCCTATACCGAGTGCAAGGCGACGATGTATGACGCCTGGACGAATGCCGACGTGCAGCGGCTGCGCGAGACGCTGCGCGGGGTAAAGGCGAAATGGCTGGTGACCTTGAACGACACGGCAGCGATCCGGGCGATTTTCGACGGGTGCAAAATCACGAGCATCGAGCGCGCCCGAGGCATCAATAACAAGGGCGGCACGCGGGCGCCGGTTTACCGCGAGCTGATCATTACTCCGGGGGAAGTATGATCACGCGAGCGCCGCGCTTTTTTAATTTGCGCTCGGCGGCATCGAGGATCATGCGGCGGAAACGGCCATCGAATTTCAACGTCTTCGCGTGCTCGGTCAGGTCGATCGTCTGTCCATCGAGATTGCGGGGAAGGTGCAGTTCGCCGATCCACTTGCCGGCTTCCTCCTGGGCATCCGCCCAACTTATTGGCTCATTACTTTGCGCCTCCGCGCGATCGGTGACATGCGAGCTTCGTAACCGAATTGCATGGCCTTTGCAACACGCCTGCGCAGTGCCTGCAATCGCGCGCGTTTTTTTCTCAAACCTTCGCGAAAGTCCCCGAATCGCGCCCAATCTCCTCACATCCGGCGCGGTTTTTTCTTTTAAGCGCGATCGCCTTTGTTTCCGGCTATTTCCGCGTTTTTTTTCTTAATTCCGGCTTTTCTCATAATCCGCGCGTTATCGTACAAGATCAGCTACAGGCGGAGCTTGTTCGCTCCATCGCATGGTTAGGCGCTTTGGTGATCGCTGCGGAGTAAGCCATAAAGCACAACATCTTCATATTTACCTGACTTCAAGAAATGCTCCCGAAGAATTCCTTCGCGATGCATACCAGCTTTCTGCATAACGCGACCGGAAGCCGGATTGCGAGCGAAGTGGTTCGATTGAACTCGATGTAAGTCGAGCTGAGAAAAGCAGTATGGGAGCAAAAGCCGCAAAGCAGCGGTGCAGTATCCATGTCCCCAGAAGGCGCGACCAATCCAGTATCCAATCTCGCCGTGACAGTGTCTGCGCTCCACTCGAATGCCAATACATCCGACTAATTTGAGATCGGGTTGTGTGGTGATTGCGAAAACCGCTCCGGTTCCTTGCTCGAATTGAGCGTCATGTGTCGCGATCCACTGCTCGGCTGCTCCACTGGGATAAGGATGTGGAACGTTGAGCGTAGTGTCAGCGACGGCAGAATCCCCAGCGAGCGACTGAACTAACGAGGCGTCCTCCTGCGTGAATCTGCGGAGAACCACTGTCTCGTCTGTAAGTCTGTGATCGTTCACAGAGTTGTAGTTCTAGCGCCTAACTTTGAATTAGACGAAATGGGGTTGCTTCTGAAAGAGTGGAAATTGTTCGCATAAAATCGGCTTCCTTGTCGGTTTTCAGAGTAGCAATTCGTATAACAAATGACCTCTCAGACAAGCCCAAACTGCCCTCGGGTGAGAAGTCTTATGCGAACGGGCATGAACCGGCGTTGAAAAGAGGGTTTTTGGCCATTCTGCACGAAATGGCTGTTTTTTACAGTTTTTGGACACGACGGACCGCTAGAATGTCCAAAACTGGCGTCAGATCAAGGGATTTTCGCCCAGTCGGCGATCTGACGGCGTCCGGACGGCGGATTTTGCTCCAGTCGCTGTCCGGACGGCGTCGGATTGGCGGATTTTGGGCAAGCGGGCGACCTGACGGTGGCGGAAGGGTGCGCTTTGCCCCCGGGTTTTGAGCCGACGGCGGCGGAGGTGCGCGCTTATTTCAGCGTGGCGAGGAATGCGTTCATCTCGGAGCGTTTTCCGCGGAAGGCGATCATGAAGCAGGCCTCCTCGTGCTGTTGCACGGCGGCGACCCATTCGTCATCGACGAAGACGCGCCATTTGTCGTCGGGGGCGATTTTGACGCCGAGATCCTCCGCGCGGAACATGTAGCAGATCATGTGGTTTTTCTCGACGGCGAGCTGCGCGACGGGGACGCCATCTTGTTTAAACACGCGGGCTCCCACTGTTTTGTAGCTTGCGAGCGCGGGCGGGACGTAGAAATCCTCGAAGCCGTATTTCGAGAAAAACCAGTCCTCGAGATTTCCGATCTCGGCGGACTTCGGCTCGAGTTCCATGCCGGTCATGTCATCATTGATTTCCACGAGCGCGGCGGCTTTTTCCTTTCCGGGAAAACCCTGCATGCGGCTCAATGCGTAAAAGCCCCCCCAACTGGCGAGAACAAGCAAACCGAAGACAACTGCGAGAAACGGCGGTTGTTTTACCAGCGTTTTAAAATTGAGGCGCGGGCGCTCATCTTCCGGCACGCATTTGTCGAGGCGCGCGTCGAGGCCGTCGGGAACTTCCAGCGCGGCGATGCTGGCGGCGACTTGATCGTCGAACGCGAGCTGCGCATCGAGCTGCGTTTTCAATTGCTCGTCACGTTGCGCAATTTTAACGGCTCTTTGAATGCGCGGATCGGTGCCGCGAACGCCGGGGCGATGGCAGCGCAGGAAAAGCTCGGCGGATTCCGTGTTCATGACGTGATGGCCGCCGCGCGCAAATGCTCGCGGCCGCGCTCGAGAATTCCGGATAAATCTTCGAGCGACATGTGCAGCAACGCCGCGATTTCCTGCGCGGGAAAAATGCCGAGGTAAAACAGCGCGAGCGCGCTTCGCTCCGGTTCGCCCATCGACTGAAATTGCCGCGCAATCGCCGGGCTCGACCCGGTGTTGCCCGGCGACGCGATGAGGCAGCGGGCGCGCAGTTTTGCGACGATAAAAGCGACGCGGTTCGCTGCGTCGCGATACGCCTCGATCTGCGGCGCGCATGCGGTGCAAACGTCGATCAACGCCTGCTGTGCGGCCGCGGGATCGCCTGTGAGCAATAGCGCGAACCGATAGAGCGGCTCAATTTTTTCGTCGATCAATTCGGCCAGTTCCAAGCCAGTGACGGTAGCCCGCTGCTCCATGCATCTCAAGTGCGGATTCGGCGCGCGGTGAGCTTGATTGCGCGGCGTTTCCCGTGCATCGTGCTCTCCCGCAAAAATGTCCGAACGCAAAAAAATTGTCTTTGTTTGCACTGGAAACATCTGCCGCAGCCCGATGGCTGAGGGGATGTTTCGCGCGCTCGTGAAAAATCGCGACGATATCGAAGTGCTCTCCGCAGGCGTCGGCGCGAGTCTTGGACAATCCCCGAGCCAGTATGCGCTCGATGTGCTGCGGCCCAGCGGCATCGACATCTCGCGCATCCGCAGCCGCCCGCTCACCGGCGATCTCGTGCGCGACGCGGAATACATTTTCACGATGACGCGCGCGCATCTCGACACGATCCAGATGATGTTTCCGGAGGCCGCGGACAAAACTTTCCTCATCTGCGAATTTGACGAGCAGCTCTCGCGGTATTGCATCGATATCCCGGACCCGATCGGGCTCGGCATCGACGCGTATTACCGGACGCGCGACGTTTTGAAAAAAGCGCTGCCGGCCGTGCTTGCATTCATCGAAAAAAACGAACAACGAACCATGACCACACCACCCGTAGCCACAGCCACGAAACCGCTCCGCATCGCGCTCGGCGCCGATCACGGCGGCGTCGATCTCAAGCGCAAAATCCAGAGCTATCTCGGCACGAAAGGCTACGTCGTTTCCGATTTCGGCAGCTTCTCGGATGCGTCGGTCGATTATCCCGATTACGCCGACGCCGTCTGCCGCGAAGTCGTCGCGGACAATTACGATTACGGCATTTTGTTTTGCAAAAGCGGCATCGGCATGAGCATCGCCGCGAATCGCCATCCGCAAATCCGCGCCGCGCTCGTGGGCAACGAGGACGACGCGCGCGTAACGCGGCAGCACAATAACTCGAACGTGCTCTGTCTCGCGGCGAAAGATGTGACCGAGGACAAGGCCAAACGCATCGTCGATACGTTTTTAAACGAACGATTTGAAGGCGGACGCCACGCGACGCGCGTGGAAAAAATCGACCAGCTCGTGACGCCGAATGCGACGCGCCCTGCGCTCGCGCAAGCCGATCCGGAAATCGCCGCCGCGATCGAGGCGGAAGCGAAGCGGCAGCTTGAAAACATCGAGTTGATTGCCAGCGAGAACTTCACCAGCCGCGCCGTCATGGAAGCGCAGGGCTCCTGTCTCACCAACAAATATGCCGAGGGTTATCCGGGCAAACGCTGGTATGGCGGATGTGAAAACGTCGATGTCGTCGAGCAACTCGCGATTGATCGTGCGAAGCAGCTTTTCGGCGGCGATCACGTGAACGTGCAGCCGCACAGCGGTTCGCAGGCAAACATGGCCGTCTATTTCAGCGTGCTCGAAGTTGGCGACAAAATCCTGACGATGGATCTCTCGCACGGCGGCCATCTCACGCACGGCAACAAGGCGAATTTCAGCGGCCGCTTTTTTAGCGTTTCGCACTACGGCGTGAGCGAGCGCGACGAGCGGATCGATTACGATGCGCTGCAAAAACACGCGGAGGAATTTCGCCCGAAGATGATTACCGCCGGCGCATCGGCGTATCCGCGCATCATCGATTTCGAACGTATGAAAAAGATCGCCGATAGCGTGGGCGCGATGCTGTTCGTGGACATGGCGCACATCGCCGGGCTCGTCGCGGGCGGCGTGCACCCGAGTCCCGTGCCGCACGCCGATTTCGTCACGACGACCACGCACAAAAGCCTGCGCGGCCCGCGCGGCGGCATCATCCTCTGCAAGGCGCAATACGCAAAAGGCATCGACTCGCAGGCGTTCCCCGGCATCCAGGGCGGCCCGCTCATGCACGTCATCGCAGCGAAGGCAGTCTGTTTTCACGAGGCGCTCCAGCCGGGCTTCCGCGATTACCAGCGGCAGATCGTTCACAACGCGAAAGCTCTCGCCGCGCGCCTCGCGCACCACGGTTATCGCATCGTCAGCGGCGGCACCGACAACCACCTGATGCTCGTCGATCTGCGGCCGAACAACATCACCGGCAAGGAAGCCTCCGACCTGCTCGATCACGCTGGCATCACGGTGAACAAGAATTCCATTCCTTTCGACACCGTCAGCGTTTTCAAGGGCGGCGGTATTCGCATCGGCACGCCAGCCGTTACGACGCGCGGCATGAAGGAAGAGGAAATGATGGAAATCGCCGATTTCATCCACGCCGTTCTCACCAGCGGCGGCGATGAAACGAAGCTCGCGCAAATCCGCCAGCAAGTCCGCGCCCTCACCGCGCGCTACCCGCTGCCGGGTTAGTCCCGGGCTGACATTTCCACGACGAAAGAACGTCTTCCCACCGGGCAAAGCGGTCTTTCCGCGCGCTTGGTTCATCTTTCCGCAGGTTGAGGTCATCTTTCCACGAGTTAAGATGATCTTTCCATGAATTGAGATCGTCTTTCCATGAGCCGAAATGGTCTTTCCACGATCTGAGATCATCTTTCCACAGGTCGAAATCGCCTTTCCACGACTTGAAATGGCCTTTCCACGAGTCGAAATCGCCTTTCCACGACTCAAAGTGTCTTAATTTAAGACATAAATCAGAATTCTCGCTCAAATGGCCGCTTTTTCCGGCGCAAGGCCGTCCGCCCGCCCGCGCGGCGACGCATCTCGTCGAATGCGCAATCCGCGCCGTCGGCTTTCATCTGGTAAACCATTTTTAGCAGCTCGCCGAGCCGGCCTTTGGAAAAGCCGCGGATGCTGAAGTATTGCAGGTATTCCGCCGGAAGATCGTAGATCGGCACACCGCTAAATTTGCCGAACGGCATCCGCATTTGCTCGATCTCGGCCAGGTCGGCAGCCATGCGCGCGCGGAATTCGTCCATGCGCTAGTAAGCGGCTTCGGACGCTTTCGTGGTCTTTAAAAAGATCTGCGAAAAAGTGAAGAGGATCATGAAGATCACGATCGAGAGCGCGGCCGCCCAGCCGAAGCGATACATGCCGAAGGCCGCTTTATAGACATACGAGACGAGGATGTGCGTTTTATCCGCCGGCTCGCCGCCGTTGCTGATGAGCCAGACGACGTTGACATTGTTAAACGTCCAGACGACGCCGAGCGTGATCGCGGGGATCATCACGGGTCGCAGCAGCGGCGCGGTGATTTGCCGGAACTGCTGCCACGCGCTCGCGCCGTCGATGTCCGCCGCTTCGTAAAGGTCTTCCGGGATCGACTGCAGCCCGCCCAATGCAATCACCATCATGAATGGAAAACCGAGCCAGATATTCGCCGCGATCGCCGCGATGAATGCGCCCGTCGGCGAGCTCAGCCACGGCTGCGGATGCAACACCATCCAGTCCGGCAGATTCAGCGACTGCGCAAAGTGCACGTATTTCGCGAGCAGCAAATTGATCGGGCCGAACTCCGGATGAAACATGCCGCGCCACGTCAGCGCCGTGATGTATTGCGGCAGCGCCCACGGCAGGATCAGCAACACGCGCCACGCGGATTTGCCGGCAATGAATTTCTGGTGCAGCACAACGGCCAGAAACACGCCGATCACGAGGTGCGCGACCACGTTGACCACCGTCCAGATCAGCGTTTTGCCGAGGATCGTCCAGAAAAGCGGCTCGCGAAAAACGGCGAGGTATTGCTGCAGCCCGATGAGGTTCCAGTGCCGGATGTGGTAGATGTTCGCGTTCGAGAACGAGAGCACCACGTTGTAACACAATGGATAAGCGACCACCGCGAGCACGATCGCCAGCGGCGGAGCGAGCAGGAAAAGCAAAAACGCGCGGCTGGTCTTTGTTTCGTTCATGGGGTTGCCAAGACTTGCGAATTTGTCCGCGCGATTCAATCACACGTTTGCGCGGGAGTTGATGAATCGCGCAAATCACGCGACGATGCTTGCGCGTGCAGCAGACTTCCGATGACTTGCTCTTCGACTCGCAGTTTCTCGCGAAACTCGAACAGCTCTATTTGCTGTCGCGCAAAATTTTCCGCGGCCAGCATCGCGCCGAGCGGAAATCGAAACAGATCGGCTCCAGTCTCGAGTTTGCCGATTACCGCAATTACACCTCCGGCGACGACCTGCGCACGATTGACTGGAACATCTACGGACGGCTCGATCGCTTGTTCGTGAAATTGTTCGAGGAGGAGCAGGATCTGCCGGTTTATTTTCTCGTCGATGCGAGCGCGTCGATGCGCTGGTCGTCTCGCGAAAATGCGCTCACCAAGCTCGCGCAGGCACGTCGCGTCGCGGCTTCCCTCGCCTACATCGCGCTGGCGAATCTCGATCGCGTGAACGTGTTTTATTTTTCCAGCGTGCTCGGCGCGGACGCCGGAATGGCGCGCGGCAAATCGCAATTTCACAAGCTGCTCGAGTTTCTAAAACATGTGCCGGCGGCAAATGGAGCGACGCAACTTTTGCCGGCGCTCCGCGCGTTTGCGCAACGTGCGAAACGGCGCGGACTCGTTTTTGTGCTCAGCGATTTTTTCGATCCGGACGGATACGACGAAGCGCTGCGGCTGATGCGTTATCATCAGTTTGACGTGCATGCGATCCAGGTCCTTGATCCCGCGGAACACGACCCGCAACTGCGCGGCGACCTGCGGCTCATCGACGCCGAGTCGAATGCCCCGCTCGAAGTCACCTCCGACGATGCGCTGCTGCGGCGCTATCGCACCGAGTTCGGCGGATTTTTGCGCGGGCTCGAGGAGTTTTGCATCGCGCATCAAATCGGCTACGTGCAGGCCTCGTCGGCGGTCGCATTTGAGGATCTTGTGCTGCGCGTGCTGCGCGACGGAGTGATCATCCGATGACGTTTCTAAATCCGCTCGCCTTCGGTTTTCTGGGCGCGGTCCCGCTGATCGTGCTGCTTTATTTGCTGAAGGTAAAACGCCGCACCGCGCCCGTCTCGACGCTGATGTTCTGGCAGCGCGTGTTGGAGGAAAATCGCCGCCGCGCCTTGTTTCATCGGCTTCGGCAACTGCTCTCGCTGCTTTTCCACCTGCTGATTTTCACGCTGATTTTGCTGGCGCTCTCGAAGCCGGAACTCGCGCGCTTTGTTCGCACGGGAACCTCCACCGTGCTCGTGCTCGACACGCGCGCGCGCATGCAGGCCGTTGAATCGGATGGCGAATCGCGTTTTACAAAAGCCAAACGCGAACTGAACGCATTCGCGCGGCATGCGAGCGCACAAAATGCCGTCGCAATCCTGACCGCAGCCGCCGGGGCGCAGGTCGCCGCGCCATTTTCCGACGACGAAAAAGCGTTGCAGCAAATCATCGCGAAGCTCGAGCCGACCGACGCGTCCGGCGATTTGAACGACGCCATCAAACTCGCCAATGAACTCCTCGCCTCGCGCTCCGGCGAAAAGCGGATCGTCGTTGTCACTGATTCCAAATCCACCAATCCGGATCCGAAAATCGATTTCATCTCCATCGGCGAATCGCACGAGAATATCGCGATCACGCGTTTCGCCGCGCGGCCACTGCTCAACAGTCCGCAAACATCGGAAGTCCTGCTTGAACTGCACAACTTCGGCAACAAACCCGCACACGGAAACGTGGAGCTATATTTCGACGACGCGCTTTTGGACGTGAAGCCGTTCGACCTCGCACCGGATGCACACCGCGTCGAAATTTTCCCGTGGCTCCCGCAAACAAATGGCCGCGGCTGGCTGCGCGCGCGGCTCGACGTGAAGGATGCGCTCGCGACCGATAACGAGGCATTCGCAGTGCTGCCGGCGTTTGTGCAAAAGCACGTGCTGCTCGTCACGCGCGGCAATTGGTTCATCGAAAAAATGCTCGAGGCCGACGACACAACGAAGTTCGAGCTGCTCACGCCCGACGCTTTCACGCCGGAGATGGCGAAGGATTTCGATGCCGTGATTCTCGACAATGCATTGCCGAACGGATTCGACCTGGGAACGGCGCGCGGTAATTTCCTTTTCGTTAAACAAACGCCTTTCACGGCAAATGAAATGCTCGACCAGCCGCTCGTCAGCGACAGCGACTCGCGCGCGCCGTTGATGCGACTCGTCGCGCTGCAAAACGTCACGTTTTTGCGTTCGAGCAAAATGACTCTGCCGGCCGGCAGCGACGCGTGGAAATTCGATGCGCCGCTGCGCTCATTCGAGAATCCGCTCATCATCAGCGGCGTTCGCGGCAACCAGCGAATTGCGGCGTTCGCGTTCGACATCGCGGAAACCGATTTGCCGCTGCGCGTCGCGTTTCCGCTGCTGATGTCGAACACGCTGCAATGGCTCGCCGGCGAAAAGCAGAACAGCATCGGAAGTGTTCGCGCCGGCGAAACGCTCACGCTGGAAAATGGGCAGCGCGTTTTTACCAAACCGCAAAAAAACACAAAAACCGACACGCCACTCGTGAATGCAAAGATGGTCTCCGGCGCGTTTCAGCCGATGAAAAACGGCTGGTATCTCGCGCGCAACGGCGATGCAGTTTCGTGGACCGCAGTGAACACGTTTAGCGAAAACGAATCCGACTTGCGCGCCGCGACGGTCGCTGCCAAACGCGCATCGCACACGTCGCCTTTCGCGAAATTCGCAAGCTGGCCGATCTGGACCGATCTCGCGCTCGCGGCGTTCGTGCTGTTCACGCTGGAATGGTGGCTTTTTCATCGGCGGTTCACGGAATGATCCAGTTTGCGCATCCCTGGTTTCTCATTTTGCTCGTCGCGCTGCCGTGGCTCGCGTGGCCGCTGCGGCGCTCGCTCGCCGATTTGACGCGAAATCAGCGGCGCGTCTGTTTCGCGATACGCGCGCTCATTTTGCTCGCGCTCGCGGTGGCGCTCAGCGGCGCACGATTGCGCATGAACTCGCGATCGCTCGCGGTGCTCTTTGTCGTCGATCAATCGGCGAGCATTTCGACTGACGCGCAAAAAGCGACGCGCGATTACATCAGCGCGGCTTTGCCGCAACAACGTGGCGCAACCGCCGGAATTATTGGTTTCGCGAAGAACGCGCTCGTTTTGCAAACGCCGGCTTCGCGTTTGCGGCTCGATGAAAAATGGCCGGGTCTTCCGGAGCGAAACGCGACCGACCTCGGCAACGCGCTGACCTTCGCCAGCGCCGCTTTTCCGCCGGATTCGGTGAAACGGATCGTGCTGTTGAGCGACGGAGAGGAAACCGGGAGCAACGCGCTCGAAGCCGCGCAAACACTGGCGCAAAGCGGCATCGAGATTTATGCCGTTCCGCTGAGCAACGCGCAAAAGCCGGAGGTGCTCATCGAAAAAATCGATGCGCCGCAACGCGCGAAAACAGGCGAGCCATTCGACGCGACGGCGAAAATCCGGAGCAACGTCGAAACGAAGGCAACGGTGAAACTTTACGAAAATCAATTCCTCGTCGCGCAACGCGAACTCACGCTCAAGCAGGGTGAAAACGGAGTTTTATTTCATAATTTGAAAGCCGACGGTTCGCTCGCCTCGATCGAAGCCGAGGTGATCGCGGAGCAGGACACGCTCGCGGAAAACAACCGCGCGCAAGCAACGGTCAGCCTTCGCGGACAGCCGCGCGTGCTGATTGTTGACAGCGACGAGTCGAAACTCGAACCGTTCGCGTCGGCATTGCGCGCGGAAAAAATCGAAGTGGAAACGCGCGCGGCGACCGGCCTGCCGAAGTCGCTCGAGGATTTGCAGCAGTTCGATTTGTTTCTGCTCAGCGACATTCCGGCGCTGCAACTTAGCCGCGCGCAAATGGAGCTTTATCGCTCGTGGGTGCAGGATTTCGGCGGCGGCTTCGTCATGCTCGGCGGCGAGAACAGCTTCGGCGTCGGCGGCTACTACAAGACGCCCGTGGAACAAATGCTGCCGGTGCGAATGGAACATGAAGACCGCGAGGAGACCCCGACGGTCGCGATGCTGATCGTGCTCGACCGCTCAGGCTCGATGGCGGCGCCGGTCGCGGGCCAGACGAAGATTTCGCTCGCGGATCAAGGCGCGGTCTATGCGCTCGACGTTTTGCAGCCGAAAGATTTTTTCGGAGTGCTCGCCGTGGATACGCGCATTCACACCATCGTCCCGCTCGCGAAGCTCGAAAACAAAGGCCCCGCCGAACAGCGCATCATGAGCGTCACGGCAGCGGGCGGCGGCATTTACATTTACACGTCGCTGGTCGAGGCCTTCCAGGAATTGCGCGACGTGAATGCGAAAATCAAACACGTGATTTTGTTCTCCGACGCCGCCGATGCCGAAGAGAAAAACTCCGGTGAAATGGCCGACGGCGCGCAGGGCGGCGGCACATCGACCGATCTCGTCACCGCGATGCTGGCAAACAGAATCACGACGTCCGTCGTTGGCCTCGGCGCCGAGACCGACAAAGACGTCGAGTTTCTCAAGCAACTCGCCGAGCGCGGAAGCGGCCGCTTTTATCTCACAAGCGACGCGCTCACGCTGCCGCAGATTTTCTCGACGGAAACCATGCGCGTCGCGCAGAGCAGCCTCGTCGAGGAGCCGTTCAACGCGGTGCAAGTAAAACCCGCGCCGCCGATCGAGGGCATCGACTGGCCGCAATCCCCTCTCCTCCTCGGCTACAACGCGACGAAGCCGAAACCGACGGCGGATATTTTGCTCGCGACCGAGCGCGGCGAGCCGCTGCTGGCGACGTGGCGCTACGGACTCGGCCACGCGGCCGCGTTCACCAGCGATGCGAAGGCGCGCTGGGCTTCGGAGTGGCTGCAGTGGCCCGGCTTCGGGAAATTCTGGACCCAGCTCGTGCGCTCGCTCATGTGCAAAAGCGAGCAGACGAGCTTTCAAGTCTCGACGAGCGAAACGGGGAATCGCCTGACGCTGAAAATCGACGCGGTCGCGCCCGACGGAAGTTTCCGCAATGAATTGCCGCTTACCGTGAATTGCATCGACGCAAACGGCGCAACGAAAACGCAGGCCGCACAACAGGACGCGCCGGGAAACTACAGCGCGACCTTCGACCTGCCCGAGCAAGGCACCTCGATTTTTTCCATCAGTTCCGGCCAGGAAAATGACAGCTACGTCTTTGGCTACACCTGCAGTTATCCGAAGGAGTTTTTAACCAATGAAACCAACGAGCCGCTGCTTCGAAGCCTGGCGGAAATCGGCCACGGCGAATTTTCCCCGCGGCCTGCCGATGTCTTCGCACCGCCGCAAACCCCGGTTGCCCATCGCCTCGACCTCACACCCTGGCTTCTTGGCGCGGCACTTGTGCTGTTTCCATTCGACATCTGGCTGCGCCGGCGGAGCTGGAGATAATCGGACTGCATACAGCCTCCCTTCTCTCGCGCAGCCGGATGGAATGTTCTAACTGCTTTTGCGTTTACGAAAGGCGATAAGTGAGAGGATCCCGCCCGCGAGCATTGCCCATGTCGAAGGCTCCGGGACGGACGCGACATGGAGTTCAAAAAAGCCGTAATAGTCATTCCGGCCGTCCGGCTGCAGAACGTATTCGCCAGTTTCATCGATGAACGAGGCGTCGGAGAGGCTGAGGGCCGTCAATGTCACCGATGTAGACCCGGCGATGAAAGTCAGTGGTGAGCCACTGAATGTTCCCGAGCCGTTCGCCGTGGTCGCCAGGATATTACCGTCATCGAACTGGAATGCACACGAGAAGAGGCTCAACGGGCGGCCGTCATTCATCCGCAGGTCAAAATGGTAATCGCCCGGCGTGGATAGGTCCACGGCAATGGGACTGTCCGGCGCGTTGATGAATGAACCGTCCATTTTGATGCCGACGGGAACCAGCCCGTTTCCAGGTATCGTGTCCCAGATATAGCCGGTATAAGGACTGTCTGTGATGGTGAGGCCCGTGAGTATCTGGCCTTGCGCAGTGCCCAAGACACCACACGCAGCGGCAAAGACGGCCAGGAGCGTTTTGGTGATTTTCTGCTCGTTCCCCAACTTTAGTTTGGGAACGCGGGCAAAGCTGCAGAAGAGCTTGTGCCAAGTGCCTTGAATGGCTGGCACAGTCGCCCCTAAAGAAGTGGATTTCGTTTTCACGGTTTTCATTTTTATTCTGAAAGATTTTGGGGACGCGTTGCGCCGCGTCCCCGCTGTTTTGCTTAAAGCGCCGGCGCAGCGGCGCGGGATTGGTTTACGGGAAGACGACCTTGAAAATCCCGCTGCTCTTGTCGGTGAAGGTGGCCAAGTAAACAATATCGCCAGTGCTTTGGCTGAAACTGCGGGTCTGGCCGCTGATTCCGCTGAGCGGAGGCAGAAAGACCAAAGTCTTGATCGTCTTGCCGGTTACCGACTGCACGTCGCCTTCGTGCGCGATGAGTTGGAGCGTGCCGCCGGTGTCCACGGCGAAGATGCCGTTCTTGCCATCCGAGAGCTTG
>JAJPJG010000044.1 GCA_021324395.1 Spartobacteria bacterium | reverse complement strand
GTCGATTGCGCGCGTGTTTTGAAATCGGTCATTCCGGTCAAAAAAATGATCGGAGTTTTTTTGTGGTCTTCGAGCTGGCGGACCTTTGTCGCGATGTCGAGGCCGGATGTTTGTGGCAGATTGACATCGAGGAAATGAGGTCGAACGGGTTGTCCTCAAGCACGGCGAGCGCCATTTCCTCTTGCTCCCTCGCAGCAGCTTCGGAAAGGTGACGATATTCCTCTAATGCAGATCGCAAAAATCGCCGCCATCGCCGCTCTGCTGCTGACTTTGCTCTGGCTGCTCTCGCCGCAGCGCGCGATCAGGCAATCGGAGCCGGGCGTGGAGGAGATTGCCTACATGCGCGACAGCGGGCTTCTCAACGACGCGGTGAACGATGCGCTGCGGGCATTTGAAGACGAAAGCCGGGCGGCGCATGCCCGCGATTCGCGGCATCCGATCTACCGAGTGGTTAGCGGGCAAAATGCCTCTCGAAACCAGACTGAAGACCCGACGCGATTTCTTGTGAGTGTCGCGGGCGGGACTCCGCCGGATGTGATCCGGTTCGACCGGTTTGCGGTGACCGAATGGGCCGCCCGCGGTGCGTTTCAGCGGCTCGACGATTTCATCGCGCGCGATGCGATGGAAAATCAGCCGGATGCAATCCACTCTGAGGCATTTTACCAATCGGCGTGGTCGGAAGTGGTCTATCGCGATCCGGTGGGCGGACGTAGCGGCGTTTATGGGATTCCCGAGGTGCTCGATGATCGCGCGCTTTTTTACAACAAAGACCTGCTCAAGCGTGCCGGCTTTGTGGACGAACGCGGCGAGGTGCGTCCGCCGGGGACTTGGGAAGAGTTGGAAAAAATGGCGGTCGCGCTAACCGAGCATGACGCGGATGGACGGATCACACGGCTCGGCTTCGCGCCGAATTTCGGCAACGCATGGCTCTATTTATACGGCTTCGCGAACGGTGGACAATTCATGAGCGACGATGGCAGGCGCTGCACGCTGAACGATCCGCGTCTCGTCGAGGCGCTGGAATTCATGACTCGCATCAACGACGCCGTCGGCGGCGCGCAAAAAGTCGCAGCGTTTCAAAGTCTCGCCGGCGGCAACGATCTCGATCCGTTCATCACCGGCAAAGTCGCGATGAAAATCGACGGCCAATGGATTCTTCAGGCGCTCGCCGAGTTCGGCGGCGATTTGAATTACGCTGTCGCGCCTCCGCCAATGCCGCGTGCGGGCATGCAGCCGATCAGTTGGGTGAGCGGATGGTGTCACGCAATGCCCTCCACCGCGCGCAACAAACAAGGCGCCTGGGAGCTGATGCGATTTCTCGCGAGCCGGCGCGCAAACGCAATCATCGCCGAGAGCACACGGCTCGCGAATGAAAGCCAGGGCCGCACTTTTTTGCCGGCGCAAAATTCGGTCATCGCTATCAACAACTGGCTTTTTCAGAAATACGTTTACTCAAATCCTCTGATGCCACGCAAAGTCGCGGAGGGTTGCCGATTGTTTAACGAATTGATCGCGCCGTCACCGTTTCGTCCGGTCACGCCGGCCGGGCAGTTGCTCTGGAATCAGCAGCGTGATCAGACTGACAACGCGCTTTTTCACAAACTCACGCCGAAGCAGGCGCTCGATGCCGGAACGGCAAACGTCCAGCGCGAGCTCGATCGCGTTCTGAGTCCGCCGCGCGGATGTGTCGTCGATTTCCGGCTGCTGGTTGCAATTTATATTGCGCTGCTCGTTGCGGGGGCGGTTCTGATTTTTCAATGGGACACCGGAGCGCGCGCGAGGCGAGGCGGCGCGCAGCAATGGTTCGGCGGCTACCTCACAGCGCTGCCGTGGATTATCGGCTTCATCATCTTCACCGGCGGTCCGATTTTCTTTTCCATCGTGATGTCATTTTGCGATTACGATATCCTCAATCCGCCGCGCTTTATCGGCACGGGCAACTACGCGTGGATGTTTGCTCACGATCCGCTTTTTTGGAAATCGATGGGCAACACTCTCTACATGGTCATAGGTGTGCCGCTCGGCATGGCGCTCTCGCTCGGCATGGCGCTGCTGCTGAACCAAAAAATCCGCGGTATCGCAGTGTGGCGAACTATGTTTTACTTGCCATCGATCGTTCCCGCGGTTGCGTCCAGCATTCTCTGGCTTTGGATTTTAAACCCGAACGCAGGCTTGCTGAACAACGTGCTCGCATCGCTGGGCATTCACGGCCCGAACTGGCTGCAGGACGAGCGCACGAGCAAACCGGCGCTGATTTTGATGGGACTCTGGAGCGCGGGCGGGGGAATGATCATCTGGCTCGCAGGACTTAAAGGCATCAGCGAAACCTACTACGAAGCCGCCGCGCTCGACGGCGCAAGCCGCTTGCAGCAGTTTAAACACATCACGTTGCCGCTGCTCACACCTTACATTTTCTTCAATCTCATCATCGGTCTGATCGCGACATTCCAGATTTTCACGCAGGCATTCATCATGACCGAAGGCGGGCCGGTAAACTCGACTCTCTTTTTCGCATACCATCTATTTAACAACGCATTTCGCTATCTCCACATGGGCTATGCGTGCGCGATGGGGTGGGTGTTGTTCGCCATTGTCTTCGCGCTGACGGTCGCGCAAATGCGGCTCTCGAAGCGATGGGTGCATTACGAGGAGGGCTGAGCGATGCGACGCGAATCGTTCGTCCACATTTTTTTCGTGTATGCTCTGCTGGCGTGCGGTGCGGTAATTTTTTCGTGGCCGTTCGTCTGGATGACGAGCACGTCGGTAAAAATTGATCGCGAGATTTTTGCGGAAAAATTGCACATGTTTCCGCAGCGTCCGATCCCCGCGTTGCGCTCGCCTTACGTCGATGAACGCTATTTCGCCGATGTCGATACGCGGCGCCTCTCGGCGCTTTTTAGCGCGGTTCAGCAGCGGCTTTCAGAAATCGATTACGCATGGCCGGATGACATCGATCGACAAACCGCAATCGAGCAATGCGCACGCGGCATTTTGAAAAAGCTCGCCCTTACTTTGCCCGCGAATCTCTGGCAAAAACCGATCGACGAATTGTGCGCCGCCGCGCTCGCGCAAATCAATGCTGCGCTCATTTCCGATGTATTCGCGCAAATCCGCCGCGCGCTTTGTTTCGGCGAATTGCGGATTAAATCCGACAACCTTGCCGAGGAGCTGCTTGTCACGACGGATGCCGTTGCAAGCTCATGGAAAGTCCTCGATTCCGCTCACGCAACGCTCGTGCAAACAAATGCGTGGGGCGAGCTGCACTACGATTTTGCGAATGCACAACGTGTCGAGCTGAGCGAAACCTTCGCGACGCAATTTCCCGTAGCGCGTTTTTACCGAATCCTGCTCTCGCTGCGACCGGATGATTCCTGGCACGCGTTGACGTGCTACATCGAAAAGCTCGGCACACTCTACAAAGCCGAACGCGCTTTCGACCTCGCCGATTCGCGCCCGAGCACCATCGTTTGGCAGGAGGCCGGGCCGGACGATCGCACCAACAAACAGCGGATGTGGATCACACTGCGCGAAATCGATCGCGGTGTGCAATATGAGACCGATCCGCATAAAATCAGAATCCGGTTCGTCGTCGAGCGGCGTAGCGAAGCCGGCGCGTGGTGGGCAAAAATCCGGCGCAATTACCGCCTCACGCTCGACTACATTCCGTTCTGGCGTTATGTCGCGACAAGCCTGTTTTTAATCGTGCTCAATCTCGTCGGCACGCTCTTCAGTTGCTCGCTCGTCGCTTATTCTTTTGCGCGCCTGCAATGGCCCGGCCGCGACGTTTGTTTTGCGCTCATGCTCGGCACGATGATGATTCCAGCGCAGGTCACGATGATCCCGCAGTTCTTCATCATGCGCTCGCTCGGCTGGTATAACACTTTGTTTCCGCTCTGGGTCGGCAGCTTTTTCGCGAACGCCTTCAACGTATTTTTGCTGCGCCAGTTTTTAAAAGGCATTCCACGTGATTTGGAAGATGCGGCCAAAATCGATGGCTGCGGGTTCTGGCGCATCTATTGGCACATTATGTTGCCGCTTGTAAAACCGACGCTGGCTGTGATTGCAATTCTCACATTCATGGGTGTCTGGAACGACTTCATGGGCCCGCTGATTTATCTTAGCGATCAGCGGCTCTACCCGCTTTCGCTCGGCCTCTACGCGCTCAACGTCAGCACGGTCAGCGCCGGTGCGGCCAATTTTGGCGTAATGATGTCCGGCTCGCTGCTGATGACGCTGCCGGTTGTCGCGATTTTCTTTTTCGCGCAGCGCTACTTCCTGCAAGGCATTACGCTCACAGGCATGAAAGGGTGAGTTATTAAACCAAGCTGAGCTGGTTTTTGAAGATCCACATCAGCGCCTTGACGCCGAGTTCGAGCACGTTGAATGGCTTGCCGACGAAATCGTTGCCTCCACTCAATGTCGATTGCGCGC
>JAJPJG010000004.1 GCA_021324395.1 Spartobacteria bacterium | reverse complement strand
GCGGCGCAGACTTATTTTCAATTTCACCGGCTCGGTATGGATTCGGCAGTCGGCGCAGTGGTTTCCGTTTCAATGTTTCGAGAACTCGGCCCGGTGCTCTGTGGATTGATGCTCGCAGGTCGCGTCGGCGCATCCATGTCGGCGGAAATCGGCACAATGAAAGTAACCGAACAGATCGACGCGATGCGCGCGCTAGGCGTTTATCCGATCGACTACCTCGTCGTGCCGCGCGTGCTCGCGATGATGCTCTCGATGCCGTTACTCGTCGCAGAATGTGTCGGTCTCGGAATCTCAGTCGGTTATTTTGTCGGTGTTCATCTGCTCGACATCCAGGGCGCGTATTTTGTCGCGAACATGCTGAAGTTTACCGGCTCGCGTGACATCAAAATGGCGCTGACCAAAGGCGTAATCTTTTCGTTGCTCATTGTTTTCATCTCGTGTCACCAAGGTCTGACCGCGAAAGAAGGCGCGGCAGGCGTCGGGCGCGCGCCGACCGAAGCTGTCGTCATCGGCTCGCTGGCGATTTTGATCATCAACTTTTTCCTTTCGCTCATCCTCAACGCGATTTTTCCGGCGGGCTACTGAGCCATGGCGCAACCGTTTATTTCCATTCGCAATTTGCACAAACGGCTTGGCTCGCAACACGTGCTCCGCGGCTTTGACCTCGAAGTGACCGAAGGCGAAACAATCGTCATCATCGGCCGCAGCGGTGGTGGAAAAAGCGTGCTGCTCAAGCACATCATCGGACTGATGAAACCGACATCCGGCGAAGTTTTCGTGGAAAGCCGGAATGTCGTGGAGTTATCGGAGCGTAAACTCTCCGAAGTGCGCAAAAAAATCGCGATCCTTTTCCAAAGCGCCGCGCTTTTCGACTCGATGACCGTTGAGGACAATATCGCTTTTCCGCTGCGTGAAATCGGAGTTCGCGATCCAAAAGTGATCGCGCAAAAAGTCGCCGAGGCGCTTGAAATGGTCGATCTCGCCGGCGAACAAAAAAAAATGCCCGAAAAACTCAGCGGCGGAATGCGCAAGCGCGTCGGCCTCGCGCGCGCCATCGTCACGCAGCCGCGCTGCATTCTTTACGATGAGCCGACGACCGGTCTCGATCCGATCGTCGCGGACTCGATCAACCACCTGATTCGGCGCTTGCAAAAGCGGCTCGGCGTCACTTCCATCGTCGTCACTCACGACATGAAAAGCGCATTTCACGTGGCGGATCAGATCGCCTATTTGCACGAAGGCCGCGTCTATTTCAAAGGCACGCAGGAAGAGCTGCGCGCAGCGTCCGATCCGCTGATTCGCGATTTCATCGAAGGCCATTCGCACGAGGACGACGCGCGATGAGCGGCGAACGCGAAGAACGCGCACTCGAGCTAAAGGTCGGCATTTTCGTGCTGATCGGCCTCGCATTTATCGCATTTATGGCGTTCAAATTTGGACGCGTCGGGCAGGGCTTTTTTCAAAGTTTTTACACACTGACAGTCGAGTTTCCGAATGCGAACGGCTTGATCAAAAACTCCGACGTGCAGCTCGCCGGCGCGCGCATCGGCTATGTCGCCGACAAACCGCACATCGTGCAAAGCACCGGCAACGTAAGCGTCCCGATCAACATCCAGAGTGCGATCAAAATTCCGCGCCAAACGCATTTTCAGGTCGGCAGTTCCGGGCTGCTCGGCGATCGTTTTGTCGAGGTCGTGCCGGACATGAAGTTCGATCCGTCAAAATTCAATCCCGAAGATCCGTCGCAGAGATGGAATGCAGGTGAAACGATCATCGGCGAAAAAAGCGAGGGACCGCTCGGGCCGTTGCAGAAACAGGCCGAGGACGTTTTCGACCTGCTCAAAGTCGAAATTACTAAACTCACCGAGGTGACTGACAAGATTAATAACGACGTGCTTAGCGAGCCGAACCGGCAGAATATTTCTGCGACGTTTGCCAATTTAAAAACGACGACGGAGCACATTGCCGAGACGACAAAAACCCTCGATGGTGTGGTGCAAAACGCGAATACGGTGATCGAGTCAACGAAGCAAACGATGGGGACGATCAATTCCACGGCCGGTGATTTGCGCAGCGCGATCGGCGATGCGCGGAAGATGCTCGATTCGGCTCGCGGCGTTTTGAACAAAGCACAAACTGGGGACGGTCCGCTTGCCACTTTGCTAAACAACCGCGAATTGGCCGAAAATCTGAAAGCGCTTGTTGCCAATTTGAGAACGCACGGCATTCTGTTTTACAAGGATCGCGCGGGACGCACAGTGCCGCAAAATCAGACGCGCTAACGGCTGTGACTTCCCAACTCACGTTCAATCTTCTTCGCGCGCTGTTCGTCATTTTTGCCTGCTTCGTCGGCAGCGCGGTTGGCTCGGCGTTAATCGACTCGCAACTGGTCGGCGCTATGGCGGGACTTGCGTTCGGTCTCGCGATCGTGCTCGTCGATCATCTGCTCAAAGGCATCCGGCTCCGCACGTTTTCATCGGCGACATTCGGTTTGCTGCTCGGACTGCTTTTTTCGCGTCTGCTTCTCGCGTCCGATGTTTTAAAAAATGCAAACGAGGCAACGCAATGGGTATTCGGGCTGGCGACCTATTGCACGTTTGGTTATCTCGGAATGATGCTTGCGGTGCGCAGCAGCCGCGATGAGTTTTCGTTGATTATTCCGTATGTGCGCTTCCAACGCGCGAGCGTGCATGACGCGCCGCTGCTCGTGGACACGAACATCATTATCGACGGCCGCATTTTAAAAATCTGTGAAACCGGTTTTCTAAGCCGCACGCTGATCGTGCCGCGATTTGTGCTGGATGAATTGCAAAGACTTGCCGACTCCGCCGAGACGCTCAAGCGCGAGCGCGGCCGGCGCGGACTCGACACGCTGGAGACGACGCACAAACAGGCGTGGCTGAATGTGACGATTCACGAAACGACGCTCGATGACGAGACGCCGGTTGATACAAAACTGATTCAGCTCGCGCAATTGCTCCAGGCGCGGCTGCTCACGAACGACACTAATTTGTGCAAAGTAGCGCGGCTGCAAAACGTCACCGCGCTGAATCTAAGCGAGCTGTCGAATGCGCTCCGCACTGCGCTCGCAGTCGGCGATGAGATCGAGCTCGCGTTGATCAAAGAAGGCCGCGAGCCACACCAGGCCGTGGGCTATTTGCCCGACGGAACGATGATCGTGGTGAATCAGGCGAAACCGCAGATCGGCCAGACGGTGGCTGTCAACATTGCGAGTTCTCTTCAGACGGCAGCAGGACGCCTCTTTTTTGCCGAACTGAAAAAGTAAAAAGGAGCGCGCGCCCGGGGAGAACCCCGGGCGCTGCCTTTTGTGAGATACGAGGAATTAACCGAGCTTGCGCTCGAATTCAACGAGGCGCGCAAAGGCTTCCGCGAAATCGCGGAACGCTTCAGCCGGCAACATAATCGTGTCGCGACGGCCACCCACGTCTTCCGTGATTTTCAGAAAACGGCCCCTTTGGTTTTCCTTTAAATCCAGGAAAAAAATCTTCCGGTCGATTGCAACTTTCTCCGACGCGAGAGGATCCATTCCCAGTCTCTCTCCTGAGTTCTGATTGATCATATACATCATTTTTATACTGCCGCATCAGGGTTTCCCTGATACGCGGTTCGCCAATAGAACCGCTGCTGCGGAAGCATGCAAGACGATATTCTAATAAATCGCGGATTTTCGCAATCAGCATTTTTTTGAAACGCTGTTACGTGTTTGCTGCTTCGCAAAAGCGTCGTCGAGCGTTTAACTTAACCCAACAGCCTGACGCACACGCGAAAGCGTTGCATTTGCCAGCTCGTTCGCACGTTCGGCGCCGCGCGCGAGCACTTGATCGACGTAATTCGGATCGGCCTGAATTTCCGCGCGGCGCTGCCGCATTGGCCCGAAATAATTCCAGATCGCCTCGAATAGCCGCTTTTTGAAATCGCCGTAGCCAACTCCGCCTGCGCGAAAGTCACTTTCCATTTGCACAACATCCGATGGCGACGCGAACAACCGGTATAATTCGACGATTGCGGAGTTTGTCGGATCCTTCGACGCCTCGATCGGTGTCGAGTCGGTGACGATACCCATGATTTTTTTGCGTAGCGGTTTTTCCTCGAGGAAAAGCTCGATCGTATTGTCGTAGCTCTTGCTCATCTTTTGTCCATCGAGTCCGGGAATCGTCTCCACGTCCGGAAGAATGCTCGGTGTGGGTAACTTGAATGTGTCGCCGAATGTTTGATTAAATTTAACAGCAAGATCGCGTGTGATTTCGACGTGCTGTTTCTGGTCGCGGCCGACCGGAACGATGTCGCTGTCGTAAATCAAAATGTCGATCGCCATCAGCACCGGATATGCAAACAGCCCGACGTTTGGCGTGATACCGCGCATGATGTGCGCCTTGTAAGCGTGCGCATTTTCGAGCATCGGCATCGGTGTGAGCGTGCTCAAAATCCACGTCAGCTCGCAAACCTGTGGCACATCGCTTTGTTTAAAAAGCGTTGCCTTTGCGGGATCGAGTCCACACGCGAGAAAATCGAGCGCGATGCCGCGCGAATATTCCTTCAGCAGCTTCGGATCGCGCAGCGTGGTGAGCGCGTGATAATCCGCGATGAAATAAAGCGCCTCGCCTTTGTCCTGCCAGTCGATCGCGGGACGCATCATCCCGAAATAATTTCCGATGTGCAGTTTTCCGGTGGGTTTGATTCCTGACAGAATGCGCGGCATGGGATGGCGAATAAATTAGAGAGTCGAAATCAGCTCCAGCAAATAATCCGTGAGCTGCGCGCGCGCCGTTTCGATGCCTTTGACGAAATGAATGAACGGCCTGATCTGGTGCGGGTTTCTTGCGAGATAACGAAGCAGTGGAAATGCGCGCGGCTTTTGTTTTTCGGCGTCGAACCACACGGGAAACGGCACCGGAAGCGGCTGCGTGGCGATATCGCTGATGCTGCGAACGGCAAGCATCGGCAGCCCAAAATCGCGGCATGCCTCTGCGATTGCAGCGGTTTCCATGTCGACGGCGGATGCGCCGGTCTGTTCGCGCAGGCGAAATTTGCTGTCGGTCGTCTCGGCGGCTTGCGGCTCGGTCGTCAACGTGCCGAAGCAGCAGCCGTCGCGGTTCAGTGCGAGATGGCGCGCGGCATTCAGCAGATCCGGATCGGAGAAATTTGTCGCAATGATCAAATCGGCGACGCGCAATCGCGGATCGAGCGCGCCGGCAAATCCCGCGCTGATCAGCGCGCGCGGCCGATGCAGCTTAAAAAGCTGGCGCAGCGCGCGTCTCGCGGAATCGAGCCCAACGCCGGTGTGACACACGGCGACTTCGTGCTGCTCGATATTTCCGAGCAGGATCGGCAGGTGCGCCGCGTAAGTCGCGCCGTGATGCGTGAGCTCGTGGACGAGGTCCTTGCTTTCCTGCGGCAGTGCAAATGTGATCGCGATCATTCGGGTTTGATGGTGACTTCGATCAATTGCGTCTCGCCGGCACGCGGCGGCGTTTGTTTTACAACCTGTGTTTGGTGAATGAGCCCGCGGAAGAGCTCGTCGTTTTTTCCCGGAATTTGCACGAGCAAAAGCGTCGTGCCATCGGCGTTATTCGTCTTCACCGCGGTGCCGCCGGCTTGAATCGCCGCATCGATCACTTCCTTCGCGCGTGCTTCGATTTTGTCGTTCGGCGCAGTGATCACGAGTTGTTCGTTTGCGAGAGCGGGCGCGTTCAGTTTCTTCTCCGCGGTTTCTTTCAGCGAATCGACGAGCGCCGAAATATTCGGCGGTGCGCTCTTGTGCATTACGCGGTGCACGAGCGCGGTGATACCGAGCGCGCAGAGCAGTGCGAGAATGATGGCGGCGATGACAGCCCATAACCTCTTCATTGCCCGCGATTATTCGCAGTGAATTTGAAGTGGCAAGCCTCGTGGTGTTTTGTAACTTTGGCCTTCGCCTATGCCACGTTTTCCCCAAATCCTCCAATTGCCGCTCTTGGCAATTTTCCTCGCGGCCACTTCGTTCGCGCAACAACCCGCGGCTCCTCCGAGCCCCGCCGATCAAGCCGCGCAGCAGGCGCTCGATCTTTTAAATTCCGGAAAAACGAAGGAGGCGGCCGACGCTTACGCGAATATAATCAAGAGTTATCCGACTGCTGGCATTGTGTCGGAGGCGCATTTCCGGCTCGGCTACGCCAATTTCCTGCTCGGCGATTACGACAAGTCCGCGGATGAGTTGAAAAAAGTGCTCGCGCCGCCTGCGCCGCCGGAAATCCAGGAATCGGGCTCGATCCTTTTGCCGCAGGTTATCTCGGCGAAAGCGTCGAAGATGAAGACGGAGGATCCGAAACGCAAAACGACGTTTTTGGACGCGATGAAGCAGTTCGATGCGTTCGTGCAAAAATTCCCGCAGAGCGAGCAGGTCGAGATGGCGAATTACGGTCGCGCGCTCGCGGCGTTTCAGATGGAAGGTTACGACGAAGCTGCAAAGAGCTTGCGTGATAATCTGCAGAAATTCGCAGCGAGCGAGACGATCCTCGACAGCGAGTATCTGCTCGCGCTGACGCTCGCAACGCAGGCAAACGCGATGTTGCGCGAGCAAAATGCAAGCGCCGACACGAAGACGCAGGCGAATGCAAAATTCGATGAAGCGATCAAATTTCTCGCCGACATCATCCAGCGCAAAACCGACGTTGTGCTCGCGAATGATGCGCAATTCCAGATCGGCGAAATCCTTTTCAATCGCGCTGCTTTTTCCGAGCAGTCGCAGCAATCTGCGTTGTTCGAGAAAGCGATTGCGGCTTACCGGGCGGTGCTGCCAAAGGACCTAATGATCAAAGCGCAGGAAGCGCGGATCGCGAATATCGGCCAGCGTGCCCGCGCAGCACTCGCTGCGCATGATTTGAAAGGTCTCAAACATTTCCAGCTTTTGCAGGAGCACGAGCAGTCGAAGCTACCGAACGTGCAGGACACGCCGGACAAGACAATCGCGGCGCAGATCAAGGTCGGCACGTGCTTTTATTTGCAGCAGAAATTCGATGCCGCGCGCGTGCTGCTGCACCGCTACCAGGACATCGCCGACGATCCCGAGCAGAAAAAGGAAATCCTTTATTTCCTCACGATGAGCTACGCCTCGGAAGCGGCGCTCGGCGGGCCAAACGTGCCGAAGCTCGCGCCGGAAGCGCGCGCGATGCTCGTGCAAAAGGCCGTCGAGAATTACGACGCGTTTCAGAAAAGCTATAAAGGCGATCCGATTGCCGACAACCTGCCGTTCGCGCTTGGCTCGCTGTTTTTGACGAATGATCCGACGACGAACAACCCGGAAAAAGCGCTGCAATATTTTAAGCAATCGATCGAGATTTACCCGAAGGGCCGGCTAGTCACCGAGTCGCTCACGCAGCAGGCCGCGGCGATGGCGCAGCTCAAGCGCTATGGCGAGGCGCTCGATTCGTTTAAAAAAATCCTCGCGGGCAATCCGAAGAAAGAAATCGCTGCGAGCGCCGAGTTCGGCATTGCGACCATCAATCAGCAGACCAACAAAATGGACGACGCGATCAACGGCTACAAAACCGTTCGCGACAAATACGCCGGCACACCGGAAGCCGAGCAGGCGACGCTGCTCGCCGGACAATTGCTGCTCGCAAAAGGCGACCCGAAAGGCTCGATCCCAGAGTTGCAGCGTTACATCAAGGATTTCCCGCAAGGCACGGCTGTGCCGGACGCGATGTTTTTCCTCGCTTACGCGCAGGCTCAGAGCGGCGACAAAACCGCGGCGCTCCAGACCTACAAAGACCTCGAAACGAAGTTTCCGAAAAATCCGCGCGCGGAGGATGCGTATTTTCAGCGCGCCGGTCTTTTTGCCGAGGCCCAAAAAGTCGACGACATGGTCGCCGAGATGCGCGCCTACATCGATGCGTATCCGGACAGCGAGAAGATATTCCTCGCTTACAGCACGATCGGCCAGAACCTCGTCAACAGCCAGAAGCTGATCGAAGCGATCGGCGTTTACACCGAGATGGCCGAGAAGCACGCGCAGAATCCGCAGGCGCCTGCGGCGTTGAATCAGGCCGCCGACCTTTGGCATCGCTACGCCGAGTCGCTCGGCCGTTACATTGCGCTCAATGAACAGCAGCGCACCGAGTGGAACCGCGGCATCAGCAGCAGCATGGAAGCCGCCGAGAAATTGCTCCAGCAGTATCCGGATTCGCAGCAGGTCGCGCTCGGATTACAGACGCTGCTCTCCGATTTGCGACTGCTCGCGCAGGCGAAGCTGAAGACGCCGGACGACGTGGAGAAATACTTCCAGTCGCTCGCGGCGAAGTTCGACGCGAAGCCGGCGACGAAGAGCAAAATCCTCTTCACGCTCGCGTCCTTCATTTACGAAAAGGACAAAGCGAAAGCGCTCGCGCAGATGCAGGCGGCGTATGATCCGAAGCTGGTTTACGCACCGGCTGACATTGATCTTTACGGCACCGCGTTGCTCGACAGCGGCAAGACCGATGAGTCGCTCGCGGTTTACAAAAAGCTCGCCGCCGATTTTCCAAATCCGCCCGGCGTCGATCCCACCAAAGCGCCGCCGCAGATTGCCGAGGCGCAGGCGATGGCGATTTACGGCATCGGCAAAGCATTGCAGAAGCAGGGCAAAATCGCCGAGGCCGCGCAGCAATTCGATCAGCTCAAAAAACTCTACCCATGGTCGCCGAAAATCCTCGAGGCGAACTTCGGCATCGCGCAGTCGCAGGTTGAGCAGGGTAAGCTGGACGACGCGATGACGCTCCTCGTGCAGATCATCCGCGCGCCGACTGCGACGGCGGAGTTGCGCGCGAATTCGATGCTGCTCGGCGGTCAGATTCAGGAGAAAAAAGGCAACGTCGAAGCCGCAATCGATTACTACATCAAGATCGCTGTCTTTTACGAAGCCGTCGCTCCCGCAGCGGCTGAAGGCCTCTGGCGCGGCGGGCAATTGCTCGAGCGCCAGGCGCAGACGCTGCCCGATACCGCGCCGGACAAAAACAAGCCGACGCCCACAAAGCCTGGCCAGCTCACGAAAGCGACGAAAGCCTACAAGGATATCTCGGACAAATATCCCAACTCCGAGTTTGCCTCAAAGGCCCGCGAACGCTACGCCGCGCTCGGCGGAAAATGACCCGCGCCGAACGCGCCACCGCACTCCTCGCCGCATTCCAGCGCGTTTATCCCAACGCGCATTGCGAGCTCGATTTCGGCAATCCGCTCCAACTCCTCATTGCGACCATCCTTTCCGCGCAATGCACCGACAAGCGCGTGAACATGGTCACGCCCGCGCTCTTTAAAAAATACAAAACCGCTCAGGCTTTCGCCGGGACGCCGCAGGAAACGCTCGAAAAGGAAATCCAGTCCACCGGCTTCTTCCGCAGCAAAGCCAAATCGATTCGCGCGGCGACCGCCGACATCGTCGCGAAGCACGGCGGCAAAGTGCCCGACACGATGGAAGCTCTCACGGCGCTGCACGGCGTCGGTCGCAAAACCGCGAACGTAGTCCTCGGCAACGCCTTTGGCAAAAATGAAGGCGTCGTCGTGGACACCCACGTCACTCGCCTCTCCCAGCGCCTCGGCCTGACAAAGGAAACCACGCCCGAGAAAATTGAGCAGGACCTGATGAAACTCATCCCGCGCGAGCATTGGACCCTGTTCAGCCACTGGCTCATCTGGCACGGCCGCCGCCGCTGCACCGCCCGCAACCCCGATTGCGCCGGCTGCGAGGTGCACTCGCTCTGTCCCAGCGCGTTCAAGGTCAAGGGCGCGACACTCCCCGGCGGCAGCGGTGCTTGAAAGTCTCGCCGGGGGACGCCGCTGGCGTTCCGCCGGAGCCTCACTGGCTTGCGCCGTTGCAAAACAGCTTAACGCGCTACGAAAACGGCCTTTCGCCATAGGAAAATGCCTTTGCGCCGTGAAATAACCGCTGTCCGCTCTCAGAAAACGGCTTTACGCCGGTTCAAAACTAAACTCCGCCAGCCGAAAACGGTTCTACGCCGCCGGAAAACGGTTCTACGCCGCCGGAAAACGGTTCTACGCTGGCTCAAAACGGAACTTCGCCGCCGGAAAACTGTGCTACGCTGCGGCAAAACGGACGTCCGCGACCGAAAAACGGAGCTACGCTGCGGTTTCCGCTAGATGCGCGACACCGCCGGTCCCTCGGGCTTGATGCGAGGGAGAAGCGCTTCGAGGATGGCGGTGACGGATTCGTTGAGCGTCTGCCGGTCGGTGTGGACGACGATTTCGGGACCCTCGGGCGCTTCGTAGGGGGCGTCGATGCCGGTGAATTGTTTGATCTCGCCGGCACGCGCTTTTTTGTAGAGATGCTTCGGGTCGCGCTGCTCGCAGACTTCGAGCGGAGCGCTGACGAAGATTTCGACGAAATCGGTGCCGCCTTCGAGCGCGATCTCGCGGGCGCGGCGGCGGTCGATGCGATATGGCGAGATGAATGCTGTAATGGCGATGGCGCCGCTATCGGCGAGCAGTTTCGCGACCTCGGCCACGCGCCGGATGTTTTCCTCACGATCCTCGGGCGAAAAGCCGAGGTTCGAGTTGAGACCGTGGCGGACATTGTCGCCGTCGAGCACGTAAGTGTGCATGCCGAGGTTGAAGAGCTCGCGCTCGAGTGCGCGGGAGATGGTGCTTTTGCCCGCGCCGCTGAGACCGGTGAGCCAGATGACTGCGCCTTTGTGGCCGTTGCGCAACGCGCGGTGCTGGGCGGTGACTTCGCCTTCGCTCCAGAAGATGTTTTGCGATTTGACCTTCGTGCGGTCGAGATAAGTGCCGCCGAAGATGATGCCGCCGCCGGCGACTTTGCGGTCATCGACGATAACGAAGCGGCCGAGGAGCGGGTTGCGATCGTGGTTGTCGAATACGAGTGCGCCGCGGGTCTGGACAGTGATCTCGGCGACGTCGTTGCGGGCGATGTAGTCGCGGCCCTCGGCGATGTTTTCCAAAGTC
>JAJPJG010000019.1 GCA_021324395.1 Spartobacteria bacterium | reverse complement strand
TTCGCGAAAAACCGAGCGCGGAACTGGCCGAGACATTTTTGCAGCAAGGTAACTTTCGCTGGAACGCGGGTATGTTCATCTGGCCGCTCGCCTCGATTTTAAGCGCGTTCGAACGCCACACGCCGGAGCTCGCGGAATTCGTCGCGCAGATTCACCAGACGAAAAATCTCGCAAAAGCGCTCGACGAAAAATTTCCACACTTGCCGAAAATCTCCATCGACTACGCGATCATGGAAAAAGCCGCGCGCGTGCTAATGGTCGAGGCGGCGTTCGACTGGGACGACGTGGGAAGCTGGACCGCCGTCGCGAAATATTTGCAGCAGCACGCCGATGGAAACATCAGTAATCACGACGCGCTGACGACGCTAAACGCAGCGAACAATATCGTTTTCACAAAAGAAAAGAAGCACGTCGCATTGATGGGCGTGCGCGATTTGATCGTCGTGCAAACCGACGACGCACTGCTCGTCTGCAGCCGCGAGGACGCGGAGAAAATCAAAAACCTCATCGGCTCGATCCCGCCGGAATTGCAATGAACCGCGCACTCGGCATCGATCTCGGCGAAGCGCGCATCGGCCTCGCGATTTCCGACGAGCTCGGCGTGCTCGCGCATCCGCTCGAGACGATCGTCGTAAATGAAATCCGCGACCCGCTCGCGCGCATCAGTGAAATTGTCGCGCGCGAAAAAATCGGCATGATTGTGCTCGGGATGCCGCGCAACATGAACGGCACTTACGGCCCTGCCGCGGAAAAAACGCGCGAATTTGCGAAGCAATTGCAGGAGCGCGTCACGTGCGAAATCAAATTTTGGGACGAGCGGCTAACCTCGGTCGCCGCACAAAAATCGCTGCACGCCGGTGGTAAAAACGTAAAGCAAAGTCGCGCGGTGATCGACCAGGTCGCTGCGCAAATGATTTTGCAAGGCTGGCTCGATTCGCAAGCGATGCTCGGTTGATGCCGCGCCTGAAGCTCACTATTGCATACGATGGCCGCCCGTTTCGCGGCTGGCAGAGCCAAGCTGGCGGCAACACCGTGCAGGATTTGCTGCAACATGCGTTGACTACCATTTGCGGCGAAAAAATTTCCGTCCAGGGCGCGGGCCGCACGGACGCAGGCGTTCACGCGCTCGCGCAGTGCGCTCATGCGGACGTGTCCGCGCGCGAGCTCGACTGGATCGCCGCGCTTAACGCGAATCTGCCGCGAGAAATTCGCGTGCTGAAATGCGTGCGCGCTCGCGCCGATTTTCATGCGCGCTTTTCGGCGACGGGAAAAATTTACACTTATCGCATTTGGAATGCGGCCGTGCTTTCGCCTTTCGAACTCGGCCGCGCGTGGCATGTCTCGGAAGAACTCGATCTCGACAAGCTGAATTTTGCCGCCGCACATCTAATCGGCACGCACGATTTCGCCGCATTCGCCGCGAACCGCGGAAACCCGGCGGAAAACACGGTGCGAACGATTCGTAAACTGCGTGTGCAAAAGCGCGGCGCCGTGATTGCCATCACGTTTGAAGGCGACGGGTTTCTCTACAAGATGGTGCGGCTGATGACCGGCGCGCTGGTGCGCGTGGCGCAAGGCCGCGCCGATTCGCGCATGATCGGAAATCTGCTCCACAGCAAAACCAAATGCACTTTCGTCGCCCCCGCCGCAGGGCTTTACCTCACGCGCGTGCTTTATTGAGCTGCCGACGGCGACGCCCCGCTCGCGGCTTCCGCGCCCGCTTTTTTAATCAAGATCGCATACCGCTCGATCGAGTATTTCGCGTTGTTGAGTTCGCACAAATAACGCAGCGCCTCCGTGAACGGCACATTCGAGAGATTCAGCGTCACTTTGTTATCGAGCGCTTCCTGCGGCAATTGTGTTACAAATGAAACTTGCGCCGATTGCTTCGCCGCCTGCTGTTTCAAATACTCGAGCGCGGTGCCGAATGTTGCGTCCTGAAATTTCACCGTCGGTAAAATCACCGTGCTCAATTTTTTCTCGAGCTGGACGCCGGCGCCCGATTTCTTCTCCTGGGTCTGGATGATGCGCAGGTAATTTCGCGCGACGACGTTTGTGGGATCGATCTGCAGCACCATCTGGAATTTCGCTTTCGCCGTCTCGGCATCGCCGCTGATGTAAGCCCGCTGCGCCTCGGATGCGAGTTGCGATGCGCTTTGCGCGAATGCGGAGAAGGCGCTGCCGACGAGCGCGAGAACGAGGAGGAACTTCATATGTCGAATGCTCCTCCAAGTTTGCCGCAAATTCAACGCTCCTGCCGAATCACCGCCGCTCCTTTGGCCGTTAGCGAGATCGCGCCGTCGCATGGCTTTTGCGCGAGCATTTCAAAGCCACGCAACTCTGCGCCGCGCAACTCGACCGGGTGTTCGAGATGATTTAACAAAAAGAAAAAGCGGCTCGTTCCGTTTTCGCGCATTGTCACTTCGACTCCCGCTGGCGCATCGAGCGGAGCCCGAACGCCGCTTTCGGCGGTCACGCGATCGATCAAATCGCTGTAAAACGCGAGCTCGGCTTGCATGCCGATGTAGTAAGCTTTGCCGGCGCTAAATTGATTGCACGTCACCGCCGGCCGGCCCGCGTAAAAATCATGCACAAAAGTCGCGAGCACGTCAGCGGTTTCGCTGCGGATGACGTCGCTCCAGAGCGTCGTTTCGTATTCTTTCCGCACGCCGCTCAGCTTTGAGCTGATGCAGTTCGTCGCGTTTTCCGGCAGCGGATCGAATTCCTCGACTTCGATGCCGAGCAACCGCCGCAACGGCGCGGGATAACCGCCGAGGTGAATGCGATCGCATTCGTCCACAATGCCGCTGAAAAACGAGACGACGAGCGTGCCGCCCCGCTCGACGAACAAAGCGAGTTTGTCCGCGACGCCCGGTTTGATCATGTAAAGCGCCGGCGCAATGATCAGTTTGTATTTTGAAAAGTCGCTGTCGCAGAAAGCAAAATCGACCGGAATGTTTCGTTCGAACAACGCGTTATGAAACGTCTCGATTTGCGCAATGTATTTCACGTCGCTATTCGGCTTCGAGGGCAGCTCGAGCGCCCACCAGTTTTCGTAATCAAAAATGATTGCCGTCTCAGCATTGATGCGGCTTCCGGCGATTTCGCGCAGATTTTGCAATTCCGCGCCGAGCTGCGTCACTTCAGCAAACGCGCGATTCTTTTCCGGATCGCCATGCGGTAGCATCGCGCCGTGAAATTTTTCCGCGCCGGCGCGCGATTGCCGCCATTGAAAAAAGAGCACGCCATCACCGCCACGCGCGAGCGTTTGCAAACTCCAGAGCCGCATCACGCCCGGGCGCTTCAGCGGATTGCGCTGACGCCAGTTCACCTGCGTCGTCACCTGCTCCATTAACACGAACGGCGTGCCATCTTTGAGCGAGCGCATCAAATCGTGATTCGCTGCCGCGAATGTGGGCGGGCCGAGCGGCTCCGGATACGCGTCCCAGCAGGTAAAATCGAGATACTGCGCCCATTTGCGGTAATCGAGAAACGGATGCCAGCCGAGAAAGTTCGTCGTCACCGGAATGTCCGGTGTGACCTCGCTGAGGATGCGTTTTTCATTCAAGTAACACTCGAGCAGCGAGTCGCTGGAGAAGCGCTTGAAATCAAGTGTCTGGCCCGGATTCGGAAAAGTTGGCGCTTGTCGCGGTGGAAAAATTTCGGACCAATCGTAATAATGCTGGCTCCAAAAAGCTGTCCCCCAGGCATTGTTGAGTCCATCCACTGTCCGGTAACGCCGTTTTAACCAATCGCGAAAAGCCTCCGCTGTTTCATCCGAGTAATCTTCGGAAACATGGCACGCGTATTCGTTATTGATGTGCCAGACCGCGAGCGCCGCATGATCCTTGTAACGCGTTGCCAGCGCTCGAACGAGTCGCGCACAAGCCTCGCGATACGCACGACTCGATGGATTGTAATGCTGGCGCGCACCCGGCCAGAGCCGCGTGCCGTCTGCTTTCGTCGGTAAAATTTCCGGATGCATTTTAACAAGCCACGCCGGCGGCGAAGCGGTCGCGGTCGCGAGATCCGCGAAAATTCCATTTGCCGCGAGCAGATCCATCAACCGGTCGAGCCACTCGAAATGAAACACGCCCGGAGCCGACTCGAGTTTCGCCCATGCAAAAATGGCGATGCTGACGAGGTTCACTCCGGCGCGTTTCATCAGTCGCATGTCGTCGAGCCAGACTTCCTCGGGCCATTGCTCGGGATTGTAGTCGCCGCCGTAAAAAATTTGAGGAAGCTTCGCGCTGATCATACAGTGCGTCATTGATAGCTGACCGCAGCGCAACATCACGCAGAAATGGATGAGATCACTCGCGCTCTAAAACGCATTCGACTGCGAATGCTGCGACAGATTTTTTTGCAAAAATTCGCGACGTGTCTGCTTGTCGCCGGCGCTTTTTTTGTTGTCGCGCTGTGTGTGCAGATTTTCCGTGAACGCAGTGCTGGCGCGGGTTTGCTGACTATCGAAGTTTTCACGGTCGCATTTTTTAGCGCGATGATTTGGACGCTGCTTCGCCGGCTTTCACTCGCGCACATCGCCGCGGAAATCGACACGCGCGCACAAACCCGTGATCGTTTTGTAACGGCGTTTGCATTTGGCCAGCTCGCTACGCGCACAGCATTGCAGGATTCGGCGTTGCGGGAATGCAGAGGCTACATTTCGCGATTCGATCCGCGGCCATTCACGCGTTTGCGGCTGCCGCGCGAAGTGCCGTGGCTCATCGTGCCGGTGATTGCGTCGATCCTGTTGCTCTGGCACGCGCAGCTCGCGATGCAAGCCCGCAAGCCCGATCCGCGCGCGTCGCAGGAGCTTGCCGAAAAGGCGAACGAGCTGGAAAAACTCGCGAAGCAAGTCGAAGCGGCGAATCAAACCGCGCAGTCGGATGAGCTGAAGAAAATTGCCGAGGAATTGCGCAAGAGCATTGCCGCGATGCACGAGCGTGCGCAGCAAAATGGCGACGCGTCGAAAGCTGCATTGAGCGAACTTTCCGCGCTCGAAGCCGCGCTGCAGAAAATGCGCGATCAAAATGCGAACGCACCGGAACTCGCCGCACTCGCGGAAGCTTTGCAAAAAGCAAATGCGACGCAGCAAGCCGCCGAGTCGCTGCGCAAAGGCGAACTCGATGCAGCCGCCGCGCAGCTCGAAGCGCCGCAAGCGCGTGAGCAGGCGGATCAAGTCGCGCAGGCGATGAAGGACACGAATCCGCAGACGAACGCGCAGAGCCAGATTTCGCAAGCGATGTCGCAGCTCGCAAAATCCGCCGAGTCGAAGCCGGATGCGCAACGCGCGTTGCAGCGGCTCGCGGAAGCGCTGCGGCAGAGCGCTCGTTCACAATCGAGCAGTGGCGCGGGCGGAAAAGCGTCTCAGCAGGTGTTAAACGCGTTACAGGATCTCAAATATGGCCGGCCCGGAAATTCGTCGAAACTTTCCGATCAGCTTTCAAAAACAGCAGCCGATGCGAAAGCGGGCACGCAGATTTTTGCCAATGGAAATAAAGATACGGAAGCGAACGTTTTCGATCCGTCCAATCCGAGCGGCCAGCCCGGCAGCGAACACGACATCGGCACCACCAACACGCCTTACGGCAAAGAAAACAAGCGGCTCAACACTGAACACACGGACGTTGATCTCGCCGGCTTGCTCGGCAAAGGCGAGTCACTGCAAAACTTAATCGCGACGCACGGCGATGAATCGAAAGCGACACAGAAATATCGCCAGCTTTACAACGCAATGACACCTGCGGCAGAGGACGCGATCATGCAGGAAAATATTCCGCTCGGTTCACGTTTTTTTGTGAAACGCTATTTTGAAAAAATCCGCCCGAAGGAGTAGCCGACGCAGTGCCGACGCGGCGCACGATGATTGAATAGAGACACCGATTGCGGTGTCGAAGTAACAAAGGAGATGAATTTGCATGAAAGCCATGAAGATTTGTTCAGCCGTCGCGGGAATCTCGCTCCTGCTGCCGTGCGCTGCCTTTGCCGTTAAGCACGATCAAGTCGTCGCGAGTGGCGGCGGTCGCGCGGCCTCAGTGCATGCCGGGCCGGCGATCCGGAGCAGTCCGAGTGTTCGATCGGGTCCAGTGACTCCGAGCAGTGGAGCGCCGGGCGCGAGCCTGAATCGTTCGCGGAGTTATGCGCCAGGAACGCAATTTATCCAGCAACGCTCGATCGCGCGTGTGCCGTCATCGTCGCACACATTTACGACGCGGAATTTTTCGAATTCACCGCGTTATACGAGCCATGACTGGAATCGCAATCGGGACCACCACCACGACAGCGATTGGTGGAAACATCACCACCACCACCACGACAACGTCGTGTTCATCAATGGCGGCTATTATTACTACGACAGTGGTTTCTGGTATCCGGATTACTACGATTACTACACGCCAAGCTACACTTACTACGACACGTCGGATTATTACACATCCGACAACGTCGTGTTTGATGTGCAGCGTGAGCTTCGTCGCGAGGGTTATTACCACGGGCCGATCGATGGCGTCATCGGCCCCGGCACGCGTGGAGCGATCGCCGCTTACCAGGAAAACAACGGTCTCGCGCCGACCGGCCGCATCAATCGCGCACTGCTCGAATCGTTGGGATTGGCGTAAAGCTCAGTGGAGCTTCACGCCTTCCTCTTCGAGAATGCGGAAGATTGATTCGAGCATGTCGCCGAAATGCTGACGGACGACTTCATCCGCGGCATTCGAGCGGAGCGCGATAAACTCGTCATATACTTCGCGCAGCTTCAGACCGAGAAGCGCGATGAGCTGGGCGCGCGGATCTTCGTTTGAGTGAATCGCGGCCGCGCGGTCTTCGTGATCGGATGTCAAATCCGCGATCCGCTGCTGCAGGTCGGCGATCGTTTCCTGAAGCTGCTCGTTGTGGCGCTGGAGTGACTCGACATCGGTGCTCTGACCGGCAGCCGGCTCGCGGCGCGATCTTCCGCGACCGGTTTCCTGCTGGCGCAAAGCGGTGCGCGCTTCGTGCAATTCTCTGCGCAGCGAAGAAACGTGCGACTCGATTTGGCGTAGCGCGGTGGAGACGTCGAACGCGCCGGCAGGTTGTGCAGCGGCGCGCAATGGTTCTTCCGCTTTTGTTTCCGGTTCCGGCTCGTCCGTGAGCGCATCGGCGAGAACTTGCGGCAGTTCGGGCACTTCTTTTTTCAGCTCTTTTTGATAACGCGGGTTCCAGCGCTTCACGGTTTTGGCAATGGCCTCGAGCGCCACTTCGTCGAGTTTTTCGAGGTGCTTGATTTCCGACAACCAGCGGATGAGCAGGATTTGCGTGAACGGCGCGCACTGCGCGTTGAAGCACGAATCAATCGCACACGCGATCAACGGCTCGGGATTTTTCCAGTCGGAAATCGGCAGGTGCAGCAACCACGGCCGGCCTTTGCCAATGAAGACATTCGCAAAATTCTGCCGGTCTCTCGGCGCCATGCCGATGGTGCGCATTTCTTCGCACACATTGGTGACGATCGTTTGCGTCGCCTCGGGATCGATTGGGAAAAGTCCGCGCGCGACACTGAGGCGAAGACGTTTGCCGGCGTCGGACGATTTTGTGGAGAGCGACTCGAGCAATCGCGTGCGCGACTCCGGTTTCAACTCGGGCCATGTCGCGGTGACGGCGTTGACGCCAATATTCCAGGACAAATTAACGAGCGCCTCGACGGCGGTCGGAATGCTGTCGTCGCCGGCGAGGATGAGTTGCTTGGCGAGCGCGGCTGCTTCCTCCTCCTGTTCGTTTGTTAAACGCGAAGACTTGGTGTTTTCGTCGAAGGAACGTTCACGATTTTCGCGCGGTTTTCTCTTTTTCGGTTTGGAAGGCATGATGATTCGAAATTTTGATTTGGCTCACGAAACGCGGCAATCATTGCGCGCGCCGATGCGTGGCACCGCTGATGCTTTTACTAAAACGTGCATGAATGAAATGAAAAACAACATGCGCGATCTCCCCCCGCACCAGGCACGCGCATTAAAAAAACGGCTGCGCAAGCTCGGATGGGAGCCGGACGCAGTGATGCGCGAACTCGAGTTGATCCGCCGTTTGCGCGAACTCGCGCCCGATCGCAACCACTAGCGCGCGTGCGAACGCGGCGTCGCGACTTTCCAGTAGTCGTAGCGCCCGCGGATTTGCTCCTGGAAAAAGCGGCCTTTGGAATCTGCGGCGAGAAATGCATTGAAAACGGCGGGCGGCACGTTCGCGTAACGGTAAGTGTCACCCGAGTGAAATTGGACCTCCATGGTTTTGGTTTTGTGATGATAGCCAATCGATCGGATCGCCTCCGACTCCACACGAATGCGCCGCAGCCGGTAAATCGCCGGCCATTCGGCATCGCTCGCTGGCGGAAGCGCCAACAATAAAAACGCAGCGAGCGTGAGACTTAGCCGTGTGTTCCACCGGTTCATTTTTGAAAAAGTTCGGCGATGCTTTTGCCCGTATTTCTACGCAATCGCAAGATTTCAGTTTGAGAAGGCAAAACTTGTGCTACTTTCCGCGCTTAAATCGGCATGAAGCTCCCCCAAATTTTCATCGCAGTTTTGTTCGTTTTCATCGGTGCGACTTTCGTCCGCGCCAGCGATTCCCTTTTCGATCCGACCAAAGCGCAAAAGCTCAAACCGGAATTGCAGGCGCGTTTCGGCCCGAACTCGGCCGGCCTGCATTATGACGAACGAATGATCCGCGCAGCGGAGATCGCGCAGAAACGCGCACAGCCGCACATGACGTGGTATTGCTGGCGTTACGTAAAAAACGCGCTGCTCGAAGCAGGCGTGATTTCGTCGCGGCCGAACTCACCGTGGGCAAAGCTGGCCGGTGACGAGCTCGTGCAGAAATATGGTTTCGTGAAATTGCGCAGCGTCCGCAGTCCTCTGGAAGCGCCGGTTGGCGCAGTGCTCGTTTACGGCGGAGCCGATGCGGGTCACGTGGAAATTCGCACGCCATCCGGCTTCGCGAGCGACTTCACTTCGCGCACGCCGTATCCGCGGCCGTTCCTCGGCGCTTACGTGAAACCTTCGTAAGCTTGCGTATTTCGTAGCGAAATTTGTTGTTTTTAACGGGCTTTTTTGGTTGACGTAGGGAACCGGGGCGATATTTTCCGCCGCGTCCGGAATGAAAAGCCCATTTCTCCCAGCTTTATTTTTTGCCGGTGTGGTGCTGAGTGCGCCACTCGCCGCACAGGCGGATTCTCTCTTCGACGCGCGCACCGCGCAGACGCCGGATCTGGATCTGCAAAGAATCCTCGGCCCGAAATCCGCCGGCATTCGTTACGACAAACGCATGCTGCGCGCCGCGCAAATCGCCGCGGCCCGCGCGCGCAAACACTCGACCAGCCGTTGCTGGCGCTGGGTCAAAAACGCGCTTGTCGATGCCGGTGTCGTTTCGAGCCGTCCGACCTCCGAATACGCGAAGCAGGCCGGCACGGAGCTGCAGAGCAAATACGGGTTCACCAAACTCAATATCCGCGATCCCTTTGCCGCGCCGGTTGGCTCGGTGCTCGTTTACGGCGGACACGGCGCGGGACATGTCGAGTTCCGCACGGCGCAAGGTTTCGTCAGCGATTTCATGTCGCCGACGCCGTCGCCGCGCCCGTTGATCGGCGTTTACGTCAAACGCTCGTAAGCCGCCGCGGCGGCGCGGGATTCCCGGCGATTTCCTGTCTTGCGCAGGCGGCGCTTCACCCTAAAGTTTCAGACCCACGATGCGCATTCTCGACCGTTACGTCCTCAAAAATTTCCTCGTGCCGTTCGTGCTCTGCTTTCTCGGCTTTCTCGCGATCTGGCTCGTGTTCGACTTGAGCGACAATGGCCCGGACTTCATCGAAAACCACATCTCGCCAAAGTGGGTCGCCTATTTTTACGCGACGCAACTGCCGCAAATCATCGTGATCTGTCTGCCGGTCGGCCTTCTGCTCGCGCTGCTTTATTCGCTCAGCCGCATGTCGCGCGCGAATGAAATCATCTCGATGCTCACCGCGGGCCAGAGCGTGACCCGCGTGTTGCTACCGCTGATGTTCATGGGGCTCCTCGCGACCGCCGGCTGCCTCGCGCTCAATTACAAACTCGCGCCGCATTCCGAGGAGATGAAAAAATTGCTGCTCGAGAAATTCAACAAAGGCACCGACCGGCGCTCGGCTCTCGAAGCGCAACTCTTCCGCAATCGCGCCGACAACCGCACGTGGTATGTGCAGACGATGCGCAAAAACGCGAACGATTTGCACGGCATCATGATCATCCAGCAGGACGACGAGAGCGACATCACGACGAAGTGGTATGCGCGCCGCGCGGTCTTCGACGACGCGACGAAAACGTGGAGCTTCGAGCGCGGCAAAACCGTTTATTTCGACAAGGAAGGCAACATCGCGAAAGAAGATCTCTGGCTCGAGGACGCGCGCAAAATCAGCGGCTGGTCGGAAACGCCGTGGCGCATCGCCAGCTCGAATCTCGAAGCGCAAAGCCTCAGCGTGCCGGAGCTGCAGGACTACGTAAAATTCAACGCCGACTTCCCCGACGCGCAGCTCGCGCCATATCGCACGCACCTGCAATATCGCTGGGCGCTGCCGTGGTCGTGCTTTGTTGTGGTGTTCATCGCCGCGCCGCTTGGCATCGTCTTTTCGCGCCGCGGCGTGCTCGCAGGCGTCGCCAGCTCGATCTTTATTTTCTTCGGAATGATTTTCCTCACGAACCTTTTCCTCGCGCTCGGCAAGGGTGCGCGCATTTCGCCTGCCGCCGCCGCATGGACGCCGAATCTCTTTTTTGCCGCGATCGGATTTTTCCTGCTCTATCTCCGATCGTCGAATCGCGAAATGCCGAAGCTCTCTTTCAAACTCAAACGGAAATAATGCAAAGCGACTGGACGATCCAAAGCCGTGGCGACCGGTGCGCCGTCACCGGCCACGAATTTCAAGACGGCGAATATTTCTACACGCTTCTTTTTCATGACCGCGACGGGTTCCGCCGCCAGGATTTGTGCGAAGAAGCATGGCAGCAGCGCAACGACAACATCGCGCCGTTTTCATTTTGGCGGAGCAAATTCGAGCCACCACCACCACCCGCACCCGAGGCGCTCGCAAAAGGAACCGCCGAGGACCTGCTGCGCCGCTACATGCAGGAAAATAACAACCAGCACGCCAACGCGCGCTACATCCTTGCGCTCATGCTCGAGCGCAAACGGCTGCTGAAGCAGATCGAGGTGAAGCAAACCGACGAAGGCCGCACGCTGATTTACGAGCATGTAAAAACAGGAGAGGTCTTCGTCATTCCCGATCCGCAGTTGCACCTCGATCAGCTCGAAAACGTCCAAAACGAAGTCGCCGCGCAGCTCGGGTGAATGAGAATGGCTGGGCCATTCTCAAAAACCCGCAACGATGCCTTCACCTTGCTCCGCCGCTCATTCGACGCTAACTTCCGCGCCGATGCTTCCGTGGTTCCAAAACAAATTTCCGCTCTACCTCGCGCCGATGGCCGGGGTGACGGACACGGTTTTCCGCCGGCTCTGCAAGGAGCAGGGCGCGGACGTCGTCGTCACGGAATTCGTTTCCGCCGAGGGCATCTTCCGGCGCAATCACCGCACGCAGTGTTACCTCGACTTTGACGAAAGCGAGCGCCCGCTCGGCGTCCAGCTCTTCGGCGGCGACCCCGCGCATCTCGGCGAGGCCGCGCGCATGGTGATCGATTGGAAGCAGCCCGATTTCATCGACATCAACTTCGGCTGCCCGGTCAACAAAGTCGTCTGCAAAAACGGCGGCTCCTCGCTGCTGCGCGACTGCCCGCTGTTGGAAAGCGTCGCGCGCGCCGTCGTGCAAGCCGCCGCGCCCGTTCCCGTCACCGCGAAAATTCGCATCGGCTGGAGTCACGACACGATCAACGCAACGACCACGGCCCGCATTTTGGAAAACGCCGGCGTGCAGGCGATCGCCGTTCATGGCCGCACGAAAGAGCAGGGCTACAGCGGCGAAGCCGATTGGGACGTCATCGCCGACGTGGTGCAAAGCGTGCAAATTCCGGTGATCGGCAATGGCGACCTTACCGGCGCGATGGATGTGAAACGCCGCACCGAATCCGGAGTGCGCGGCGTGATGATCGGACGCGGCGCGATGTCGTCGCCGTGGATTTTCCGCGAGATCAAAACATTCTTCGCCACAGGCAAAATCCCGCCCGCGCCTTCGCTCGAGGAGCAATGGGACTTCATCATCCGCCACTGCCGTCTCGCGGTCGAACACCCGCGCCGCGGCAGGGAAACGCCCACAATGCACGCGATGCGCGCCCGCCTCATGGCCTACTCGCGCGGCATGCCGGGCGCACGCGACCTGCGCGAGAAATTCTCGAGCGTTTCCTCGCTCACCGAACTCGAAGAGATCGCGGCGGAACATCTCAAAGCGTCATCCGCAGATTCCGCAGATTTATGCAGATTGCTCCCTGCTTAATCTGTGAAACCTGCGTAATCTGTGAATTCTTCTGATGCCTGACGAAATCAAATACAAAATCGGCAACGAAAAACTCGTGAAGCTGACCGAAAAAGCCGGCACGAAACTCTCGTCGCTGCTGACGAAACAAGGCCGGCCGCAAGGCGCGCTCCGCGTCGCCGTCATCGGCGGCGGCTGCTCCGGCCTGCAATACAAAATGGACCTCGTCGACGGGCCGGCGAACCGCGACATCATGGTCGAATCCCAAAATGTCCGCGTCGTCGTCGATCCCAAAAGCGCCCTTTTCGTCAGCGGCTCGCTGCTCGATTTCAGTGAAGACCTGCAAAAAGGCGGCTTCAAAGTGACCAATCCCAACGCCGTCGCCCACTGCTCCTGCGGCGAAAGCTTCGCGGCGTGACGCGGGAGCCGTTTTTCCACTTCTCGAATGTGGCCGTCGGCTCCGTGGGCGGCATTTTTGCCAAGTCGAAAAGTGTCTCCTCCCGCGTCGGGAGCACTTTTGACGGTCTAAAAACAGCCACCCACGCCAGCGGAAGAGGTTTTACCTGTCTAAAATGGAACACCCGCGCCGTCGGCGGCAATTTTGCCGATGCCAAAACAGCCTCCGCTCCGGTCGGACGCACTTTTGCCTGTCTAAAAATAAACACCGACGCGATCGGACGCTCTTTTCACTGTCTGGAATTCATCACCGACGGCGTCGGCAACGGTTTTGCCGTCCCGAAAAGTGCCTTCAACAGAGTAAAATGACCGATTACTTCCATCTTTTTGGTGTTCCCCGCGGGCCGGCGCTCGATGCGGAAATGCTGAAGGAAAAATTCCACAAACTCACCGCCGAGCATCATCCGGATGTAGCGAAAACCGATGCGGACTTTGCCCTCATCAACGAGGCATATCGCACGCTGAGCGATCCGCTGCTGTGCTTGCGGCATTTTATCCAGCTCGAGTTTCCCAGCGCGCTCCGCGCCGAGCAAAACATGCCCGAGGATCTCGTCCAGTTGTTCATGCACATCGCAACGGTGCGGCGCGCGATCGACGCATTCGTCGCCCGCGAGACGCAAATCAGTTCGCCGCTGCTGCGCGCGCATCTCGCCTCCGAGCGGCTCGACATTCTCGATCAGCTCGACTCCTCGCTGGCATTTGTCACCGAGACGCACGACGCCTTGTTCGCGGATTTGCCGCATGTCGACTGGAAAAAGAATCGCGAAACCGTCGCGGAAGGGTTTGCAATGGCTCATCACATGCTCTCGTTTTTGAGCAAGTGGCGTCGGCAACTCATGGAAGACCGCGTGCGATTGCAGATGTGATCTGCGGATAACGCTGATTTTCGCAGATTTTCTTTGAATCCGCGTGAATCTGCGCAATCTGCGAATGCTTATGTCAGACATCGTCGGCATCGACCTCGGCACTACGAATTCGCTCATCGGCGCGATGGAAGCGGGCTTTCCGCTTTTGCTCGCGGATGCAGACGGCGAGCGGCTCACGCCGTCGGTCGTGCATTTTCCGGCAAATGGCGAAGCAATCGTGGGACGCGCCCCGAGCCGGATGCGCGCGCTCGATCCGCAAAACACGATCGCGTCGATCAAGCGCCTGATGGGCACGCGCGAGAAAGTGCGGACGCGCGCGGGCGAGTTTTCGCCGGAGCAAATCTCGGCGCTGATTTTAAAAAAGCTGAAAGCCGACGCGGAGCGCGCGCTGGAACGGGAAGTCACGCGCGCGGTAATCACCGTGCCGGCGTATTTCAACGATGCGCAACGCAACGCGACCAAGGCCGCGGGCGAACTGGCCGGCTTCACGGTCGAACGCATCGTAAACGAACCGACCGCCGCCGCGCTCGCCTACGGCATGGATAAGCTCGGCGAGAAATCGAAGATCGCGGTTTACGATTTGGGCGGCGGGACGTTCGACATTTCGATTCTCGAATTGAACAAAGGCGTATTTCAGGTCATCGCGACCAATGGCAACACGCGGCTCGGCGGAGATGACATCGATGCGGCGCTGGTCGATTTTCTAGCGGATAAACTGCAAGTCAGCGATGCGCGGCTGCATGAAACCGCAATCGCGGCAAAGCACCGGCTTTCCGCTGAAACCGAAACGCAAATCGATCTCCCGTTTTTCGACGGCGAAAACAGTTTGTCGTTCACATTGACGCGCGCCGGGCTGGATCGTATCGCGCGTCCGATCGTCGAAAAAACGCGCGCACATTGCCTGCGCTCTCTCGCCGACGCGAAGCTCTCGCCTGCCGATCTCGACGCGGTGATTCTCGTCGGCGGCGTCACGCGGATGCCGCTCGTGCGCGATTTTGTGCGCGATCTTTTCCAGCGCGAACCGAACACTTCGCAAAATCCCGACGAAGCCGTCGCCCTCGGCGCAACGCTGCAAGCCGGCATCCTCAGCGGCGCGGTGCAAAACATGGTGCTGCTCGACGTGACGCCGCTTTCGCTCGGCATCGAGACGTTCGGCGGCCTGATGAACGTCATCATCCCGCGCAACTCGACCATTCCGCTCAAGGCCGGCGAGATGTTCACCAACGCGCTCGCAGGCCAGCGCGCAATGTCGATCAAGGTGCTGCAAGGCGAGCGCGAGATGGCGCGCGACAACTGGCCGCTCGGTGAGTTCGAGCTGGAGTTCGAGCCCGCGCCAAAAGGCCAGGCGCGCGTCGGCGTGCAATTCGAGATCGACGCCAACGGCATCCTGCACGTGCTCGCGCGCGACACGAAAACCGGCGTGGAAAAAATCGTGGAGATCAAAAGCGCGGTCGATGTCTCCGACGAAGCGGTCGAGCAAATGATCGCCGAATCGGTCGAGCATGCGTTCGACGACATGAGCGAGCGGGTTTTGACCGAGGCGAAATTGAAAGCGAACGAAATGCTCCCCGCCGTCCGCGACGCGCTGCAAAAAGTTGGCGAAGATTTAAGCAACGAAGAAAAATCGCGCGTCGCGGAATTGATGCGCGAAGTCGAAGCCGCGCTCGAATCGGGCGAAGTGCAGCGTTTGAAAAAAGCTAACGCCGCGTTGGACGAAGGCACCCAGCATCTCGCCGCGCTGCTGGTCGAGCGCGCGATGGACGAGGCGCTGCGGCGAAAGGGCGTGCTGTAAGATCAGCGTGCGACGGCAGCCGTCTTGCCCCATTTTCCGCTGAAAACGAATTCCGCGATTTGCTTGCGCTCGCGCGGGGCGAGTTCGCGTTCGCGCAGTTGCGGGTCGAGCGAATCGGTGTCGCCGGCGTAGCCGATTGCCCATGCCGCGGCGGGAAGGTGCGTGTCAGGAATGCCGTAAGTCTCGCGCGCTTTTTCCACGTCGAAGCCGGCCATGCCGTGCGCGAAGAGCCCGAGAGCGGTCGCCTGGATGACGAGATTTTCCGACGCGAGACCGACATCGTGCATCGCGTGGCGGTTGTCCTTGTTATTGTGCGCAAATTTCAAACTCGCGACGGAAATCATCAGCATCGGCGCGGCTTTCGCCCATCCCTGGTTGAACTCGACGAGGCAGCCGAGCAGGCGCTCGTATTCGGCGGAATCGTCCTTTGTGGCGACGATGAAACTCCAGGGTTGCTCGTTGAACGACGAGGGCGCCCAGCGCGCTGCTTCGAGCAGGCTGCGCAGTTTTTCCGGCTCGATGGCGCGGTCGGCAAACGCGCGCGGACTCCAGCGGCGGACGAGTAATTCGTGGATCGGGTGTTGTGTTTCGGCTGGCTTCTCCATACGGCGAAAATAGGCTTCCGCGCAGGATGCGAAAGAAAAATTCCGCTCCGGTTTTGGACGTAAAGCAACTGCGCATCGAGCGCGGCGGCACAGTGATCCTCGACGACATCACGTGGCGCGTGGAGCGCGGCGAGCATTGGGTGATTCTCGGCGCGAATGGCTCGGGAAAAACGTCGTTGCTCAGCGCATTAACCGCTTACAAATCGTCGACCGCCGGCGAAATCGAAGTGCTCGGCGAACGCTTCGGCGAAAGCGACTGGCGCGAGCTGCGCAAACGCATTGGCATCGTCAGTTCGTCGGTGCGGCAGTTGATGCACGATGAGGAACCGGCGCTCGATAGCGTCATCAGCGGCAAATACGCGATGATTGATTTGTGGGGACGCGCGACGAAAAGCGATCGCGCACAGGCTGCGAAAATTTTGCGGCAGATCGAATGCACCCATCTCGCGGAGCGCCCGTGGCGCGTGCTTTCGCAGGGCGAACGGCAGCGCATCCTGATCGGCCGCGCGCTGATGGCCGGACCGCGCGTGTTGATTCTCGACGAGCCGTGCGCGGGGCTCGATCCGGTCGCACGCGAAAACTTCCTGCGCTTTATCGACCGGCTCGGTGGACAAAAGAATGCGCCGACGCTCGTGCTCGTGACGCATCACGTCGAGGAGATCACACCGGTTTTTTCGCACGTGCTGCTTTTAAAAAGCGGCCGCGCGCTCGCCGCCGGCACGAAGACGAAAATGCTCACGTCGCGATTGCTCAGCGAGGCATTCGGCGCGGCGATGCGGATCCGGCTGGCGAAGGGCCGCTATGCGTTGCAAATTGCCGGTGAGACGCGATTCATTATTTGAGCGCGATGCTCGAATAATTTCGCGGCTACGCTGTCCTACATCGCAATGAAAGCTCTCCGCCTCCTCCTCGTCGTCGCCGTCATGCTGACCGCGTGCAAAAAAACACCGCAAGTCGACGACCAGGAAGTCGAGCGCCGCGTCCAGCAGCGCCTGGCCGAGGAAAAAGCGAAGGAACGCGAGCAACAGCTCACCGACCGCGAGCGCCAGCTCGATCAGCGCGAACAGGACCTCGCCGCGCAGCAACAACCCGCGCCGGTCGCCGCACAAACCGCCGAAGCTCCAGCCGCTCCCGAAGCTCCCGCCGAACCCGCACGCGTCGAAGTCGAAACGTATCAAGTTTTTTACGATGCACTCGCGCCCTACGGCGCATGGATCGAACTCGAAAACTACGGCTACGTCTGGCAGCCACGCGTCGCTTTACAAAACAATCGCTGGCGTCCATACACCGTCGGCCACTGGGCTTACACCGATTACGGCTGGACGTGGATGTCCGACGAGCCGTGGGGCTGGGCGACGTATCACTACGGACGTTGGGCGCGCCTGCGCCGGCTCGGCTGGGTGTGGGTGCCCGGCGACGAATGGGCGCCTGCGTGGGTTTCGTGGCGCTACAGCGACCGCTACATTGGCTGGGCGCCGCTTCCGCCCGGGGCGCGCTTCGACGGCGCGGGCGGCATCCGCGAATGGGCCGACGAGCAATTCGACATCGCGACCGACGATTACGTGTTCGTGCCCGGGAGCGAATTTGGCGATGACGACCTCGCCGATGTGACGATGCCGCCGGAGCAGAACGTGACCGTTTTCAGCGACACGGTGAACGTCACGAATATCTTTGAGAATAACGACGTCATCTTCGTGAATGGCCCAAACTACGTCGTCGTAAACGCCGTCTGCAAAAAGCCGATTGCGAAACTGAAAGTGGAACGCAAAAACGCGAGACGCGGCGGGGACAATAAAGCGGAAGTCAAAGGCCAGACGGTGCAAATCGCGGCACCAAAATTTTCTCGCAGCACCAAACAACCGACGCCTGCGCAAGTCAGCAGCCGCACTGCCGACACGACCGTTCGCGGCAAAGCGCTGCGTCCGCAGGCATCGCCGGCACAGAGCGCCACGACAGCGCAGCAGCCGCAAGCCTCGCCTGCGCCAAACACCGCGCAGCAGCAACAGCGGGCGTTGCAGGAAGCCCAGCGCGCGCAACGCCAGCAGCAGATCGAAGCCCAACGCGCCGCCCGCGAGCAGGCGCGCCAGTTGCAGCAAAATCAGCAGTCGCCGCCTCCGCAACCGCAAGCCGGCGCATCACCCTCCGCAGCGGCCCAACCCGACGCCCGCGCGATTGCCGAGCAACAGCGCCGAGCTTTGCAGGAAGCGCAGGCTCGGCGCGAACAGCAACTCCAGCAACACCGCCCCGCGCAACAACAGCAACTCCCGCCAGCGCAACCGCAGCAAGCGCCCGCCGCTCCGCAGCAACCCGACCCGCGTGTCATCGCGGAACAACAGCGCGCGTTGCAAGAAGCCGCGCAAGCCAAACGTCAGCAGGAAGAGCAGGCGCGTCAGGCATTGCAGCAAGCCCGCGAAGCGCAACGCCAGCAACAACTCGAGGCCCAGCGCGTTGCGCAGGAACAACGCAAGCAGCAACAAGAGGAAGCCCGTCAAGCCGCCCAGCAGGCGCGCCAGGAAGCTCTCCGCCAGCAACAGCAGCAGCAACCGCAAGCCCAGCCGCAGCCGCAGCAAAACGCCCCGGTCGAACGTCCCCACCGTCCGATTATCAGCGCATCGCCGAGCCCGCAGTGACGGAGAAAAGACTCACTTAATGGTAACGGCGAATCTTATTTCGCTCGTGCATTCAGCGCGGTGCGGACGGTGGTAAGCAGTTTCTTTTTGCTGTAGGGCTTCAGCATGCAAAATTGAACGCTCATCCCGGCGAGTTCGGCAGCGCGTTTGTCGTCGCTGCGTCCGGTAGAGGCAATGATGCAAATGCCCGGTCTCATCTTTCGCAGGGCGCGAATGAGTGTGACGCCGTCCATGAAGGGCATCATCACATCGGTAAGCACCAAATCGATCTCGTGGATATGCTCGGCAAACATCGCGAGCGCGTCCGTGCCATCGACAGCGCTGAGCACACGATAGCCGGACATCTCCAAAATGCTCTGAGTCACATCGCGAATTCCTTTTTCGTCATCGACCACCAGCACCACCTCTCCCTGACCGTGCGGCAATTGTTCATCCTCCTCGCTCACGACGCCGGCCTGTGTCTCCACGTTTGCGGGCAGGAACACTTCGAAGGTCGAGCCGCGCGACACTTCGCTATACACATTCATGAAACCATCGTGGCTTCTCACGATGCCAATCGCCGATGAAAGTCCGAGCCCTGTGCCTTTGCCGGGTTCCTTGGTCGTAAAAAACGGATCGAAAACCTGATCGATAATCTCGCGGGGAATTCCGGTGCCCGTGTCGCTCACTTTCATGACCACGTGAGACCCCGCTTTTGCGCCGGGTATCATCGCCGCGTAGTTCTCGTCCACGACGACGTTTTCCGCCGAAAGCACCAGTTCGCCTCCATCGGGCATGGCATCGCGCGCATTCACGCACAGGTTCAGCAACACCTGGTGCAGCTGCGTGGGATCGCCTTCGACCGTCCAGATGTCGTTTGTGTAGCGCGGACGGATTGTGATGGATTTCGGGAAAGTCTCCTGCGCGATCTTCATGATCTCTTTCAACAAATGGAGGGGCTGCACGAGCAATCGTTCGCCTTCCGTTCCACGTGCGAAAGTCAGCACCTGCCGGACGATGTCCGCGCCGCGCTGTGCGCAGGTTTCGATTGTGTCGAGAATGTTGTCGCGAATTCCGTGCGGCAGATTGCCGCGCAGGACCGGCGCGGACATGAGGATTGGCGCGAGGATGTTGTTGAGGTCGTGCGCGACGCCGCTTGCGAGCGTGCCGATGCATTCGAGCCGCTGCGCGCGGAGGAATTGCGCTTCGAGCTTTTTCTGTTCGGTGATGTCGATGATGATCACCAGCGCAGACTTCGGAGCGCCCTGCGCGTCACGCACGAGCGTGACATGACTGCTGACGATGAGTTTTTTCCCGTCCTTTCTGACATGCTCCAGCTCACCGCGCCATTCTCCGGTGGCTACAAGCTTTTCGGTGATCCCGTCGATCCGGGAGGGGTCGGCGAAAACCATCGCGGCATGCCGACCGATCGCTTCGGCAGCAGTCCAGCCGTATAGGCGCTCCGCTCCCTGATTCCAGAAGGTGATTATATGCGAACGAATATCCCGCACGATGATTGCCTCGTGTGCGCGGTCGAGCATCTCAGCCTGCTCGCGAATGCGCTCCTCGGCTTGTTTGCGCAGCTCGCGCATGCGGCTGGCTTCGATGGCAAGCGAGACGGACTGTCCGAGCCGGGTCAAACGGTCTTTCAGCAGATAATCCGCGGCGCCCAGCCGCATCGAGGCGACGGCCGCATCCTCACCCATCGATCCGGAGATGATGATGAAGGGGATGTTCAGCTTGCGCTCTTTCAACAATTCGAGCGCGCGCGGCGCGTCGAACTGAAGCATGCTGTAATCGCACAAGATGATATCGAAATCGGCGTTCAATTGTTCGAGATAGTCCTCCTCGGTCTCCACGCAGATCCAATCCGGCTCAAACTCGGCGCGGCGCAGCTCGCGCACGACCATATCCGCATCGCTGGGATTATCCTCACAGATCAACACACGAAGCCGCCGTTCCATATTTTATTCCTCTAGTTGTGGAGGTTGATTCAGCAACAGCCAATACATCCCAATCTCCTGCACGGCGGCGGCGAAGCTCTCGAAGTTGACCGGTTTGACGATGTAGCTGTTGACGCCGAGCCGGTAACTTTCAATCACGTCGTTTTGTTCTTTCGATGAAGTCAGGACGACGACCGGGATCATCTGTGTGCGCGGATCGCCCTTGATGCGCTTGAGCACTTCCAGCCCGTCCACTTTCGGCAGTTTCAAGTCGAGCAGGATGACCTTGGGCGCGTTTTCCATTTTCCTCTCCGCGTGCGCGCCTTCGCAAAAGAGAAAATCGAGAGCCTCCGCGCCGTCGCGCGCGACTTGCAGGTGGTTGGTCACATTCGCTTTTCGCAAGGCGCGCTGCGTGAGCTCGAGATCGTGCGGGTTGTCTTCGACGAGGAGGATTTCAACAACAAACGTTTCGTTCATGACATGGTTTTCCAAAGGGTGAAATAAAAGGTGGCTCCGCGGTTGATCGTGGCGTCAGCCCAGACGCGTCCGCCATGACGGTGAACGATGCGCTGCACGATCGCGAGGCCCACGCCCGTGCCCTCGTAATCCTCCGCGCGGTGGAGACGCTGGAAGACGCGAAACAATTTGCTCGCGTAACGCATGTCGAAGCCGGTGCCGTTGTCCCCCACGAAAAATACGTCCGCGCCGTCCTCGCGCCGGCAGCCGATTTCGACGAGCGCCGGCTCGCGTTTGCGTGTGTATTTAAAGGCGTTCGAGAGCAGGTTCATCCACACCTGCTTCAACAATGCCGGATCGCCGACGCAGGCCGGCAACTCGCCGATGCGCAGATCGATGTTTCGCGAATCGGGCTTAAAGCCCGGCTCGGTCAGGACGTGATTTACGAGCGCAGCCGTGTCGATTTGCCGCTTGTTTATGGGCGTGCGGCTCAAGCGCGAAAACGTCAGCAAGTCATCGATGAGCGCGCCCATTCGTTGCGCGCCCTCGCGGATCGTTCGCAAATAGTGGCGGCCTTCTTCCGGCAAAAGCTCCGCGCAATCCTCGAGCACAGCTTGTGAAAAACCATCCATCGCGCGCAGCGGCGCACGCAGATCGTGCGAGACGGAATAGGAGAACGCCTCGAGTTCCCTGTTCGCGGTTTCCAGTTCGGCCGTGCGCAGCATCACGCGCTGTTCGAGCTGTGTATTCAGCTCGCGGATTTCCTCCTCGCCGCGTTTGCGCTCGGTGATGTCCGCGCGAATCGCCACATACTGGCGCGGTTTTCCGTCGTCGTTGAGAAACGGGACGATGGTCGTATCCACCCAGTAATACGTGCCGTCCTTTGCCCGGTTTTTGATTTCGCCGTGCCAGACGTGCCCCTGCGCGATCGTATCCCAGAGCCCGCGAATGAATTCCTTGGGATGATAGCTGGAATTGATGATGCGATGGTCCTGCCCGAGTAGTTCCTCGCGCGAATACTTCGAGATGGAGCAGAACTTGTCGTTGACGTAGGTGATTTTGCCCTGCGGATCGGTGATGGCCACGATCGCGTGCTCGTCCAGCGCGGCTTTCAGGTCGTTGATTTCCTTCAAGGACGCCTTGAGCTGTTCTTCCGCCTGTTTTGTGTCCGTGATGTCGCGCGCGATTTTGGACGCACCAATGATCCTGCCCGTGCGGTCCTTGATCGCGGAAATGGTCTCGGCCACCTGTATGCGGGTGCCGTCTTTGTGGACGCGGACGGTTTGCAGTCGCTCGATGCTTTCGCCACGGGCGACCCGCGCCAGAATGTCCGTCTCCTCGCCGTCGCGCTCCGGCGGAATGAGCATGTGAACCGGTTTGCCAACGGCTTCCTCAGCGGAATACCGAACAATTTCGCCGCGCCCGGGTTCCAGGTGGTGATGATGCCCTCGAGCGTCTTGCCGACGATGGCGTCCTGCGTCGTGTTGACGATGGCGGCCAGTCGCGCCTGCGATTCCTCGGCCCGCTTGCGTTCCGTGATGTCCGCGCGGATGGCCACATACTGCCGCGGTTTGCCGTCCTCGCTCAGGAATGGGACGATGGTCGTATCCACCCAGTAAAATGAGCCGTCCTTGGCGCGGTTCTTGATCTCGCCGCGCCAGACCTTGCCACTGCCGATGGTCGTCCACAAATCGCGGATGAATTCCTTGGGATGATAGCCGGAGTTGATGATGCGATGGTCCTGGCCGAGCAGCTCTTCGCGCGAGTATTTGGAGATCGCGCAGAATTTGTCGTTAACGTAGATGATCTTTCCCTGCGGATCGGTGATGGCGACGATCGCGTGCTCGTCGAGGGCGGCTTTCAGGTCGTTGACCTCGCGCAGCAGTTGCCGCAGATGATCATCGGAGTGTTTGCGCTCGGTGATGTCGATGATCGCGCTGAGAATGAGCGGCCCTTTTGGAGTGTGGATGGGGTTGAGCCCGATCTCCACCGGCACTTCCGAGCCGTCTTTGCGCAGCGCGAAAAGATCGCGGCCCTTGCCCATCGGGCGCGATTCGGGATGGCCGACGTAGCCCGCGCGGTAACCCGGGTGCGCGCCGCGAAAACGCTCGGGCACGAGCATCTCCACGCGATTACCGATCAATTCCGCGCGCTTGTAGCCGAAGAGTTTTTCCGCGCCCGTGTTCACGAGCATGATGCAGCCGCTCGTGTCCGCGACGACAATCGCATTCGGCGCAGCTTCCACCACGAGACGAAAAAGCTCATCAGCCTCCCCGACCGAGTTGATCTGCTCCTGCGCATCACCGGCCATCCGGGAGACCGGTAAATCAGGAGTTTTTTTCTTCAAGCTTCCCCGTTCTTGTCACGGCTGCCGTTCGACGATTTCACAAGCGCCCATTCCAGGTGCAGTTCCGGCGTTACGTCGCTAAAATTCCGGAAACCGACCGGCTTGATAAGGTAGCTCTCCGCCCCGAGGCGGCGGCATTCCCTGATGTCCGCGTCGGCACGCGAAACGGTCAGCACGATTACGGGAATGTGCTGTGTGCGCGGATTCGCTTTGATGCGCTGCAGCACTTCGATGCCGCTGATGCCCGGCAGATTCAAGTCCAGCAGCACCACGCCCGGCATCGGCTTTCCCCGTCGCTGCGAATACCGGCCGCGGGCGAACACAAAATCGAGCGCGGCTTCCCCATCGTTCACAATTTGCAGCGGGTTTGCGATACGCGCTTTCCGAAACGCGCGCTGAGTCAGCTCGGCGTCGCGTCGGTTGTCTTCCACCAGCAGAATTTCCACAGGCGACTTGGCGGCGGAGACATTGCTGAACGCTCGCGTAAAGAGCATCGCGATGGAAACATCGAGCGCGTGCGCAAGTTTGCCGATGCTTTCAAGCGATGGATTACGCGCACCGCGTTCCACATCCGAAACGTAAGTGCGGTGTAATCCTGCGCGATCCGCCAGCTCTTCCTGGGATATTTGCAGCGCGGAACGCTGTTCTTTAATCGCTTTTCCGAAACGTAGCTTCACATCACCGGTCATTTAAGGGCACATTCAACTTCACAATCATAGCAATCGTTTCAACAGACGATGAGTGACATCAACCTCCCCGCCTTTGAGCGACTTACAGCAATTGCTTATTACAAAAAAGTAATCGAGTTTCCGGTCTTTGTGAGTTGGCCTCTTGAAAAGAGGCAGTCAACTCACTTCCCCGCCAGCGCCGCACGGAACGCGTCCACATCCGTCACAGGTAGTTTGCAGACGTAGTCTTCGCAGACGAAGGCGGTGGCCTGACCGTTCTTGGGCGCGGCGGTTTTGATGAAGTCGAGTTTTTCGGCGAGCCATTGCTGGCCTGCGGAGCCGTCGGCCATGAGGACGATTTTGTTCGGGATGAAATGCCGGTGCAGTTCGCACAGGAGCGCACGGGTATCGGCGGAGTCACCCCGGCCGGCGATGACGATTTGCTTCGGTTTGCTTTGCGCAAAGTCGAAGGCAACGAGCATTTGCGGCATCGCGAACGGCGTTTTCTCGAGCTGGCCGTCGAAGGCGTGGATGGTCGCGTCGGCGCTTTTGCGGAAATGCTCGTTATTTAACATCTGCGCGAGACGGAGCAGGTTGAGCGCGGCAATGGAATTAGCCGTCGGCTCGGCACCATCGTAGTCCTCTTTCATCCGCAGCAAAATGTCGGGCGCGGTTTCCCGCACGCCGAAGTAGCCGCCGTGCTCTTTGTCGGCGAAGAGTTCGTCCTGTTTGTGCTGGAGCTGTTCGGCCCATTGCAGCCAGCCCACGTCGAATCCGGTCTCGTAAAGATCGAGCAGGCCCTGGATCAAAAATGCGTAGTCATCGGCGAAGCCCTCGACGTCGCTCGCGCCGTCGCGGTAACTGCGAATGAGCGCGTCATTGCGGGTGAGATTTATCTTTGCGAACTGCGCGGCGCGCGTGGCGGCGTCGAGATACGCGGGGTCGTCGAGCACCTGCGCGGCGCGGGCGAACGCGGAGATCATCAGGCCGTTCCATGCGGTGATGATTTTGTCGTCGAGATGCGGGCGCGGGCGTTTGGCGCGCACATCGAAAAGTTTGCGGCGGCTCCCAGCGAGGAGGCTCGCGATTTCATCGGGCGACTTTTTGAAAATCTTCGCCGCTTCGTCATCGGTGTAGCGGCGGATGAGCGTGTTTTTGCCCTCAAATTCGCCCTGCGGATCGCTCCCGTTCGGCGCGTTGCCATGCGATTCGACGCCGTAAACGCGTTCGAAAATTTGCGCGGCTTCCGCGCCGAGCAGCTCGTCGATTTCCACTTTCGCCCAAATGTAAAACGCGCCTTCATGTTTCTCGTGCGCGTCCGGTTTCTCCAGGCTGTCCGCATCTTCGGCGGAGAAAAATCCACCGCCGGTTTGAGCCACGGGGGACTTCGGGGAACTCTGTGCTCTCTGTGGCTCAAACGTCATGTCGCGCCGCACGTAATCGAGAATGTCGCGCGCGGTTTGCTCGAACAGCGGTTCGCGCGTGATCTGGAATGCGTCGAGATACGCGATCGCGAGCTGCGCCTGGTCGTAGAGCATTTTCTCGAAATGCGGGATGTGCCAGAAGCGGTCGACGGAGTAGCGATGGAAGCCGCCGCCGATGTGATCGTGCATGCCGCCATCGGCCATTTTGCGCAGCGTGAATGTGGTCATCTCGAGCGCGTGTTTGCCGCGCTGCGAATCGGGTTCGCGCGCGTAAATGCGCAGCAGCAGGTTCAACGTAACCGGTCGCGGAAATTTCGGCGCGCTACCAAAACCGCCCTGCTCGGGATCGAAGCTGCGTGCGATTTGTTCGTAAGCGGTCTCGATAGTTTTCGGGTCGAGCGGCGATTCGCTTTTTGCCGCGAGACTGTATTGGCGCAACGCGGCGATGATCTCGTCGCCTTGCTGCACGATCTGTGTGCGGTTGTTTTTCCACGCGTCGGCAATACGGAGCAGCACGGTTTTGAATCCGGGCCGACCGTAGCGATCCTCCGGCGGAAAATAAGTGCCGCCGACGAACGGCTTCAAATCGGGCGTGAGCCAGACGCTCATCGGCCATCCGCCACCGCCGGTCGTAGCCTGCACGAATGTCATGTAAACGCGATCGACATCGGGCCGCTCCTCGCGATCAACTTTAATCGGGACAAAATGCGCGTTGAGAATTTTCGCGACCTCTTCGTTTTCAAACGACTCGCGTTCCATGACGTGGCACCAGTGGCACGTCGAGTAGCCGACGGACAAAAAAATCGGCTTGTCCTCGCGGCGCGCTTTTTCAAAAGCCTCCGCGCCCCACGGGAACCAATCGACCGGGTTGTGCGCGTGCTGCAGCAGATATGGCGATTTTTCGCTGGCGAGCCGGTTTGTGTGTTTCACGTCAGCAGCGTGGCAAATCCCGGCGAGGCTGCCGAACAAAAGTGCAGCCGCGAGTTTTTTCATTGGTCCACAATGCGGGCGGCGATTGACGTGCGCAAATCCCGCGGCAAAAGTGTGCGCGGATTTTCACATGAACAAAACGATCCACCTGCTGCTCCCGCTCGTGCTTTTCGTCGCCGGCTGCGCGACGCCGACTGTTCACAACACGCTGCACACCTTTACGACCGTCGTCGTCGATCCCGGCCACGGCGGAAAGGACTCGGGCGTTTTTAAAAATCGTGTCGCGGAAAAAATTGTCGCTCTCGATACCGCGCAACGGCTCGCCGGGAAATTGCGCGCCGCCGGCTTCCGCGTGGTGATGACGCGCGACAGCGATCGTTTCATCGAACTGAACGACCGCGCGGCGATCTCGAACAAGCAACGGAACGCGGTTTTTGTCAGCGTGCATTTTAACGACGGCTCACGTCGCGCGCACGGCGCGCAGGTTTACTGGCATTCGAATGTGTCGCAAGAGTTCGCGCAACGGATCGAAAACAAGCTCGGCGAGGTCACGATGAAAGACGGCGTGCCGCACGCAAACTTCCGCGTGCTGCGGCTGAATCAATATCCCGCCGTGCTCGTGGAATGCGGGTTCATCAGCAATCGCCGCGAAGCGAGGCGCTGCGCCGATACGAAATTCCGCGAGCAGCTCGCGCAAAAAATCGCGGAGGGAATCATCGAGGAACGCGGTGCGCGATTTTAGCGACAGGGCGCTTTAGATCGGATTGTGCTCGCGCAGATAGCGCAGCACGAATGCGCCCATTTCCGTCGGCGTTTTCCAGTCGCGCTGCAGCATCACCGGCGTCCAATCGGGATGCCAGCACCACGCGGTCGAGTGCAGATGTTTCGCCTCCAAAAAATCGCGCACGAATTTTTCGCCGAAGCCCTCCGGCGTGCCGCGGAATTCTTCTTTGGTTTTGCGCTGGAAACCCCATTCGGTCACGAGCACCGGCGCGATTTTTTGTAAATCATCCAGCGATGCGGCCCACGCGGATTCGTCGTTGTCATCATGCCCGGCGTAAATGTGCCACGCATACGCGACGTTAACGCCCCCGAGCGGATCGTTGCGGATGCCGCGCAGGTTGTAAGCCCACGCATTGCCGGTCGCCAGGACGATGTTGCCGCCATGCGCGCGAATGGTCGCGAGCAATTTTTCGAAATACGGCTTCAGTTTTTGCCAGCGCGCGCCTGATGGATCGTCGCCATCGCTTTTGTTGAAAACCGGTTCGTTCCATAGCTCGAAAATCACGCGCGGCTCATTCGCGAATGCCTTGGAAATTTCGCCCCAGAAATTTTGCGCGAGTGAAAACTTCGAATCATAAAGATCGCGCGGATCTTCGTCCCAACCAGCCTGGATCGGCTCGTAGTAACCAGCCGGCCAGCCGATCGTGTGCCAGTCGATGATCACGAACATTCCTGCGTCAAGCGCCGCCTGCGTCTCGCTACGCAAACGCGCGATGACGCGCTCGTGCGACATGTGTTTCCAGACGCTCGGATGCAAACTGATCCGCACGACATTCGCGCGCCACGTATTGGCGATCGTCGCGTAATCCGAGAGCGGCCGGCCTTCGCGTGCGAGAAACGGATCGCCGACGGCAACGCCGCGCAGCGTCACCTGCTTTCCGTCAAAGAGCAAATCCTTGCCCGAGACTTGCAGCGCGTGCGTTTGCGCGAATGCGCGCGCGGCGAGTGCCGCAAAAATTGCAGCGAGGAAAATTTGCGCGCGCAATTTACTCCGCGCCCACGCGCCGCAACGTCGCAGCTTCCGTGCGGTCGATGCGGTCTTTGAGCGATGGATCGAGATTGCGCATTTTGTTAAATAAAGCCTTGTAGTATTTTTCAGACGCTTTGCGCTGCTCGTCACCGTCGGACGCGTTGTCGGCTTTTTCCTGCAGCTCCTGCACGTGTTTGTCTTGAAGCGCCTTTTGTTTTACTTCCTGATAGCGCGCAGGATTGCCGTCGCCGATTTGCTGCGTGGATTGTTTTTCTGTCGAAGTCGGCGGCGGAACGAACGGCGCGGGCTCATTCATGCTGTTCGATTCCTCCTGCGGCGGAGTTGGGCGCGGTTTTTTGCGCTCGACCAGAGCCGGTGCGGGCTTTGTTTGCTCGGCCTGCGGCGGGGGAGTTGGACGTTGTTTCGGCGCGGTCGCGGCCGTTTCTTCGGCAGGCGCAGGTTTTGTCATCGTGCGGCTTTTTGCCGGAGCGGGAGTCGGAGTCGGCGCAACGGTAACGACCGGCGGCGCTTTCGGACGACGATGGAAAAGCCAATACCACCACGAGCGTTTTTTCTCGGGAGCAGGTGCGGCGGCGGCAGGAGTGGGAGTCGGCGCAGGAGCCGGTTTGTTGCTGTGCGTGTGTTTTTGCGGCGCGGGCGCGGGTGCTTGCGCCAACGTAGCGTTCGTTTGCGCGACTTGCTGTGCGCGGCTGGGCGGCGCGATTGTGGCAAAGGCGGCGGCGGTGAAAACAACAGCGGCGATTTTGTTCATGGGCGGCGTGGTTTTGTCAGCTTGTGATTTGCCATTTTTTCTGTCGATATCAATCCGACATGCGCGGACTGGCGTTGATTTTTCCGCGCCACGCAGTTGCGCCATTGGATGCGAACTCATTTTCACCGAGAAAAGCCATGAATAAAACTCCACTTCGGTTGTTGCTCTTCGCCGCGTTTTTGCTGATTTTCCCGTGGTTTTTGAAACGCCGCTGCCGTGTCGTGCGCCGCGTGCTGATCCACAAAACTCCGTCGGAAATATTCCCGCTTATCAACGACCTGCGCAATTGGCCGCGCTGGACGGAATGGTCGCGCCGCGAGGAAATGCATTTCGCCTACGAGGGCGAGCCTGGCGGTGTCGGCGCGGTGCAGCGCTGGACGAGCCGCAAAATGGAAGGCGCCATGCGCATCACGCAGAGTGTGCCGAACGAACGCATCGCATATGACCTCGAGGTCGTGCAGTGCGATTGCCACGCGGAGGGCGCGCTCGCGCTGGAGCCGGTCGGCGAATACACGCGCGTGACGTGGCTTTGCAAATGGCAGGGAAATCCGAACCCGTATGTGCGCTACGTCGACCTCGCGTTCATGTGGTGGATCGGGCGCGATTTCGAACGCGGACTCGCGAACCTTCGCGAGCTGGCGGAACACGAGCCCATGCCGCAACCAGTGGCGTGAAAACGGAGCGGCGTTGCTGGGCGGAGATCGACCTCGCTGCGTTGCGCCACAACGTGCGCATCGTGCGCGAAAAAATCGGGCCGCGCTCGGGCATCATGGCGATTGTCAAAGCGAACGCTTATGGACACGGCATGGTGGAAATCGCGAATGCGATTCGTGGTCGCGTGCAGATGTTCGGCGTCGCAAATGTCGCCGAAGCACGCACGCTGCGTGAAGCGCTCGGTGACAATGCGCCCGGTATTTTCATTCTCGGCACCGCGCTCGCACATGAACGCGAGGAAATCGCCCGCTCCGGTTTCGTGCCGGTAATTTCGACACTCGATGAAGCAGCAGCTTTCAACGCGTTTTCGCGCGCAGAAAAAATTCCGGTGCATCTCGCGATCGATACCGGCATGGGCCGCATCGGTATCTGGCAGGACGACGCAATCGAGTTTGCGCGCGAATTGCTGCGCTTCGAAAATCTCGCGATCACCGGCATCGCAACGCATTTACCGGTGTCCGACGAGGACGAAAATTTCACACGCAAACAGCTTGCGCATTTTGAAAAAATCGCCGGAGAACTGCGCGGCATGGGCATCGACGCGCCGATCGTGCATTCGCTCAACAGCGCAGGCGTGATTCGTTTTTCCGATCACGCGCAATCGATGGTGCGCACCGGGCTGATGCTTTACGGCAGTTCCCCGGTCGTGGATTTCCAGATGGAGCTACGCGCTGTGATGACGCTAAAAACACGCGTGACGCTCGTGCGCGATTTCGATGCGGGGCGCAGCGTAAGCTACGGGCGCACGTTCATCACGCCGCACCCGATGCGCATCGCGACGCTCGCGATCGGTTACGCCGATGGCTACCAGCGACGGTTGTCAAACACTGGCGCAAAAGTGCTGATCCGCGGACGCCGCTGCGCGCTGCTCGGACGCGTGACGATGGATCAAATCATGGCGGATGTTACGGACATTCCGGACGTGCAGGCGGGCGACGAAGCCGTGCTCATCGGCCGGCAGGGGCACGAGGAAATTTTCGCCTCCGAGCTCGCGCAAAAAGCGCAAACGATCGCTTGGGAAATTTTCACCGGCATCAGCAGCCGCGTCCAGCGCGTGTATTTTGAGATTTAGGATTTCGGATTTACGCTTTAGTTAACTTCCGTGTTCCAGATTGTTTTCAACCAACTCAGCGCCGCCGAAATGTCGCGACTTCCGAAAGAACTGCAGCTCGATTTGCTCGCGGAATTCCAGGTGCTGCCCGAGGATCTCGAAAATCTCGATACAGAAAAATTCGGCGTGATCGAGCGCGAAGGGAAAAAGCTCTTTCGCTACCGCGCAAAAGATTACCGCATTTATTTCGAGCGAAGCCCCGAGGGAGTGACGATTCATCGCGTGCTGCACAAAAACACGCTGCGCGATTTTCTCTTCCGCACGAAACTGCCGATGGCCGAGGACGACCAGCTCGGGCAGGCAAAGGAATTTTGGAAATTGATCGAGGAAGGCGAGGAAGCGCGGAAACCGTAGCGCTTGCGTCCGCGCCGTTTTGCGTAAAACTTTGACGCGATGAAACGCACCACGCTTTTTCTCATCGTTCTCGCTGTGATTTCTGCGCACGCACTGTTTTTTTGGCTGGTCGCGAACGAGAAGGTGCTGCCGCAAAAGCCCTATGTCGCGCCGCCAAACTTCGGCTCCCGCTCAGCCGAAATCGTCGATTCGAATACAGGCGAAAAAGCGATTTATCGCGAATTTACCGTCAGCACGAAATTGCAAAACGATTTGTCGGCACAGCAGAATTGAGCGTGCAAAATCTCGAATCGCTCGTGCACGATGAAGAGGCGCGTCGTGCGGCGTTTCCCGTCTGCCGTAATCACATTTTTCTCGCGCATGCGGGCGTGACCGTGCTGCCGCAATGCGCCGCCGACGCGGTAATCGAATACACAAGGCGCTCGTGCGAGAATCATCAGGAGTTCGGCGACGTGCTGCGCGACGTGAACGAGACGCGACGCATTTGCGCGGAATTCATCGGTGCGCGTGCGGAGGAAATCGCGCTGCTCGGGCCGACTTCGCTCGGCTTGAGTCTGTTCGCAAATGGCCTGCCGTGGCGCGCTGGCGACGAGATCTTGTGTTACGCGAACGATTATCCGGCGAACGTTTATCCGTGGATGGATCTCGCGCGAGTCGGCGTGGTGATTCGTTATCTCGAGCCGGAGCGGCCTGGCGAAATCACACCGGAGCTTGTCGCAAATGCGATCACGCCGCGCACGCGCATGGCCGCGCTTGCCTCGTGCAATTTTCTCACCGGCTATCGCATCGACGTCGATGCAATCGGCAAACTGCTGCACGAGCGCGGTGTTTTGTTTTCGCTCGATGCGATCCAGACGCTCGGTGCGTCACTGCTCTCGGTTGAGCATGTCGATTTTCTCAGCGCCGACGCGCACAAGTGGATGCTCGGCCCGCTCGCGATCGGCATTGTGTTTGTAAAACGCGACCATTTTGAGCTGCTGCGCCCGACGCTGCTCGGCGCATGGAATGTGCGTTCACCAAATTTCATCACGCAAAGCGAAATCGCGTTTCCCGCAACCGCTCAGCGTTACGAACCGGGCGTGCTCAACGTCGCCGGTATCTACGGCATGCGCGCTTCGCTGCAAATGCTCATGAACGTGGGGTTAAACAATGTGCATACGCGCATCTTGGAAATCAAAGCACAACTCGTCGCTGAATTGCAGGCGCTGGATTTCGAAATCATCGCGCCGACGAGCGGGCCGAACGCTTCCGGCATCACGACGTTTCGCCATCCGCGCGCCGACATGGCCGCGCTTTTCCGGGCGTTCGAGGAAAACAAAATCGTCGGCTCGCTGCGCTTCGATCGCGCCGGAAATCAATACATCCGCCTATCGCCGCACTTTTACAACACGCGAGACGAAATAGCGCAGGTTGTTGATACCTTGCGTAGAGCTTTATGAAGACAATTCTCGTGCCTGTGGATTTCTCGGACGCGACTCCGAAGATCATCGCGGCGGCGCGAGAGCTCGCGGAGGCGTTTCGCAGCCGGATCGTTTTGCTCCATGTCGTCGAGCCGGAGCCGGCATTCGTCGGCTTCGAGCCGGGACCGGAATCCGTTCGCGTCGCAATTGCCGGTGATTTTCATAAAGAGCATCAACAGCTCGAAAAATTGAAAGCCTCGCTTGCGGACTTCGATGTTCTCGCGCTGCAAATCCAGGGCGGTATCGCGGAAAAAATTCTGCACGAAGCGGAACAGCAAAATGCCGACGTCATCGTGATCGGTTCGCACGGACACGGCGCGTTGCATCATTTGCTAGTGGGCAGCGTGACGAGCAACGTCCTGCGCAACGCGAATCGTCGGGTGCTTGTCGTGCCGACAAAAACCGCAGCGTAACTATTCCGCTGTGCTCGGCATCGGCGTCGCCGATGGCTCCGCTGAAATCGATGGCGTAGCCAAAGCCTCGGAGCCTTCTTTCTTCTTCGGCTTTTTCTCCTTTTTCTTTTCTTCGGGCTTCCGTTTGCCGCCGAAAATGCTTTGGAAAATACCCGTCACTTCCTTTTGGATTTTCGCACCGCCGACGCGATCCCACAGGTCGGTGTGAGGTTTACCCACAGTGCCGTCGACGACGAAATCGATGTAGCGCGTATCGCTGTCTTCGCCTTGCTGGAAGTTCGATTTGATGAAGCCCGGCAACTGCCGGTGAATGCGCTGGTTAATCGTGAGACGCGCATCGAGCTGCATTTTGCCGTCGAAAGTGATGTCGCCGTGTGCCGCGACTTTTAAATTTTGCGTCTGCAACAACAGGTCGTCGACGTGCACGCGACTGTCGCTCGCGCGAAAATCGGCGTGCGCCTGCTGGATATTGAGCAGCACGAGGTCGTTAATTTGCAGCGCGGAACCGAGCATCTGAAAAAGACCGTAACGCACCGTGCCGCCAACAAGTGAAATGTGCCCGCTGCCCGCAATACTCTCGGGTTCGCCGGCATGTCCGTAGAGATTGACCCAGCCGTTCAGCGCGCCGGTCGCGACGCCCGGCAGCTGTCCGGCCTCGGTGAGCAGTCGATCGACATTGATGCCATCAAAATGCACATCCACGGTGAATGGTGAATGGCGTTCGGCTGTTTGGAGCGTGCAGGCGCCGTCGAGCTTTCCATCGGCGATCTGCGCCGAAACGTCATGCAGCGAAAGTTCGCCGTCTGTAAAACTAAATGGCGCGCTCACGTTTTGCAAAAAGAGCTCTTCGCGCACCACGACTTTGTCACTCTTGGCGCTCCCTTCGGTGTTGCCGCCACTGATTGACGGACAATCAACCTGCACATCATCGAATGCAATGACATGCCGTTGTTTTTGATCGAGGAACACGAACGCGCCGTGATCGAGCCGGAATTTTTTGACCGTGACGGAAAATGGCGCGGACTTTTTCTCGTGTAGTTTTTCAGTGTGTTCCGTTTCGCGCACCGGCTTCTCTCGCGGAGCTTTTTCTTCGTTTTCAGCTGGCATCCGCCACTTGCCGCTTTCGTTTTGAATCCAGACAACCTTTGGCGTGTCGATGTTGACTTGATCAACGATGATCTGTTTGCGCATCAGCGGGAGAAATTCGAAAAACGCGGCGAAGCTCGAAGCTTCGAGAAAATTGCCGTTGCCGTCCGGCTGCGGGACGGTGACTCCGCTAATTTTAAGGCCGCCCCAAGGCGTGAGCGAACTGCCCGTCATGTGCACGGGCGTGCCGAGCGCGGCGCTGATTTCGCGCTCGATTCGCGACTGTGTTCCTGCGGATTGCACGTAAAGGTTGATCCCGAGCACGCCGATTGCCGCGAGCGCGAGAAGCAGGCCGAATACGATCAAAAAAACCTTTGCAAGTTTTCGCACGCCGCCAAAGTAACGATGAACGTCGCGAAGAAAAGCCGTTTCATTAAGTTAAACAACCGGTGAAACCGATTATCGTCATCATCAATCCCGCCGCGCGCAGCGAAAAGGCGAAGTCGCTTTGCCGAAAAATCGAGCAGCTCTCCGACGCCGCATTTATTCACATCACGACCGCGCCAGGCGAAGCGCGTGAGATCGCGGAAAATGCCGCACGCAGCGGCTGCGAGCGCATCGTCGCGGCGGGCGGCGACGGGACGATCAACGAAGTCGTCAACGGCATCGCCGGCACGAATGCCGCGCTCGGGCTGTTGCCGATCGGCACGATGAACGTGTTCGCGACCGAACTCGGGCTGCCGGCGAATAATTTGCGCAAATGCTGGGATGTGATTGAACACGGCCACACGCGGCTGGTCGATTTGCCGCGCGCGAACGAACAAAATTTCGTGCAACTCGCCGGCATCGGTTTCGACGCGCAGATTGTTGCGGCGACCAGCTTCGATTCGAAAAAAACATTCGGCCCGCTCAGCTACGTGATTTCCGCGACGCAAATCGCGGCGCAAAAACCGCCGCGGCTGCTCCTCGAAACCGAGTCGCGCAAAACCGAAGGCTCATTCGTGCTCATCGGTAATGGACGATTTTACGGCGGGCCGTTCACCATTTTCAAAGAAGCAAAGATCGATGACGGCAAGCTCGACGTGCTCGTTTTCAAAAATCTCGGTTATCTCGATATCGTCCGTTATTTGCAGGCGATCATCTTCGGCACGCACACGAAGCTCCCGGACGTCGAGTATTTCCAAACGCGCAAAGTCAGCGTGCGCAGTGATGATGAAGTGCCGGTCGAAGTCGACGGCGAAGTCATCGGTGAACTGCCGGTGACCTTCCGCATCGCACCGCGCAAACTGAAAGTGCTCGCGCCGCCGGCAAAATAATCACGCATGTTCGCCGCATTGAAAAAGGGCATGCTGAAACTTGCAGCCGGGACGATGAAGGATTTCATCTGCCCAAAATGCGGCCTCAAATTCCGGCCATTTGAAAATCGCGAACTGAATTCTTTCGAGGACGCGATTGTTTGTCCGCAGTGTGGATTTTCCGTTCCGATGCGCGATGCGTTGAAGACACAGGCGGAAGTGAAAGTGAATCCGCCGGGTGCTTTCGAAAAACCGGCGCAAACGAAAATTGAGCGCAAACCGGTTTCCGACACGCAGCTTCTTTTTTACATTCCGTCGAGCGGACGGTCCGGCGGGATGTTGTTTTTCGCGATCGTGTGGAATGCGCTTTCGTGGGCTTTTTTCTGCATGTTTCTGTTCGGCTCACACGCGAAGCCCCAATCCTGGACGGTGCTTCCGTTTGCTTCTCTTTTTCCGCTCGTCGGCATCGTGACGGCTTATATCGCGCTCCGGTTGCGCTTCGCCGTTCACCTGCTTTATCTCAGTCCCGATCAGATTCGTTTGCAGCGCCAACTGTTCGGAAAAAAGAGAAACTACGATCTGATGACTTCGCGCGTTGAGACGGTGCTCAAAAAAGAGTTTTACAAGCAAAACTACCAACCGGTTTACGGCATCGAAATCAAAGCCATCGACGGGAAAATCCGTTTCGGCTCGATGCTCGCCGATGACGAGAAGAACTGGCTCTGCTGGGAAATCCGCGAGTTCATCCGGCCTTACGCGCAGTCGCTGCAATAGCACGCAATTTTCGCCGCGTTTGCCGCTTTGCAAAAGCGGAGTCGTCCCGCTACGCTCGCGCCGCACCCGCCATGGACAACGACTATAAAGTCAAACTCGAGGTCTTCGAAGGCCCGCTCGATCTGTTGCTTTATCTCATCAAAAAAGACGAGATCGACATCTACGACATCCCGATCGAGCGCATCACGAAACAGTATCTCGACTACATGGAGCTGTTCAAAATCCTCGATCTCGACGTCGCGGGTGATTTCGTCGTGATGGCGGCGAATTTGATCTACATCAAAAGCCGCAGTCTTTTGCCGAAAGACCAGCAACCTCCGGATGAAGCCGCCGAGGAAGACGATCCGCGCTGGGAGCTCGTGCGGCAGTTGATCGAATACAAAAAATTCAAAGACGCTGCGGCGCATTTGCAGGAGCGTGAACTCGCACGCGAGAATTTGTTTTCTCGCATGCCTGACAAACCGGAAGCCGCTGCGGAGCGTCCGCTCGGCGAGGTCAGTATTTTCGATTTGATCAATGCGTTTAACAACGTTTTGAAACGGTTGAACAAAGCCGAAGACCTGCGCGAAATCTTCGAGGAAAACTTCACCGTCTCCGACAAGATCGACCTGATCATGAAGATGACCATGAGCAACGTGGCGCTGAAATTTTCGGAACTTTTCTCTGGCGCAGCATCGCGCACGGAAGTCGTCGTTACGTTTCTCGCGCTGCTCGAGTTGATTCGCCTGAAACAAATTCGCGCGCAGCAAAATGATGTGTTCGGCGAGATCGAAATTGTGCGCGTCGAAAACCGCGCGCTCGCTTGAGCGTCTCGGGGAATGCAGCTCGGCCGTCCCGCTGACTGGCTCCCCCCGGACCCGTCAGTAACGCCCTACGGCCGAGCTGTCCCTTTGGTCTTTTTCCCCCGTTCGTCTAATCACGAACTGCCGCAAACATAAGCAGCGTGTGTGCCAGTCGTGCCGCGCCGCAGGATTTTACCGAATCTACAGAGTAACTTTTTTGCGGCGCATTCCAGCGGACGCATTTCGGGCGCACGAAAGTGGCGTAATTTAGCCACGGATGTCTAAAGTTCGACGCTCTATTTCCGTTCCAGCGCCGAGCGAACGTTCCAGTTTGTCGCGGTCAGGAGCGCACGCGCTTCATCATATGAACAACCGCGTCCGAGTCGCACTAGCCTGACCGCGCGATCGCGCAATTTTTCGTTCGAGACATTCACGTCGATCATCAAATTGCCGCGCACTTTCCCTAGCCGGATCATCGCACACGTGGACAAAATATTGAGCACGATCTTCGTCGCGGTTCCTGCTTTTAAACGCGTCGAGCCGGTGACCAATTCCGGTCCCGTCGGCAAATCGATTTCGACATCCCACGGCATTTCCGAGCGTCGCCGTGCGGGATTGCACGTAAGCAAAATTGTCTTCGCGCCGATCTCCCGCGCGCGCTGCAATGCGCCAAGCACAAACGGCGTCCGCCCGCTCGCGGCAAGCCCGCACAGGACGTCGCGCGATGTTAAGCCGCGTTCGACAACTGTAAACGCGCCAGCTTCGGGCTGATCTTCCGCGCCTTCGACTGCCGAGTGCAGAGCCCGCGCGCCGCCGGCGATAATGCCTTGCACCAGCTCCGTTGATGCGCTGAACGTCGGAGGAATCTCGCTCGCATCGAGCACACCAAGTCTCCCGCTCGTCCCCGCGCCGACGTAAAAAAGTCGCCCTCCATTTTTTAACGCAGCGCCGACTAAATCGACTGCAGAGATAATCGATTCGCGCGTCGCTTCGAGCGCTTCGACAACGTAGTTTTCCTCCGCGACAAAAAGATCGACGAGTTCCGGCGTTGTCATTTGATCGAGTTTTTCCGAGCGCGGATTTCGCTGCTCCGTCAGCGCCGCAGCGAGTTCCGCGACATCGATTGCATCTCCCTCCATTTTGCATTCTGCATTCTGCGTTCCTCCTTTCCCCGCCAGCCACGCCGCACCGAGCGCACCGGAGCGAGCGCAGACGCCGACATCCGCGCCAGGCAGCAAATCGCTCAGGTAATCCTTAAACAAATCCGCGTATTCCGGATGATGCCCAAAAAGTCCGCCGAGCAACCGCACCTTTGGCCGCGACAAGTCGAGCCGCAAAGCAACCGCGCGTGTGAATTCCGCCAAAATGTGCGCACCGAATTGCACCGCTTCGAGCATTTCGTGTTGACCGTGCTTAGCCGCTTCGAAAACAACCGGCGCCAGTTTGGCAACAGACATTTTGTCGGCGTCAGCGGCCCACGCGACGAGATCCTCAAGTCGATTTAGCGCGAGCGTGCGCAAAATCTGCGCGCCGAGTTCGTCCACGCGGTGATCGATGTCGTAATTTGACAGCACGAACCGCAGCGCCTGCACTGCGAGATTGTAGCCCCCGCCTTTGTCGCCGAGCAATTGCCCCCAGCCGCCTGCTTTTTCGATACGCCCGTTTTTCCGTCCGGTCACCGCCGATCCGGTTCCCGCGATGACGCAAATGCCGTCGTCATTGCCAAAGCACGTCGCAAAACCCGAGTCCCGGTCGCTGCCGACGCTGATCTGCGCATTTGGCCAGGCTTTTTGCACGAGCGCAAAAAGGCGCGCGCGGTCCGCGTCGTTCACACAGCCGGCGAGATAGGCGCCGACGTGCGTTGCTTCCATCGGGAGAACGCCAAACATTTTCTCCAGAGCATTGTCGCTGATGAGCCGCAAATTCGCTGCGGGCAAAGCGCCGTGTTTAACAGCGTTTCCTTCGCTCGACAGCAGCACCCATTCGGTTTTGGTGCCGCCGCCTTCGATGCCGAGCACAAGCTGGTTTGCGTGCATTCGCGATTTAGCGTAAACGCTTTCGCTTGCAGAATCGAATCCACAATCACGTTCGCGCTGTTGCGTGGGCAGCGTTCATTTGCTGGTCGATCACCATTTTCGTTTTGTCGTCCATGAGCGGCCAGACGCTCGCGCCTTACATGCTGCCCCTGCCGGAGTGGGACAAAGTTTGTCACACTATTGCGTTCGCCGCAGGCGCGGCGATTCTCGCACTCGCGCTGCACAGGACGACGAAATTGCCGCTGCCGAAACTGGTTCCGCTCGTCATCGTGTTGATCTCGATTTTCGGCGCGACGGACGAATGGCACCAGCTCTACACGCCGAATCGCAGCGGCGCGGATGTCTTCGATTGGCTCGCCGACACGGTCGGTGCTACGCTCGGCGTCCTCCTTTATGTCGGAAACAGAGTTAAAACACGCGAAAGCACGCGCGGCACAGCTCCGACGCGAGATTGAAGAGCACAATCGGCGCTATTACGAGGACGCCGCGCCGACCATTTCCGATCGCGAATACGACGCGCTTTATCGTGAACTCGTCGAGCTGGAGCAAAAATTTCCTGAACTCGCGCTACGCGATTCGCCGACGCAGCGAGTCGGCGGAAAGCCGCTCGAGCACTTCGCGCAAATCACGCATCGCACACCGATGCTCAGTCTCGAAAACACGTATTCCGAGGAGGAAGTCGTCGAGTGGTTTCAGCGTCTGCAGAAGCTTTTACCCGGCCAGGAAATCACGGTTGTCGTCGAGCCGAAAGTCGATGGCGTCGCCGTCTCGCTTCTCTTTGAAAATGGTGCATTGAAATATGCAGCGACGCGCGGCGATGGGCGCGTTGGCGATGACGTGACGCAAAATGTGCTGACGATTCGCGATGTGCCGCGGCAGTTGCGAGGTCATGCGCCGCGCGTGCTGGAGGTGCGCGGTGAGGTTTTCATGACAAAGCAAGGTTTTAAAAAACTGAACGAAGATCGTGCAGCCGAAGGTTTGCCGCTTTTTGCGAATCCGCGCAATTCCGCCGCCGGGTCGCTGAAGCAACTCGATCCGGAAACCGTTCGCAAACGCCCGCTGGGCCTTGTTCTGCACGGAATCGGGGCGCTCGAAGGTCTCGAAATCGAGACTTACGGCGAAGGTTTAAAGTTGCTCGATAAAGTCGGCCTGCAGCGCAGTGAGAAAACGTGGACGTGCAAAAACGTGGACGAAATTCTCGCCGCGATTCGCGAGCTCGACAAATTGCGGCACGACTTCGCTTACGAAACCGACGGCGCGGTCGTGAAAGTGGACTCATTCACGCAACGCGAAAAAGCCGGCTTCACGTCGAAAGCGCCGCGCTGGGCGATCGCTTACAAATACGAACCGGAGCGCGTCGAGACGAAACTGCTCGATATTTTGTTACAGGTCGGGCGCACCGGCACGCTGACGCCGGTCGCCGCACTCGAGCCGGTGTTCGTTAGCGGCAGCACGGTCGCGCGCGCGACGTTGCACAACGAAGAGGAAATCGCGCGCAAGGACATTCGCATCGGAGACATCATTGTGATCGAAAAAGCGGGCGAAGTAATTCCGGCGGTCGTCGAGGTAAAAAGGGAGCGCCGCACGGGAAGCGAACGTGTGTTTAAAATGCCGGAAAGGTGCCCGACGTGCGGCGGCTCGGTCATGCGCGATCCGGAGCAGGTCGCGGTGCGCTGCATCAACGCAGCGTGCCCGGCGCAACTGCGCCGCCGCCTCGAACATTTCGCGAGCCGCGGCGCGATGGACATCGAAGGCCTCGGCGAAGCAATGGTCGATCAACTCGTCTCGCGCGAACTCGCGCATGACGTGAGCGGGATTTACAAACTTGACGCGGAAAAGCTCGCGACAATTCCGCGCACCGGCGAAAAAAGCATCACGAATTTGCTCGCTGCGATTGAGCAAAGTAAATCGCGTCCGCTGTGGCGGCTGCTTTTCGGACTCGGCATTTTGCACGTCGGTGCGACGGCGTCGCGCACGCTCGCGGAGCATTTTCACACGCTCGACAATCTAATGAACGCAAGCGCCGACGAGCTTCAGCGTATCAACGAAATCGGCGAGGTGATGGCCGCTAGCATTCACCGCTTTTTTAACGATGAGCAAAATGATGCGTTGATCGAACGATTGCGCGAAAGCGGTTTGAATTTTGGCGAGAAGGATAAATACGAGCCGAAAACAGCGGACGAAAAATTCGCCGGCACGACCTGGGTCATCACCGGAACGCTCTCGCAGCCGCGTGAGGAAATCGCGGAATTGATTCTCGCGCGCGGCGGAAAAGTCGCGGCTTCGGTCAGCAAAAAAACGAGTTACGTGCTTGCGGGTGACGAAGCCGGCGGCAAGCTGGAAAAGGCGAAGACGCTTGGCGTGCGGATCTTGAGCGAATCGGAATTTCGCGAAATGCTGAACCACTAGCGATTCATGCGCAGCGGAATGCCCGGCGGCATCGGCAACGCGGCGGTCGCGTGCGCCATTTCCGGATGTTCCGCCGGTTGCACCTTCAATTCGATTTTCTCGCCGTTGCGCGCAATAGTGATCGGCACTTCGTCGCCGGCTGTCAGATAAAACGCCGCGTTTAACACATCGTCGGGCGAGGTGATTTTCGCGTCGCCGACGCGCAGCAAAATGTCGCCGCGCTGAAGTCCGTATTTTTCCGCCGGCGCATTCTTGACGAAATCGTCGACCTGCACGCTTGAACCATCGAACGGTTTTTCTGCTTCGGCGAATTTGATGCCGAGCCAGCCGGGACGGACTTCGCCGAAACGCATGAAATCGCTGCGCACTTTTTCGGCGGCTTCGATCGGAAGCGCAAAAGCGCCCGAGCCGTTTTCGAGGCTGCAAATCAGCACGCCGACCGCTTCGCCGTTCATGTTGAGCAGCGGCGCGCCGCCTTCGCCGCGCTGCACCGGCACGTTTGCACGGATGTGCGCCGTCGCAAAATAACGGTCGAGAAATTTGATGTTCCAGCCGCCGACGCAGCCGAAATTCGGCGTGATCGGCATGTCCATCGGATAGCCGATCGTCATGATCATCGACGCGACGCCGAGCTCTTTCGATTTGCCGGCCGGCAAAAACGGCGTGCGCGCTTCCACTTTTAAAATCGCAATGCCACTGCGCGGATCGGCGGCGAGACGAGTGGCGGGATATTTCATGTTTCCGTGTGAAATGATGATGTCGTGCGATTCGCCGCCGACTGAATAGCACGTGTAAAGCGTGCCGGTGGGATCGACGAAGAAACCGGTGCCTGAAAGTTTACCGTGATCGTCCTCAGCTTCGATTTTCACCACGGCATTTTGTGCACGTTCGAAAACCGCGCGAACCTGCTGTGTGAGTGCGTCGGAGTTGCCTTGCGCGCGTGCGTGCGCGCAGGCGAGCGCAAGAAATGCGCAACTAAAAACTCGACGTGGGCTCATAACTGACGGGCCGCGCGTCCATGACATAACGCGGTCTGAGGGATGCGGTGGCCGAATGAGCCGTTTGGTTCGAGAGTTCGTTGAAATCGGGCAGATGAACGCGTGTGTTGAGCCCGAAAGGCTGCGCGGAAACCGGCTGCGCCTGCGCGATGACCGCCTCATGATGGGAAGTGACGATGTTTAACGACGTGATGCCAGCCACGATCAGCACGAGCGCCGTCGCGGCTGCGTAGGCAAAACTGCCGACGGTCTGCTCGCTGAAAAATGCGGTCACGCGATCCCAAGCGATTCGCCACGCCGACCGCCGCAGCATTTCCGCGCGCTGGCGGCGGTGGAACTCGTTCAAGAACTTGTCGAAATATTCGGGCGACGGCTGTTCGTAACGTTTCAGCCGAAGAAGTTTTTGGAGTTCGTTGTCGTCCAGCATAGCGTTAGATGTTGTTTTTCCGAAACTCCTCAAGGTGGGCCTGCAACTGCCGGTGTGCGTAAAAAAGCCGCGATCTCACAGTTCCCTCGGAAATGCCGAGGATTTTGGCGATTTCTGCATGTGGCATTCCCTGGATATCAAACATGGTGACAACAGCCCTATGCTCATTCGACAGCTTCATCATCGCCTCGTTCAATTTTTGCTGAAGCTCGCCGAGGTCGGCTTCGCGCACGGGATTCGATGTCGCGGTGAGTTCGATGAATTCCTTGTCGTTTTGAATGTTCGCGTCGACATCATCGAGGCTCATCTGAAAACGGCGTCCGCGCTTTTTTAAAAAGTTGATCGTCATGTTCACGCCGATTGAGTGAATCCACGTGTAGAAACTCGATTTGCCGCGGAAGCCTTTGATCGAGCGATACGCCTTCGCGAAGATGTCCTGCATCAGATCGTTCGTGTCCTCGTGGTTCGATGTCATGTTGTAGACGAGGCCGTAAAGGCGCGGGCTGTATTTAACGACGAGACGGTCGAACGCGCTCGGATCCCCCGCCTGCGCACGCGCGACGAGTTCGGTGTCTTCGTTAACTGGAGCCGGTTCGGCCATCGCCGAAGCTCCTATCAAGTTGGTTAACGCTTTGGAATGAAGATTCACTGCGAGTTGCATGAAGGAGCGCGTCAGTTGCGGCGGTTGGAGGTGAGTGAAAGCAGGTAGAGCAGGTTGCCGAGCGCTGCGATGAACGCAGCGACGTAAGTGAGTGCCGCCGCGCCGAGCATATCGCGAACGCCCGCGGCTTCCTCGCCCGGCTGCACGATACCCATCTGGCTCAAGATGATTTTCGCGCGGCGCGATGCATCGTATTCGACCGGCAGCGTGATGAGTTGGAAAACGGTGAGCACGAGATAACAGAGCACGCCGATTTTCAGCAGCCCGAAAAAGCCGAAGAAAAATCCGCCAAAAATGATGAACGGCAAAATCTGCGACGCGACTTGCGTCACCGGCACAATCGTCATGCGCCACTGCAACGGCGCATAGGCGCGCGCATGCTGGATCGCGTGGCCGGTCTCGTGCGCCGCGATGCCGACCGCCGCGAGCGACGGCGTGCTGTAAGTTTCAGTCGAAAGACAAAGCCGCTTTTGTGTCGGATCGTAGTGATCGCCGAGCCAGCCATCGACCTGCACCACGTCCACGTCGTGAATTTGCGCGGCGTTCAAAATATCGCGCGCGACTTCAGCGCCGGTCATTCCCGACGACGAGCGAATGCGCGCATATTTTGCGAACGCGCCCGACACGCGAGCCTGCGCCCACAGACCCAGAATCATCGGCACGCCGATGTAGAGAAGCCAATGCGTTAGAAACATGAGACAAAAATTACTTCGGTATCTCTGACAACGCCAACGGCGTTCCGTTCAGTTTTCGAGCTGTTGCGAGCGTCAAGGCTTGCCGAGTTGCGACGGCGAGTAACCGAATATTTTGCGAAACGCGCGCGAGAAATAATTGCTGTCGTTGAAACCCGCCTCGTGCGCAGCTTCCGTGCAATTCAATTTTCCGTCCTGCAAAAGTTCGCGCGCAAGATCGAGGCGGCGACGCAGCACCAGTTGTTGAAACGTCAGGCCGGTCTGGTTTTTTAAAATGCGGTTGAGGTGATTCGCGCTCGCGCCGCACGTGCGCGCAGCTTCGCACAGTGTCAGCTCCGGCATCCGCGTTGCGTTCGCGCGGATCAACTCGATCACGCGCTCCGTGAGCAAGTGATAACGCCACGATGTGTGCCGGAAATGTTCGCCGAAGCCGCTCGCGCGCTGCGTCGCGCGCAAGCAAAGCGCGATGAGACGCAGCAGGTGCGCCTGGATCAACGACGCGTAGCCGATTTGGCGCTTCTGGTTTTCCACGATGATTTCATCGATGCATTGATCGACGAGCTGCTGGTCCATTTGCCGGAGTTGATACGGCCGCGCCGATTCCGCGTGAAGCAGGCTCAGCAAAATGGCGACTTCGCTTTTCATCGGCAATCCGCCGAGATTGATCGAGCGCGCTTTTGCGATGGAAAAATCGAGCGCGAGGCAAATCGGCGCCTCGCCTTTCGTCGGTTTGAACCGATGACCGCATCCTGCAGGCACAAAAAAAATGCTGCCTTTCATCACGGTGTAAATGTGCGCGTTCGCCTCCAGTTTGCCGTGTCCGCGCTGGTAGTAGAGCAACTGGTGATGCCGGTGCGTATGCTCCTGCGCGCGATCCGCGAGCTGCGCGTGCTGGTTGAACTGCACGCGCCACAAGTGCAGCACCGAGTCGCCGAGGCGGTAGTCGATGTTGACGCCGAGAATGTTTTCCCAGCCTCTCGGGATGAGCCAGTGCGGATTGAGCGGACTCGGGATGAGCTTTTTCGCGGTCAACGCTGCAAATCTAACTAGCGATTCGCGCTTGAAAAGAACTGAGAGAGCCTTGCCAGCAACCCGCGCGGATGCGCCTCACCGCCGCGCACGACGAGCACCGGGCGATTCGCGCGGTTGACGATTTGCGAAGTGACATCGCCCATGATGTAAGTGCGGAGCGCTCCACCTGCGAGCGTCGAGCCGCTGACGATCAAATCGTAATCGCCCTTCTCCGCTTCGTTCAAAATTTCCGGGACGACCAACCCGTGCCGCAGCTTGATCTCCGCCGGGACGCCCGCTTTTTCGAGCGCCTCTTTTTCCTGCCGTAAATTGCGGCCGAGCGCAGTAGGCGATGCGAGCAGCTTCGCGACATTTTCCTCCGCCTCGATCATGCTTTCGTAGATGAGCGGCGGCTCGGCCATGACGTGCAAAACGGTCACGCCGATCTGCGCTTTGCACGCGAGCTCGCTCGTGAGTTTCACGGCGTTGTCGATGTAACTTTTCCCGCCGCTGCAAATCAACACACGCCGCAATTCCCTTTTCTGCCCGATCACGACGAGCACCGGCGGCTCGATTTCCTTGATCACGCGATACGCTTTTGCCGACATCGCGAACGGGCCGGAATCTTTGCGCTCCGCGCCTATCGCGACGAAATCGTAATGATGTTCCTGCGTCCGTTTGCGGATCTCGTCCGTCGGCGCGCCGCTCTTCGTCGTCAGTTCTACCGGCACGTTTCGATCACGGAAAGCCTGCTCCTGCTTTCGCAGCGACTCCTGCAAGCGCGGCTCGTCCGACGGATGCTCGACGATTCCGAGCAACGTGACTTCCGCGCCGCACGCCTGCGCAATCGGCGCGACGAAGCGGATCGCATTTTCCGCCTGCGCATGCCCGTCGCTGCAAACGAGGATCTTCATAATTTGTGACCGCTAACCATCGTATAAATAACAATCGCCGCTCCGATTATCGGCAGCGGCACGAACGCGAGCCGGATTTTCGGCCCGTGGAAAAACTCGGTGAGCGACGCGCCCATCTGCGCGCCGACCGCCGCGCCGGTGTGCATGACGAGCGCGATCAGGATATCGACGTTGCCTTTGATCGCGTGGCTGAGAGTGCTGTAGCTCGCGGAGATGATGATTTCAAAAAGATCGGTGCCGACCGCGAGATGCGTCGGAATGCCGAGCATGTAAACCATCGACGGCATGCGAATGTAACCCGCGCCGCCGCCGAGAAAGCCGCTGAAAATCCCGCCGACAAACGACACGAGCAAAATCGCCCAAAGCGAAATGCGTTCAATGCCCGACGCCGGCAAACTGATCATCGGCGGAATGTGCAGTCGCTGAATTTTACGCGTGATGTGCGAGAACGAAGTCTCGTCGGCTTTCGGCTCGAGCACGCTTTTCTTCGGTGCGGATTTTTTCGAGCGCATCGTCCTGATCGCTTCCCACGCCATGAAGCTGGAAATCGAGAGATACACGACGATCGACACGATGCTGACGACCAAATTGACGTTGCCGTGCCGCTTGAGCAGTTCGATCAACTGCGCGCCCGTTTCCGCGCCGGCGATCGTGCCGATGGCCATGATGAACCCGAGCTTTAAGTCGACATTGCCGAGCGCGCGATGTTTTTTCGCGGCGACAATCGATTTGCCGACGATGTGCGCGAGATCGGTGCCGACGGCGATATTCCACGGCACACCGACCGCCCGCAGCGCCGGCCCCGCGATGAAGCTGCCGCCGACGCCAAAAAATCCGCCGAGCACGCCGATGATGAAACCGGTCACCGCGAGATACGCTGGACTGATTTCGAGGCCGGAGATCGGGAAATTCATATCAATCCGTGCGTCGTCGAATGAAGCGCAGCAGCCACGTGGTCGTGATTTCAAGGCCGACGCCCTGGCCGAGCATCAAAAGCAATGCGACCACTGCGTAAATCACTTTGTTTTTGTCGAAAATCTCCTTCAGCCAGTCGCCGAGAAAATGGAGCACGAGGATGAAATAGACCGCGACGATCACCGCGTAGACGACGAGCTCGACCAGATATGATTTTGCGAAGCGGGTCTTCTCGCTCACGGCATCTGATTCGGTAACGGGCTGTTTACTGCGCGTCGCGCCGGAGCCTCACGGCGACGAATTGCGTGTCGGGCAAAATGAATTTGCGCAGCTCGATCTCCACGCTGCGAATCGCGAACGCCGCGAGCAGATGCGCCGCGATTTCCTCCGCCAGCGTCTCGATGAGACGACGCGGCTTTTCCGCCGCAACACCCTTGATCGCTTCACAAACCTGCGCGTAATCGACCGCGTTCTCGATCGCATCGCCGAGCGAGGAAAAATCGCGCCGCGGCTCGATCCACAGCGTCGCAGTGAGCCGTTGCGGTTGCGCCCGCTCTTCATCCGGCACGCCGACGCGTGCGCGCAGCTCGAGCTGGTCGATGACGATTGCGTCGCGCATTTAGCCGACGCGGAATTTGATATCGCGAATCATCTTCGCGCCGAAACGCTGTTTGAGCTTTTGCAAAATCTGCAGCTTCAGGTTTTGCAGCTCGCAATGCACCGTCGGCTGGATCACCTGCACGAACAGCACCCCGTTGCGAATCGCGCTCGGCGCAGTGTGCAGCGCAAACCAGTCGCCGACGATATCGCGCCACGCGTTCATGATTTGCGCCTCCGTGAGCCGCTCGCTCAGGCCCAGCTTGCGCATCACCGCCCCGAGCGCATCGCCGACCGATTGAGTGCGATCCGGCCGCGGCTCGCGCTGCGGCAGCCCGCGCCATTCCGAGAGCACACGCTGGCGGATTTGCGGCGTCATCGTTTCATGGAAAAACAGAGAGCCCTCACTCGCGCGGAATGAGGGCTCTCTGAAAACACGAACAAAGAAAGTTTTCTACGCCCCGTCGTTGCCGATTGCCTCGACCGGGCAGCCTTCCATCGCCTCTTTGCACAGGCGCGTCTCCTCGTCATTCTCCGGCTGCTTGTAGACGTAGGAATGCCCGCCATCGTCATTGCGGGTGAAATTCGCCGGCGCAGTCTCGCGGCACAGATCGCAGTCGATGCACTGGTCATCGACATAGTAAGTGCCGGTCACGTTTTCAGGATATTTGTTGGAAATGTCTGCCATAAGTTTGTCCCTAAAATTAAGGCGGGATAAGATAGGAAGCCACCCCTGCTTTGCAATCCTTTTTTTCGTGTCAACGCACACTGCGAAAAAGTTGTTGTGTTCATGGTGCCATTTGTTAGCACGTTGCGAATCGGTTCCAGCCGTAGGGGAGTGAGGGGTGTGGAATCGTGTTCAGTTAACCCAAAAACAAAAACACGAAAATAGAAAGTGAGTAAGTGAAAATGGGAGATCTCAACGATCCACTCAAAGACAGTTACATCGGCAAAGTAGCCGATGCCCTCAGCTCATACATTGATGAGTTGAAGGAAAAAGGCTTCGACCCGACCGCCCGGATCGATCGCCTCGCAGGAGCAGGCAAAGTCATCGAGGGAGCCAACAAGCTGCGCAAAGCTGCGGAAAAAGCCGCGGCCGATGCCGTGAAGCACGAGCAGGACTTGCGCGAGCAATACTACGCCGATGCCACCGCAACCATCAGCCTTGTCGAGGGCTTTCTCGGCAAGGGCCACGAACTCGTGACCAAACTGCGCGGACTGCGTGCCGACCTCATTGGCGATCAATCGCCAAACGGCAGCCCGGCACCCGCACCCGCACCGGTGCACTGACCGGCACCGTCGGAAAGCGTCCCGCCCCACCGTTTCACCCCCGCGGCGGCCGGACAAAACTCAGCTCCTTCCGTTCGTCGACCTTCGCCGGACGGAAGGAGCTTCTTTTTTGTGGCAAAACGACACGCGTCGCCTTTGCAATGGACTCCTCCGCATTCAAAACGACGCGTGTCGTCATCGTGACGACCCGCTCCCTGCCGAAGACGACACGCGTCGCCGACTCGAATACCCGTTCCGTCTCGAAAACGACCCATGTCGCCGCCAAAACGACCCCGGTCGCCGCCTCGACGACACTGGTATTCGGACAAACTACCTGGGTAGTTTTGAAAACGACTCGTGCTTTTGGCCTCCTGATGTCCAATTTATGACAAAAAACCAGCCCGTTTTGTCCAATTTCTGAATCCGCGCCTTTTGCACCCCATCAGCCGGAAAGGACATCTCATCGAGCATTCCCAGCTTGCTACCCCGTTCCAATTTCAGTGAAATTGCCGGGCGATTTAGCGAAAGGCGACCCATGCAAACATCACCCAGTCCGGTATCACGCGAAAACCGCCGCCAAACCTCCTTTCGCCTATTTAGAGTTAAGCCACTTATGAGAGCCGCGTTCTTTTTCGCCGCGTTTAACGCAGTAGTTCTGGCAGGCGAGTTGCCAGAAGACTTGCGCACCGGATCTCCGAACGAGCAGTTCCGCGTCCGCGTCGTGTCGGTTGGCGATACCAACACCCGAAAGCTTGAGCTTCGCACGCCCAGCGGCACGCTCCTCTACTCATCGCCTTCGCAGATCGATGGCACCGACGTTCTCGATTACTTTCCCGAGCATCTCCGATGGAGCCCGGACTCCAAGGTGCTCGCGATTGCCGGTGGATACTCAAGGAACATTCAGACATACCTCTTCGCTTGGGACGGAATGACCTTCCATCAGATTAGCCTTCCTACGCTCGCAGCCGACTACGACAACCCGTGGATTGTTCCAATCGAATGGAAGCCAGGACACCGCCTCTCGCTCAAGATCACTGGCCCTCACGCAGGCAAGGCTCGGGATAACGGCTATTCAGGCACAGCGATCATCGCGGTGGACCTCGCCCGCAAGACGGCAACAAAGTTGGAGGAGCGCATCAAGTGATACAGTTAGGCGCTTTCCCGCACCCTGCTTGAATGCGACGCATTATTTCAGTCGGAACTCTCGTATTCGCCGTCTTGGTGTGGAGCGTTTTTCTCTCATCACTGGCGACGGCGCTTCTTCGAGGACGCGACACACCACTCGAAAGCTACTGGAGTCTTTCGGTGATGATTCATTTGCTCGGCGTGCTCGTTTTGCCGGTTTTCACCGTCATCTCCTTTTTCCTCATCAGGCCTCGCAGTTGGGTTCTTCCATCTCTGACGGCAGCTTATCTGCTGACGACGCTGCTGGTCTATCCGCGAGCAGTCCAGCACTACTTGGCGACGCATCCTGGCGATCCCGATTGGCACTGGACGAGCGGCAGTTGGTGCGACTACCAGTATGTCGCTGTCCATCCCGAAGGCGATCCGCAGTATGCAGGCCAAGTGAGCCTCTTTCCGCCTTACTTCGACATTCCACCCAAAGCATCGAAATGACCCCAGCGCCTTTCCCTGCGGTCCAACTAACAGGCGCCGCCTGTAGCTGATCTTGTTCTCTTTCAGCTACTCGAACAGCACAAACAAAATAGCAAACCGTTACGAGAGCGTCTCCGCCGGGTGCGGGTTGAAGATGTCTTCGTAGGCGTAGACGTAGGAGGCGAAGATGATGGGGAGGACGCTGATGATGGCTAGCACCATGACGCCGGCGATGAGGCCGATGATGGCGAGTTTGCTCTGCATTTCGGCGGAGTGTATGATGCTGGCGCCGAGCAGGGCGCTGATGAGGACAGCGACAAAGACGATGACGAAGACGAGCAGGCCGCAGACGAAGAGCAGGCCGAACATTTGCCACCAGCGGCGGTGGACGATCCTCCTGCTGAGCTGCATGGCGGGCCAGAAGTCCATCTTTTTGTCCACGACGAGCGGGATGGAAAAGATCCACGCAACGGAGAAGTAGATCATCGGGATGAGACCGAGCAGGGTGAGCAGCGCTGCACCGAGCGGCGGCTGGCCGGGATGGCTGGCTCTTGCGATGCCGAGCATCATGACGCCGGGCATGACCCACACCATGACGAGGATGCCGATGGCGATGGAGCAGAGGATGAGCTGGAGGAAATTGCGGCTGAACCCGGCGAAGCCGTCGCCGACCGATGCGTCTTCGCCGCGCGCGAGCCGGATGAAGAACCAGTAGAGCCCGCCGAGCAGCGGGCCATTGATGAGCAGGCCGATGAAAAAGCCGAGGATCGGAATCAAGCCGCCGGTCATCAGGATGAGATAAACGACAAAGGTCGTGCCGGCGGTGAGCAGGAACCGGCTGCGGACGAGGCTGGCGGCGCGTCCGATGCATGAACCGATGTGAACGTCGTAGCCGCGCGCGATGATTCGTCCGGCGAGCACATCGGGGTCGAGCGTTTCGGGCTCGGCCGTTTCGACGATGGCGGGAATTTCCGGCGGCTGCTGCGCGGTCAACTGCGCGTAAGGCGTCCACTTTTCCAGCTCCTCGTGCCAGACGAGGGTGTCGGGTTTGATTTTGCCCTCGGCAAGGAGCGCGCTCCACGCGGCGTCGTCAAACGGCCCGCGCTGCTGTCCGGCTTCGGCGTAATACCAGTTCATCGTGCGCGCGATGCTACCGGCGGCGTGCGGTGTGTGAAGCCAAAAGCTTGCACTTTGCGCGGCGCGCCCGAATTTTACCGCGATGAGCGACAAAGCAATCGATGCGGTCGTGCCGGCGGAAGGCTGGCACGTGTTGCATCTGTTTTACAAAATCGAACAAGGCCAGTGGCAGCTTTTTTCCACTGAGGAAAAATTGCGCGCGAAGACGAATCTCGCCGCGCTCGTGCAGGAAGTCCGCGCGATGCCCGACACGCAACTGCTCGTCTTCAGCATGGTTTCGCCAAAAGCGGACATCGGTTTCATGCTGCTGACGCCCGACCTGCAAAACGCGAACGCGATCGAAAAGCGGCTGTCGCTCTCGCTCGGCGCGGACGTGCTGACGCCGGTGTTCAGCTATCTCTCGATGACCGAGCTGAGCGAATACACGACGAGCGATGCCGAATACGCGCAGTCGCTCGAGGCGGAGGAAAAGCTCGCGCCCGGCTCGACGGAGTTTGAGGAAAAGATGAACGCCTTTCGCACACGCATGACGAAATACAATCGCGACAAACTTTACCCGAATCTGCCGCCGTGGCCGGTGTTCTGTTTTTACCCGATGAGCAAGCGCCGCGCTCCCGGCCAGAACTGGTATGCGCTCGATTTTCCCGAGCGGAAGAAATTGATGGGTGGCCATGCGCGGGTCGGCCGCAAATATCACGGAAAGATTTTGCAGCTCATCACCGGATCGACCGGGCTCGACGACGCGGAGTGGGGCGTGACGCTCTTCGCGCACGACACGTTTCAGGTGAAGGCGATCGTCTACGAAATGCGCTTCGACCCGGTCAGCGCGGACTACGCGGACTTCGGCGAGTTTTACATCGGCCTGCAACTTCCGCTGGACGAGCTTTTCCAACGGCTCCAGCTTTAGCGATGCGAGAAAAAATCGAGGCGCTTCGAGCGTGCCTGGAAAAACACGCGCCGCTCGTGATCGCGTATTCGGGCGGTGTGGACAGCGCGTATTTGCTCGCGGCGGCGCATCAATTTCTCGGCGACAAAATGCTCGGCGTCATCGCGGACAGCCCGAGCTTGCCGCGGCGCGCTCTGGCCGATGCGCTCGCGCTCGCGGAGAAAATCGGCGCGCCGGTGGAAGTCATCGCCACGGAGGAAATGCACGACGAAAATTATGTCAGCAATCCGGTTAACCGCTGCTATTTTTGCAAAGCCGAGCTTTTCGCAAAACTCGACCGGCTCGCGCACGAACGCAGTTTTGGGGCGATTGCCTACGGCGAAAACGCGGACGACGCGCAGCAGTTTCGTCCGGGTCGGCAAGCTGCGGGCGAGTTCGCCGTTCTCGCGCCGCTGAAACACGCCGGCCTTACGAAAGCGGAGATCCGCACTCTTTCGCGTGAGCTCGGTTTGCCGACTGCCGACGCGCCCGCGCAGCCGTGCCTGAGCTCGCGCATTCCGCACGGCACTCCGGTCACGTCGCAGGCGCTCGCGATGATCGAGCGCGGCGAGGATCTCGTGCGCAGCCTCGGCTTTAAAATTTTCCGCGTGCGCCACGTTGTAGGCGAAAACAAAGTGCTCGCGCGCGTGCAAATCGCGCCGGCCGAGATGCCGCGCATTCAACCGGTCAATGCCGCGCTCGTTTCGGGATTGCGCGCGGTCGGCTATGAGGATGTCGAAATCGATCCCGCTGGCTATCGTGGCCCTTCGCTTTAAAAAAAATCGCCCCTTTCTATTTGCCGCATTGTTGTTAACAGCATGCGGAGTCGAGCGCACGCCCGAGGAAACGCAGCAATCGCCCACGCCGCAGCCGCTCGCCGTCGCGTCGCCGACTGCCCCGGCCAAACCGCCGTCGCAGAAATCGGCGAGTCTCATTACGATTCACTATCACCGCTTCGATGAGAACTACGACGGCATCGGCCTTTGGACGTGGGACGGCTACAACAAGCGTTCGCCAAAGCAAAACGAGATTCCGCCGATCGGAAAGGATGACTTCGGCGCGATTTTTCAAATCGACCGGCGCGAATACGGCGAGAGCGGCGCGTCGGATAAAATCGGCCTGCTGCCGCGCGTCGGCGGCGACTGGAAAGGCAAGGACGGCGCCGATCGATTCTGGCGTCCGGAGATGGGCAACGAGGTGTGGATCATGAGCACGAAAAACGAGGTGTTCACGGCGCGACCGGACATTTCGCCGAAGATCGAGGCGGCTTATCTCGACACGCCGGATCAAGTCGCCGTGCGATTTTCCGTGCCCGTGCAGGATGTGACGAAAGCGCAGATTCTCGATGAGCAAAATCGTGCGCGCGAAGCAACGGTGCGCCTCGCGGGCAGGACGCTGATTTCATTCATGCCGAAGCCGTCGCTCGATGTGTTTAACCACAGTTATCGCATCCGAATCGAAGGCTTCGGCGACTCGCCGCTGACTCCGCGCGGCGTGCTCGACGATCGCACGCATTATTTTGACGCGACCGCGCAGCTCGGTGCGACCTACACGACTGCGGCCACAACTTTCCGCGTGTTTGCGCCGACGGCGAAAAGCGTGAATGTGGTTCTTTACGACGAAGCGACCGGCGACAAAGGCCGCGCCGAAAAACCGCTGCAACCGGCTCTGCACGGAATCTGGCAGGCGACGATCCCCGGCGATTGGAACGGCAAATTTTATGCGCTCACGCTCGACGGACCCGAGCTTTCGCCGACGCGCGAAGTGCTCGATTGCTACGCGACGAATGCCGTTGCGAGCAGCACGCGCGCGCGCATCACGAATCTCGCCGCAACAAATCCGGCGGGCTGGATGCAGCTTCGCAACGGCCCGCGCGTGCAGTCGCCGGTCGACATGGTCGTTTACGAAATGCACGTGCGCGATTTTACGATCGCGCCGAACTCCGGCGTAAAAAATCGCGGCTTGTATGCCGGTTTTGCGGAGCCCAACACGCGCTTAGCCGATGACGCGCAGATCAAAACCGCGCTCGATCATTTAAGCGAGCTCGGCGTGACGCACGTGCAGATCATGCCAGTGGAGGATTTCGCGAATGATGAATCGGCGCGCGCTTACAACTGGGGCTACATCACGAGCGCATTCAATTCGCCGGAGGGAATGTTTGCGACGAACATCAACGACGAAAGTCGCGTCCGTGAACTAAAGACACTGATCGCGGCGCTGCATGCGCGCGGCATCGGCGTGATCATGGATGTGGTTTACAATCACACGTCGGACACCGCACCGTTCGATCAGCTTGTGCCGAGTTATTACTACCGGCATCTCGCCGACGGCTCGCTTTCGAATGGCTCCGGCTGCGGAAATGAGTTTCGGACCGAAGCGCCGATGGCGCGAAAATTCATGATCGATTCGCTGAAGTATTGGGTGCGTGAATACGGCGTCGACGGCTTTCGTTTCGACCTCATGGCGCTGCTCGATCTCGATACGATGCGCGAAGTCGAACACGAGCTGCGCGGGCTCAATCCAAGCATTGTTCTTTACGGCGAACCGTGGACCGGCGGCGATTCGCCACTCGGTGCGAAGACCGATAAACAAAGGCTCCGCGAAGCGCCGGTCGGTGCATTCAACGATGATTTCCGCAACGCGCTCAAAGGTGTCCCCGACGGCAACGAACCCGGCTTTATCCAAAACGGATCGCACCGCGAGGACCTGCAACGCGCGATGCTCGTGAGCGACTGGTTTGCGGAGCCGACGCAGTCGATCAACTACATGACGTGCCATGACAATCTCGTGCTTTGGGACAAGCTGAAGCTCTCGATGCCGAACGCGAGCGACGACCAGCTCAAGCAGACGATGAAGCTCGGTTATCTCGCGCTGTTCACTTCGCAAGGCGTGCCGTTCATCCAGGGCGGCGAGGAATTCGCGCGCAGCAAAGGCGGCAACAACAACAGCTACGACGCGCCGGATTCGGTGAACCAGGTCGACTGGTCACTGAAAAAGAAAAATCACGATCTGTTTACGTTTGTGCGTGATGTGATCACGATGCGAAAAGAGCATCCCGTTTTCCGTTTGCGCACGCGCAAGGATGTCGCGGCGCGGCTGCAGTTCGAAAACGCGCCGAATGAAAAGACGCTGATCTACACATTGAATGGCGCGGGCGTTTCCGGCGAGCACTGGCGTCGCGTTTGCGTGGTGTTAAATAGCGACGACGCCGACAGCGATGTGCCTTTGCCACCCGGCTACTGGCAGATCGCGCTCGATCAGCGCGGCACAATACCGCCGCACATGGTGTCGCGCAAACTCAGCGTCGCCGCAAAATCAGGCGTAGTGTTGTATCAGCGCTAGAAAGCGGCAATCGTCATTGCGATGGCCGACAAGTCGCTGCAATTGCTGCGTGCACATTTCGTGCGTCACAACGTGCAAGTGCTCGCGTTCGCGCTTGTCACCGCAATCGCGGCGCTCGCGTTTTGGGCGGCGATTTATTTCATGTTGTATTGGCTGCTGCTGCTCGCGCTGACGGTCGCGAGTCCGATGAACGCGCGCGTTCCGCCAAATTTCGCGCATGTGTTCTTTGCGAGCGCACTCGTGCTGTGCGCGCTCTGCTGGCTGGCGCACCGGCTTTCGCCAAATGAAATGCCGCGCGACAAAAAATCGCCGCGCGAAGTCGCGCTCGACATCCTGCTCGCGGTGCCGCGCATGACGATGGCTGTCTGGGGCAATCTGCGCGCGCTGCAGTTTCTCAATCAACACGAACTGCGTCTCGCGCACCGGCTCCTGCAGGCCATCGCGCGCGAACACCGGCTGCAGCTTCACAGCGTTCCAGTCGAAATTCCGGATGAAAGCGAACGCGTCAAAATTTTGTTCGCGCTGCAAATCACCGGCTTGATCGAAATGCAAAAGCGCAATAACGAGCTGACGCTTATTTTGCGCGATAAAAACGCAGAGACGATCGCCGGCGTGCGCGTGAAACTTCAGCTCCGCTAGCATGCAAAGCACTGCACGCGAGTTGAACGGTTTTCAGTAAAGCCGCTTTACAGTTGAGAAATTCGCGCTTACCTACCGCGCTCCCCCGCATTCCTTGTCCCGCTTTTTTTCCAACCTGCTACTCGCAAGTCTCATTGCGCTTTGCCTCGGCTCCGCGCAAGCGCTCGCGACGATTGGCTCTTCGCTGCAAATGCAACTCGGCAATCCGAGCAATGCGACCGTTGATTCAAACAATCACAGCCATTATCTCATCCAGCGCACGGTTGAATCGCTTGATTACAGCGACTCATTCGGCGAGGCAAACTGGGCTAGCTGGGACCTGACGATTAGCGACACCGGCACATCCGGGCGCAGCTCTTCTTTCACGACTGACTCTACTTTGCCGTCGAACTTCTATCACGTCTCCACGAGCGATTACACCAACTCCGGTTATAATCGCGGGCACCTTTGCCCATCCGCCGATCGCACCGATAACGACACGGATAATGCGATCGTTTTTTACATGTCTAACATCGCGCCGCAAACTGCCGACAACAATCAAGGCCCGTGGGCAAGCTTCGAGAGCTATTGCCGTTCGCTCGCAAGCTCCGGAAATGAATTACTAATTATGTGCGGCGGTAGCGGCTTTAGCAGCACCATTGCCAGCGGAAAGGTCGCAGTGCCGTCTTATACGTGGAAAGTCGCAGTCGTAGTGCCTGCGGGCATCGGCAGCGCGGTAAGTCGCATCGATAGCTCTACGCGGGTTATTACTATCAAAGTGCCAAATATAAGCGGTATTCGCTCAAATCCGTGGACGCAATACGTCGTTTCGTCAAGCGTGGTCGAAGCAGATACCGGGTTGAACTTCTTCAGCTCGCTACCTTCAACGGTAGCTGCAGTGTTAAGAGCGAAAGTCGATGGCGCTCCAGCTCCGGCCATCACTGGCTTTACTCCTCTAAGCGGCACGACAAACAGCACGGTTGTCATCAGCGGCAGCAATCTTACCGGTGCTTCGACTGTAAGTTTCGGTGGAACTAATGCGGCCTTCAGCGTTGATTCCGACACGCAAATCACCGCGACAGTTCCAGTCGGAGCTGCTTCCGGCCAAATCAGTGTTATAGCGCCAGGCGGCCTGGCGACTAGCTCCGCGAGCTTTACTGTAACTGTGCCCGCGAGTGACATTCTTTACATTAGCCAGGTTTACGGCGGAGGCGGAAACAGCGGCTCGCTTTACAAAAGCGATTTCGTCGAGCTTTACAATGCCGGCGCAACCACGATCGACCTGAGCAATTATGCGGTCCAATACACCAGCGCTACGGGCAGCGTTTGGCAGGAAACTCTACTCAGCGGACTCGTTTTGCCAGGTCATTACTACTTGATTCAAGAATCGGGCGGAGCCAGTGGAACTCAAAATCTACCGACGCCGCAAGTCAGCGGCACGATCAATCTTTCCTCATCCAGTGGAAAGATCGCCTTGACCAAGTCGCAGACGCTTTTGACTGGATCCAATCCTTTGGCAAATAGCTCGATAGTTGACTTTATTGGCTACGGAACCGCCGACACCTATCTTGGCACTGCGGCTGCACCTGCCCTATCCAACACGACCAGCGCAATCCGTGCAAACTACGGTAATACCAACAGCAGTAGTAACTCGGCCGATTTCTCCACAGGCGTAGTTACTCCGCGCGATGGCTCTGGCTACGATGCGTGGCGAAGTCGAAACTTCAGCGCGTCTGAGCTAAGTCTTGCTTCTGTTTCGGGCGATAATGCGAGTCCTTCCGGCGATGGCGTAACTAACTTAAGCAAATACGCATTTAATTTGGATCCACACAAAGCTGACGGTGTGACGGCGGCGAGTTATACCGCACAAAGTTCCGGCGCCACTCGCACATTGACTTTGACTCATCGCAAGAACCGTTTCGCTAAAGATGTCAGTTTTGTCTATGAGCTCAGCCCCGATCTAGTTGCCTGGGCAACCGGCAACACCAGCGCGCCAGCTGTAACTTCATTCGATGCCCAAACCGATACGGTAAGTGTCGCCGCGACCTCGTCCGCGGGCACGCTCTATATGCGAGTAAAAGTCTCGCACCAGTAGGTGCTACTTACTCCCGAGCAGATTCTGCGCGCCCTGCAAAAGGATAACCTGCTCTCGATAACTTTCGAAAACAACCTGCCCTTGACGCTGCAAAAAGTCGAGCACATCGGGACTCATTAATTCATTCTCGTCGTGGATCGGCACGATAAACCACACCCGCTGATAGCGGCTCTGGATATCGCGCAACTCTTCAAGGCTGCGAATCAGCGGTCGACCCAGGAACTTGTCAATAAACCACGGATGACCAAGCCCGCCATCGTAAGTCATCTTTGTATTGAGAAAGGTATTAATCGAGTAATCGACGTGCTTCTGAGCATAGAACTCGAATATGTGCGGCATGAACGCGACCACCCCATCGCCGGCGGCGAGTCTTCGCGAAACATAGTCTGCAGCAGCGCGATGATCGGTTTTGCGGTAGCCCAACCGGCCAAACAAGGCCGGGTTTTCAGCGTCCGCCGATAACCGAAACGGCCGGAGCACCCATTCATTTGTCGCAAGGAGAAACCATGCTGCTAACGCAAACGCGCTAAGAGAGCGAAAGCGGTTCCATAGAATTGGAAGTTCATTTCCACCCAGCGCGCGCAAATAGTCGTAAAGCCGGAAGAAAATCGCAACACCGGACAAGATGAGTAGAGTTTCCGCATTGTAGCAATACCTCGGCGCATAGAATGGGAGTAGGTTTGTATAACAAATCTCAAGCGTGAACAACAGAACGACAAGATAGCGGATGCGTTTGTCGTTCCAGCAAAAGAGAAAACCGCCAAATATGAACAGCGATAGCACGAAGTTCACCTCGGAGAAGAAGAGGGCTTTGATGTAGTAAGTAGGATTGTAAACGAGAGATTGGGAATAGACGAGCGAAGGTGCAGTGATATCGCTAAGACTATAACCGACTGAAAAGTAGGAAACAGTTACGAGTTGGCGATAGCAGAGTTGAATAGCGATAACCATCGCAACAGCCAAAAAACAACGCCAAAGGTGCCAGTCGGTCATCCAATCATATTCGCCCCATTTCAGGGCAAACATTGCCATAAAGAAGGCAGGCAGAATAAATCCCGAACCTTCCCATGAGAGATAGCTGCAAAGAATGCCTATCGATGCGAATGTTAGATAGCGTCGATGGATTGGTCGGCATTTTATCGCCTGGTAGAAGCACCCAAAGGTCAGCAACGAGAGAAACTGCTCTTGCGATGGATAAAACGCATTCCTGGCCCAAGCGATCCCGGGCGGAAAGAGCGCGTAGATCAACGAGCAGACGAGGCCTACCCGCCAGTCGAACATTCGCAGTCCGACCCACCCGATAAGCGCGACGGTAAGTGTGCTAAAAATAAGCGATGGCAGATGATAGGCGAACTCAGTCGGGCCGAAAAAGAACGACGAAATCGCGAGCGAATATGGAATCATCTCATAGGTTGCAAGATTTCGATCAAAGCTACCTTTGATGGCATGCGGATATCCGCCATGCAGCACACCATTTGCATTCAAGATCATTGTCATCTCATCCGAGCCGAGCGACATCGCGTTTAGGTCCCATGCCCTAATCGCAAAACCGAGTAGAACCACTGCTGTGAACGCGGTGATCTTTACATATCGATAAGATTGCTGTTGCTGAAAAATCGTCGTCTTGCCGCGATAACGGGCAAGATGTAGCAACCGCGGCAGGATTAAAGCTACAATGGCTGCGCAGAAAATTACCGGCCTGAAACACCAATCATTGTTGAAACGGATATCAAAAGTCAGCAGCCAGCAAACCAATAATGCCGTTAACGCCGGGAGATGCAGTAACGCGTCGAAAGCAAGCGTGGCATGAAGGCTTCGAGCAGAATAAGTCGCCGAAACTACCGAGACCCCAAGCCATAACATTAGCACTGATGCAACGACTGCGGACGTCACAAGAATCCACACAATGTAATTAGTGACATCGATTCCTGGCACCAGGATTGGTGTCGCCGGTGCTTGCGGCAATCGGCCCCATGGCGCAATGCCATTCGATCCAATTACCAACGGCTGCTGACTGACTTTGTCTTGAGACGAAACAAAGCTCCAATGCACATCAGTATCTACTTTGGCGAAGCTGCCATTGGGCAACTTAGTCATTGTCTCAGCCAATAGCGCAGCAGACCCAATATCAGTTTTGACACAAATCTGAATGCGATTATCGCCGGAGCCCAGCCACTTTGAAATGTCATAAGCAAGTAGGGTGGGAATGCTGATCGTCGACGACATGTCCAGTGGCAAGACTTGCTGTGAGCTTGTAAGAGCCTCATCGTGCAAGCCGGTGATTTGATCGGAGGCTACATTCGCCGGCCCGGCATCGGATGGGACGGCAAAGGGTAATACTGTTCGCGCGACATTTGGCTGAACGATCGCCAGCTTGCCATTGATAACCACATCATAGCTGCCATTCGCAGCGATTTGAAGCCATGTATCGCCACGAGATGCTGGAAGCGAAATGTGGCGCTCGAATGTCGCTTGCGAGAGATTTTCACGCGGTCCAGTAATCCAGTTCGCGACTGGCGGTTGCTCGAAGACTTCCGGCAAGACCGAAACTGGTTGAACTGTGGAAAGCTTTTCGCGCACATAGGCTACTCGGGCAGCAGCCCACGATTCATCTTCTAGTTGTGGCGCATACCATCGATAGCTCCCGATGATTCCATCCGGCGTGTTTGACGCCTTCCAACTGTCGTCCGAAACAACCTCTGTCAGCGCAGAGTTTGTGGCTCCATAGCATATCTTTGCACAAAGCTGACTGCTACCCGGATAGAATACTCGCGGCACATAAACCGCGACGACATTTTTGCCAGGAGTAAGC
>JAJPJG010000027.1 GCA_021324395.1 Spartobacteria bacterium | reverse complement strand
GAGCCAAATGGCGAAGGCCTGGCGCGCGCGATGCAAAACGCCATAGCCGCCAGCGGCCTTGCGCCGGATGAAATCGACTACATCAACGCCCACGCCACCTCCACCATCGCCGGCGACGTCGCCGAGATTCGCGCGATCAAAAAAGTGTTCAACGGCGGCAAAGTGCCGTTCGTCAGCAGCACGACATCGATCACCGGCCACGGCCTCTCCCTCGCCGGCGCGATGGAAGCCGCCTTCTGCTCGCTCGCGCTGGAGCAAGGCTTCCTCCCCGTCTCCGCCAACGTCACCGAACCCGACCCGGAGTGCGACGGCATCCCGATCGTGACCGCTCCCATCGACGCCGCCCCGCAAATCGCGATGAGCAACTCCAGCGGCTTCGGCGGCACCAACGTCGTGCTCGTCCTGCGAAAGTGGTGACCCCCTGTAGCGGCGGTCTATGACCGCCAAGGGGATGGTGGAAACAGCGCGCTTTTACAGAGAAAAACCGCAAGGCGGCTGCAATCTGGAGCACGGCGGCTGTCATCCGCCCCACGGCGGGTTCGATCCGCCCAACGGCGGGTTGAGGCCGCCCCATGGCGGCAGGCGGACGCCCTACGGCGGATTCAATCCGCCCTGCGGCGGCTCCGATCCGCCCGAAGGCGGCAATCTCCCGCCCCACGGCGGATCGTCCCCGGAGCGCGGCGGCGAAAACCCGCCCGACGGCGGCTTCAATTCGGAGCATGGCGGATCACCACCGCCCCACGGCGGACGCAATCCGCCCTGCATCCCAACCTGCCGAACAGACCATCCCGCAAAGCCGGTAGTGTGATTCACCACGAAGACCCGAGCTTGGGTCGTTAGGCAGCATTACGCGTATGGGCTACATACTCGATAAACTTACAGGACGGTCAGGCAAGGTCTTCCCAGATTGGGAAAGCGAAGTCCATGATGCCAGATGTCCTTGCAATCCCATGCCCAAAACCTCATTTTGGGCACGAGGAAGAAAACGACGCATCTCTGAGTCGATATGAAACAACCATTATTCGTAAGACTGCTGTTATGGGCCCTTTTGATTCTGCCCCCTCTTATCATGAGGGTTCAAGCGACGCCGGATGCTGTTGATCCGATCGTTGGAAGGTGGGTTTGGGCACCAGGAAAAACCGTAGTTTTCCAGGTGAGCGGAAAATGCGTCATGGAAAACACCACGCTCACGGGGACTTGGGAATTCCTGAACAATCCGGAAAGTAACCGCAAATACCAGTTAATCTGGGATCATGGACGATTTATCAACAGAATGACTATGGCAGAAGACGGCCGTTCCGCCATCATGCATGACGAAACAAACAAAAACGCAAAGTGGAACGTGCGTAAATTGAATGAGACCGACACTCCGCCAGCTTCGGGGAAATCCACCGGCACCACAAACTGGTTCGGCAACAAAAACTAGCTGAAGAAATCAACTCTCGCTCCCAAAGTGACGAGTTGAATGGTCCGGTGCCGTGAAGTCACTTAGATTTTTCAAGCTTTGCTCGTTCGTCCATCACCTCAGTGCTGGAATAACCAGAATGGTGACAAGCAAAGCTCAAGAGCGACCACTGGGATAATCGACCACGCGATAAGTTTTAGGATCGTATGATTTTGCAGCATGTGCGGTAGCGACGCCTAACAACGCCCAATGAAAACACAACAACTCGTCCGAATCATGATCGCATCGGCTCTCGTAAGCACCGTGCAGCTCGCAGCGGCCAAGCCACCGGGTATTTCATTTTCCGGCGGAGACGGCTCTTCGCAGGCGACCGCCATCATCGTGAAGGCTCCAGATGAGATGAGCGGCGTTCACGCCGAGCACGCATACCTCCGGCAGCATTATCCGGGTTCCACCGAAGGCGCACAAGCGGTGCTCCACAGCAAAGGCCGGGACTACGACACGGTTGAGATCACCACCGCGGACGGCAAGACGAAGACCATTTGGTTCGACATCACTTCCTACTTCGGCAAGTAGAGTCGCCTCAAAACCCGACAGCAGAGAGGGTGACGGTTTTTCCCGTGGCGGGGTTCCAGCCGGTGACGCTGAGGGCGGCGGGCGGGCCGGGCACTTGCCGTAAAGAAACAGCAGCGCCGAGAGCGCCTGGTTTGCGTCGATGCGGAGACGTTCGCATAACACTTCTCACCCGATAGCAGTTTGGGCTTGCCTGCACGCGCGTGTGCAGGGAGGCTGGTTTCCATGAAGACAGGAGGTTATGACTTGCGCTGTCGCAGGCGTAAGTCCCGAATTAGACGAAAGCCATTCGTATTATATTACGAACTTCGTTCGTCCACTTCTCGTTAGGTCTTTCCGCGCATGAGCAGTGACATTGAGCGCAGATTTGTTGAGGCATTCGTCACCGCGCCGAAGCGTCAGCGTCTCCTCGACTTTTTCGCGTCCCCGAAGGCGCGCTGGAAAGCCTTGCTGGAGTTACAGCACTTCAACGGCGACATCATCGATGCACGCTGGGCAGAGCCCGTCACGAGGGCAGAGTCCACGCCGGAGAGCATTTCGCAGCGCCTGCGACAGAAGGGTGCACCAGACGATTGTTACATCTTCTCCAATGCGCCGAGCCTCGATCGACGCTCTATGTTGCTCGCCGACGCTATTCAGGCCGTTCATGGTGTCGGCTGCGGCACCGTGATATCATGCATTCCCGGAGCGCTCGCCTTTTTCGAGGGAGAGCTGTTTCCCGATGAGCACATTCTCCACCGAACCAAGACCTAACCAAGCGATGCAGCGAACCGCTGGCCGCTTTAATGTGTAGCTTTGGTCTAGTTACAACCTGCAGTGAGCAGCCACGCGCGCTCTCGCCCGCGGTCGCTGATCTTGGGTCTCGTTAGGCGCATAAGCCATGTCCTTTCCCGAATCGACGCCTGAGATAACCCGTTGGTGTGCGCTCATCATCGCTATTGCCTGTTTGTTTCCAACCGCACTTTCACTCGTAAGCGCAATTCAGGCCGAGAGAACTGGCATTGCACTTTATTCTCCGAATCCGCGTTTGCCTGCGACCGACCGAGTTACAAGAGCTGCTTCGCCGGACAAGTTCCAGCAGGCGGTTTTCGCTTCGTGGCTGTATGCCTTCACTTTTGGCGGCATCTCCATTTTTTCTTTTTTCATTTATCGCCGTTTGAGCAACTAACCGACGGCAAGACGAAGACCATTTGGTTCGACATCACTTCCTACTTCGGCAAGTAGAGTCGCCTCAATACCCGACAGCAGACAGGGTGACCGTTTTTCCCGTGGCGGGGTTCCAGCCGGTGACGCCGAGGTCGGCGGGCGGGCCGTCGGCGCGGATGCAGAGACGGTCGCCGGGCTGCGCGAGCCAGGCGGAGAGGTCGCCGCTGGAGATGGTTTCCGGCCACGTGGCGATGTGCCCGCGCAAATACCAGACGAGGCCCGGCTCGGAGTAATCGACGAGGGCGACTTGCGTGCCGGGGTGGAGGCGCGGGGCGAGGCGCGCGACCAGGGTGCGCTCCGGCATTTTCCCGGCGAGAACGGGGAACGCCTCCAAGGCGGCGAGAAGGTTGAGGAGAATCATCGCCGGCACTGCAGCGCGGAAAAAAGCGGGCCGTGCGGCGAGGCGCGGCGCGACGAGGCAGGCGAGTAGCGGAAAGGCGGGGAGCGTGTAATGCGGCAGCTTGGTGGCGAGGAGGCTGAAGACGACGAACGTGACGGCAATCCCGCCGAGCAGGTAAAGCTGCGGGCGGGAACGCTGCGTGAGCGCGTCGAGAAGGGCGCGCGGCAGTTCGAACGACCACGGGAGGAAGCTCGCGAAGACCGTGACGAAATAAAACGGCAGCAGCGCGACATATTTCAACCAGCCGCGCCCACCGTGCCCCTCGAGCGGAGTAAATGAGCGCGCGATGACGTGATGGCCGATGCCGACCCGGAGGAAGTCGCCGTGGGTTTTCACCAACGCGGGAATTCCCCACGCGGCCAGGATCAGCAGGCAGCCGACGGCGCCGGGGAGGAACAGGAAGCGGCGGTTCAGGTTCCCGACCCGCGCCAATCTCGCGTAGAGGAGCAGCCATGCGAGCGGAAGAAATGCGACCGGGCCTTTCACCAGGAAGCCGAGCGCAAGCGCACCGTGGAAAATCCACCACCAGCGCGAGCGGACGCCTCTTGCATTCGACTCGCACAATTCCCATCCGGCCCACGCGGCCACGGTCACGAAGAGCACCATCGGCATATCCGCGACGGCGGCTTTCGACTGGACGAAGACTTGCAGGCAGAGCGTGAAGGCGAGCGCGGCACACCAGGCCGTGCGCTCGCCGTAAAGCCGCGCGCAAAAGCCGAAAATCACAAGCACCGTCAGCGCCGAGCAGAGCGCGGAATGAAACCGGGCGGCGAATTCGTTTTCGCCGAAAATGGCGAACGCGCCGATTTGCAGCCAATAGGTGAGCGGCGGCTTGTCGTAGCGCGGCTGGTCGTTGAACGTCGGCAAAACCCAGTCGCCGCGCTGGCGCATCTCGCGCGCGGCCTCGGCGAAGCGCGGCTCGTCGCGATCGACCAGCGGCAAAATCCACGTGCCGCACAAGTGCAGCGCGAGACTGCACGCAAAGAGCGCGAGCAAGCGGGCGGGCGTTTTCAGCCTGTTCATCGGGCGCATTCTCGCGAAAATTGGCGCGCTGAAAACGTCGAATGCAGCTTTGTTCATCGGCCTCGTCGCGCTCGTGGCGCTCTCGTTTGGCGCGGACGCGCCGGTGCAGGCGTGGATCGCCGCGCACCAGGACGCCACGTGGATCGCCGTCGCGCGGGCAATCAGCCGCTACGGCGCGTGGCAATGGCTGATGCTCGGCTGCGCAATTTGCGCCGCGATTTTGCTGCTGCGCAAAAAACGCGCGGCGCTCTGGTTTCTCGCGTTCGCGATGATTTCGTCGTCAGTGGCGGGCTTGCTCGCCGACACGACGCGCGGCCTCACCGGGCGGACCCGGCCGAATGCGGAGCTGGATGCTGGCTGGTTTGGCGCGCGCCACGATGGACGCTGGCTGCTCGGCGATGCGCGCTATCATGCGTTCCCCTCGGGACACACCGCTGCGGCGACTGCGCTCATCGCGCCATTGCTGCTCGCCCGGCGCCGGGCCGGCTGGCTGCTGCTGCCGCTGCCGGTCGCGATCGCGGCGTCGCGGGTTTACATCGGCGCGCATCATTTCTCCGACGTCGTCGCCGGTGCGGCGCTTGGGATCGGCGTCGCGATTTTCCTCGGGCGCTTTTATTCCTCGAACGTGCCGGTCGCGCGCAATCCGTCGGCGCTCACCTCGAAGACTTCGAGGCTCACGGGGTAAGCCGTCGCGTTATAGGCCTCGATGATCATCGGCGCGTAATCGCGGTAGTTCGTCGCGAGCGATGGAAACACGAAAATCGTGTAGCGATTCGGAATCGCGACGAGCAGCTTCGGGCCGAAGATGTCCGAGAAGGTCTTTAAAAAATCCGGCGACAAAACGGCGGTCGCCGTGAGCGGGTCATCCGACGAGATCGCGGCGTATTCGATGACCTTCCTGCCGTTGCGCGCGAACTCCGCCTTCACCTTTTTGTCGCTCACATTCGCGCGGGCTTTCGCCTGGAATGCCGGCCAGTCGAGGTGCAGCGAGTCGAATTGCGCCTTCGAGAAATAGTGCAGCTCGCCGTCGGCCATCCAGCCGGGCACGAGCACCGTTCGTTCCGCGCCGGGAATCGGAAAGGAAATTTCCGGGTGCATGAACTTCGGCTCGATCAGCACGTGCCATTGTTTTGCGTCGGTTTGCGCGAACACCGACGCGGCGCAAAAAAACAGCAGCGCGAAAAGGCTTCCAATCTGCAACCTGCAATCTCCAATCTGCAATTTGATCATGATTACGTTTCTGGAAGGCACACTTGTCGATGCGCTGCCGACGCAAATCGTCGTCGCAGTGCACGGCGTTGGCTATCAGGTGCTCATCCCGCTGTCGAGTTTCGACCGGCTGCCCGCGCCCGGTGCGCCGATCAAAATTCTCACTCACCTGCAAGTCCGCGAGGATGCGCACGTGCTTTACGGTTTCATGAGCAGCGCCGAGCGCGATCTTTTTCGTCTGCTGGTCAATCACGTCTCCGGCATCGGCCCGAAGCTCGCGCTCGCGGTGCTGAGCGGCATGAGCGTGACCAATTTTAAAAGCGCAGTCGTCGCCGGCGCGACCGATGCGATTGCGAAAGTGAAAGGCGTCGGCAAAAAAACGGCGGAGCGAATCGTGCTCGAGTTGAAAGACAAAGTCGGCGTCGCCGCCGCATGGGAAGCTGCCAGCGCGGCGCACGCGCCGAGCGCGGAAGAGACGCACATCAACGATGCCGTTCTTGCGCTGATTTCGCTCGGCTACAAGCAGGTCGATGCGCACAAAGCGGTGAAGCAGGCGCTCGGCACCGGCGGTGAAAAACCGGCCGAGGAACTCGTGCGGCAGGCGCTGAAGCTTTTGATTTAGCGCCAGTTCGCACTTGCGCCGCGTAATCTCTCAACGATGCTTCGCGTTTCCAGCATGACAGCGATTGAAAAAGTCGAAGCCGTCCGCGTCGCGATGCCGCGCGAAGGGTTGTTCGCGGAAAAGGACTGGCTGCTTTCGCCGGAGGCTTTTCCGCTCGAGGAAAAATTTGTCGATGAACTCGAGAAGCTCGGCTACCGACTGAACCTTTTTCAGCGCGCGTGCAATCTGTTGTATCAACTCAGCGTGAGCGGAAAGCAGCCGCGCTGGGTCGCCGATTATCTCGACCGCGGCAAACCGGCGGAGCTGGTCGAGTTTTCGCGCCGGAAAAAATTCCGCGATGAATTGCCTCACGTCATCCGGCCCGATCTCGTGCTGGCGGAAAATGGCTTTGCGATTGCGGAGCTCGACACTGTCCCCGGCGGCATCGGATTGACCGCGTGGCTGAACCAGACTTACGCGTCGCTCGGCGAGGATGTGATCGGCGGCGCACGCGGAATGCTCGACGGCTTCGGCGCGATGCTGGACGGCGGCGATATTCTCGTTTCGCACGAAGCCGCGACGTATCGGCCCGAGATGGAATGGCTCGCGCATCAGCTCGATTCGGGCGTCGGCGTTCACGATGCGGAGACTTACGCGCCGGCAAAAAAAACCGTCTATCGCTTTTTCGAGCTGTTCGATCTGCCAAACGTTCCTGCGGCGCAAACGCTGATGGAATCAGCCTCCGCGGACGATCTGCGCGTAACGCCGCCATTCAAACCGTATCTGGAGGAGAAAATGTGGTTCGCGCTTTTTTGGCTGCGACCGCTGCGTGAGTTTTGGCGGCGCGAACTGGGCGAGCGGCATTTTTTAAAACTGCAGGAAGTGATTCCCTACACGTGGATCGTCGATCCGACGCCGCTGCCGCAGCATGCGGTAATTCCCGAGATCGAAGTGAACGACTGGCGCGAGCTCGCACATTTCTCGCAAAAACAGCGCGAGCTGATTTTAAAAATCAGCGGCTTTTCCGATATCGCGTGGGGCAGCCGCGGCGTCTCGCTTGCAGCCGATATGCCGCAGCACGAATGGCAGGCCGCGCTCGAAAACGCGCTGCAGCAATTCGACTCGCATCCTTACATTTTGCAGCGGTTCCACAAAGGCCGGCTCGTCCAGCATCCGTATTTCGACCGCGACGAAAATGCGATTCGCGACATGCAGGGACGCGTGCGGCTCTGCCCTTACTTTTTCATCCTGGAAGGCAAAGCGGAACTGCGCGGAGTGCTCGCGACGATTTGTCCGGCGGACAAAAAACTTCTGCACGGAATGCGCGACGCGATTCTCGCGCCGTGCGCGGTCAAGCCAGGCAATCGGTAAGTTCGCGCTCGATTGCGGCGCGGTCGAGTTTCTTTCCGATAAACACGAGCTGGCTGACGCGCGGCTCATCCTTGGCCCAAAGCCGATCCCAAAAAATCGTGAACCGATTGTTCACGCCGTGGAAAATCGCGCGCCGCGGGTTTTGCGAAATCGAGATGATGCCTTTCGAGCGATAGACCTTTTCCCGCGAGGAAAGGTCCTGCACGAATGACTCGAATTTATCGACGTTGAATGGCCGATCGAATCGAAACGAGATCGACGAAATGTCCCCGTGATGCCGGTGTTCAAGTTCATCGAGAAACTGCGGATCGACTGCGAGTTTTTTGTCCACGTCGAATGCATTCATGTCGAGCAGCTCGCGCAGGTTCGCGCGCGACTGGCTCGTGCGGAAAATTTCCGCCTGCGGATTTAGCTCGCGAATCTTTTCCTCGGTTTTGACGAGATGCGGCTCATCGACGAGGTCCGTTTTGTTGAGCAACACGAAATCAGCCATCGCGATCTGCTCGCGCGCAGTTTCGGTCTCGGTCATTTGATGCGCGATTTGCTCGGCATCGACGACGGTGATGATGGAGTCGAGTCGCACGAACTGGGTGAGCTGCGGGATATTCAAAAATGTTTGCGCGACCGGCGCGGGATCGGCGATGCCGGTCGTCTCGACGAGCAAATAATCGAATCCGCCACGCTGCAAAAGTTTCTGCACACCTTTGACCAAATCCTTGCGCACCGTGCAGCAGACGCAGCCGTTATTCATCTGCATGATCTCCTCCCGCTGGTTTTCGACAAGCTGCCCGTCGATGCCGATCTCGCCCACTTCGTTTACGATAATGCCGAATTTGTAGCCGTGCTGCTGCTGTAAAATATAATTTAGCAGCGTGGTTTTCCCCGCGCCGAGAAAGCCGGTGAGAATGGTGGCGGGAATGGGTTTTCTATTTTCGCTCATGACAAAAAAGCGGCGACTCGATCAGTGACCGAGTCGCCGGTAAAAACGTTCGAAACTGGCGCGCCGTCTAGGCTTTTTTCTTCAGCAGCGGCAGACCGGTTTTCGTATTCTCGGAAACTTCGTAGCCATCCGGAAGCTGATCGATCGCGCCTTCGCCGGGCTGGCCTGCAAAGAAATAAAGGGTCACTTCCTGACCGCCTTTGAGTTTCTGCCTGCGTTCATGAAGATGGTAGGTTTTGCCGGATTTTTTGCTGGTGACGGTGAATGCCATACTGGGTTTTGGTTGGGATTTCTGTTGGGCGGGCAGGTTAAATAACGCCCGCTTCTTTCAAAGTGGCATACGCGCCTTTTTTCGTCACGGTTTTAATTGCCCGCGCTGTGAGCTTTACAGTGATGTATTTTTTAAGCTCAGGCACCCAGATGCGGCGCGTTTTTAAATTCGGCACAAACATGCGCGGCGTGTTCGCGGTGACGTGACGGCCGACGCCGCCTTTTTTCTTCGCCATACCGCGGCGATGAATGATGTGGCCTTTGGTGGGTTTTGATTTGGTAATTTCGCAAATTCTCGACATATAAGCTCCTCGTAAAAAGGGCGGGTAAACTGTCGCGTCCGTCTGTTTTGGTCAAGCGCTTTTCATCGCTTTTTTCCTTCGGCCTCGATCAGCGACATGCCATCGACCATCCGCAAATCGGCCTCAACCATGATGCGGACGAGATCGCTAAAACGGACTTTCGGCTCCCAGCCTAGCTGCTTTTTCGCTTTGGCCGGATCGCCGATGAGCAGATCGACCTCCGCCGGACGCTCGTAACGCGAGTCGTGTTTGACGAATTCTTTCCAGTCGAGCCCGACGTGCCCGAACGCCGCCTCGACAAATTCGCGCACCGTGTGCGTTTCGTTTGTCGCGAGCACGTAATCGTCCGGTTGATCCTGCTGCAACATCCGCCACATGCCCTCGACGAATTCCGGCGCATAGCCCCAGTCGCGCTTCGAATCGACGTTGCCGAGATAAAGCTCCTTTTGCAGTCCGCGTTTGATTCGCGCCACCGCACGCGTGATCTTGCGCGTCACGAATGTCTCGCCGCGGCGCGGGCTTTCGTGGTTAAACAAAATGCCGTTGCTCGCGTGCATGCCGTAGCTCTCGCGATAATTCACCGTTGCCCAATACGCATACACTTTTGCCACTGCATACGGACTGCGCGGCCAAAACGGAGTCGTCTCCGTCTGTGGCACGGCCTGCACTTTGCCATACATTTCGCTTGAACTAGCCTGGTAGAAGCGCGTCGGCACTTTCGCTTCGCGAATCGCCTCGAGAATCCGGATCGTTCCGAGCGCGGTAACGTCGCCGGTGTATTCGGGAATATCGAAACTCACGCGCACATGCGATTGCGCGCCGAGGTGGTAAATTTCATCCGGCCCGATCCGGTCGATCATGCGCGTGAGATTCAGCGCATCGGCCAGGTCGCCGTAGTGCAAAAACAGATGCACGCCGTGAACGTGCGGATCCTGGTAAAGGTGATCGATGCGCGATGTGTTAAACGTGCTCGCGCGGCGAATGATGCCATGGACTTCATAGCCTTTTTGCAAAAGTAAATCCGCGAGATACGACCCGTCCTGGCCGGTAATGCCGGTAATGAGAGCTTTTTTCATTAGGAAATTCTGGGGGCAGCTTCGATAGCAGCGCGCTGCGCTTCGAGCAACTCTGCAACGCCGCGCCTTCCCAAATCAAGCATCGCGACGAACTCATCCTGCGAAAAAGTCGCCTCCTCGCCCGCGCCCTGAACCTCTACAAAATGCCCGTCTTCAGTTAACACCACGTTCAGGTCGACACTCGCCGATTTGTCTTCTTCGTAATTCAAATCGAGCACCGGCTGCCCATTCACGATTCCGACGCTGATCGCCGCGATCATTTTTCTCATCGGTGATTGCGCGAGGCGTTTTGCGTCGATCAATGTTTGAAACGCCAGCGCCATGGCAACACAACTGCCGGTGATCGCCGCCGTGCGCGTCCCGCCGTCCGCCTGCAGCACATCGCAATCGATCCACAGCGTCCTCGAGCCGAGCAATTCCAGGTCGACCGCCGCGCGCAGCGAGCGACCGATCAAGCGTTGAATCTCCACTCCGCGTCCGTCG
>JAJPJG010000001.1 GCA_021324395.1 Spartobacteria bacterium | reverse complement strand
GTCCAACTCGCAAGCGCGCCATCGGTGCTCTTCATCCAATACTGCGTTTGGACCGTTTGACCCGAATTTGCCTTTGTGAACGTGATGTAAAACGAGCCGTCGTCGTCTACGAAGGGATGCGGTCCCCATGTATATTCGCCTGCGCTTACAACCGCCGAAGTTGATACCGTCACCGGCGATGTGAAATTCACCCAGTCTTTGGTTTTCACATAGGCCCAATAGGCGACGTTGCCGTAGTTGCCCGTTTCAAACACGATCACCCATTCGCCGCGATACCGTGCCACTCGGCACGTCGCCACGTCTCCAATGCTGCCGGATAAATCGACGACCGGATTCCCGCTATTGCGCGCGGTGAACGTGATGCCGTCGACGGAGTCGTAGAGAAAAAGCCGGTTATCCCGCGTGCCGCTGACGTCCTTGAAGAAACCGCCGATGAATTTCACATTCGTGTGCAGCATTTGCGGATCAAACACGGTGCTGCCCGTGCCGCTGGCAACTACTCCACCGGCACTCGCGAGGTTAGCTGCAGTCGCCGCCGTGTCAGTGCTGCCGGCGCCCGCGCTTTGGCGCAACCCGGTAACGCTCGCCGGAAAGCGCGTATCGTTGCCGATCGCCGCAGTGCTCGACGTTGTGCCGGTTGATACGGTAAGTGTGATCGTTCCGCCGCTAGTGCTGCTCGTCATGAGCGTGCCGGGCGCGACCGTGGTGATGCTCCCGCCGAGAGCGGTCGATGCGCCGTTGATCGTAATCGCGCCGCTGCTAACCAGGTTTGCATTTGGCACCGTGCCGGTGATGCCACTGAATCCCGCGAGCGCGAGACCACCATTCGTCGTCTGGAGATTCGTCGGGGTTGTGGCAGACGTCACGAGTCCTTTTGAGTTCACCACATAGCTGCCGTTGCCGAGATTGACTGTGGTGCCGGTAATCACCGTGTTTAATGTGAGCGTGGTGCCGCTGAGTGTCGCGTCTCCGCCGATCACCAGACCGATCGTAATCGCGCCTTGCGAGCCGCTGAGTGTCAGGCCCGCGCTCGACGAGGTTACTTTTTGCACGTATCCGCCGGAGACGGTCCCAGCCGTGCCGCTGAGTGTAGAACTCCCGCTCGTGGCGGCATAAGTCGCGGTGCCGCTCAATCCCGCAGTGCCGCTGCTAGCAAACTGCGAAGGCGTCAGGCCACCGAATTTCTGCGAATCGACCGCCGTGCCGGTCACAGACAAGGCATCCGTGATTCCGTAGCCGGCGAGCGTGGTCGGTTTGCCGCTCAGCGAGCTAAACGCGCCGTCGAAGCTGCTCGTGCCTGCGCCGATCTGCGTGCGGAAGCTCGCGGCGTTCGTCGCGCTGGTCGCGAGCGTGCCGAAAAACGCATTGACGCCGATGTTATCGAGCGTGCTCGAATGCGCCTGCACGTTGGTCCCGATCGCGAGGCCGACGCGGGTGCGGAATGTCCCCGCGTCCACCGCGTGAAATTTCCCGTCCGTGCCGGTGGCGAGGAACGCGCCAAGGCCGTTGGTGCCGCTGGTGATTGCGATCGGCGGCAGCGCGCTGTTTGTGCCCGAGTTGATCGTGATGTCGTCAAAGCTCGGGTGGGTGCCGGCGAAGGTGGTGGCGAGCGCGCCGAGCGAAACGAACAGGGTGAGAAGGAGTTTTTTCATGTGGGTTAGCCGAGGGAAGTCATGATCACGCCGCCGTTGTTCCAGGGCTGGCCGACGGCGTGCGGGTCGCTGGTGGGGAGCGCCGCGAGGAACGTGGTATAGAACGCTGCGAAACCGCCTTGAGTGAGATACGTCGGGCCGCCCTCGCTGGTCGTTGGTCCGCTAATGATGCGCGGCTGCACGCTCACTGCGAAATTCGCCGCGATCTGCAATTCATCGTCCACCGTCCAGTCGAGCTCGAAGTCCATCGAGACGACGCCTTTGCCATTCATGTAATCGATCAGCCGAGTATCGCTGCAATCGAGCACGCCGGTGAAGGTGTAATCGTTTTCCGCCGTAAAATCGTCGAGATATGCCTTGACCGCGGGCGAGCTTCCCTGCGTGCCGAGCGCGAGCTGGAAATAAGGATTCTCGCCGGGCGATTGGTTGGCTCCGGACTGCTGCGTGATGATCGTGACCGGCACCTGCGCGCCGGCCTTGATCGCCGTGGTGGACGTCAATTTGGCCAAGCCCGTGGAGAGTTCGAGGGTGATGTTTAACATTGGCTACGGTTCATTGGAGGTGGCGCCGGCATCCGCGATGCGCTCGGTGATTTTGAAAGTGAAAGGTTTGCTGCGGTATTTCCGCCCGCTGCGCAGGACCGCCAGCTGCATCTGTAGGGTGAGCACGCGCGGGGTGCCGTCGGCGTTATCGGCGAGGTCCTGGATGGCGTCCTTGACCGGGCTGGCATCGAGATCGAGAGCGAACTTGTAGTAGCTGCTGCCATCGACCGTGGTCTTCGCGACCGAGCCGGTGATCGTCATGTCGATGACCGGCGCATTTTCATCCATGATTTTGCCGGTGAGCCAGAGCGTGGTCACATCGTCGACATTCCCGTTTTGATCCACAGCCACCGCGAGCGTCGCCGTGTCGCTCTGGAAAAAATCGATCGCGCTGTTTTCCATGAAAAAACTGCGCACCGCACGCGGCGGCAGCAGGCTGAACTGGAGGTCGACCAGCGTGAGGTCGGCATGCAGCCAGGGGAGATAAAGCGGGTGCTCGGAGACGGTGAAGGTAAAGCTGAGCGGCGCGCTGTCGCCCGTCGCGTTTGTTGCGGCCACGGTGACTGCATAGCTGCCTGCAGCCGGCGGCTGGCCGCTGAGCAGCCCGGTGTCGGTGTCGAGATCGAGCCACGAGGGCTTGAGCGAAGCCGCCCAGCTCGTGGGCGCGCCGCTGGCGAGGAGCTGGATCGAGACTTCCGCCGCGAGATCGAATGGCGAAAGCACCGGGGCGGTTATGACCGGCACGGCTTCCGCGACTTCAAAACGAATGACACCCGAGACCAGCAGCGGCGTGGTATCGGCAACCGCCACGGTCACATCGTAGGTGCCAGCCGTGGGAAAGCTGCCGGAGATGAGCGCGGAATTGGTGAGCCCGCCGCCGTAGCCGCCCGAGATGGTGATGGAGTTTTCCGGCGCATCGGAGAGCGTCCAGACCGGGCTCTGCAGCGCGCCGGGCTCGTAGGTGACAAATTGATTGATGAGGCGTCCGGCGACGACGTCGATGGTGGCAAATGGCATGGCTTAGCTTGCCTCCAGTCCGATAGTATTGGCGTCGAGCACCTCGGTGCTGCGCGCGCCGGGAATGCCGAAGCTGCCGGTCGCGGGAACCACCAGCAGCGGATCGCCGCCGGACGGGGTGACCGTGAGCGCAAGGTGGCGCTGCATCGCGCCGCAGGTGAGTTTTACCGGGAAATATCCATACTCCGTGGGCGTGCCGGTGATGTTCGAGCCGCTCACGGCAAGACCGGCGGGCAGCCCGGTCGCGCCGACCACCGGCGAATCGCCGATGTCGTCGCTGATCGTGTAGGTGAAGCTCGATCCGTGCGCGACGCTTGCGGTTGCTGCGCTGGTGATGTCGTGCTGCGAGCGGCCCGCCTGCTTTGCGACCAGCGTGCAGGGTGAGCTCAGGCCGGCTGCGGCATTTCCTGTTGCGCCGCCGGGCGCGGTCGTCACGGCGGTGAAATGGCCGCTATCGGCCACCGTGGCGACCGTTACGGGATATGCGAACAACGTCCCGCCATCGTCGATGCTCACGCGGTCGCCCACTGCGAGCCCGTGCGAGGCGAGCACGAACGTGCCACTGCTGATCGTCATCGAGCGCCCGTCGGCGGTCCATTTTTTGACGACGATCGTCTGCGTGGTGCTCGCCATGTCGCCGCCGCGCACCGAGGCATCGAACGTCACCGCGTAGGTGCGGTTTGCATCGGTAAAAACGTCGGTGCAGGCGAGCTTCAAGCCGAGCGCGCGATCGACGGGGTCATCGGTCGGCGCGCCGAGCGAAAGACTGCTCGCCGCAAACCCGGCAATCGCCAGTCCAGCCGCGTAAACGTAGGAGGCATTGCGGCAGAGAATCGGGACGTGATAGTAAACGCCGGCATCGAGAATGCCGGGCGTCACCGGAGCGATGAAGACGGGGTCGCTCATTTAGAGGTTCCCTCCTTTTTGCAATGCTGCGCCGATGAACCGGCGGGCTCCGCGCGCGGCGGCTTCGCCAAATTGATCGTTGCTCGGCAACAGCGAGCGGTCCTGCGACTGCGTCACGCTGCGCACCATCACGTAAAGCGCGACGAATGATTTTCCGTCGGCGGTTTTCATCGCGATAAACCGCGTTCCTTTTGGGATGAAAAGTTTGAGCTGGTCCCAGAGCTGCGCGGGACGGCGGTTGTAGGCGATCGCGTTGATCGGGATGCAGAGCGCCTTCGCGTTGATCGGGCGGATCGTGACGTCGCGAAACGCGCGGACCATGCCGGGATGATTGATGGTGAGCGTCGCCGCATCGGCATCCGCGGTGAGCGCGCCCGGTTGCGCGACTTTTTCCGCAGCCTGCGCGAGATGGTTCGACGGCGAAGCGCCCAGGCTGTCAGCGGTCTTGTGGCGCTCGGCGGCAATCGCGCGCAGATAATCCTCGGTCAAATACTGCACTTCCGCGCCCATTGCCTGGTGCAGCTCCATGCGGCCCGAGCCATGCAATGCGCTGGCGACGCGGCGCAGCGTTGCGCTCAGTTTTTCCGTGCCGGAAATGGTGACGTTCACGCGGCCAGCTCCTTTCGCAACACGGCCTGCAGATCGGGCGAGAGCCGCGCAAACACGTCGTTGACTTCCTGCTCGCCCGGCGTGAGCTGCGCGCGCATCGGCGCTGGGATTTCGTTTTCCTCGATCAAGCCGAGATCGATGCACTCCGCGCGCGGGACGGCGCGCGTGGCCATGCCGCTGTTGAATGCAAAGGGAGGGAACGGATTTCCGAGCGTGTCGTCGAAACCGCCCGCGCCATCGCCCAGCGCTTCCCAGATCGGCGAATCTTTGAGCGCGATCATCGGTGCCTTGGCCGCACCTTCCCAATCGCAAAACTCGCCAGCATCATGCCATCTTTCCTGCCAGCCGGCGGAATGACTCTCCGCCGAGCCGCGCGGGATCTCGCGGTGGTAAAGCCGCACCAACTCCCATGCCGGATATTCGCGCCGGGCGTATTCGCTGTTACCCGCGAGCACGCGCCCGAAGTTCGCCGCCACGCGCACGTTGGTCGACAGCATCAGGTCGATGCGGCCTTCGCTCGAGAGATCGCGCAGCGAGCCCCGTTCCGCCGGCGGGATCGCCGCCATGTCCTGCGGAAAACCGCGCTCCGGGTCATAGCCGAGCGACTTGAGCTTGCGCATCATCCGCAGCCGGGCGGTGGCGATGTTGTTTTTGCCCGCGAGCAGATCGTCCACCACGTCGGCCAGCTCCTGCACCGCCTCCGCATTCGTCATGCGGGCGGAGAACACCGAGCGCAGCCGCAACTGCCGCGAAAGCCCGCGAATATCCGCCGATGAAAAATCGGTCGGGAACAACGTGCGCCCGCGCCAATGCGTTTGCGCCGGAGTCGCGCGCGGAGTCTGGTCGAAGGCGACGCTCACGGGCGGAAACCTCCGGTTTCGCATTGCTGATTGCCGATTGCTAATTGCTGATTGGCAAAAATGGCGGCGCAGCCGCGATGCGTCCTCAATTTGCAATTAGCAATTAGCAATTGGCAATTCACAAAGTCTCCTCCGGCCCGGCGTTCAGCCCGGTGAGCACCGCGCGGCCCATCTGGCTCGCCAGCTCATTCGCCAGCGCCGGGTCGCGATTGATCTCCTCGAGCAAATGCGGCAGCAGCGCGCGCAGCCCGCGCAACGCCTCCAGGTCGCCCGCGTGCAACGCCGCGGCAACCGCCTTGCAAAGCGGCTGCATGTCGCTTTCAAACGCGCTGGCGGCAGCAGTTTTTCCGGCTTCCGGCTGGAAGCTGACATTGGCGAGCTGCAGTTCCGCGATGAGCCGTTGCGCTTCCTCGCGCTTCGGCCCGGTCATGAGCGGCAGCGACTTCGTAGCGGCAGTGGTGAGAGCGGCGAGGTTCATAGCCCGTCCATTCCCTTCCGCGTGTAGCGATCGCGATCTGTGCCCGTGACGGTGTCGATGCCGCCCGGTGTTTGCATTTCGCCCTGGCCTGCCGGCGTGTCGGGCGTTTCGATCGGCGTAAATTTGTTGGGATCGGCTATGCGCAGCAGGTCGCTGTTATCGTTGCGGCGCGTCTCCTTTTGATCGTCGCTCAGCGACAACCCGATTCGCTCGCTGAGTGCGTAAAGCACGAGGTGATTGACGATGCTCTTGAGCGAGAGCGGAATTTTCGACGGATCGGCATCGAGCGCGTTGCCGCCCTGCGCAATCGCCCGCCGCACCCGCGCGATCGCGTTCTCGATCTCCTCGGTCACCGGGTCGACCGCACCGATGGCAACGGTGCGCGCCTGATCCACTAGCGCGCCGTGCCCGGCGGCTTTCAGATCGTCTGCGGTGATGGTGATCCAGTTTGGCATTTTTGGTTCAAGACTGCCGCCCCGCGAAACGGAGCGGCAGGATAAGAACCAGCCGAAGGCTGTTTAGCTAACCGTGAACTTGCGGATGCCGAGCGTGCTCGTGACCTTGATCAGCTCGTAATGCTCGACCGTGATGTCCACCAGCTTGCTGGTGACCTGCTGCACATACACGCGCACAGGGCCGCCGCCTTCGACGGGGCTGGTGAAACGCTTGATGTTGCTCGCGTCCTCGACGTCCGCGCCCGAGAGGGCGAAGAACATCAGCACGAGGTTATTCACGATCTCGGCCAGCGCCGCACCGCTCGCGCTGTAGCGCGCGTGGTCGATGTGCACCTGGTCGATGCCGAGCAGCATCGCGAGCGCTTCCGGCGTGAGGCTGGCACTCGCGTAGCCGCCCGCCGTGTTTTGCGCACGGAGCGAGAGGCCGCGTTTCGTCCAGGCGGTTTCGCCGTAGCCGATGCGGTTGCTGCGCATGCCGCGTGCCGTTGCGCCGGTCACGAGGTCGGTGAGCACGTCCTGATCCGGATCCTTGCCGGCGGTCGTGTCCCACGTCTTCGCGGTGTTGGTCGCGGCGGCGGAAAGCAGCGCGATGGAACGCCGCAACGAATTGCGGTTGAGCCGGCGCCTGAGTTTCTCGACGGCACGGGCCTGATAGACCGGGAGGCCGCCAGCGAGGGCGCTGGTCGGGTCCGCGACTTCATCGAGGTCGATGCGGATACGCAAGCCGCGATTGTCGGTGCGGGCATGGGTTTCCGTGCCGGTATATTTCACCGTCGGGAACTCGGCGCCGATCGCACGCAGGTCGTCGTTCGCTCCGTCACTCAGGAACTCCTCGATATTCGTGAACTCCTTGTAGGTGAAACGGCGCGGGACGCTGACTTGCGGCGCGAAGAATTCGAGGGCGTCCTCGATGTTCGACGGGTCGCGCCAGCCCACCGCATAGAGGGTGGCAGGCTCGTCAAAATACTGCTGCTGGAATACGCTTTCATTCGCGAGGTAAACCTCGCCCGGCTTGATGGTGCCATCGTTTTCCGATGCCACCAACTGGCGATCGAGCATGCGCTCGGTGGCCAGAACATTGGCGAGGTTCTGCGCGTTTTGCGCGATGAGAGCCCGCCCTGCTTGGATCTGCTTTTGTGTGAACTTGGTTTTCATGTTGGTGATTACTGCTTCAAAAACCACCAGTGAAAGACGCGAGCATCCGAGCCGCTGGTGGAAACGACCTGGAAACTCGTGCCCGACACAACCGTGCCGAGCGTTAGATTTCCCGCGTTCGTCGTGCCGACTCCCTGGAGGTGGAAGATCGAGCCCGACGTGACGTTGGAATCGGTGATGGTGCAGGAGCCGCTGGTGAGGGCGGCGGTGCCGGTGCGGATGAGCGCGTAAGCCGCGCCACTGCCGAGACCGGGCAGCGAGACGGTGTTCGTCCCGCTGCGCTGGATGACGATGACGTCGCCCGAGGTCTGCGCGTGCACGGCGGGAACCGCCGCGAACGCGAGAGCCAGGCAGAGAATGGCAAAGAGGTTTCTCATGCCTTTAGGCGACGGTGACCGCATACGCGAAGCACGGCACGACCTCGACAAGGTCGGCATCGGCGCTGGCGGCGCTCAAGGCGCGACCGACGACGTAATAAGTGCCGGTGGTGACCGGAAGCGTTTTGATTTTACCGCTCGCGGAGGCGACGACTGTGTCGCCTACTGAAATGGCGGCACTCGCCACCATGCGCTCGGTGTCTTCATTGAGCCCGAGCAGGTTGACCGGCAGCGGATAGCTCAAATCGCTATTCGCCTGGTCGGCTGTGGGCGTCATGTCGGGCACAACGCCGATCGGCACGTCCGTGGCCCCGCAGATGGCGATGTGGCTGGCATCGCTGCCCGCTTTTGCAAGCAGGTAACGCAGGGTGAAGGACGCATCCGCGAGCCGCGTGCAGCGGCCCTTGGGCGTGATGTTGATGGCGGTGATCGCGTTGGCGAAAAATTCGCCGGCGCGACCCGGTTTAGCCGCGAATGCTGCGAGCAGCAACGCGGCGAGGATGGCGATGACAAAGATCGTCGCCAGGATGTTCGTAAGTGTGAACATGGTTTTTTCTCCTTAGTTTGTTTGTTTGTTTTTGTTGCTGCGCGCGCGGCGTGATTGCCGCCCGCTCAGAGTGGTTTACTCCGCCGGCTCCTCCGCCTTGGGCGGTTCGTCGTGCGGATCGGTCGCGTCGTGCGCGGCCTGCGTTTGTAAAACTTCCAATGCCTGCGCGCGGGTGAGCCCGGCGGAGGTTTTGGCGGTGATTTCCTCCGCGCTGAATTCAGTGCGGACCGGCGTTTGTGCTTTTGGTTTTTTGGGCATGATTTTTTACTCCTCCCGCGCTCCTGCGCGTTTCATTTGGGCGAAGAGCTGCTGGCCCTCCGCGCTGTTGGCGACGGCCTCGAAGCGGTCTTCGTAAGCCTCGTTTGGAAATTCCTGCGCCCGCGCATTCATCAGCTCCTCAAACTTCGCGGTGCGTTCCCGCGCATCGTTGGTGAGCACGGCGTTTTTGCCGGCAAGATCGGTGGTCGTGGCCGTGGTCTTCACCGCCTGCCTCACGTTCGCCAGCTCGGCGGCTTTGGTTTCGAACGCTTCGCCCGCGTTGCAGAGCTCCTCGATCTTCGCGTCGCGGTCCGCGGTGATGATCTTGCCGCTCTTGACGAGCTGCTCGACGATCAGCGTCGCGCGGGCCTTGCGTTCGTTCGCGAAGGCTTCGCCTTTTTTCTCCGCCTCGGTTTTGAACGTGTCGCGCTCGGTGGCGATGTTGGCGAGGTCGGTATTGAAACGCTCAACGACGGCGCCGATCTCGACGCCATCCTTTTCGTTGACCAGCTCGACCACGAGTTTGCCGTCGGCTTCGCTCACTGCGAAGAGCGGCGGCTTTTCGTTCGCGAGCGTGTTGCGCGCTTTTTCCAGCGCCTCGATCACCTGCTCCATCGTCACGTCCTCGTCTTCCTTGAATCCGGCGATGAGCTTGAGCTTCGGCGGCACGACCGGCTTGTCCGCTGCGGGCACATCGTCGGCGGCTTCATTCGCCAGCGCCGCCGGTTTCACCGGGATCTGCGGTTCGTTGGTAAAGCCGACGCTCTTGACCGCCACCGGGCGGAAGATGGTGACGCCGCGTTCGCTGCCGCCGGGCAATGCCCGCCAGTTCACGCTGTGGCCGTGGAAAGCTTCGTTGGCGATGAGTTGCTCGCCGTCGACATTCCAGTGCGGTTTCGCAAAAAGTCCATGATCGCCGCAAGGCACGCCGGTATTCGCAAAGTCGGCGCACGCGTTGCACGCTGGATCGTGACGCACCGCCATCTCGCGGATGCGCCCGTAAGCGCGCGTGTCGGTGTGCACGTTTTTAAAGCGCGGATGATCGGGATGCCCGATATACCACGGCGCGCCGAGCGGCTGTGTGATCTTGCGCGCCACGCCTGCAAAGGCGTTGCAGATCGTCTCCGCGTCGGTGCGTTCCATTCGCTGGATCACGCGCTTGCCGCTCTTGTCGACATTCGCGAAATCGCCAAACGGCGAGAGCTGCACCCAGCCGTCTTCACGCGGGGCAAAATGGTTGACGAACATCTCGGCCACGTCCGTTTCCTCCGCCGTTTCATTGGCGAAGAACTGCGAGCGGCGCGGGCAAAGCCCGGTGATGAATGCCGCGGCAAAGGCGGCGATGAATGAGCGGATTGTTTTCATGTTTGTGGTTTGTGATTTGCGAGGGCTTCCTCCACGAGCACCAGGAGGCGCTCGGCTTTTTGGTTGGCGAGAGATTGGTTTTGCGGCGGCTTGCCGGTTTCCTCGGGCGGAGTCGGAGCGGCGGAAGGTTTGAGCGGCGTGTCCTTCGGGTCGATGTCGGGCCGTCCGTAATGCTCCATGCGTTCGCGGGTGCCGAGCGGCGCGCCGGCCTTGAGCAGCCAGTCGTCGATTTTCAAGTCGAGATCGGTGTTTTCCTTTTCCGGCACGATCAGGCGGGAGTAAGCCAGCGGCGTGTCGGTCCCGAATTTTTGCAGGATGACAAACCGGTCGATGTAAAGGTTGAGAGTGTCGGAGATCAGCGCCGCATCGTCCTCGAGCAGGATGTCGCCTTCGTCGGCCTGCACGCTTGCGCCTTTGTTGTCGGCGCTCATGGTGGAGAGATCGCTGCCGCGCCAGAGCGATACCATCGCGCGGTCCATGCGCTCGATCAGCGGCGGGAAAGGAAGTTGTCCCGAGCCGCTGTCGGCGGTCACGAGCTGGATCGGCTCCTTGATCGCGCCGTCGGCGCCGTAAACGACGCCGCTCCAGTTCTGGCCGAAGCTGGCAACCGCATCGCGCATCGCCCTGCCGGCGTCGCTGTCCTTGGCCGCGTTCGTCTGGCCGAGCACGCCCGGTGTTCCAAACTTGTCCGAGTAGCTCACCCAATCCTTGAGCGGGAGATTTTTGAACATGTATGCGACCGAACAGGCTTCCATGAGCCCGTCACCCTTGGTGATCATCCAGCCGCCCTCCTCCAGCGGCACGCCAAACGCGCCGCCCAGCGGCACGCGCAGGAATTGCAGCTTGCCGGTGCGGTTCTCGAAAAACCAGAGCGGAGTAAACCGCAGCTCGGCGGTGAGCACCTCGCCCGGCTGCCAGACGATCTCGTGCACGGCGTAGTATTTGCCGACTGCGTCCATCATCTGCCGCACGAGGAGCGAGAAACCGCCCCGCTCGTTTTCATCGAGCGCGTTGACGGCGCTCAGGTTGTCGTAAAATTCATCGAGCGCCTCCGCGTGCAACGCCGCTTCGTCGGACTCCTCGCGCTGCAGCGATTCGCGTTTCAGTTTCGCGACATTCTTTTTGCGCTTGGCCGCAACGCCCTTGAGCACATCGTCGCGCCGCTCGATCGCATCCCAGAGCATCGCGGCATAAGCCACGTAGCCGAGCTGGAACTGGTCGAGCTGGGCGGAAAGGATTTGCGGGGTGAGCCCGCGCAGCGGATTGAAGCGCGTGCGCAACGCCAGCTCGACCACGTCCGCGCTGATCTCCGGCGTGGTCTTGAGCGGCGGCATTGCCGCTTTTCTGCCGCCAGTTCCGTTCAGTTTGGCCGGCGCTACCATTTCGCGGCTCCCCCTGTCGTTTTCAGTGCCGTTGCAAACCCGTTGCAATGCCTTGCAAACGCGTTTTGGCGCGCGGTGAGGCCATTGATAAGGGTAAGGCCGAAATTCGGGCTTTTAGCGCGTTTCATACGGCGAGCTTGATCCCCAGTTTGCGTGCGATCGCGGCGACCTGCTCGCGGGTCCTGCCGCGCCGGATTTGGCGAAAGCCTTTGTTGTTGTGATGGCGGCGCGTTTTCAAATCAGCACCCCCGAGCGTCGTTCATAGCGGTCGCGTGGCCGGGCGTCCTCCACTTCGTCGAAGGCGAAATTGGAAAAGCTTTCCTTGCCCGCGTGGAGCGCGAGTGCCTTCGACCAGAAACGGTCGCAGTGCGAATCCTCGCTGTCGCCGACGAACCGGATATTGCCGGCGGTGGTGGTTTCCTTTTTGATCCCGCGCAGGTCGCGCCGCAGGTTTTCGTCCTTGGCGTAGCGGAGCGTGCGGTCCTCGTGCGCGCTGCGCAGCGGGAAGGCGAGATCTTCTTTTACCTGTCCGCTGAAACGCACCGCTTCCACGCGATATTTGCCAAAGCGCTCCTGCGCGCGCTCGGCGAGTTGCATGCCGAGGCCGGTGGAATCGATGCACGCCCGGCGCATCTGCGGCAGCGCGAGCAGCCGGTAGAGCTCGTGCTCCTGCTCGGCAAAAGTTTTGTTGCGCAGCTCGATCCGCATCCGCTCCCACATGACGTCGCCGACCTTTTCCTCCACGTCGAAAACGGTGAGGTGCGCTTTGCGCGCGATGTCGGCGCCGAGGTAGAGCGGATTGTTGCAGGTTTCGAGGTAGGCAAAATCGCGCCGCGCGCTTTCATCCTCGCAGGCCTGGATCATGTCGTAAGTGATGAAGGCCGCGCCTTCATCCGCCGGCACGCAGCAATACTCCTGCAACCATTGTTCATGGTCGATGCACTCGCGCTCGATCCGCGCAAGGAACTCCGCGCGCGTCTCCTTGTCGCCGGTGGCGGCGTTAATCTTCTCGACGATGCCCTGCTCGACCGCTTTGTGGATCGGCACCGAGTGGAGCGACCAGCCCATCGGGTTGCCACGTTCCTTGATGTCGGTGATGATGGAGTTGAAAAGCGAGCCGACGCCGCGATGCGTGCTGATCACCACGAACTGGCCGCCCCATTGCGTGGCCGGCTTGCCGATCGCATACGCCTCGCGCTGGTAATCGAGCTTGCGCAGCGCAAACTCGTCAATTTTCACATGGCCGGTTTTGCCCGCGATCGCGTCGGGGTTCGCGGAGACGACATTGATCGTGCGGCCATTGGCGAACCTGAGCACGTAGGCGGTGAGATCCTTGTCGGAATCGATCACCACTTCGCCCAAATCCTCGGCGGCGTAATTGAGCACGCGGGCCCAGCGCTTGCAGTAGAGCAGGTATTGCTTCGCCTGCGTCTCATCGCGCGAGCTCACCCACACATCGAGCCGGGCATCCCTCGGCGCGACCTTGCGCACGCTGTCGTAGCTGTCCGCGTAGGAAAAACCGATCTGGCGCGATTTCTCGACAATCTTGAGGCGCGACTGGTCGTTGATCCAGTCCGCCTGGAACTGCATGAAATATTTCTCGGCGCGCGGGCTCACAATAAATTGAGCTCCCGTTCGATTCGTTCGAGCGTTTCCTTGGTCACACCGCCCTTGCTCGCCTTCGCATCGCGCAACGCAGCCTGAGCCCGGTCGTAAGCTTCCGCTTTCTTTTCGAGCAGAAGCACGCGCCGGTTGGAAATCGCGATCTTCGCTTTTTCCAGCTCCGCTTTCATCTTCGCCGTCTCCTTGTGGAGCCGCAGGTATTCCATCTCGCGGAACTCCTTCGAGTCCTCGCCCGCCTGCGCGATCGCGGTGAAGTAAAGCTGCCCGCTCTCGCGAATCTGCTCGGCACTCATGCCGGGGCATTCCGCTTTCAGCGATTGTTCGAACGCTTCCGCCTGCGCACGCAGGCCCGAGAAGACACGCCGCGAGCGCCAGCCATGCCACCAGCGCACGAGCTGCGAGCGGGTGACGGAAAGGCCGTCCTTCTCCAGATGCCTGCGCGTGACCTCGTAGCGGTCGCCTTTTTTGACCTTCATCAAAAACTCCGCGATCTCCTGCTGGCGTTCCTCCGGCAGGTTGCCGAGGAGCGAATCGGTGCGGAAAGAGACTTGCCTGCTCATTCACGCGAGACCCTCCAGCGCAAGGTGGTCGCGGCCTGCCTTGGTGATGCGGTAGCCGCTGTTCTCGGGCGAAATCTTTTTTTCCTCGCGGGCGACCATGCCGGCGTCGATCAAGTATTGCAGCTCGGCCTTGACCTCCTCCTCGGTGACGTTGTGGCCGCTCTGGCGCACGCCGATCCGCAGCGTCGCCACGGCGGGCCGGTAATTGCCGGAGGCTTCGAGCGCGATCAACAATGCGCCGCGCAGGAGTTCACGCTGGGCCGCGTTCATTATTCCTTCCTCCTCACGAGAGTCATCAAGTTTTGCTCCATGCGGGCGAGCATTTGCGTGTGCGTCTCGGTGGTGGCGCGCAGTGCGGCGACGGATTCTTTCGTGGCGGTGAGATGCTCGTGCAGGCCGCCGATGGATTTACTGCGCTTGCCGTCGAGGCTGTGGAATTGGTCCTCGATCTTTTTACCGAGCTCGTTTTGCACTTTGCTCAGCTCCTCCTTGGTCGCGCAGCCGATGACCTTATTTTCGAGCTCGCTTAAATCGACCTGCTTGGCGAGCAATGCGATCTCCTCGCCGATCGGCGGTTTGCGGTCGAAAAAGAGCTTCTTGACGATGAGCGCGGCCCCCAGCAGCCACACGGCGCATTCGAGCCACGGCTTGATCGTATCCGGCGGTGCCTCGGCGACGACGACCGGGAACGCCGGCCACGCTTCCCCAAACGTGGCCGGCACCCCAAACCCAATGGCAAAGAACGCCACCAGGAGTAAAAGCATTGCTGATTGCTGATTGCCAGCCGAGCGAAGCGAGACGCCTTGGTGACATGGGGCAATTGCCAATTTGCCGGCCTTGTTTCCGCTGCGGCGCAGCCGCGATGCTTTCCCAATTAGCAATCGTAAATCAGCAATCATAAATTCTCCTCTCCCTCCGCGAGCATCCCGGCGAAGAGCGATTCGGTGACGGTCTGGATTTCAATGCCGCGCCCGCTGATGGCCTTGGCGGGGTCGCTTTCCGCGCCGGGGAGTTCAAACTCCGCGTCGAAATCGACCTGCGCCTGCCGGTGCTCGTAGATTTGCCCCGTCTCTCTGTAATAAGTAACCGTGGCGATGATCCTCATGCTGCCTGCGCCTCCACGCTCAGGCGGATGAATGCGACCACGTTTAAAAAGCCGCGCATCTTCGCAGCGACCTCGCCGCCGTCGCGCTGGCTGCCGTCGGCGTTGCGCGGGCCGCTGGTGTTGCCCTCGACCGTCGGGAAGCCGAGCTGCTGCGGGCCGCTGAAGGTTCTGCCGGTGACGATGCCGATGTGGTGCCCGGTGGGAAATTGAAACGCGACGATGTCGCCCGCCTGCAGCTCCACCGGCTGCGGCACGTCCTTTTTGTAAAAAATGTATTGGTTCGTTTCCTTCGCCCAGCTCACAAACTCCGCGACGCTCGCCATCGTGGGCCGCAGGCTCGGCGGGAAGGAGAGCACGCCGGGATGCGTTTTTAGAAACTGCTCGATGCACCAGACCACGAACGCGCAGCACCACGGGTAGCCATCGCGCACGGACGCCGGGGCGCCGAGCTTGGTTGCTTTTTGGTAGGCGACAATCTGCGAGCCGGTGTTGCTGTCGCCATCCTCGTGATGGCCGATCTGCGACTCCGCGATTTCCGCAAGGTCCGCGAGCGGGTTGATCATTTGTAGTAAGCGTCCCCCGCGTCGTCGTTCTCGCCGCTCTCAACATCGGATGGATTGGGCATGAACCAGACGATCGCGATCACCGCGATGACCACCGCCATGAAAAGAATCGGGAACGTCCAAAACAGCGCCACCAACAGCACGAAAAGCGCGCTCAGGATGATCAGGGCTGAAATGGTGCTGAGTTTCATTTTGGTTTTTGGTGGAAATGGGCTACGGCACCGAGATGGCATCGCCGGCATTCGGCCCCGCCGTCTGCAAGCCTTTTGCGATCGCGTCGAGCACCGCCTTTGCCTCGGTGGGTGTTTTCGGGTTGGCGCTGGCGTAGGTGTCGGCCAGCTGCGCGCCGAGTTCCGCCCAGTGCGGTTTGTTCGGCGTATTGATTGCCACCAGGTTGCGCACGTCGTCGGCGGTGAGCAGGATCGGGATTTGAGCGTAAAAAGCTCCGCCGAGCGCCTGCGTGAAATTCCATTTTTTCTGCTGGTCGAATAGCGATGTGCCGAGGTTAAAAATGCCGCCTTCCACGATGCTCACCGTCTTTTTAAACGCGTAATCTTCGTTCGCGGAAATTTGCGCCTTTGCTTTTTCAGTCAGCACCACGCGCTTTTTCCCGTTGGCGTCGGTGATGGTATGGCAGCCAGTGAGAAGGCTCGACGCGGAGACCGCGGCGAGGATGAGGAGAGTGGGTATTTTGTGTTTCATTTTTTTGGGTTTGGTTTTGTGTTTAAACGGTTGCCGCTTCGCTGAGCGGGATGGCAAAAAAGCGGCGGGCGAAAGCGGCGCGTTCGTCGAGCCGCTCGAGCAGGAGATCGGCGAGGCTCTGCGGCTTTGGCGCGAGCAATGGCCGGAGCGATTCGCCGGTGGCGACCAGGCGGATTTTATTGCGCAGCCGCGAGCGGGTGAGCGGACAAGTGGTGTTCACGATTTCAAAGCGCAGGCCGTTCTCGGTGACGATCTCACTGGCCATTGGCCGGCGGGGTTGAGGTGGCGGCATCGAGCGCCTTCGCTATGCTCTCGCTTTTGAACGACTGGCGAATCGCCTGGTAAATGATCGGCGCGAGCGCATCGATCACCGCCGCGTAATGCTGCGGCAAGTGCCCGGTGATCGCGCCCGCGTTGAGCAGGAGCAGCGCGAGCAGTGTGATCCAAAATTCCGATGTGCGAAAACCGCTTTTAAACAACGCCGCCATCAGCTCCGGCGGGAGGTTGAGCGCGGGCTGGTTGGGCTTGTCTTGAACTGCGGATTCCGTTATTCCGTTGGCGACGGGGGAAACCGGGGCGGCTGTCGTAGTTGGGGCGTTGTCTGGCACGGGGGCGACAATGCCCGCAAACCCGCACCGCAAACCATAGCTACGCTGGACTCAAATAACTCGATGGAATTATTTTTGGCGAAAAAGCGCACACAGCGCCAGAATCAGCGCCAGCAGCAGCAAAAAGATGATTTGTGAAATGCGAGCTGCACGCGGTTCGCGCAATTCCCTCCGCAGCGCACGCTGCATTTTGCGCGGGAGCGACTCGAACACTTCATTGACCTCGCGCTCGCCCGGAGTGAGCGACTCCCAATTTTTTCGCCGTTTCAATGACGCGCAAACGGGCCATGATCCTGCCACATCCACGAGCCCGGCTGCGGCGTCGGCGCGGGTGCCGACGGTTCCTCGGGCTTATCACGCTCGGCGATCAACTCCGCGCGCGATTTGGCGAGCTGGTCGCGGTTTGCCTTGGCCGATGTTTTCAATGCGAGCTCGGTTTGCGACAGCGCGAGTCCGAATGGCTTGTGCGAGAGCAGATCGATCAACGCTTCATCCGCCGCCGTCATTTCCTCCTGGATGCGCAGCACGCGCTCGTAGCTGAAAAACTCCCTCGTGCCTTCCGCCTCCAGTTCGTCGAAACCGGTCACGACGCGGCTGCGATTTTTCTCCACGTCCTCTTTCCATCCGGCGACTTGATTTTGCACTTTGAAATAAACCGCGAGGCCAAGCGCCACCGCGACCACTGCAACGATGAGGTTTTTCATTGTTTTACATCTCCTTGATCAATTTTCGCACTGGATAAATCCAGACGAAGTCTTCGCCGCGCCGTTCGATCGGCGCGTATTTCGGATTAAAACTGATGAGGCGGATCAGCGGCGCCTGCGGATCAATGAGCTGATACATTTTGCAGACGACGCCTTCGTTGCGCAGGCGCGCCACCACTACTTTCCCCTCGCGCGGCTGGTCGCTCCGCGCGCAGACGACGACATCGCCCGGCTCGATCTTGTCGATCATCGAGTCGCCCTCGATGCGGATCGCGATCGCTTTCGGGTCGTCGATCTCCACACTCACGAGATTTTCAAAATCGGAGATCTCATCGAAGTCGACGATTGCGCCGGCCTGCGCATAACCGACCAGCGGAATTTTGCGCACTTTGTTGAGGCGTGGTTCGTCGCCGAGCCGCGGGCGCTGCGCATTGACCGGCGTGGGAAATGGAGCGCGCGCCGAGATGACTCCCGCTTTGTTTAACAGCTTTTTCTCAATCGCTTTTTCGCCCCGTCGCATTTGCCGCAGCTCATCGACTGCGATTTTCAGCCGTGCTGAAAACTCCTCCTCGGTCAATCCGCTCGCCGCGATGTAATTTTCAAAACGCTGCCTCGGGTCGAATGACTCCGCGTGCTCGGAAACGACGCTGCTGCTGACTTGTTCGCGCGGCGACGCGCTCACTATTTCGCGCTCGATCATTTCGAGTTGTTTTACAAAACGCGGGCCCGGCTCTCTCTCGCCCGCCTCGATCGCGGCGATGTAATTGCGGTCGTAAAGCATGCGCAACGCAAAGGCCGATTTTGAAAGACCTAGCTTTTCTCGGGCTGTTTTTGTTCTTTGCGAAATAGTTCGCATTTTTTCGTTGACGACTTTTTTGCAGTTGCTAATTTGTTAGCAGTTGCACGTTTCTTTTGCTAACCTCATGCAGACTAGTTCACAAGACAATTTTACAATCGAAGCCAAAAAACGGTTGATCGACCTACGCCTCTCGGTGACCGGGCTGGCGATCGAATTAGGCTTTGCGCGCAACACCGTGAGCATGGCGCTGAATCACCCGGTGCTGCCGACCGTGCGCCGAAAGATCGCGCAGCGCCTGAAGCTCAAACATGGAGCCGCGCGATGAAACGCCGCGAACTACTCCGCAAACTCGCACAGCGCGGCACGCTGGAAATGGAAGGACTCCCGCTTTCCGAGCAGGCCGATTTGCACGAGGCCGCTTCGTTTTTGTTGACCGGCGATGAGCGCGAGCAGGCGCGCCTCACCGCCTTCACGCTGCGGCAGGCAGAACGGCATCAACTCAAGTTTCAGGAGCTTCTGAGCAAATGACTGTCGCCGCAGCCAATCCCAAAGCCCGGCCACAGCCGAAAAGGCGGCCACGTTACACCGGACCGGTATTGCAGCGCTGGAAGCTGGATGCCGCCGCGCAAGGCTGGTTCGATTTTTTGGTGCCTTACAAGTCGGAGGTGATCTCGCCGGTGCAATGCGCGAAATCGCTCGGGCGCGACGTGCAGCATGTTTATTCGCTCATCGAGCGCGGGAAACTGGAGGCGCACGGGGTGCCGGGCCGCGACGTGCAGCGCTACCGCATCACGCGCCGCTCGCTGGTGCTCTACATGGCCGAGAGCGCGAACTACTCGCCCAACGACCTCGTGGATCGCCTGGTCGATGTCGCCGCCACGCTCACCGACGCGCAGTGCGCGCTCTTCGAGCAAAAGCTCCGCGCCCGGAGGATCAAGCTGTGACGACCACTCAAAACGAACTCCACGCCTCGACGCGAATGGTTGAGCTTCGCCGCACTCAGCACTACAGCAACCGCAACTGGTCGATGTCGTTTAGATGTCCTGTTTGCGGACAGGAAAAGCGCCAAAATCTAAACCGGCTTGGAAAAAGGAAGATGGTTTGCAACGGCATTATTTCCGGCCCGACAGTTTTTAATCCTGGAAAGGCGACGCAATGAAACCGTCCGTCGATCCCGAGATTTTTTACACCACGGTGGAATCGGTCCACACCCGCGACCTCTTCGAGTTTGCCGGCATGGAATGCGTGATGCCGGTGATCGAGCACCGCACCACCACCCCGCTGCGCGACGACGGCTCCTGCCACCTCAGTTTCCATTCCCTCTCCTAGCAATGAAAAAAGCCAAAACCGTAGAAGTCGAAGTCATCACCTCTGAGCCGGATCAAAAGACGCTGGCAAAGCTCGCGCCTGAGATCGAGAAGCGGGAAAAATCGATGCTCCGCAAGGGGATCGATTTCAAATACGAAGTCGTCGCGCTCGGGCTTCTCTACAAAAAAGCGCAGGTGGCGTTTCGCTGCGACCCCGGCTATATGGCGCTCTCGTCAGGTGGAAACGTTTCCACCTCAAATAATGGGCAGGAGGATGGTTTCTACGCGTGGTGCGCGGCGCGAATGAAAGCGCCTTACGAGACGCCGGAGGAACGCAAAAAGTTTCGCAACAATGCGCGTTCGATCCGCAACTACATGATCGCCTGCGAGAATGCCGGTTTAACAAGTGAAAGCACGCTGGCGGATGTGGCGGCGGCGAAAAAGAGACACATCCTGCACGACAAGACTCTCACGGAGCTTTACCGGCTCAAGGACAAGACCGAGACAAAAGACAACGGCGACGGCGAAACCGCGCCCAACCTCCACGCCGACGTGCTGGCCGATCTCGCCTCCGTGTGCGACTCGGTGCGGGCGCTGCGGGAGGATTTCAAGCCGGATGAGTTTGACACCGCGTGCAACACGCTGCGCGACACGCTCGCGGAAATGACCGGCGAGGCGCTGGTGCATCGCGAGCATGGCGAAATCGTCGCGCACGAGGATGGCGCGTTTGCGCCCGTTGTCGGTGGTAAAAACGGCAGCGGTAAAAAACGGGGAGGACGCCGATGAGCCTCACCAACCAGAGTGCCTGGCAGCGCGCCCGCGCGATCAAGCTGCACGAGCATTTCAAGGCGATTGCAGTGCGGCTGCAGGGGCGAGGGGTGAAGATCGGCGAGGAACTGAAGCGCACCGCGCATTTGCTCGACGGGCGCACGCTCCATTTCCACGGCGGCAGCCACGTGCTGCGCGCCTCGCCGCAGACGCTGCGGCGCGAGTGGGACCGCTGGAACGCCGCCGGCCCACAGCGTCGCACGGCCAATGCGCTGCTGCTGCAATACCGCGCCGGCTGCGGCGGTCGCCGCGCCGTGCCGGCCAAGCTGGTGGCGGAGATTCATCGCCGCGCCACCATGCCCACCGGCGGGCGCGACAAGCATCGGCGCGCGCCGATGAGCCAGGTTTACAAAAGCCTGTGCGACGATTTTCTCGCGCGCCGTCCGCTGCCGGGGATCGATTATGCCGACTGGCCGGAGGGGGCGGAGTTCCCGTGGTCGCAGGCGACGATCCTGCGCAAGAAACCGGCACGCGCCCTGCGCCTCGGCGGCAACCTCGGGTTTGCGGCGCAAAAAGGGGCGAGCGCCTACGTGCTCATGGATTACTCGGCCCTGCGCAAGTGCGAGCTTTACACGCTGGACGACGTCCGGCTCGACATCCTCTGCATCGACCCGCGCACGGGGCAGGCGGTGCAGGTGGTCTGCTACGTGATGATGGAGGTCGCGAGCCGGTTCATCGTCGCCTACCTGCTGATGCCGCGGCATGCGATCAACGCGATGGTCGTCTCCGAGCTGCTCGTGCACGGCCTGCAAACGCCCGGCTTCGGCATCGGCGTCGGGTATAAAACGCACATCCTTTTCGAGCGCGGTGCGACCGCGTGCAGCGAGGCGGAGCAAAAGGTGCTCGAAACCCTCACGGCGACCCTGGAGGGCGTGACCGAGGAACCGCAAAGCGGGATCAAGGTTCACCGCACCTCGATGAACGGCGGGGTCCGCTGGGTGGGCGCGCCGCGCGACAAGGCGAGCGGCAACGCCGCCGGAAAAGGCGTCATTGAAAGTTTCAACCGCCGGCTCCATTACGCGTTGCTGCATCTCCCCGGCCAGCGCGGCAACCACTGGGCCAACACGCCCGAAAACCTCGGCTTGAAAAAACTGGGCGAACGCGCCGCGCCCGGCAGCCTGGTCGCCGAGGCGGAAAAGCTGGCGCGTTTCAATGCCGAGCACGGGAACCGCCTCGCACTCAAATTGCCGCTGCTCACCGTGCCGCAGCTCCACGCGGCGGTGAAGGATGCCATCGCGCGGCACAATCACGAGCCGGGACACGCCTACACCGACCACGGCAAATTTACCGAGGCCGAAGTCTCGCCCGGTGTCTGGCGTCCGCTGCCGGATGATGCGACCGAAGTAGCCGAGGCACTCCAGGCGGCGACGCCGGATGACACGGCGGTTTTCGATGTGCCGCCGGCTCCCGCGGAAAGCGGCGCGAAAACCTACACGCTCAAGGCGCCGGCACGTCCCGCCGGCCAGGCGATCTCGCGCGGACAGCGCTTCGCCATTTTCAACCGGCTCTGGCCGCAGGCGGAAGCCGCGCAGCCGCAGCTCAACCGCTTCGCGCTCATGCAGCGCGTCACCGGTTGCAACAATCTCGCCAAAATGGACGACGCGCAGTTTGCGCAGTTCATCGAGGTGGTCAGCAAAATCGCAGCGAAAAAATCATGATCTACCGCAACGCTCATCTCCCGACCCTCCCGCCCGCGCCGGTGGCGCCGCAGCAGGCCACACGCCTGCGCGAACGCACGAACGATCCCGCCCGCGAATACGCGCGCCGCCCCGGCACCGTGCAGCCGTTGCCCGATTGCGTGGCGGCGGTGATCCTCTGCAAGACCGGTTTTGCGGAGGTGGACCGGCACCAGATCACGATCACGCTCGAAGGCGAGCGGCTTTACTTTTCCAGCAGCGACTCGGTGACGATCGCGACCAAGAACGGCACCGGGCAAAAGGTGCTCTGGGCGATCAACCGGCGCGCGCCGGATGTGCTGCATATTCTGGACGAAAGCGGCGCTTACGTGGAGTCGATCCCGCTCAAGGACCGCGCCAAATGGTTCGACGAAAGCGAGGCCAGCCGCGAGGCGCTGGCGGAAGCCCGCCGGCACATCGGGCGCGACATGGCCCGGCTCGCGGAGCTGCACCAGCCCGAGACCCGCGAGGCGGTCGAGCGCGAGCAGCACAACGCCCGCGAGGTGCAGCAATATCTCGTCAACACTTTCCCGGCGGCAGGCAGCGACCGCGCTCACGCATCGGATAAACAAGAACAAGATAAGATCATCGCGCCGCGCCGGGAATCTCTTTTAACCGCATTCGCAGGTCGAACGCAGACGAAAGGCGCGACAGCCGACCCGGAGCGAGACGAATGCCCTGCTGCGCTCGTTTTGCAAGACGCGCGCAGCAGTAATTTTTCCCGCGCGCAAGGCGTCGCGGCAGCCATCGAGAACGTCGAGCACCAGCGCGAACGCCACGCGGGCAAACAACGCTCGCTCGCCCGCCGCGTTGCTGCCGTGACCGACGACGACATCGACGCGCTCACCAGCGCCCCGCGCGTGCGCAACCCCGCGCCCGCCACCGCTGCCCCGGCGGAAGACATCGACTCAATCCTTTAACCCAAACCCAAACCCACAAAAAACCCGCAAATAATAAGGAGTAAAACAATGGTAACAATAGCCACAGCAGAAAACACAATCGCCGCCGAGGAACCGCCAGAAACCGCGCCGCCCACGGACGCGCAGATGGTCCAGCGCAATCAGAAATACCGGTTGCCCGGCGACCAGGTCTACAAGGCCACCCAGCACATGCCGGATGCGCAGCGCAGCGCGATTCGCTGGCTGCATCACCACGGCGTCGATAACAACCTCGACCTCGAGGAGCTGGGCGCGATGATCAAGCAGCCCGGCGGCAAACCCTACAGCCGCGACTCCGTTTACCAGCTCCTCACCGGGCGTCGCGAAGCCGGCATCGAGAAGATGGTGCAAGCGATCGAGCGGCTGAAAAAGCTGATCGAGTCGCGGCGCGTGGTCAACAAGCTCGGCTTCATCGAGACATCGCTCACGCGGAAAATTTTCAGCGTGTGCGAAGCGGCGTTGACCTATCAAAAAATCGTCCAGATTTTTGGCGATTCGCAGATTGGAAAAACCGAGGCGCTGGAGGAATACGCGCGGCAAAACAACCACGGCCAGACCATCTACGTGCGCGTGCCGGAGGGCGGAGGGCTCAACTACTTCATGGCCTCGCTCGCAGACCGGCTCGGCTTTTCCAGCCAGCAGAAAATCCCCGAGCTGCGCGCCCGCGCCATCGCGTCCTTCGACAGCCGGATGCTGCTGATCGTCGATGAAATCCACAACATTTTCTCGACCGGCACCAACCTCACGCACTTCCGCGTGCCGGAGTTCATCCGCGAGATTTACGACCGCACGAAATGCGGCGTCGTCATCTCCGGCACGAACGTGTTTGAGGCCAAGCTCGCGAAGGCCGCGGGCAAAAAATTGTTCGACCAATTCCAGCGCCGCAGCCTCTGCAAGCTCCAGCTCCCGAACATCCCGACCGACGACGATCTCGACACCTTTGCCGCCGCGCACGGGCTCCCGCCCGCCACCGGCGAGGCGTTCGAGGCGCAGACCACGATCATCACGCACGACGGCCTCGGCGTCTGGCTCACCTACCTGCGCGCCGGCAGCCACATGGCCACGAAAAAGAACAATAAGTTTACGTGGGAATGGGTGCTCAAGGCCCGCGACACGATTCTGGCGCTCGGGGAAATGAAGGGGGCGAAATGATCAAGTGGAACTGCACCAAAACTGATAGAGCGCTCATCAAGCAAATCGTGACGCGAGCGGCCAAAGACGCACAGGAATTGGAAATCGATTACCCCACGCGCGACATCGAGATGGATGTCACCGCCGCGCATTGCAACGGCTGCCCGCTCGACTTGGAAAAATTGCTCCACGCCAGCGACGCCGATTTCGGCCACGACATCTTCGGCATCCGTCGCTTCATCGACCGCACCACCGGCAGGATCGACAGCGGGAAATTCCATCCGCGCTGCTCGCTCCCAGCCATCCTGGAGGCGGCGAAATGAGCGCGACACTTCAAAGTGCGGGACACGTCACCAGGCACCAGGCTTACCGCGATCTCGCGGGGAGCGTCTGCCCGTGTGGGGGCGTCAAGCTGCGCAACGTGCCGTTCTGCGGCCCGTGCCATTTCAAGCTGCCGAAACCGTTGCAGGCCGATCTCTTCGACCCGCGCGCGGATTACGTGACCGCCTACGAGCGCGCGCTCGAGCAGCTCCACCTGGAAAGCCCCGCCGCGCGCGAGGACATCCAAGGCAAAACCGCGATCCAGCACGGCGTGCAAGCCGTGATTCGCGAAACCCAAACCCAAACCCACCAAACCAAATGAACACACTCGCAGAAATCGAGATCGCCACGCGTGAGTTTTCCGACGCGCATGAGGACCTCTCCTCAATCGTCTCCGGCCTCAACGAGGACATCGAGCGGCTCAAGCGCTCGCGCATTGCCGTCATCAAACGCCACGTCGCGCGGGCGACCGAAAAACATGCCGCGCTCGCGGCCATGATCGAGGGCAATAAAGCGTTGTTTGACAAACCGCGCACCATCGTCGTGCACGGCATCAAGATCGGGCTGCGCAAAGGCACCGGCGGCATCGATTGGGACGATGACGAGAAAGTCGCGTCGCTGATCAAAAAGCATCTGCCGGAGCAATACGAGGTGCTCGTGAAGACCACGCACAAGCCGCAGGCGAAGGCGATGAAGCAACTCGAAGTCGGCGAGCTGAAAAAGATCGGCTGCCGCGTGGAGGAAACCGGCGACGTCGTCGTGATCAAGCCGGCTGACAGCGAAGTCGAGAAGATCGTCGCCGCGCTGCTGAAGAACGCGACGGAAAGCGAGGAGGTCGCATGAGCATTTACCCGCCATCGAGCTCGCGCGAAACGCCGGTCAGCCAGGAGCAGGCGCGGAGGCGCACTCAATCAAACTGGGTCTTTTTCGAGATTCAAGAGGTCGAACGGCAGATGTTTTTTCGCCTTTTCGCCATCCTGTTGCTCCTCCTTGCCATCGCGGTGCTGCTCTATTTCCACCCATGAAAACCGCTTCTCCGCAATTGGCAATCGGCAATCAGCAATTAGCAATGCCCCGCTGGATTCACCGGTTCCGCATCGTCAGGCGGGTGGTCACCAGCAAACCGCCGGTGGCGGTCACCCGCTTTTTCCTCACCCGCAGCGGCTGCGCGTGGGTGGAGGATGCCCGGCACGCCGGCATCTTCACCAGCACCCGCAAAGGCGCCTCCGCCATCGCCGCCACTCACGGCGCGCAGGCCGAGGATGCGGAGGGGCTATTTGTGCTATGAGCACCGCACAATCAAACTCGTTGCCAGAATGCCTGCGACGCGAACGCGAAGTGTTCGCTAAAGTGACCGGTTCTGCGGCCATCGTGGCATTATGTGGCGCGCGGACTAACGATAAGAGGACCGGACCTTGTGAGCGCGTCGCAGGGCATACCGGATGGCACGTCTCGGGACTAATGTCATGGAGCGATTTCAACCCGCGAGCGTTATTAAACGAAAGGCCGGAAAGCCGATGAGCACGCAAACGAAAATCGAATGGTGCGACCACACGTTTAACCCGTGGATCGGCTGCACGAAGGTGGATGAGCTGTGCACGAATTGCTACGCGGAAACACAGGACAAATTCCGCGCCTGGACGCCGAAAGGATGGGGCAAAGGCAAGCCGCG
>JAJPJG010000039.1 GCA_021324395.1 Spartobacteria bacterium | reverse complement strand
TGTCACCACGCCGCCGTGCACATTAAACGGCAGATGCGTCTTCGCTCCGTCCACGATCACGCCAGTCGGCTTGGTCGCGAGCGGTCCGGTGATGTTGAGCGTATTGCCCGCGCCCACATTGATGATCGGCAAATCCGCCGTCAGCTTGATCGTTCCATGCACGGAAAAGGTGATGTCGTTCGTGGCGTCGCCGCTCGCGTTGACCGCTAGGATCGCATCTCGCAAACTGATCTGGCCGGCGACACCGGTGGTGTCTTTGAGTGTGTTGACGACGATTGCGGCGGGAGCGATGCGCGATTCGAGCATCTCGACGTCGGCGAAAATGGATCGGCCGCGTTGCAGACGATTCCGAGGGGATGGGTTCATGGTTTTCCTCCGTTAACTTGGTTGATTGAAGCACCGACGGACACAAAACAGCAATGCAAAATCAACACCGATGCCCAAAGCGGTGATTTACCTGAGATCGATAATTTGGCTCGCGCAGCGAACCGACCGCTAACTGAACGTGAGGTTCTTCACGCGCGCTGCCGCGGCAGCGTTGAGCACATCCATGATTCGCTCGTGCCGCGTCTCCGGTGCGGGGCGGATGATCACCGGGTCTTTGTCGCCAAACTGCTCGATCGCGTTTTTGAGCCATTCCCGCAACGCGGTGAGATTTTTGTCAGTCGGCGTGCCGTAAGCCTGGTTGTTCATCGTCACCTGGCCCTCGGGCGAGATGTCGATAATGATCGGCGTCGGCGGCGGACCGCCCGCCTGCGACTTGCCGCCGCTTGGTAAATTGATACCGAGCTCTTTTTCGACGACCTGCATGCCTGCGCTCGCCATGAAAAAGAGCATCAGCACGAACACGACATCGACCATCGGCGCGATTTGAAATCCGACGTCGCCGTCTTCTGAACCTACGGATCCGGCCATATCAGTTGTAAGTTGGTTGTTTGATGATCATTTACTTTCCGCTTGTGCCCCCTCTTTATCGACAACCGAAAACGTGACGTTTGCCACGCCGGCTGCTCCAATCGATTGCATCAAGCTTCGCAAAAAATCGTAGCGCGTATTTTTGTCCGCGCGAATGAGCACGCGCGCCAGCGGATTGGCGCTGATCGCTTTTTGCAAAATCGGCACGATCGCGCCGGCGTCGGGATAACGCGTGTCGTTAATCTCGATCGTGCCGAGATTGTTCACGGCGACCCATGTGACGTTGATGATGACCTGACCGGGATTGCTTTTGGACGCGCTCTTGGCGTCGTTCGCGACCGGGAGCTGGATTTCGCGATTCGACTGGAGCACTTCAGTCGAGCTGATCGACATGAAAAAGACGAGCAGCACGAGCAGAATGTCGATCATCGGCGCGATCTGAAATTCCGGATCCTCCTCGGGCGGATTCTTGCGCTCCTTCTCGCGCTTTTGAGTCTGCGTCAGTTTGTGCATTCGACGCGGAAATCTACGCGATTATTGTGCCCAGTCCAATGTAGCGCCGCAATGCGGGCATGGGTTTTGGCCGGGGGTCACCGCGCCGTTGCAGACGGGGCAATTGGTCGTGAGCGACATCGAGACTTTGCGCGATTGCTCGGCGCCGAGCACCGGTGCGCCTGCTCCGGCCTCGAAATTTTCACCGATGCGGACGCCGGAGAGTTCCTCGTAAGGAATGTCCTGCACGAGCTGGTTAAGTTGATCATCTGCGTGGACGATCACCATTTGTGCGCGATTGCGAAAGATGTAATAGGCGATGAACGCGGGAATCGCGATGAAGAGACCGCTGGCGGTCGCCATCAACACTTCGCCGATGCTCGTCGCGAGGCCGCGCGGATCGGAAATGCCGCTTGCGCCGAGTGTTGCGAACGCGCCCATCATGCCGATGACCGTGCCGAGCAGACCGATCATCGGCGAGACCACGCCGATAACCGAAAGATAGCTGTTGCGCGTGCGGATCGTGGTGGCCTCGCGCAATGCCGCTTCGGCGATGGCATCTTCAACCGCTTCCTTGCCGCGGCCGAGCCGTTCCAGTCCGACTTTCAACACATTGGAAAGGTAGTTGTTGTTCGCATTCACCGTCTCCCATGCGCCCTGGTAATTTCCCGCGGCAATTTCATTGGCGAGCGCATCGACGAGCGCGCTTGGCGCGAGCTTTTCCCTGCGGAGCGAGATAATGTTTTGAATCACGAACGTCACCATCGTGACCGAAGTGCCGAGAATCGCGCACCAGATCATCACGATCAACGGACCGCCGTGCAGGATGACTTTGATGATCGATTCGCCGCCGCCGTGTCCGGCCGGCGCGCCGCCTTCCTGCGCGAATGCGTTCAGCGATGCGAGCAACGAGATGGAGAAGATGAGGGAATGTTTGAGGGTTTTCATGAAATTGCGTCTGTTTTACGGAACGGCAACGCCGTGTTCTTTGCGCACCGCGTCGGCGCGTTCCTGTGCCGCGTTAACGGCGACACGATCATGATAGAACAGTGTGACGGTTCGCAAATAATCTTCGAGCGCGCCGGTGTAGTCGCCGCCAGCTTCCTTGATCTGGCCGGAAAGGTAAAACGCGTTGCTGTAAACCGGCCCGATATTTTTCGCGACTGCTTTTTCCTTCAGCGCCTGCGCGAGGATCGGCTCCAGTTTTTGCTTCGCAGTCGCGTAATCTTTTTTGGAAATCGCGATGCGCGCCATGCCGACATCGGCCTGCGTCGAGCCTGCGCCGGGATAGTATTTTTGGTAATCGCGGTAAGCCGCTTCCGCGTCGGCAAAGCGATTCATCGCCACATAAATATCACCGAGCATCACCGTCGACTGCTGCGCCCAATCGACCGGCAGACCCTTGTATTTGTCGGTCACGTTTTTGAGGCTAGCGAGAGCTTTTGGGTAATCTTTTCCCTCGTAAGCCGTGACACCGGCCGCAAAATCCGAAGGCGCTGCCATCGTCACACTCACGACACTCGCCAACGGAACTCCGATCGAGCCGCCGCCGACCTGGACTTGCACGCTGGAGCCGGTGACGCCGAGAATTTTTGTCTGCGTCGTTTTGCCATCGCGCGTCGTGATTGTGTCCTGCGCAAACGCGACGAAGCCGCAAAAAAGTGCTGCCGCAAAAAGGAGTTGCTGGAGGGGAAACCAACGTCTTAGGTTCATTGACGAGACGGGCAAAATAAGTAACTCAATGCCCGAACGCAACCCATAATCCCCACTTTCCAAGGTTTAAATGGTCAACACTTTCTTCCGCAAGCATCAGCAAACGCTGATGGTCCTCGTCACAATCTTCGTCATCATCGCTTTCGTCTGGTTCTGGAACGGCACGCAAGCCGGCCGCATGGACCGCATGCGCTCCGATACGGTCGCGACGGTTTACGGCCATCATGTTTCCGGAACGGAAGTCGATCGCGAGGCGCGCAAATTCTACGTCGCGCTCGAGCTCGGGCTCGTCGATCTCGTGCAGGATCTAGCGGGCTTTGATCGCAATCGTGCGGTCGAAAATTTCGTCTGGAACATAATGGTGATTCGCCGCGAGGCGAAGGATCTCGGAATCGAGCCGGGCGATGAGGAAATCAAAAATACCATCGCCTCGCTGCGCCCGCTGCAGACGAACGGGCAGTTCGATCCCAACAAACTCAACGATCTCGTCCAGCGCTCACTCACCCCGCGCGGTTTCACCGAGACGATCATCGATGACCTCGTGCGCGACGAGTTGCGACTGAAAAAAGTGAAAGCGCTTGTTTCCAGCGGCGTTGAACTTTCGCCGACTGAGCTCCATTCCGCTTACGAGCAGGAGCACCAGAAAATGGAGGTTTCGGTGATTCGTTTTAACACCTCCGACTTCGCGGCGAGTGTCCAGATTTCCGACGACGACGCAAAAAAGGCGTTTGAACAGCGTCAACAACAGTTTAAATCGGAGGAACAGCGCAAAATCAAATTCGTCACGTTTGAACTGAGCGAGGCGGACAAAAAACTGACCGGCAAAGACCGCAATGCCGCGCTCGAAAAACTCTACAATCGCGCCAATGAATTTGCGCAGGCGATGCTCGACAAAAACGCGAAGTTCGACGAGATCGCCGCGAAATCCGGCGCGCCCGTTGCAAGCACCGGTGCATTCACGCAAGCTTCGCCCGATCCACAAATCGCAAAAGTTCCCGCGCTCACTAGCGCCGCATTTCAACTCACGAAAGACGATCCGAATAGCGACGTGATTCAAGGCGAAAACGGCTTTTACGTTTTGCAGCTTATGGATGTCGTGCCGAACCATCAGCTCACGTTTGAAGAAGCGAAGCCGAAGCTCATCGAGCAGCTCAAAGCCGAGCGCGCAGGCGAAGCGCTGAAACTGAAGGCGAGCGAAGTCCGCACCAAACTCGAAGCTGATCTCAAAGCCGGCAAATCGTTCGCCGACGCGGCTGCTGCGGCAGGGCAGAAAGTTGACACGATTCCTCCATTTTCCATCGCGGACCAGCCGAAGGAAGATGTGCCGGACGAGCAGCAGATTTTGCAAAAAGCAGTCGAACTCGGCGAAAACCAGCTCAGCGATGTGACACAAACTGAAGCGGGCGCGCTTCTCGTTTATTTAAACAAGCGGCTGCCGATCGATGACAAGGAATTCGAGAAGGACAAGCCGCTCTTTCGCTCGTTGTTCGTGCGCCAAAAAAGCGAAGCCGCATTCCAGGAGTGGCTGCGCACACGTCGCGAAGCCGCGCACGTGCAGATTGCACAGCGGTAATTTCCACGTGAGCGAATCCGTCGACGAAATTTTCGACGATGCGAATGGCGATCTCGCGCTCGGCGAGCTCGAAAGCGCCGCGGAAAAATATCAACGCTGCGTGGATCTCGACCCGCAGTTCTTCGACGGCTGGCATGCGCTCGGTATGGCGCTGATGAAGCTCGGCCGTTTTCCGGAAGCGATCGAAGCGGGAAAAAAAGCAGTCGATCTGCGGCCGAACGATCAGATCGGCTGGACAAGCTTGTCGCTGTTTTACAATCGCAATGGCCAGATCGCCGAGGCGGAAGCCGCAGGCACAAAAGCGCGCATCATTTCGTGGGGCGGCAAAATCAAAAAAGAGTGAGATTGCGCCGGACTCGCAGCGAGTTAAGCTGCGGCTTTCCCGCAAAATTATGCGACTGATTTTTCTCGCCTGTTTTTTTAACGCGGTGGCTTGTTTCGCAGCGCCGCAACTTTCAATTCGCGAAGCGCTCGACATCGCCGAAAAAGCCAAAGCCGATCGTGACGGCGGCGACAAAGTTTACGTCGAAAGCATCTCGCTCGATCGCGGCGCGCTCATGAGCAGCAAGGCTGTCTGGATCGCGAAATGGTCCGACCCTTTGCCCGCAAACAAAAAAGGCAAAGTCGATGTCGGCGTCGAAATCGCAATGGACGGCACGGTCAAACATCTCGTCAAAGGCCCCGGCGATGTGCCGCCGCACACGTCGATGCATTGACATGAAATCCCGGCTGCTGCTCGCGCTGTTTGCATTCGCGCTCACTGCGCGCGCGCAAAGCCCGACGCCGTCGCCGACACCCGAGCCGACTCGCCAGCCGTTGTGGCGCTGCGAACTGCCCGGCGGCACTTATGAAGTCGCGTTGCGCGCGGTCATTTCCGTGAGCACTCATGATTACATCGTAGACAGCGCGGCACGCGTGACCGAGGTCAATATCGACACCAGCGGCAATCTCGCCGTGCGCTTTTACTACATCGAACCGAACACGCCGAATTCGCCGGTCGGCTTCGGGCAATCGGCGATCAACAAAGCGCAGGAACTCGCGAAAGAAATCGCCGGGCGCACAGGCCAGGACGATGCGTGGCAGAAAGTGATGAAGACTTATCCCGGCTCGACCCACGCGCACACGGTCGAGTATCGGCTCGATAGCAAAGAACAAATAAACAAGGTCTTCGAGAGCGCCGAGCGCGCGTTTCGGCTCGGGCAAAATACGACGCTGAAGCTGCCTTAGTGCAGCAGCAAATCGAGCACGTCCTTCGCGGCCTTGCGGATCGTGCCTTCGCTGTGCTCGATCACGTCGCCCGCTGCGGCCACCACGAGACGCTCTGTTAAATCTTCGTTTGGATGCTCGACCGGCCCGCTCATCCGCATCGGCGTCCACAAATATCCGTCGTGCGAAGCGGTAAACACGCGCGATTGCGAGCCGGGGAGCCATTGCAACGTCGTCGGCGACACGCCGACTTGAAATGCACCATCGAGCTGTCCATTTACGATCGTGAACTTCCCCTCCACGCGTATCAGTCCTTCCGATTCGACGACAACATTCCGCACGGTGCACTTCGCCGAATCGCGCGAAAAATCGAGCGCGACTTTTGTCAGCGGCAACCTGCGGAAAGTTTCCGTGCGCGTGAAAAGCGCTATTTGATCGAGCACCGGTAATGCCGTGAGCTGCGCGTCCGCGAGTCGCAGCGAGCCTTCAATCGAAATCCCGCCGGACGAGTTTTCTCCCAGCGGCGCGCGCACTTTTGTATCGCCAAAAAGTTTTCCCGTGAGTCGCGCACGCCAGTCATTCGCGAGCAGCGGCATAACATCGATTCCGTTGAGCACAACTTGCAAATCCAGCCCGTGATCAAAGTTCACTTCGCCGCTCACCGTGATCGTTCCGCGAGAATCGTGGAGTGTGCTGTCGCTGATGAAAAGCGATGGCGATTGATAACGCAGACGCGCCGATTCGATGCGGAGCGCGGGCCAGCCGGCTTGCGCGAGCGTGCCGCCTTGCGCGTCGATGCGCCACGCATTGTCGAACGGCGTGAGCGTAAACGCGGTGCCGTCGATCGCGCCGCCATCCCACGTCCAGCGCGATTCGCGGACATTTGCTTTGCGCAAATCGAGCGTCCATCCGCCGCTCGACGGTTTTGTGATTTTGTCGCGCGGCTCGCGCGGTTGCGGCGCAGGCTGACGCTCGGCGAAGTTGACTTCCAGCCGCTGCACTTCGAAATCGTCGATCTGCCATGCGCGTCGCAGCAATCCGCGCCAGTTAAAATCAGCGCGCAATTGATCCGCGCACAATTTGGAAAAAAACGCGGCGTCCGTTCCCTGCGCGAGAAATCCGTCCGAGTAAATCGTCGAGCCCGCGAGATGCAGCGCCTGGAAATCGCCATTCGCTTTCAGTGCGTGCGCCGTCATGTCGCTGATTTTTTTGCGGAATGTGCTGCTATTTAAATAAGCGCTAAAACCGAGTCGCAGTAGAACAATCGAAAGCACAATGAAGGAGAAGGCGCCGAGCGCAATCCAGCCGGTGGTTCGTCGAAAATTTTGCATCGTGCTTTTCAATCGAGTCGCAACGCCTTCAGAATCGAACGCATGCTGGAATTGCGCAACATTTCGCTCACAGCCGGTCGTGCGACAGACTTGCTGCTGGACGACATCTCGGCGCGATTTCCGCAAGGCCATCTCTGCGCGGTCGTCGGCCCCTCCGGCTGTGGAAAAAGCACGCTGCTCAAAGTGATCGCAGGCGTCCGTCAGCCGCAGAGCGGCAGCGTCCATTGGGAAGGTCGCGACCTCGAACAGCACGACCTCGAGCCGCACGAAATTGGCTACGTGCCGCAGTTCAGCATCGCGTTTGATTTACTGAACGTCACGGAAAGCATCGAAACCGCGCTGCGGCTGCGTGTGGGCGGTTTGGACGAAAGCGTATTGTGCGAACGCGCAGTGGAAATTCTCGCCGATGTCGGCCTTTCGGAAATCGCGGATCGGCGCGTGCGCGTGCTTTCCGGCGGACAAAAGCGCCGGCTCGCGCTCGCGCTCGAGATGGTGAGTTCACCGATTCTTTTGCTCTGCGACGAAGTCACGAGCGGGCTCGATGCGAAGGCCGAGGACGAGATCGTGCAGTTGCTGCGCAAACTCGCGAGCGCGCACGAAGACGAGCCGGCGCGCACGGTGCTCTCGGTCACGCACAGTCTTCGGCATCTCGATTCGCACGATAGCGTCGCGGTGCTTTTCGAAGGGCGGCTGATTTATCACGGCGCGCCGGAATTGCTGCTGCACTATTTTTCTTTGGACAAACAGGAAGAGCTTTTCCCGAGTCTCGCACGACGCTCGGCGGGCGCGTGGCACGCGTCCTGGCAAAAGCATCGCGCGGCTTATCAGGCGGCATTTGTGAATGCCGAGCAGATCGTCGCGCGGGCCGAGGCGGAGCCGGTGGAGAACGTTCCAGCCGAGGAGCCGTGGAAGCCGCCGGAAATCCCTACTCGGCCTGTAGAGTTCATGTGTCCGCACTTTTCCGACCAGTTCAAAACGCTGCTGAAAAGACGCTGGCGCATTTTCTTTCGCGATGGCGGGCAACTTGCGCTGCAGCTTGCGCTGCTGTTCGGTTTTCCGTGCCTCGTTGTGATTTTTGCGTGGGATGGTTTGCCGCAAATCCAGAATCTCACGAGTAGCGGCAACGTGGTCCAGCAGCTTTTGGAAACGGCGGCATTCACGCTGCAATCGTCGCGCGTCGCGAGTCTCGTTTCCGGACTTGTGATGTTCCAGGTCATCCTCCTCACGCTCATCGGCTCGAACAACGCCGCGCGCGAAATTGCCGGGGAACGCGCGATCTTTGAGAAGGAAAAATTCGCCGGCGTGCGTCCATCGAGCTACGTGCTGAGCAAAGCGGTTTTTCTCACGACGCTCGTCGCAGCGCAGTCGATCTGGATGGCGGTTTTTGTCAACACGATCTGCCGTTTTCCCGGCGACATGCTCGCGCAATCGCTGATCCTCGTGCTGGTGAACGGCGCGATGACAGCGGTTTGCCTCGGCATTTCGAGCCTTACGAAATCGGCCGAGCATGCGTCGCTCGTTTGCGTTTATCTCGTCGGTTTCCAACTGCCGCTCTCCGGCGCAGTGCTCGCGCTGCCACACGTCATCGCGTGGTTCACGCGTCCATTTATCGCGGCGTATTGGGGCTGGTCGGGCTATTTGCAAACGATGCGCGACACGCGTTTTTACGATGTGGTGCAAAGTATTTCGCAAACGGAACTCTCGCCGTTTGCACTATGCGGATGGGTGCTGCTTTGTCACATTGCAGGCGGTTTGCTGGTTGCGTATCTCGGCGCGAAAACGAGCCGTTGGGACTGAGCGGACAAATTGCAAATTGCAAATCACCGCTCCGAAACTAACTTGATTTCGCACATGGCCCGTCGTGCCAGCTCCTCAGTTCATCCCATTTGGATCATCGCGTGCGTAATCCTGCTCTTCGCGGCGATCGCAGGCGGCTGGCTGCTTTATCGCAACGTCAGCGATCCGTATCGCACGCTCACGCCGCTGGATGTGCCGGCTTATTTGGAAAACGCGAACAGCCTGCGCGGGAATGTTTATAAAATCAGTGTGACCGTGGACACGCAGCTGGCTTGGTCGCCGACGGTCGGGCGGCTTTATTCCGTGCTCATCGACGGAAAAAGTGACGTGTTACCCGTGCTGATTCCCGCGCGATTCAATCAGCTGAATATTCAAAAAGGTCAGCGCTACTTTTTTAAAATAGAAGTCGGCGACAAAGGAATTTTGCGCGCGCAGGACGTGAGGAAGGTATGAAACGGTGCGTTAAGTTCTCGTTAACAGCTGGTCTTTTCCTCGCGGCGCCGCTTTTCGCGCAAGTTCCCGACGCGCCCGCTCCCGCGCCACCGGCGCCGACTGCAGCCCAGGCCAGCTCGCCGCAGCAATCGAAATTCCTCGGCGGTGATGTGCCGATGTTCAATCCGGGAACGGAAATCGTGACGTGGGACGGCCACAACTGGAACATCAACAACAACCGCTTATTCGAGGCGCGGTTTGAAAAATACCTCAACGCGCCGGAAGAAACCACCGAGCAGGACAAGCAGTATCAGGCGATCTTGCGCACGATTTTAGACAAGCTCGCGCCGGAGCATCTCACGACAAAAAGCGTCGACGAAGCATTCCGGCTGCTGCCGCGCGCATCGAATTTCGACATCGACGCGCGGCTTTGCGACGGGCTCGCCGACGCCGTCTACAGCGCGTGGCGCGCGCAGGACGCGAGCGACCGGCTCGCGCAGGCGAACGACGCGCTGGAGCAGGAGCGCAAAGCCGCCGAGTGGAACGCGAAGGTCACCGCCGAGTCGGGCAAGCTCGACGCCGCGCCGCCGGCGAAAGACAAGGACGCGAGCTCGGAATGGGCAAAGGAACAGGACCTCAAGCGCACGATGCGCATGCAGCCTTACACGACGCGGCTCGCGGAGATTCTCGGCACGATTAAAACCAACCAGGCGAAGAAGGAGCTGTCGCTTTTGCAGGCGAAGATTGAATTCCAGGCGCTGCTCGTGCAGCTTTTCTTTCAACGCCGGTTTCAACATGTGCTGATCGGCACGCATTTCTATCGCGCGGTGTTCACCAACGGCGACACAAAGCTCGAAGTCGGCAAGGACACGAAGGACATGTTCCAAAAAAGCACCGGCATGCCGCCGACCGTCGGCACAATGGACGCGCTCGCGAACGAAGCAATCCGTGATGTGCGCGAAGGCGTGCAGGCGTTTCGATTTTTACTGCAGCAAAACGAGCTTGAGAGCGCGTCGAAGCGGCTCGCAGAGGCGTTTGCCATCGGCGAATATCTGCCCGAACTCCGCACGTTGCCGCGCGATGAAAAACGGAGGGTGCTCGAGTTTTCGCAAAAGAGTTACCAGCTCGTTTCAGCGATCGAGGTGAAGGATTACGCGCTCGCGGAAAAGCTCGTGAAGGAGCTGAGCACCACGGCGAAGGATTTCGATACGTCGAAGCCGATGGCCGCGATTGAAACCGCGCGCACCGTCAGCGCGATGCATCTCGCAAAGGCACGCAACGCCGCGGTCAGCGGCGACAAGACGACGCTCGAAACCGAGCTGAAGGAAGCCACCGAAATCTGGCCGCGCAATCCCGCGCTCGCCGAGATCAGCGGCGCGATTTTTTCGCAGGGCGACGTGCAGCAAAAAGCGCTCGTCGATCTCGACCAGCTTCTCAGCCAGCACAACTACCGACAGATTTACGACGACAAGCTGCGCTTCATCGCCGCCTCCGCGATGTATCCCGACCGGCAGGAGCAGCTCAAAAAAGTGCTCGATCAAATGCAGATCATCGAGACGGCGATCATCCAGGCGGGCGAAATCAGAAAACGCGGCGACTACGCGGGCGCGTGGGAAACGCTGGAACGCGCATTTAAGCAGTTCCCCGACGACAGCAAACTCAACCAGCTCCGCGCAAACCTCACCACCGAGGCCGCCGACTTTGTCCGCACCCTGCGCACCGCCGAGCAGCTCGAGGAAAAAGACCAGATCGGCTCCAGCCTCGCATGGTATTTGAAAGCCCAGAAGCTCTATCCCGGCAGCGAGTTTGCGCAGGACGGCATCAACCGCCTGACAAAGAAAGTCCTGCCCGAGACATAAACGCTCCGCCGCGTGCAAGGCGCGCGTATCTGCGGACTTTAAGGAAAACCGTCACCGCCGCGCCCGCGTCTCCTCGACCACTTCCTCCACATGCTCCTCGATTTTCGCGACCTTCGGATGCACGTCCTTGATTAAATCGTGCTCGGCTTTTGAAAGCTTCTCCACGCTGCGCATCACCCCGTGCATTTCGCCCAGCAGCTTGTCCTGCCGGCGCGAGATGCGAAACATCCACCAGAAACAGCCGAACCAGCAGACGAGGTTGGCGGCATTTAAGACAAAGTTGAGATCGTGCATTTGCGCGGGCTTCCTCATTGCCTTAATCGAAAGGTTTCCGCACTTTGTTCGCACGCATGGCAAAGCCGTTTTTCATCACCACCGCGATCGACTACACCAACGGCGCGCCGCACATCGGCCACGCCTACGAAAAGGTGCTCGCCGACGTGATCGCGCGCTATCACCGGCTCAAAGGCGACGACGTTTTCTTCCTGACGGGCGTCGATCAGCACGGGCAGAAAGTGCAGCAGTCGGCGGAAAAACAGGGCGTGCCGCCGCAGCAGTTCGTCGATGAGATCACGGCGAAATTTAAAGCGCTGTGGGAAAAACTCGAAGTTGAATACAACGAATGGGCCGCTACCACTAATTCACACCACTGGAAGGATCGTGTTCAGGTCAATTTGCAGAAACTCTGGGACGACAAAGACCCAGCGACCGGCGAAAGCCGCTGGCTTTACAAGAAAACGCAGCGCGGCTTTTACAGCGTGCGCCAGGAGCAATTCCTCACCGACAAGGAGCGCAACGAGCAGGGCGAGTTCGGCCCCGAATGGCAACCGGTCGAGGAACGCGAGGAGGAGAACTTTTATTTCCGGCTAACGCAGGATCGCAAGACCGGTGCGCCCGGCTTCGACCCAAAGCAATGGTTGCTCGATCTGATAGACAAACGCAGTCGCGATGGAAAACCGTTCGTCGTTCCCGATTTTCGCGTCGCCGAGTTGCGCAACGCGGTCGGCAAACTAGAGGGTGACCTATGCATCTCGCGTCCCGCGTCAAGGCTCAAGTGGGGTATCCCGTTTCCAGAGAGTTTCGGCGCGGGCTTCGTCACCTACGTCTGGTTCGATGCTCTTCTGAACTATATCCACTTCGTCCCTGGTCATAACCCGAACCACAGTGAAATCGGCGCCGGACAAGAAACAGAGTTCGCGAAATGGTGGGCCACTACACTGCACGTCATCGGCAAAGACATTCTCATTCCTGCGCACGGTGTTTATTGGCCGATCATGTTAAAAGCACTTGAGTATGCCGACGAGGAGATACCGACGCTGCTCGTCCACGGCTGGTGGAATATCGCCGGCGCGAAGATGAGCAAGAGCCTCGGCAACATCGTCGATCCCAACACGCTCGCTGACAAATACGGCGTGGAAGCGCTGCGATACTATCTAATGAGCGACATCGCCACCGGCAAAGACGCCGACTTCAGCGAGGAGCGGCTCGTGCAGCGTCACAATACCGATCTCGCCAACTCACTCGGTAACCTGCTCAACCGCACGCTGAACATGGCGCACAAGTATCGGGAGGGAAGATTGAAAACACCGTCTGTCTCTCAGGCATTTCTTAACGCGCTGCTTGAAGATGCACCTGATTGGCAAAAGGCACGCGCTGTTTACGAACATCACTTCGATGAATTTGATCTACAGGTTGCACTAAACGTTCCTATTGGAGTTGCTGCTGTTCACTGCAACCAACTAATTGACCGACAAAAACCTTGGGCTCTTGCGAAAGATCCAACAAGGAATGAGGAACTCGACGCCGTCCTCTACACGCTCGCCGAGTCGCTACGTATCATCGCGGTCTTGATCTCGCCGGTTTTGCCGAAAGCGGCGCACGGAATTTTCGATCAACTGCGGTGGAAGCTCGATGAAACTGGAAAAGAATCGCGTTTCAAATTGAGCGAAGCGACGTGGGGTGGCCTGCCCGATGGCCACGTCGTCGGCAAACCGGTGCCGCTTTTTCCGCGCATCGAGACTGCGAAGTAGCGGCGCGCTTTGCGCGGTTTCACGCAGGCGTTTGCGAGGGGAAAAAGCTTTCTTTTATAAAAACCATAAAGTGAGCACGCGTCCTGCTAAAGACAGATTCATAATGACCGCAACCGACTTTCCCACTAACACAGAGCACGATGTGGATGCCCTTCCGCACACGGCTGATGAAGATCCGATGTGCTATTCCGTCACGATCTTCACCAATCGCTGGAAAGAGATCCGCGATTTCTACGTGGATATCCTCGACGCGAAAGTGCTCAGCGAGCGCGAAGGCCGTTACTGCGAGATGAGCATGGGCGGGCTGCCGATCTGCCTGCGCCGCTCGGAATTTGGCGAGATGGTCAGCTACTTTCACCTGTATCTCTCATTAAAGAATCGCGAGCCGGTGCTGCAGGAATTGCGCAAGCGCGGCATCATCGTGACGACCGTCGGGCCTTACACGAATTTCCGCGATCCCGAGGGCCGCGTGATCAAGCTTTCCGAGTCGAAGACGATCGTCCCTTGATCGTCAAAGGCCGAGCGTCGCAATGACGTGCGACACGTCGGACAAATCGTCGAACAAAAAATCCGGCTTGTGCGCGGCGAGTTGCTCGCGCGAGTAATTGCCGGTCGCGATCGCGACGGTCTTCGCGCCAAACGCGCGGCCGCAATCGATGTCGTGCGGCGTGTCGCCGAGCACGAAAATGTTTTCGCAGGAAAAAGCGACGCCGTGTTTTTCCGTCGCGCGCGCACACGCAAATTTGCCGAGCAAATTGCGATCGTGAGAATCATCGGCAAACGCGCCGAACTCGAAAAAGTGCGATACTCCGTAATGCATGAGCTTGAGCTGCGCGCCGCGGGAGAGGTTGCCGGTCAGCAGCGCGAGCGCGACGTCAGGGCGCGCGTGCAGTTCGTCTAACAACTGTAAAATACCCGGCAGCAGTCGGCCTGGCGTATCCGGCAGGAGTAATTCGAGATGGTGCAGGTAGCCGTCGTAAAACGCGCCGAGATTTTCCGGTGTTGGCTCGATGCCGTGCAGCGCGAAAATCTGGCGCGCGATGCCCGAGTCGGTGCGTCCGGCGATCTCGATTTTCGAAAGATCATCGTCGCGACCGAATCGATCGCGCAGCGCGAGCCGCAGCGCTTTTTCGCCCGCGCCGCCGGAGTGCAGCAACGTGCCGTCGATGTCGAATAAAACGAGCTTCGTTTTTTGCATCAATCAAATCGCTGCGAATGGCGACGGGATTTTCGCGCGATTTTGTGAAGCGCGATCAATCCTCCGCGTCGTCCTCTTCCACAAACTCGTCGGTCGGAGGTTCAAACTTCCGTTTGCGCTTGTTTGTGGGCAACGGCGAGAGCGTCATGCTGATGCTTTTGCCCATCAGCTTCGGCTCCATCTCGACATTCGCCATGGTGACGAGATCTTCCTTCACACGCTTCATGACGCCCATTCCGAGATCCTGGTGCGCCATTTCGCGACCGCGGAATTGGAGCTGGACTTTGAGCTTGTTGCCCTTGTCGAGGAACTCCTCCGCGTGCCGCAGCTTCGTCATGTAATCGTGCTCGTCGATGTTCACGCGAAACTTGATTTCCTTCAACTTGCTCGAGTTCTGCTTTTTCTCCTTGTCCTGCTTCGCGAGTGCGTAGCGGAATTTTCCGAAATCGACGATGCGGCAGACCGGCGGGTTTGCGTTCGGCGCGATTTCCACGAGATCGAGGCCGACACTCTGCGCTTTGCGCAAAGCGTCCTGCAGCTTCATGACACCGAGCTGCTCGTTGGTTGCTGCGAGAATGACCCGCACCTCGCGTGCGCGAATGCGACCGTTAACACGAATTTGCTGTTGTTGAATAGACGTTTACTCCTTGGAGCGCCTCGCGGAGCGACGACGGAAGCCCTCGTTTTCTAACATGCCATCATTGGCTTGGTTGGTTTCTTCACCGTGAGGGGGAACCTCTACCGGGGAATCGCTCCTGACGCCGCATTGCTACTTGCAACACAGCGTGCCGCGCAGACTGGCTGCGCATGCGAAGGACACATTTAGCAGCGATGATTGGTTGGGCAAGACGAATGTTTTGCGGCGGGATCAATAAAGTTAGACCGTGCCCAAATACAGTCCCGGCGTCAGCGAGATGCTGAAGTCAGCACTTTGTGCGGCTTTGTTTTTAAGGAGGATGATATCGGAAAGATTCATCGCAGAGCCGTAGGAGAAAATGCCACCGCCATTGCTAAAGCCCGTTGTGCCTGCCGTGCCGGCAGTGCCACTGGCGGGAAGATCGGTGTAGTAGGAACTACTTGCTCCCGCTTTTCCGCCTAGGCCGGCAGCGCCAGCCTTGCCAAATACTGTTGTGTTGCCTGTCACCGATGAAGACATAATCGACAAAGAGCACGTCCCGGCGCCGCCCACATAACTGCTGGAGTAAACGCCGCCGCCGGATGCGTTCCCGCCATTGCCGCCTTTACCGCCATTTCCGCCGATGCCGCCGATGCCGCCGTGGTGCTTGCCGTCCGAGTCGGAATAACCAGCTCCACCGGAGCCGCCGTTTCCGCCCGCACCGCCATTTCCGCCGTTGCCGGCTTTCGCGGCATTTCCGGAAATGATCGAGCTCTGGATGGTGGCGCTGCCGAAGTTGCAAACGCCGCCGCCAAACGCGTGCCCGCCGTTACCGCCATAACCACCGTCGTAGCCATCCGATCCGGCGGAGCCAGGATCGCCGTGCGTGCCGGCGTCACCTTTTGCTCCGTTTCCGCCGTTGCCGCCCTGCGCGGTGTTGCCGGAGATGGTTGAGCTTTGAATCGAAAGTTTTCCGCTTGTTCCCACGTAGAAGGCGCCGCCGAGGGCTTTTCCGCCGTAGTAACCTGCGCCGCCGATTCCGCCGACTGCGCTGTTGCCGGTGATTTTCGAGGTGATCACCGTGACGCTTCCTTTTTCGATGTCCACCGCACCGCCTTTTGCAATGTAGCCATACGTCGCGTTTGCGACGCCGCTGGCTCCGAGCGCGTGATTGCCGCTGATGATGCAGTTCTGGATTACGAGGTTTCCGCCGTCGTCATTCAAATAAATCGCGCCGCCGTTATTCGATTTTCCGTTTTTCAACGTCAACCCTTCAAGCGTCACATCGGTCGGCGAAGCAACCTTGATGTTGAACAAAGCGTGCTTGTTGCCGTTGATCGTGATGTTCGACGATCTCCCGAGCTTTGTGATCGCGGTGTCGTGAATTGTAACTGAATCGGTAATCGGCGGAAGGTCGGAGGCGAGCGTGATCGAGCCCTTTAAAACACCACCGGTCGCAGACTTGAAAACGATCTCATCGGTGCCCGGATTAGCATTCGCGCTGAGGATCGCGTCGCGCAGACTGCCCGTGTCGTGGGCGTCGTCGGTGATGTCTTGCAGAGTGGATACAGTGAAAACGGACGGCGCAATCCGCGATTCAAGCGGTTCGATGTAGGAGGAATTGAATTTCATTTGTGGGAGATTTCCGCTTACGGTGACGCCACGGTTCAGGGCGAATCGGCCAACAGTAAATTATTATCTCGCTTTGTCAACCTCTGATTTAGCTAAAAACGCACCAGATCTTTCTCTCGCAGCAAATTCTTCGTGTCCTTCGCGGCGTGCAAGGGCAAAAGTAAAAGCACAAAATGCAAAATTAAGACTGCGCCACGAAGCTGCGGTGGTAGATTTTGCACTCCGACTTTTCACTTTTGCTTTTTAACGATGCCTGAAGAAACCGAACGCAAGACCCTGGACCAGCGCCAGCAGATGACCGAACTGGAGCGTATCCGCCATTCCGCCGCGCACGTGCTCGCGACGGCGATTCTTCGCATTTGGCCCGACGCGCAATTCGCCGCCGGCCCGCCGGTCGAGAACGGCTTCTACTACGACGTCGAGCTCAGCCATCGGATCACGCCCGAGGATTTCGCGCAGATCGAGGCGGAGATGAAAAAGGAGATCAAGGCGAACCATACGTTTGAGCGGCAGACGGTGACGCGCAATGAAGCGCTTGAGCTCGGCACGAAAGGCCGGCTCGGCGCGTTGTCGGAACGCGCGACGCCGAGCAAGTTCAAGCTCGATATCATCGAAGGCATCCCCGAGCACGAGACGATCTCGCTTTTTCAAAACGGCGACTTCCTCGACCTCTGCGCCGGCCCGCACGTCATGCGCACCGGCAACATCGGTGCGTTCAAGCTGACGCACGTCGCGAGCGCCTACTACAAAGGCGACGAGAGAAACCCGCAGCTCCAGCGCATCTACGGCACCGCGTTCAAGAACAAGACCGAGATGGAAGCCTACTTCACGATGCTGGAGGAGGCGAAGAAGCGCGACCATCGCAAGCTAGGCCGCGAGCTGGAGCTATTCATCTTCGACGAAGATGTCGGTCCAGGTCTTCCGCTTTGGCTGCCGAATGGGACTGTCTTGATTGAGGAGTTGGAAAAGCTCGCAAAGGAGACGGAGTTCGCCGCCGGTTATCAAAGAGTCAGGACTCCACACTTAGCTCGCGAGAACATGTATCTCACCAGCGGACATCTGCCGTATTACGCGGAGAGTATGTTTCCGCCGATGATACTCCGGCAAGAAGGGCCGCTTCATCCCTTACTCGACAAACAATTAAAAGAACTGGATCACGAGGCAACCGAGCTGGCTAAATTAGTTTTAACGAAGGAAAAGCTTGGTGCCATAGCGGAGCAAGCAAGGATTACGGGCGACAATCCCAGCACTGTCATAGCTGCTGAGTTAGAAACTATAAAAGCCGTTGATGTCGCTCAGATGATTCGAGATATAGCAATGCGTCGACTGGCTAGCTCCATGCTGCAAGGTGCGCTCCTTGACGAACCGGAGCACTACTACCTCAAAGCCATGAACTGCCCACACCACCACAAGCTCTTCGGAGCGGTGCAGCGGAGTTATCGCGACTTACCACTTAGACTCGCGGAATACGGCACCTGCTATCGTTACGAGCAGAGCGGCGAGTTATTCGGTCTTATGCGCGTGCGCTCGATGCAGATGAACGACGCGCACATTTACTGCACCGAGGAGCAGTTCGAGGCTGAGTTCAATGCCGTGAATGAGATGTATCTCAAATACTTTGCGACCTTCGGTATTGATAAGTATCTCATGCGCTTCTCGACTCATGATCCGAGCAAGCTGGGCCAGAAGTTTGTCGATCAACCAGAGCTATGGAAGAAGACCGAGGAGATGGTGCGCAATGTCTTAAAGAAGTCCGGCATCAACTATGTCGAAGTTCCCAACGAAGCCGCTTTCTATGGACCTAAGATCGATGTGCAAGTCTGGAGCGCGATAGGTCGTGAGTTCACGATCGCTACCAATCAAGTGGATTTCGCCGTGCCTGCGCGATTTGGGCTAACCTACAAGACGAAAGAAAATACGGAAGCTACGCCGCTTTGTATTCATAGAGCACCTTTAGGCACTCACGAACGCTTCATAGGTTTCCTCATTGAACATTACGCCGGTAACTTCCCGCTTTGGCTCGCTCCCGAGCAAGTCCGCGTATTGCCGATCGGCGACGAAGAACCTTTGATCAACTACTCGAAGGAAATCGTCGCCGAACTCCGCGCGCAAGGTGTGCGAGTCGAGAGCGATTTTTCCAGCGATCACATCAAGGCAAAGATTGCCAGCGCCGAGCAGAAGAAAGTCCACACGATGCTGGTCATAGGCAATCGAGACCTGGAAGCAAACAACGTAAGTCTCCGCGTTCACGGCAAAGGCAACCTCGGCGCAAAGCCACGCAACGAAGTCATCGCGGATCTTTTGCAAGCGATCAAAGAGCGTCGTGCTTAAAGGATCGGCTTTCCGCGTCACATTCGAAAAGGCGCTGCGCAACATTTTGCGCATGGCGGCCGGCAATCCCGGTCCGCGCACGATTCACAAAACGCGGAAGGAAATCACGAAGCTGCGTTCGTGGCTGCGGCTGTTGCGCGACGACGATTTTCCCGGTTATCACGAGCACAGCAAACGCCTGCGCAAGTGCGCGCGCATCCTCGCGCCGGCTCGCGACGCGCACGTGCTTTGCGAGACATTCGAGGCGATCTGCAACGGCTCGGGTTTTATCAAATTGCGAAAGCATCTGAAGGAGCGCCGCCGCAAGGAGCAGCGCGCGCTGGAAACAAAGATCCACGAGCTAAAGCAACTGCTGGAGGAGGAGCTCAAGTCTGTCGACGATTTTACCGGCGTCACCACGATGCGGCTTTTGGATGGGCTGGAGCGGATACGTGAGGAAATGAACGACGCGAAACGCAGCGCGCACGTGAGAAAAAGCAACAGCGCGCTGCACACGTGGCGCAAGCGAATCAAAAACTTCAGCCATGCCGCGGCACTCCTCGACAAGACGCCGCGCGCAGCGCTCGGCGAAGAACTCGTCCAGCTCCGCGGCATGCTTGGCGAGCTGCACGATCTCTTAATGCTTTACCACATGTTGGCCGACGAGATCGAAAAACATCCGGATCTCGATCACGCGATGGGACACCGCGCCGCAGTGCTTCTGCGAAATGTTTTAGTCCCGAGACATCTGCGCATCGATGCGCGGCGGTAAGCGCGTTGCATTCGCGCTGGTGTATGCTTGTATTATGCCCGTGAAAAGGCTCCTCACAGCACTGGCGGTCGCGCTGGTTTTCATCGGCACGGTTCACGCACAGGAACTCGTGGTAAACGGCTCGTTCGAATCCGCCAGTCTGGCGCCGTGGACGGTCACCACCGGCTCGGCCACGCTGGTCAACGGAGCGTCTGCGCTGAACGGCGCTTACAGTTGCCGCTTTTCCGGCACCAGCAGCCAGATCGGCCAGGGGCTCCCGACCACGCCCGGCACGCGTTATTTTGCCACCGCACTGCTCTACGGGTCCGCCACGCAGCTCGCTGCCTACAGCGACAGCGGCGTGCTCGGCTATACGCCGGTGAACAGCCGCGGCTTCATTTTCACCGCCAGCGGAACCACGAGCTACATCTTCGCGCAAAGCTTCGCCGACGGCGGCGAGGTCGATAACATTTCCGTCACACCCATTCCGCTCACGAGCAAACTCGCCGGCACCTACAAGGGCACCGCCACCGGCGCGCTCTTCGACAAAAACGGAAAGCAGCTCCAGCACGCGGCGCAAGCAGCGCAGGCGACCGTCGGCAGCGACAACAAACTCGTCATCGTCCACGGCGCGCAACGCATGTATGGCGGATTCCTGCTGGACAACGGCATCTTCGAACTCGCGATGGACGCGCAATATATCACACGCGGCATTGCGACCATTAGCGGGAAAACGGTCACGCTGACCGTGCCTTACTTTTCGCTCACCGGACCGCCGAACAGCGCGGATCATTTCGGCAACAGCATCGGCACGTCGAGCCTCACGTTTAAACTGACGCGCGTAGCGAATTAGCCAGATTCCATCTGGCTGCCGTGAATTGGCGGATTTGCCGCGGTATAGACTTGCAATTGCGGTAGATTCGCCCGTGTCGACTTGCAAAGTCGCTCCACACAACCGGGAAGTCGCTCCACACAACCGGGAAGTCGCTCCACACAACCGGGAAGTCGCTCCACACAACCGGGAAGTCGC
>JAJPJG010000029.1 GCA_021324395.1 Spartobacteria bacterium | reverse complement strand
CGCGCTTAAAATCGAGGCGAGCGGCCAGATGAACATACCCGCGTTCCAGCGAAAGTTACCTTGCTGCAAAAATGTCTCGGCCAGTTCCGCGCTCGGTTTTTCGCGAAAGCGCGCGACTTCGAAAATGCGCGGCGCGTTTGCCCCGGCGTCGATCTCGATCGGCTTGCCTTCCTCGATGTAGCCAAAGCCGGGGCACGCCCAGGTCGGTTTGATGCCGATCGTCACGAGTTCGCCTGTTTGCTCCGCCGCCGCCGCCGCAGTGCGCAGCGTGCGCTGAAATGCGTCTTTGTTTTTAATGAGATGATCCGCGGGCAGCACGATCATCGTCGCGGACGGATCGCGCAGCGAAACCCACGCGACGCCGAGTGCGATCGCCGCGGCTGTGTCGCGTTTCGCGGGCTCGGCGACGATATTTTCCTCCGGCAAATCCGGTGCGAGCGCGCGCACGGCTTTTTCCTGGTCGCGATTTGTGAGAATCAAAATGTTTTCCCGCGGCACCAGCCCGTCGAGACGCGCGACCGTATCCTGCAGCAACGTGCTTTCGGAAAAAAGCGAGAGCAGCTGCTTCGGGCGCGAACGGCGGCTCAGCGGCCAGAAGCGTTCGCCGCTGCCGCCGGCGAGGATGAGCACGTAAATTGGTCGTTGCATGTGCGCGGAACTTGCTTTGCAAAAAAGTCCGTGTCACTAAATAGAAACAAAAGGTGCGATTCGAGATTTATTTTCGATCTATCCTGAACGAGATTCCGATATGCAGCTACCCCGCCAAAATTACATCGAAAACCTGCCCGTCACCAGCATCGTCGCGGTCACGCAGACAGCGGTCGGCTGCGGCATCGGACTGCTGCTTGCCGGAAGAATGCGCGAGAAAGCACAGCGCAACACCGCGATCGCGATGTTGTCGCTCGGCATCGTTTCGACGCTGCCGGTGATTCTCGATTTTTTCACCAAGCACCTTAACCGGCCTGAATCGGCCCGCGGCATTCGCCGCCGGCTCGAATCGATCCGACAGGATTCCGGTTTCTCATCCGAGAACGCAGACATTTTTTAAAAAGGCACGCTTTCGCCGCGGCACGCCCGATGCTTAACGCATAAGGCGAAATGAAGTGGATTCATGTCGCCATTAAAAAATTTGATCGCGGGCGCAGCGACTTTTCAACCGGTGTCGAATTGGCCGCCGGTGCGCTGCTCCTCGCGCTCGCGCTCCGCTGGGTCACGCTTTAGTCGTTTGACGAGATGGCCGGTTCGCCGCTAGACGAGCCGGATGAAGTATTTCGCGAACCTGACGAAAGGCCGGATCATCCTGTGGTGTTATTTCATCTGGTATGCGTTTTTCGTCACGCGTTACTTTGATGCGAGCCGCAATCTCTGGCTCACGTCGCTCGGCATTGCAGTGATTGTCGGCTTCGCGCTGTTGTTAAACGCAGCGACGAATGGCAGTTCGCGCATCGGTTTCTGGCCGGCTGCGCGTTTTTTCATGATGCCGTTTTGTGTTTCGAGCTTTGCGGCGCTTGTGAAAGGCCACGGTTTTTTCCTGATCTTCTCGCCGCGAATGCAGGAAAACTATTTCGCGCTCGGAATCATCCTCGCATTTTGCGGTTTCGTGCTCGGCGTAAAAATGGCGCGCCGCTAGCTCGCGTTACGCTGTTTCGCCGCCGGCGAAATGAAGCATGTCGAGAATCCCGCCGCGCAGCTTAAGAAATTCAGCGCTGCTTCGTTCGCGCGGACGTTCGATGCCGACCTCGATGATGCGTTCGATGCGACCGGGGCGCGGCGACATGATTACGATGCGGTCGCTCATGTAAATCGCTTCATCGATGTCGTGCGTAACGAGAAGCATCGTCGTGCGGCGCGTCTGCCAGAGCCGCAGCACTTCGTCCTGCATCCTCATGCGCGTGAAAGCGTCGAGCGCGCCGAGCGGTTCGTCGAGCAGGAGGATTTTTGGATGATTGATCAGCGCGCGGGCGAGCGCGACGCGTTGCGCCATGCCGCCGGAAAGATGATGCGGAAACGTGTTCGCGAAACTTTCGAGGCCGACGAGCCGGATGAATTCATCCGGCTCGTGATGTTTCTCGTGTAAAACTCCGCGCGCCACGAGCCCTGCCTGAACATTGCGCCGGACAGTCAGCCACGGAAAAAGATTCGGGTCTTGGAAAACAAGCCCGCGACTCGCAGACGGGCTAATGATGCGCTCCGTGCCGACGTAAAGCTCACCCGCGCTCGGCGTGTCGAGACCCGCTATGAGACGCAGCAGCGTCGATTTGCCGCAACCGCTCGGCCCGATGAGCGAGACGAGCTCGCCGGCACCGACTTCGAGCGACGCGGATTTAAGCGCGAGAAATTCCGCACCGTCCGGCGACACAAAGCGTTTGCTCACGTCGCGCACACGCAGCGACGAACCTTCGGCAGCCGCGTTCGCAGCGGGAGCGGTCACCATTTGATGATCCCTTTCTGCCACACGAGCACGCGATCGCGCAGCTTAAAGAGCAGCGTCATGATCGTCGAAAAAAATGCCGCCATCACGAGCAGCGCTGCGTAAACTTTTCCATACTCGGCCCAGCCTTGCGCCCATTGCACATACCAGCCGAGGCCGCTTTTCACGCCGACGGTCTCGGCGACGACGAGGGTGAGAAATGACGCGCCGAGTCCCATGAAAAGCCCGATGAAAATGTTCGGCATCGCCGCGGGAATCGCGACGCGAAAAATCAGATAAGCGCGTCCCGCGCCGAGCGTGCGCGCGACGTCGAGATACGATGCGCGCGTGTTTGAAATGCCCGACGCGGTGAGCATCGTCACGGGAAACCAAACCGCGAGCGCGATGATTCCGAGCGCCGAAAAAAACGCATTTGGCGAAACGACCATCGCGAGTGGAATCCACGCCGTCGCGGGAATCGGCCCGACCACTTTCAGCACCGGCATTCCCCAGTATCGCGCATGTTCAAACCAGCCGATGCAAACGCCCGTCACCACGCCGACAAACACGCCGAGTGCGTAACCGCCAAGCAGCAGTTGCAGCGAGTTCCACATGCTGTCGAGGATCATCGCGCGATCGTTGATGAGACTTTGCAAAATGCCCGCGGGGCTTGGAAAATAGGGCATCGGCAGCAAGTGAAAGCCCGCGGTGATGACTTCGAGGATCGTGAGAAAAATCAGCGCCGCCGCGAGAATCGGCGACATATGGAGCAGCCATTGCCGCAAACCCTGCCAGACGATTTGCACCACCGCGCCGAGTAACGCAATGCCGAGCACGAGACCCAGAAAAATCGCGTAAGAGCGCGTCTCCGCCGCCGGCTCATTTTTTGAAAAAGCAAAGTGGACGCCGAGCGCAATTGCAGTGGCAATCGGCACTACGAATAGCATCGGCCAGGAAGCGCGGTGCGGGCGCAAACTTTCCGGGTTATCGACCCCGGCTAGCGTGTCCGATGCAATCACTTGCTGTGTCACGTTACTTTGTCGTTGCGATCTTCGACGGCTCGGAAGCCGGCGCGACTTTTGATTTCGGCGCGCAGCAGGTCGCGATGACTTTCGGAGCGTCGGCCTGGAGTTCCGCCGCGAGCCGCAACGCTTGATCCGGCGGCACCTGTCCGTCTTCCACTTTCGCCACCGACAAATTTGCGATCCACGCATCGTCGACGCCTTCGAGATGCACAAACGCTTTTTTCGCGAGTTCCTGCACGTCTGTCGTCGGGCTCAGCATGCCCGCCTTTTTCATTTCAGCCGCGGCGGAAATGACCGCCTGTTCCGCGCCGGTCACGCTCGGGATGTAACTCAAATTGCCGATCGCTGTCGTGTTCAGCTCCGGGATTGAAGCGAGGTATTTTTTCTCGACGGACAATTGCGCTGCGGCGCGCGGATTTGCCTGCACCCACTTCGCGCCCTTGAGCAAAGCGCGCGTCGCGGCTGCGGCGATTTTCGGATTTGCGGCGAGCCATTTGCCGTTCGCGATCACCGCGCAGCAATACTCGTCTTTGTAAGGTGCGTCCTTTGCCTGGTCGGCGACCGTGCGCACGCTTCCCTGCGCGAGCAGCAGCGTGCCGATCGGCTCGGAATCAGCCACCGCATCGACTTCGCCCTTTTCGAGCGCGAGCCCGAGTTCGCCCGCGGGAAACACGCGCCACTGCACTTCTTTCATCGGGTCGATGCCGTGCGAGCCGAGCACCCGGTTTGTGAAAATAAACGGCGGCGTGCCCATGCCCGGCACGCCGATCTTCTTGCCGCGCAAATCTTCGATCGTGTGAATGTCGCCCTTCGTCCACGCCTGCACGCGCAGGCAGCCGCGATGGATTCCGCCGGTAAATTTCACGTCGAGCCCCTGCTCGATCGGCTTGAGAAAATACATCACGAGATGGTGCGTGATGTCGTAACCGCCGAGCGCGAGCACGTCCTTGTATTTCGACCACTCGCATTTCACGAGTTCCGGCTCGAGGCCTTCCTCCTTGAAAAATCCGTTTTCCACCGCGCAGAAAATCGGCGCCTCGCACGTGATGCCGATGTAGCCGACACGCACTTTCGTCAGGCCGTTTGCGCCCGGCGTCGCGGGCTCGGCATTCTTTTTACACCCGCTAAAAATGAGGGCGGTGAGCGCGATCGCGCAGCAGAATTTTGGGAAAAGCATAGGGGCTCGTGATAAAGGAAACGAAAATACCATGATAGTCTCTGGTTATGAAAGCGCTATTTGGCTTGCATGCGCAGTTGCGATGGGCTGCGCTTTCCTACGCGAAATTCGATGCACGATCCTCTCGACATCCGGCACCTCCGCTACTTCCTCGCTGTCGCCGAGGCCGGCAGTTTCAGCCGCGCGGCGGATCGGCTCGGCATCTCGCAACCGAGCGTCTCGCAGCAGATGCGCGATCTCGAGGCGGAGTTGCGCGTCTCGCTTTTCCAGCGCCGCGGAAAACGCATTCTGCTTACGCCGAGCGGACAGGTTTTCCAGGAACACGCCCGCGCGATTTTGCGGCAGCTCGAGCATTTCCTCGAGGAACTCGCGAGCGAACCGGGCCGCTCGCGCGGCGCGCTGCATCTCGGCGTCGTGCCGATTCTCAATGTCCCGCTCATGCCGCCGCTGCTCGGCCGGTTCGCCGCCGCGCATCCCGGCATCAACCTGACGGTTGAGGAAATCTCATCGACGGAAATCGAGACCGCGATCGAGGAAGGGCGGATGGACGTCGGCCTCGGTTTCCTCACGCGCCACTCGCCGAACCTGCACTACGAGCGACTCTGCACCGATCAGTTCGCGCTGATCGTTTCCGAGTCGCATCCATGGGCGCGCCGCCGCACCGTCCAGCTCTCCGAGCTGCACCAGCAACGCCTGCTGCAGTTGCCCGACAGTTTCGTCATGCGCCGCATGTCCGATGAAATCTGCCGCAAACACAAAGTCCGGCCGCGCACCGTCGCCGAGATCAATGCGATCGGCGTGCTCCTGCGTTCGCTCGGGCCGCTGCAGGCCGCCGCGTTGATGCCATCGATCACATTGCGCGAACGCGAGGCTTTGAAGCTAAAGGCGATTCGACTCCAGGGCAAAAGCCTCGACGTCGAGATCGGCCTGCTGCGCCTCATCGACTCGGATGTGAACAGCGCAGTCGGCGCATTCACCGCCTTGGCGAAAACGATCGTCCCGAAATTAATCCAGCGCTGAGCCTCCGCTCGCGCCGCGCTGCAAAATTCTGCATTTTGTATTTTGCATTTTAAATCTAGCCACGAACTGGGGTGCTGTTTAGACACTCCGCATGCATCATCTTTTGTTCGTCTGGTTCTCGTGGGTGCAACAGGGCGGCTACCTCGGCATCATCGCGCTCATGGCGATGGAAAGCTCGATCTTCCCCGTGCCGAGCGAAGTCGTCATCCCGCCCGCCGCGTTTTGGGCCGCGCAGGGACACATGAATTTCTGGGGCGTCATCGCCGCCGGCACGTTCGGCTCATGGCTCGGCGCGGCGATCACCTATTGGATTTCGCGCTGGGTCGGCCGCGTCATCATCGTGAAATGGGGCAGGCTCTTTTTCATTAGCGAAGAAAAACTCGTCCGCGGCGAGCAATGGATCCACCGCTACGAAGCCGGCGGCGTCTTCTTCGCGCGTCTGCTGCCCGTCATCCGCCATTTGATTTCCATCCCCGCAGGCATCATCCGCATGCCATTCGGCGTCTTTAGCGCCATGACCATCATCGGCTCCGCCATCTGGTGCTACGTCCTCGCCGCGCTCGGCGAAAAAGCCTACCGCGTCGAACCCGACCTCATCACCCAGCCCGACGCACTCGTCCACTTCATTAAGCACCAGTCGCTCTGGATCGTCCTCGGCGCAGTCGCCTTCACCGCGCTCTACATCCTCGTCATGCGCCTAACCGCGAAAGGCCGGGAAGCTTAAGCAACGGCGCGATTCGCGTCGGCTCAGACGAAATTAAACGTGCTGAGATCGCCGGCATCGTCGGTCACATCTGCGCCGGTGGGCGCGCTGTTACCGGTGACTTTCGCGATCTGGAGCGTGACGACCCCGGTTGCGCCGGGATCGAGGTTGTAAACGCCGCCGCCGAAGCGGCCCGCGGTGTTCCCGGAAATCGTAGTGTTGAGGATGCTGCTGCCGCCGCCACCGGAATCGTAGAGAAAAATCCCGCCGCCGTATCCTCCTGTATTGTTTTTAAAAGTGCTGCCGGTCACCTGAAAGCCGGGCGTATGATCGATCACCATTCCGCCGCCACCTGTTCGATTTGCAAGCAGCGGGCTGGCGACATTGTTCGACACGACCACGTTTTTGACCGTCACCAATCCTGTGCTCTTCAGAAAGAAGCCTCCACCCGAAATGCCGGCGAAGTTTCCGGTAGCCTTCGATGAACTAATCGTCACCGCACCGCCGCCAGTCGCATAGATCGCGCCGCCCTCACCAACGCCGCCTTCGCCACCGCTGGTGACGACGATGTAGCCCGCGACGTTATCGGAAAATGTGGAGCCGCTCACATGGAGATCCACACGGTTCACGCCGGTGCCGGCTGTGCCCACTCCACCACCCTCATCAGCCGTATTGCCGGAAAAAGTCGACGCCGAGATCGTCAGCGAGATGCCTTCCGTTGCCATGATGCCTCCGCCGTCCCGCTTGCTCTCGTTTCCGGTAAAGTGCGAACCGGCAACCTTCACCGGCTTCGGCGTCGCGGAACCGTTGCCCATCACGAAAAGGCCGCCGCCACCATGCGCAGACAAACCTGTTTTCGTCGTCTTATTGTCCGCGATGGTGCTGGAGGAAATCGTTAGTGAGAGAAAACCAATCGCCTCGATCCCGCCGCCGTCATAGACCGCCGAGTTATCGCTGATCGTCGAGCTGGTGATCACCGTATTCCCCGCATCGACGATCAACCCGCCGCCGCCATACGTCTTGCTCGAGCACGAGTTGCCGGTGATCTTCGTCCCGCTGATTACCGTCTTCGATGTCGTCGCCGTGTTGTAATCATTCACCACCAATCCGCCGCCGTGATCGGCTTGGTTATCCGCAAAGGTGCAGTTCGTGATCGCCATCCCGGTGCCGGTGCTGTTGATCCCCGCGATCATCCCGCCACCCGCGTTATGCGCAGCCGTGTTGCCGCTCACCACCGTCTTCGTCATCTTCAGCGAGGTGAGATGGTAGAGGTTTAATCCCGCGCCGTAATTCTGGCAGGTGTTGCCGGTGATCAGCGAAGTGCTGATGCTCACCTTCGTCCCCGCCGTCGCATTGCCAAACACCTCCACACCGCCGCCGCCCGACGCGTCGTTGCCGGAAATCGTCATGTTTTTGAGCGTCAGCGATTCGGTCGAATAAATCGCGCCGCCATAGTTAGCCGCCTTCCCATTGATGATCGTCAGCCCGCTCATCGACACCGGGCTGTCGCTGCTGTGCGTGGGATCATTCGCATCGTTAAAATCAAAAGCGCGGTGGGTGCCATTCGCATCGATGATGAGCTTGCCGGGGCCTTTGATCGTCACGTTTCCGTTGCTGGTTAGCTCGCCATTCGAGAGGATAATCCGGTTCTCATCATGCGGAGGCGGAGCTTGTAGATGAAAAATGATCGTGTCGGGACCGGGATGATTATCGGCACTCTCCAGCGCATCACGCAGACTCGTCTTCCCGAAGACGTGACTCGTGTCGCCCGTGGTATTCACGATGATCGTCGCCGGCGCGATGCGCGCCTCCAGCGGTTCAATTACCAGCAAATGGGTATTCATGGGAAAAAACCGCGGCGCAAATTCTCATGAAAAGGCGTATCCCACATCCATCGCCGCCGCGTTGCCGGAGGTGAACTGCGGAATGCGCCCAAACTCCAGCTCACCCCCGCCCAAGTCAACCGCAAAGGCACCGATAGGGCGAATTGACCTCAATCGGCCGCGCGCTGTTGCAATAAACACGCCCCTTCCGCGCAACGCTTGCTGCTGGACATTCACGACTGTTTTTTTCATTAAAACAACCCTTGAACCCATCGCAACGCATCGCACCGATCCGCACGTCTTTTGCACACCGACGGCGCGATCCGTTAACTTCCAGTAATTTCCTATGAATCCATTTCTCGCAATCACATCCCCTGTTTCTTCCGTCATCCGCCTGCTCTCCGCCTGCGCAATCCTCGCTGCTCTCGCCTTCGCGGTTGGCAACACCTGCACCGCCGCCCCGTCCGAGCCGGCGAGGCAAAATCCACTCTGATCCCATTCCAAATCATTACGCGTATGAAACTTCTTTCGATCTTTTCCACTCTCCTGCTCCAGGCGGCCGCGCTCCAGGCTGCCAACCCGCTCTTCCCTGACCTTGCCGCAGATGTCAGCGCTCGTGAATTCGACGGCAAGGTTTATCTCTATTGCACGCACGATCAAGCCTCGGGCCGATCCTGGACAACCTATGATTTCCACGTCTATTCCTCGTCCGATCTGTTGCACTGGAAAGACCACGGGATAGCCTTCCAGCGTTCAGACGTGAAATGGGAGAGCGATAAAAGCCTCTGGGCTCCGGACTGCATCAAACGAAACGGTAAGTATTACCTCTACTTCGCCGTGCCTAGCGGTGCCGGCAAGATCGGCGTTGCCGTATCAGATAAGCCTGAAGGGCCGTTTGTGGATCCGATCGGCAAGCCCCTCATCAGCGCGACAGAGTTGAAAGAGGGAAGGGCCATTGATCCAAACGTCTTCATCGATGACGATGGCCAGGCTTATCTGTTTTTTGGCAATGGAAAATTTCACGTCGTGAAACTTAAGGAGGATATGATCACACGGGACGGCGATCTGATCGCGCTAGACGTTCACGATCCCGGCGAAGGTCCCTGGGTTCACAAACGCAACGGCATTTACTATCTGAGTTACCCCGCCGGAGCATACAAAGGGCCGTCTAAAAATCAGGTGATGGTTTACAGCACTGCCACCAATCCCTTGGGGCCTTGGGAGTATCGGGGCCGAATCATTTTTGACAATGGTGGCGGCAATATTCACGGCTCCATCGCCCAACTCGGATTGAAGTGGTATGTCTTCTATCACCGCCCGGCCAAAGGCCCCGGGCTCACGTGGCAAAGGCAAGTCTGTGCAGATTACCTCGAATACAACCCGGATGGTTCAATCAAGGAAGTGGTCCCCACGACCGCTGGCGTGGAGTGGAAGCACTGATCGGAATCTCAAAAGCGACACCTCATGATTGCCTACCTAATCCAATTCACTCGTGCGTCTTTCCTGAAGTTGGTCATTGCCCTGATGGCGCTTCAAGTGGCGCAAGTGGCTTCCGCCGCCACACCTCCCGTGTATATTTTCGCCACGTTTACGGGCGACGGCGCGGAGGACATGAAGCTGCGCATCTACACCTCGTTGGATGCCATCCACTACTCGCTCTATTCGACCACAGGTTATGGCGGTCCGAGTGGTGCGTTGCGCGATCCGAGCATCATGAAGCACACGGACGGCCGGTATTACCTTGTCTTCACCGCGCCACCTCCCAACAAACCCTACGCCTACGAGAATTTCGTCGGCCTTGCGTGGAGCACCGATCTGCAGACGTGGCACACGATGCCCAACATTTCCACGACCGGCATCCCCGGAGTGAAAGTGAGCTGGGCACCGGAGTGGGTGGTGGACGGCAGCGGTGTTCCCAAGTTCATCGTCAACTGCTCGTCCGCGGACAGCGATTTGCGGCCCTATCTTTACACGGCGACCAACCGCGACCTGACGAGTTGGAGCGGGCCGGTAGACATCGGCATCGGCGCGATGCATCTCGACACGCAGGTGCTCAAGGTCGGCGACACCTGGCATTGCTTCACCAAAAGCAAGTTGCTGCATCACGCGACCGCACCGTCCATCACCGGCCCGTGGACCTACCTGCCGGATCGTCCCGATTGGGCGAATCTGGAGGGTCCGTGCGCCACACAGCTCGCCGACGGCTCGTGGTTTATGCAAGTGGACCCCATGTATGATGTGCAACAATACATGACCAGTCCTGATCTTATCAATTGGTCGCCGCTTATCTATTTGCCGGGCATGAGCATCGTGAAACACGGGACCGTGATCCGTGACGACGCCTTCCATCTTCCGCCCGGCAGCGTCACGGCGACCCCCGGCGATGGGAAAGTCGCTTTGCAATGGAACGCGTTTCCCGGCGCGACTTCCTACAAGTTAAAACGGGCATCCGCCAGCGGAGGGCCCTATGTGTCCGTCGCCAATGTCACCGGGACGAGCTTCACCGATTCGAAATTGACTAATGGCACGACGTATTACTACGTGGTCTCGATGACCTCGGGAGGAGCCGAAAGCCCCGATTCCGCGCCGGTGTCCGCGGTGCCGTTTGTCAATGTGGTGACGTTGGCCCATCGCTACAGCTTCAGCGAAACCAGCGGCACGACCGTGGCCGATTCCGTGGGTGGCTCGGCCTGGAACGGCTCGCTGCCGAATGGCGGCACGCTCGGCGGCGGGCAGGTGCAATTGAAAGCGGCCGGCTCGCAATACGTCAACTTGCCAGCCGGAATTCTGGGCAACTCCAAGGCGGTGACCATCGAGGCGTGGGTGACGTTTCCATCGACGCTGCCCACCAACTGCTGTTTTTTTGGCTTTGGCAATATCAGCGGCACTTCCGGATCCGGCTACATCATGTGTCAGCCCAAGAGCGGCCGCATCGCGATCACGTCCGGGAATTATTCCGGAGAACAGAACACCTCGCCGAATCCTTCCGGGAACTGGAGCAACCAGACGAACCTGCATGTCACGGCGGTGTTCAACCCCGCGCAGAGCCAGATGGCGCTCTACGTCAATGGCGCGCTCAAGGCGCAAAGCACTTCGGTGACAACCCCGCTGAGCGCCATCAAAATCCTGTTCAGCTACATCGGGCGGTCGTTTTACAGCGGCGATCAGTATCTCGATTTCAACCTGAACGAATTCCGCATCTACAACGGTGCGTTCACGGCGGATGACGTCGCGGCGACGCAGTCGCTCGGGCCGGATCAATTGATTGCACCGGCCGCGCGCCCATGATCAAGAGCTACACCATTGCGCGGCAGAAAGCCGTAGAAGCCGGCAAATGACGCCCAAATGCGACCCTCCCTTCTTTTTGCATATCAACCTACATATGACCAGACAACCCCTTGCCTCATTCCGAAGTTCAACGGCCTTTGTCCTGTTAATTGCATCAACCGCCTCGCTTTTCGGCTATGAATTGCCGCCGCCCTCACCGTGTGCATTCGCTGGAAATAAGAGGGCTTTTGGCGGTTCGGCACAAAATGGCTGTTTTTTACAGTTTTTGGACAGGATTGGCTAAAGAAATGTCCAAAAATGGCGTCAGATCGCCCGCCTGAGCAGGGTTGCGTGATCTGACGGCGTCAGATTGGCCGCCTGACGGCAGGCGCGGGATCTGACGCGGGCAGATTGGCCGCCGCTGCAGAGGCAGGCGATCTGACGGCGTCCGGAGCCTCGCCTCTGCAGCGGCACGTGTCCGGACGGCGTCCGGAGGGCTGCCCGCCGGCAGGTTTGGGTGCGGACGACGTCCTGAAGCCAGCTCGCGGGCGGGGTTTTTGCCCTGACAGCGTCGGGAGTGGGTGCGGTGAGGCCTGCAATTGGCGAAAGGGACCGGACGCGGGTCGGATGTTCTTTTTTGCGACAGTTGCGGCTTGGAAGGCTTTTTCCCTATTCCGCCGCCACGTGCGCGCCTTTTTCGGCGACGGAGCGTTTCATGAGCAGGACCAGGATGACGAGGGCGGCGGAGACGACGCCGAAGATGAAGAAGGTGTCGAAGTAGGCGAGCGAGGAGGCTTGCACCTGGCGCAGGTTGTCGAGGGTGGCGAGGGCGATTTGTTGCGCGGCGTTCGGGTCGCCGTTGGCGGTGAGGACGGCGGCCTGGCCCCGGGTGAGGAAATCGGTGACGGCGGGGTTGAGCGGGTCGAGGTTTTCGCCGAGGCGCAGCAGGTGGAATTGCTCGCGCCGGTCGTGGAGCGTTTGAGCGACGGAGGTGCCAACGCTGCCGCCTTCATTGCGAAGCAGCGCGAGGAGGCCGACGGCGGCTCCGCGGAGCTCTTTCGGGATGTGGAGAAATGCGGCGACGTTGAGCGGGGCGAACGTCATGGAGAGGCCGATGATGATCACGATGCGCGGCCAGACGACCTGCCACGGGCTGATGTCGAGCGTGAGGCGCGACATCCAGAAACTGCCGGCACCCATGGTCAGCACCCCGGCGCCGATGAGCCAGCGCGCATCGACACCGCGCCCGATTAAAAGCCCGATGACGAAAAGCATGATCACCGCGCCGATGCCGGCGGGTGAAAGGACGAGGCCGGAGGTGAACGCATCGTAGCCGAAGAGCGATTGCAGCAGGGCGGGAAGCGTGGTGGTGTTCGAGTAAAGCACGCCGAACGCGCAGAAGATCACGATGCAGGAGGCGCGAAAGCTCGGCTCTCGCAGTGTGCGGAAATTGATAAGCGGATTGGCAAAGCGCAGTTCGCGCCAGATGAGCGCGCCGAGGCAGAATGCGAAGAGCAGGAGCAGCGTTTGCACGCGGAAAAATGGATCGCCGAGCCAGTCCCATTCCTGCCCTTTGCTGAGCGCAATTTCCCAGCAGACCATGGTGATGCTGAGCAGGCAAAGGCCGAGCGTGTCGAATGGCGCGTGGCGTTGGCGCGCCGCGGCCTGCTCGCTCTTGAGATAGTCGGGATCGGAGACGACTAGGTTGCAGAGCCAGAGCGCGAACAGGCCGACGGGGAGGTTGAGGTAAAAAATCCAGCGCCAGCCGTAGTGGTCGGTGATGTAGCCGCCGAGGGTCGGCCCGACCACCGGTGCGAGCAGGGCGGCGATGCCGAACATCGTCTGCGCGGCGCCTTGTTTTTCTTTTGGAAAAGCATCGAGCAACACGCCCTGGCTCGATGGCTGCAATCCGCCGCCGGCGAGGCCTTGCAGCACGCGTGCGGCGATGAGCATGTTCAGGCTCGTCGCCATTCCGCACAGCGCCGATGCCAGCGTGAAAACGGCGATCGAGAGCAGGAAATAATTTCGCCTGCCGAGACGCACGCTGATCCAGCCGGAGATCGGCAGGATGATGGCGTTGGCCGCGAGATAGCTCGTGATGACCCATTCGCTGTCGCTCACCGGCGCGGAAAGTCCGCCCGCGATGTAGCGCAGCGCGACGTTCGCAATCGTCGTGTCGAGCACCTCCATGAACGTAGGAATCACCACCGCCAGCGCGACGATCCAGGGATTGAAGACGCGCGCTTTTGCCGCAACGAACGGCGCTGCGATCGCTGGCGAGGCTGGGTTCACCGCTTCGCCGAAGTCGCCGGTTGAATCGATCCCTGCAACACCCTGCCGGCGTCGAGGCCGGACGGCGCGCTTTTAACGTCCACTTCTGTTTCCACCGACGTGCCGACGAACAGCGGCAACTTGTCCGGGTCGTAATTCAGCACTTCGATGCGCACGGGAACCCGCTGCACGACTTTGACGAAATTGCCGCTCGCGTTTTGCGGCGGGAGCAATGCGAGTGTCGAGCCCGTGCCCATCGTGAAGCCGGAGATGCGGCCTGCGAATTGATGTTTGCCGCCATACATATCCACCTTCAAATCGACGCGCTGACCGATGCGCAGATCGCGAAGTTGCGTCTCCTTGAAATTGGCGTCCACCCACACATCGCGCAGCGAGCGCACGGCCATGAGGCTCTGGCCGACGAGCACGTGATTGCCGGGATTCACGTTGCGGCGGGTGACGACGCCGTCGATTTCCGCGACAATCGTGCAATAGCGCAAATCGAGCTGCGCCTGGTCGAGATCGCGCTCCGCCTGCGCGAGCTTCGCCTGCGCCTGTTTCAATGCGGGAGCGGCTTTCACGATGTCGTTGTAAATTTTGTCGATGTCGTCCTTCGGATCGCGCCGGTGAAATTCCGCGATCACTTCCTTCGGCGTCATATTATACGAAGAGGCGACAACGCCGAGCTGCCCCGCGCCTTGCATCAGCTCGCCAAGCGCCTGGCGAACGCTGGAAAAATTCTGATCCAGATCCGGCGGGACATCCGCGAGACCTTTGCCGGGTTCCGGCTCGAGCGGAAGACCGAGCTCGACGCGCTGCTGGTTTACGTTTTCAACCGCCTGCTGCATCTGCGCCTGCGCCACGTCGAGTGCCTCGCGTTTTTGGTCGAACTCTTCGCTGCTCACGACTTTCGTCGCGACGAGTTTTTTCGCGCGATCAAACTCCGTCTGCGCAAGCGCGAGCGTCGCTTTCGTCTGGTCGAGCGTCGCCACGCGCGCGCGCAAAATCGCGATCTGGTTGTGCACATCCTCGATGGCGTGATCGAGCTTGAAGCGCAGGCTGCGCAGCAGTCCGATCTGGCTGCGGATCGTCGCCTCGGCGACGACAAGATCCGCCTTTGCCGCTTCGACCGTCGCCTGCTTGATCGCCACCTGCACGCGATACGGTTCGGGATCGAGTTCCACGAGCACGTCGCCTTTTTTCACGGAGTTGTTGTCATCGACCAGCACTCGCGCAACCTGCCCCGCCACGCGCGGCGCAACGAAGGTCACGTAGCTGTTCACGTAGGCGTCGTCGGTCGAAACCGTGTGCAATCCATGGATCACGCGCGGAACCGCGATCACGAGAACCACCGCGACGACGACAATGGCGATGATGAGTTTCCGATTGCGCGGTTGCTGTCGCTTTTCCACCGGAGCAGCGGATGCTTGCGATGGTGAATCAGTCGGCGCTGAACGAGACGGCTCGGACGACATAAGGGATTTTCTTAGCATCCCTAAGACGCGACCCGAAGCAAATTTCGAAGCTGCCGCACGGCATCTGGCGGAACAACTATTTCAGCAAGCGCTCGGCGGCTTGCGCGACGTCTTTGTCGCCGCGGCCGGAGAGATTCGCGATGATGATCTGGTCGCGCGTCATTTTCGGCGCGAGCTTGATGACGCCGGCGATGGCGTGCGAGGACTCGAGCGCGGGGATGATGCCTTCGATTTGCGAGAGGAAACGGAAGGCGTGTAGCGCTTCGTCGTCGGTGGCGTAATCATAATCGATGCGCCCGGCGTCGCGCAGGTAGGCGTGTTCCGGGCCGATCGCGGCGTAGTCGAGTCCGGCGGAAATGGAGTGCGTGAGCTGAATCTGGCCGTTTTCATCGGCGAGCAGGTAGGTCTTGGTGCCTTGCAGCACGCCGAGTTTGCCGCCCTGGAAACGCGCGGCGTGTTTGCCGAGCGAGATGCCTTCGCCGCCAGCTTCGATGCCGATCATCTTGACCGACTCGTCGTTGAGGAAGGGCCAGAAGAGGCCGATGGCGTTGCTGCCGCCGCCCACGCAGGCGACGAGCAAATCGGGCAGCCGGTTTTCTTTTTGCAAAATCTGCGCGCGCGCCTCGTCGCCGATGACGCGGTGAAAATCGCGCACCATCATCGGGTAGGGATGCGAGCCGAGGGCGCTGCCGAGAATGTAATGAGTCGTGCGGACATTCGTGACCCAGTCGCGCATCGCTTCGTTGATCGCTTCCTTGAGCGTCGCCTGTCCAGCCGTGACCGGAACGACTTTCGCGCCGAGAAATTTCATGCGCGCGACGTTGAGCGCCTGCCGCTCCATATCGACCGCGCCCATGTAAACGACGCACTCGAAGCCGAATCGCGCCGCCACGGTCGCCGTCGCGACGCCGTGCTGGCCCGCGCCGGTCTCGGCGATGATGCGCTTTTTGCCCATGCGTTTCGCGAGCAGGATTTGCCCGAGCGCGTTATTGATTTTGTGCGCGACGGTGTGGAGCAGGTCTTCGCGCTTCAAATAGATTTTCGCGCCGCCGAGTTCCTGCGTGAGCCGCTCCGCGAAATAAAGCGGCGTCGGGCGCCCGGCGAAGTCGTGCAGCAAATCGGCGAGCTCTTTTTGAAACGCCGCGTCCTCGCGCGCCTTCGCGTATTCCGCGGTCAATTCGTTGAGCGCGGTCATCAGCGTTTCCGGCACGAACATGCCGCCATACGGACCGAAGTGGCCGTGCGCGTCGGGAAGATTTTCGAGGGCGATCATCGTCGGCGCAAACTAGGCGCTGTGCGGCATGGCTGCAACGATTTTGCCGTGGGTCAAACGTGATGCCGCTGACCCATCACGCGCATCGCCTCGGCGAAGACGCGCTCGACGGTGATCTGCTGCATGCAGACGTTGTTCGTGCAGGGCGACTGGCGGTTGTTATACGCATTGACGCAAGGGCTGCATGCGATGCCGAGCCAGATCGCGGTGTTGCGAGTGGTTGGCGCGGCGAAAAGCGAAGGCGTCTCCGGGCCGAAAAGCGTGATGACGTGAATCGGCGTGAGGGTCGCAAAATGCGCGGGTCCGCTGTCGTTCGTGATGAGCAGTTCGCTCAGCGAATAAAGCACCATCAACTGCCGCAGCGTCGTTTTTCCAGCGACAGAAAAGCAGCGCGGCGAACCAGCCTCCGCCGCAAGGCGCGCGATCGGCTCGGCTTCGCTCGGCGCGCCGGTCATCGCGATGCGGATATTCGGCATCGCGACCAGCAACCGTCGCGCGAGCTCGACATAACGAACCGGCTCCCATTTTCGCAACGGCAACAGATCGCTCGCGTTTGGGTTGAGCAAAATGAGCGGCTCGTTTTCGCGTCCGAGCGAGCGGAGCATTTCGCGCACTTCGTCGATTTCGCCGGGGCGCGCTTCGAAGAGCGGCAAATTGCGATCGACCGGCGGCGGCTGCACTCCGAACGTCGGCAAATCGGCCGGATCCTGCTCGAGCGCCATCACCATCTGCTCGAAAATCTGGCTCGTGTGCAGATACGGATTGTAGAGCAACCGGTGCGTCATCAAGTCGCCGCGATATGGACCTTCGCCGAAAAACGTGTGGAAGCCTGCGCGGCTGCGGGCGCGGGTGAGAAAAGTGAGCGCCGCGGATGAACGCGAAAAAAATTCCAGATCGACCGCGGCATCGATCTTTAATTCCTGAATCCGCCGCAGCGCCCGCAACGCGCCAAACGCCATTTCGACCGCGCTGCCGGTCGGAATCGTGATCACGTTTTCCACCGGCACGAGATCGAGCACGTCGAGGATGAATCGGTTTTCCTCGAACACGATGAAGTAAACATTTTCCCGCCCGACCATGCGTCCCGCGCGTCGCAGCGCTGCGTGCGCGATGACCGTCGAACCTTGCTCGGCGAATTTGACGAACAAAATTTTGCGGGGCTTTTCGCGCGTCGGTTTCGAGCCGAAAAGTTTTCGCGCGAGCGACAAAATGCCGCAAACCGGCACGCCGATCCATCTGTCGATTTTTTGCAGCGAGGAAGTCGAAACGGGAAGACCCATGAAAGCGGCGCTGTTTTACAGAGACGCAACCGGCGCTGCAACTCCGCGCTTTGCGAGCAGCGTTGCGACGGCGCGCAAATGCGGAGCAGCCATCGCCGGCAGCGCATCGACCGCGTGCCATTTGCAATGCGCGCGCGCCGCTTTTTTTGACGTCGCGAAAACGGAGAGTCGCACGCGATGGTGCGTGAATGGATAGTGCGATTGCAGCAGCGGCTCGCCGTTCGGCGCATCGAGTTGCGGCAATTTCCACAAGCCGCGCCAGCGCGAATTCGTTTGTTGCTCGAGCAAGATTTTGTCGCGCGAAAAAATGAACGCGCAATTCTCGAGCAGCTCGACGGTTTTGCGGCGCGGTTTTTTGCGCGGGAGCGACTCGGGATTGGTCGCGCGGCAAAATTTAGCGACCGGACATTGGCCGCATTTCGGCGCACGCGGCGTGCAGACCAGCGCGCCGAGCTCCATCAACGCGCTGTTAAAAATGCGCGCTTCGCGTTTCGGCTGCAATTCGCCCGCCGTTTTCCAAAGCGCCTCGCCACCCGCTCGCGAATCGACCGGCGTCTGCAAATCGAGCAGCCGCGCAAGCACTCGCGCGATATTCGCGTCCACCACCGGTGTCGCTTGATCGAACGCAAACGTCGCCACCGCGCCTGCGGTGTATCGACCCACGCCCGGCAGCTCGCGAATCACATCAAGCTCACGCGGAAAAATCGCGTTGTATTTTCCGGCAATCGCCTGTGCGGCACGGTGCAAATTTCGCGCGCGTGAGTAGTAGCCGAGTCCCTGCCACGCATGTAAAACATCCGTTTCGGATGCGCGCGCGAGCGTTTGCGTGTCGGGAAATTTCTGCATCCAGCGCTCGAAATACGGAATCACCGTCGCGACCTGCGTTTGCTGCAGCATTATCTCCGACACGAGCACCGCGTAAGGATCGCGCGTGAGCCGCCACGGCAGGTCGCGCCCGTTTTTCCGAAACCAGCGCACAAGCGAGGCTCGAAATTTTGCGCGCGGGATTTCGTCGTTCATTTTCCGCGCCATCGTTATAGCTTGCGCGAATGTCTGACACGTCGAAACCGCTGACGCTTTACACGACGCCGCTCTCCAGGGAGCAGGCGGAGAAGCTGCGCGCGCTGCTCGAGCGGGAAGGTTTCGCGTTCGCGCCGAAGCCTTACACGTTGTTTTACGCGCAGAAGGACAAGCTTACGGCGGCGGTTTACGAAAAAGGGCCGAAGCTCGTGCTGCAGGGACGCGGCGCGGGTGAATTCGTGCAATTTCATCTCGAGCCGGAAGTGCTCGGCGAGGCCCGGCTCGGTTACGAGGAAGTTCACAACCCGGAAATGTTTTCACCGCATTTCGGCATCGACGAAAGCGGCAAGGGCGACTTTTTCGGCCCGCTCGTGATCGCGGGCGTTTACGTCGATCGCGGCATTGCGCGCATATTTTTGGAAGCGGGAATTACCGACAGCAAACGCATCGGTTCCGACAAAAAAATTCGCGAGCTCGCGAACCTCATCAAAACGACGCACGGCGCCGTGCACAGCGTCGTCGAGATTGGCCCGACGAAATACAACGAGCTGTTCGCGAAAATCGGCAATCTCAATCGGCTGCTCGCGTGGGGCCATGCGCGCGTGATTGAAAATTTGCTGCAGATCCGTGGCGACTGCCCGCGCGCGCTTTCGGATCAATTTGCAAATCCGAAGCTGATCGAGAACGCGCTGATGAAACATGGCCGCTCAATCGAGTTGCAGCAGCGGACGAAAGCGGAGTCGGATCTCGCCGTCGCCGCAGCATCGATTCTGGCGCGCGAGCGGTTCATCGACTGGATGGAAAAAACGGGCAAACGCTTTCAAAAAACGATTCCGCGCGGCGCGTCGTCGCTCGTTAAACAAGTCGCGCGCGAGCTTTCCGCTACGCACTCGCCGGAGATTCTGCGCGAGCTGACGAAAACACATTTTAAAACCGCGTCGGAGATCGCGCCGGAGCTTTTTCCGCTGGTGGAAAAACCGCCTTTTCAAAAGCGCGCTTGACTCCAACAGCGGGCAGTAGCGTAGCATCCTTGTATGGCCACGCTTACAAAGCGCGATCTCGTCGTGCAGATCAGCAATGAAACCGGCATGGTGCAACATCACGTCCTCGATGTTGTCCAGAAAACCCTCGACCACATCACCGATGCGCTAGCCGCCGGTGACACGGTCGAGCTACGCAACTTCGGCATATTCGAAGTGCGCCTCACGAAGCAACGCGTGGGCCGCAACCCGAACGTGCCGGGGAGCCAGTTCATCATCCCCCCACGTGCTACCGTTAAATTCAAAAGCGGTAAAATTATGCGCCAACGGGTGGAGAAGCTCTCCGCGACGATGAAGCGCAAATCCTAAAACCCTTTCCAGCAACCGGCGAAAGCGCCGTGCTCGAAGCAGTGGTTATGAAAATCAAAACCTGCGCGGTTTTGTTATGTTTCGTCGTTTTTACGTGCTGTTTTGTCTCTTGTGAAAACACACGTGAACATTCCGGTATGAGCCGTCGCGAATTCGATCGCCGCACCACGCAGACGATGAATCCGCTCACGCGCAATTACGAGCAGGAGCCGCCGTTCGGACCGAGATCAAACAAAACTGAGCAATAATTTTTCGACGCGCGCAGCGAGTTCATTGAAAAGCGGCGAAGGATGGGCGAGGTTGTCTGCCTTTTTCAAATGGATAAGCCCGCTCCAAAAATTCTTACCGATCCCGGCGTCGTCGAAATCCGCGGCGCGCGCCAAAATAATCTCAAGGGCATCAACCTCGACCTGCCGCTCGGCAAGCTGAACGTCATCTCCGGCCCGAGCGGCAGCGGCAAATCGTCGCTCGCGTTCGACACGATTTACGCCGAGGGACAGCGGCGCTACGTCGAGACGTTCAGCCCTTACACGCGGCAATTTTTGGAGCGCATGGACAAGCCGAAAGTCGACGCGATTCACGGAATTCCCCCCGCGATCGCGATCGAGCAGGCGAACCACGTGAAGAGCACGAGATCGACCGTCGGCACGATGACGGAGATCAACGATTACCTCAAAGTGCTGATGCCGCGCATTGCCCGCGCGTATTGCCCGGAATGCAATCGCGAGATTCGCTGCGAGACGGCCCGATCCATTGCGGATCAAGTGCTGGAGCAGCTTCGCGGCAAGTCGGCGCTCGTAACATTCGGCGTTCCGGCGCCTCCAAAAACGAAGCCGGCGGAGTTTTTCGATTTTCTAAAACAGCAAGGCTACCTGCGCATCTGGCTCGAAAACAAAGTGCATCGCACCGACAGCGCGCCCGATGTCGAGCGGCTTCCGGCAATCGTCCGCGTCGTGCAGGATCGCATTGAAATTTCCGACGAAAATAAATCGCGACTGATCGAAGCCATCGAGACCGCGTTGCGTTTCGGCAAAGGCAAAGTCGAAATTATTCCGCAAAACGGCGCGGCAACTCCGCATCCGTTTTCGACCGGCTGGCATTGCGCGCATTGCGATATCGAAATCGCGCCGCCATCGCCCGGTTTGTTTTCGTTTAACAATCCGCTTGGCGCCTGTCCGAAATGCCGTGGCTTCGGACGCACCATCGCGATCGACATCGAGCGCGCGCTCGACCGTTCGCGCAGCATTGCCGAGGGCGCGGTGAAAGTTTTTCAGAGCGAAAATGGCGCGGAATGTCAGCGCGATTTACTCCGTGCCTGCTCGGAGCGCGACATCGATGTGCGCTGCGATTTCGACGAATTACCGAAGGCCGACCAGCAGTTCGTGATTTATGGCGAACGAAAAAGCGCAGGGGCGAGTTCCGAGGATCTTTGGCAAAACGGCCGCTGGTATGGCGTGCAGGGCTTCTTCGACTGGCTCGAGACCAAAGCTTACAAAATGCACGTGCGCGTGCTGCTGAGCCGCTATCGCACTTACGCCGCGTGCCCCGATTGCCGTGGCGGACGTTTCCAGCCGGCGACGCTGAATTTCAAAATCGAAGATAAAACGCTGCCCGATCTCGCAGTGATGCCGGTTTCCGCGCTATCCGCAAAAATCCAAGGTCTGAAATCCAAAATCGAGAGTGATTCGACCGCCGAGATGCTGCGCAACGAAGTCGAGATGCGCTTGCGTTATCTCGTCGAGGTCGGCCTCGGCTATCTCACGCTCGACCGCGCGACACGGACGTTGAGCGGCGGCGAAATTGAGCGCGTAAATCTCACGACATGTCTCGGCGCATCGCTCGTGAATGCGTTGTTCGTCATGGACGAACCAAGCGTCGGTTTGCATCCGCGCGATGTGAGCCGGCTCATTCGTGTGATGAAAAATCTGCGCGACAAAGGCAACACGCTGCTCGTGGTCGAGCACGAGGAGTCGATCATTCGCGCCGCCGATAATCTCATCGAGCTCGGCCCCGGACGCGGCGAAGAGGGCGGCGATCTGGTTTTCAACGGCAGCCTGCCGCGACTCGAGAAAACAAAAACGCTGACCGCCGATTATTTAACGGGCCGTAAATCGATCCCGATTCCGAAAAAACGACGCGCGCCGAAGTCGTGGATGAAGCTGCAAGGCGCTCTGCAGCACAATCTGCGGGACATCGACGTCGATTTTCCACTCAATGTTTTTACGTGCATCACCGGCGTTTCCGGTTCGGGAAAAAGCACGCTTGTGCATGACGTGCTGTATCAAAATTTACGCGCGCTAAAAGGCGAGAGCGTCGGCGAAGACATCATCGGCGTGTGCAAAAAAATCAACGGCGCCCATCGCGTCGACAACGTAATCATGGTCGATCAATCGCCGCTCTCGCGCACGCCGCGATCCAGCCCCGCGGTCTATCTCGGCGTGTTCGACACGATTCGCGATCTGTTCGCCGACACACCGGAAGCGTGCGCGCAAAACCTCACCGCCGGCGCGTTTTCATTCAACTCCGGCAAGGGCCGCTGCGAGCGTTGCGGCGGCAATGGTTTTGAAAAAATCGAGATGCAGTTTTTGAGCGATTTGTTCGTGCGCTGTCCCGAGTGCAACGGCCGCCGCTATCAACCGCACATTTTGAAAATCCAACGCCGCGGCAAATCGATCGCCGACGTGCTCGAGATGAGCGTCACCGATGCGCTCGCGTTTTTTGCCGAGGAAAAAAATCTAAAGTCCAAATTCCAAAATCTGAAATTGCTCGAGGAAGTCGGGCTCGGCTATCTGCGGCTCGGACAGCCGCTCAACGTCTTGTCCGGCGGCGAATCGCAACGACTCAAACTCGTCAGCCATCTGACGAGCGAAGACTCCGAAAACAGCCTGCTCATTTTCGACGAACCGACAACCGGGTTGCATTTCGACGATGTAGCGTTGTTGCTCAAAATGTTTAACCGGCTCGTCGAGCAGGGGAATTCGCTCGTCGTCATCGAGCACAATCTCGAGGTGATCAAGTGCGCCGATTACGTGATCGATCTCGGGCCCGAGGCCGGCGATGAAGGCGGGCTCGTGGTCGCGAAAGGAACGCCGGAGCAAGTTGCGCAAATCGACGAATCGCACACCGGCAAATTTTTGCGCGAAACTTTGCGCGGATCGAAAAAGGCATCGTTCGAAATTGACGATGAAACCGAATCGCTGCGCATCGCCGAGCAGTCGCCGCATTTCAGCAATCACTCGATCCAGGTTCGCGGCGCGCGCGAGCACAATTTGAAAAACATCTCGCTCTCGATTCCGCGCGATCAAATGGTCGTCGTGACCGGCCTGAGCGGTTCGGGCAAATCGACGCTGGCATTCGACATCCTGTTCGCGGAAGGCCAGCGGCGCTTTCTCGACAGCATGTCGCCTTATGCGCGGCAGTTCGTCGAGCAGCTCGAAAAGCCTGATGTGGACTTGATCACCGGGCTGCCGCCGACGGTTGCCATCGAGCAGCGCGTCACGCGCGGCGGCGGAAAATCGACCGTCGCGACCGTCACCGAAGTTTACCATTTTCTGCGACTGCTTTTTGCGAAGCTCGGCACGCAATGGTGCCCGAAGTGCCAGGTGCCGGTCGAAGGCCGGAGCGTTGCATCGATCACGCAACAAGCTGCGGAACTCGCGCAAAAAGGCAGTGTCAAAATTCTCGCGCCGGTGATCAAGGCACGGAAAGGTTTTCACACCGACGTCGCGAAATGGGCCTTGCGACAAAATTTTAACACGTTGTTTGTCGATGGTAAATTCGTCGCGGCGGAAGGTTTTGCAAAACTGGAGCGCTTCCGTGAACACACAATCGACGTGCTCATCGGCGAAACGTCCAACCCGGAAGAGGTGCGCACACTTGTGACACGCGCTCTCGAAATCGGCAAAGGCACGGCGCGATTGCTCGATGCGAAAAATCGCTCGACGATTTTAAGCAGGGAAATGAACTGCCCCGGCTGCGGGCAATCGTTCGAGGAACTCGATCCGCGCATTTTTTCGTTCAACTCTCCGCACGGCTGGTGCTCGCAATGCCACGGCTTCGGTGAAGTCTGGGACGCGCCCGAGAGCGAGAGCGAATCGTTGCTTGAAGCCGAGCTCGACGAGGAGCGCCAGCACGAATCGCTGGAGGAAGGCGAGACCGTGGAATGCCCATTCTGCAAGGGTTCGCGACTAAATCCGATCGCGCGCAACGTGCGCGTGCACGGGCTGACGATTGACGCGTTTACCGCATGCTCGGTCAGTCGCGCGGAGTCGCTGCTCGGAAAGATGAAGTTTGACAATATTCAGCAGATCATCGCGCAGGACATCGTGCCCGAGATCACGCAGCGGTTGCATTTCATGGCGAAAGTCGGGCTCGATTATCTCGCGCTGAATCGCTCGGCGAAAACTTTGAGCGGCGGTGAATCGCAGCGCATCCGGCTTGCGGCGCAGCTTGGTTCGAATTTGCGCGGCGTGCTTTACGTGCTCGATGAACCGACGATCGGCTTGCACCCGCGCGACAACCGCGCGCTTCTCGACACGCTCGAGGCATTGAAACAAAAAGGGAACTCGCTCGTTATCGTCGAGCACGACGAAGACACCATGCGCCGCGCAGATACCATCGTCGATCTCGGCCCGTGCGCCGGCTCGCGCGGCGGCGAAGTCGTCGGCATCGGCACCATGGACGAAATCAAAACGATCGCGCGCTCCGCGACCGGGCGTTGTTTGCGCGAACCGCTCTGTCACCCCACGCGCAAAACGCGCCGCTCGCTGCACGACGTCACGCGCTGGATCGAGCTGGACGGCGCTTGCGCGAACAATTTGAAGGGCGTCGACGTGCGTTTCCCGGTCGGGCGATTCAGCGTTATCACCGGTATTTCCGGCTCGGGCAAGAGCACGCTGATGCGCAGCGTTCTTTTGCCTGCTGTAAAACAAAAGCTATCTCGCTCAAAAACCGAAGCGCACAATTTCGAGTCGGTTCGCGGCACGGAATTTTTGGAAGCGATTTACGAAGTCGATCAATCGCCGATCGGTAAAACCTCGCGATCAACGCCGGCAACCTACATCGGTTTCTTCGACGAAATCCGCAAGCAATTCGCCACGCTGCCGGTCGCGCGCATGCGCGGCTACACGGCGTCGCGCTTTTCGTTCAACAACCAGGGTGGCCGCTGCGAAACGTGCGGGGGGCAGGGCGTGATCAAGATTGAGATGAATTTTCTGCCGGCGAGCTACATTCCGTGCGGCGACTGCCACGGCAAGCGATACAACGAGCAGACCCTCGAAGTGTTATACAACGATAAAAGCATCGGCGACGTGCTCGACATGACGTTTGAGGAAGCCGCGGAATTTTTTAAAGCGAACCCGAAAATTCATCGCCCGCTCGGGCTGCTCTGCGAGACCGGTCTCGGCTATCTGAAGCTCGGCCAGCCGAGCCCGACACTGAGCGGCGGGGAAGCGCAACGGCTCAAGCTCGTGACCGAGCTCACGCGCGGCGTCGCGCGCAGTGACACGTCCCGCTTGCGCAAACAGCGCGAGCCGAAATCGACGCTCTACTTGCTCGAGGAACCGACGATCGGCCTGCACATGGCTGACGTCGAGGAGCTGCTTAAAGTTTTACATCGCCTGACTGACGACGGAAATACGGTTATCGTCATCGAGCACAATCTCAGCCTCATCGCGGACGCCGACTACGTCATCGACATCGGCCCGGAGGCCGGCGAAAAGGGCGGTGAAGTCGTTGCCACGGGCACGCCCGAGCAGGTCGCGAAAAACAAGACGAGCCGCACCGCACCGTTTTTGCGCGAGGTTTTGCAGAACTGACGCGGATTGCAGTTGCGTCGAGCGCGGCGATTTCGCATTCACCAGCGATGCTCGCGTTTTATTTGCACACGCTCAGCCCGTTTATCTGGGAAATCCGGCCCGGCTTCGGACTGCGCTGGTATGGCTTCGCGTATGTGCTCGCGTTCGCGGTTGGCTACTGGCTTTACACGTGGCTATCGAAACGCGGCTATTCGGAGTTGCCGCCAGAAAAAGTCGGAGACTTCATCACGTGGGGCGCGGTGTTCGGCGTGATGCTCGGCGGCCGGCTGGGGCACATGCTTTTTTACGATTTCAATGCGTGGCGACACGATCCGCTGCTGTTTTTTCGCGTGTGGGAAGGCGGCATGGCGAGTCACGGCGGAATGATCGGGCTGATTTTGTTTACGCTTTTTTACGCGCGCAAACATCGGCTGTCGTGGACGAGCATCGGCGATAATTTGTGCGTCGTCGCGCCGGTCGGATTGTTCTTCGGACGCGTCGCGAATTTCATCAATGGCGAACTTTACGGACATCCGACGACCGTGTCATGGGCGGTGCAATTTCCAAAAGAGCTGCTTGATGAACGGGCGCTCGCCGAACGCGCGCTCGACGCGTCGGTTCAAATTGACTCTCACTACGACACCGTCGGCGCGATCATCGATGCATCGCGACACGATCCGCGCATCGTCGAAATGCTGCGCACGCTGCTGCCGCCGCGTCATCCGTCGCAGATCTACGAGGCATGTCTCGAGGGTCTCGTGCTTTTTTGCGCGCTCTGGTTTTTGCGGACGAAAGTGCGCGTGCCGCGCGGCGTAATCACCGGCGCATTTTTCGTGCTTTACGCCCTGCTGCGAATTTTTGGTGAAATTTTCCGCGTGCCCGATGCCCCGCTGACGGGGCCATTCACGCGCGGACAATTTTTGTCGCTGTTCTTCGTCGCCATTGGCGCTGCGTTCATCGTCTGGGGGGTTCGCACGCGGCAATATGAGCGCGCAATTAAACAGCCGGCGCGTTGATTTTGGCATCGACGTAACGACCCGACTCCGCTAGATGCGCGCGATGCCCATTGAGCCGCTCGAGCCGCGAATCGCGCCTGCGGGATTGACCTTCGTCAATCCGATGACGGCGACGTTTTCCGATGTGGACGGCGACAAAGTGACGGTGAAATTCACGCAGCCGATTTTGACGCAGGCGAATCTCGCGAATGTGATCACAGTCTCAAGCGGGCAATTGCAGAAGCTCTATCTCAGCTCCGCCTCGAACGTGCACGATGGAATCGGCATCAATATCACCGCGCAAAAAATCGGAAACGGCGACGGGCTGGTCAACGTAGGGGAAATTTATACCACCGTCGATGGGTGCAAAATCACGGTGAATGGGGATGTCGGCGCGATCGATGGCGGCAATGACGCCACAAAAGTAACGTTCAAGTCTGTGAATGTGCAGTCGGTCGGGTCGTTTGGAACCACTACTGGCGCGGGCTGGATTGGCATCGGACCCCAAGGCGGGATGGGTGCCATTAATATCGCGGGCGATGTCGTTCGCGGCCAAATCGTTTCGGGTGGAACCGGAGCCGGCGCGAACATCGCCAGCGTTTTCATCGGTGGTTCGCTGATTGGCGGCAGCAGTTCGACAGAGGGCCAAATTTATGCGCCGGGGAATCTCGGCTCGGTGAAAATCAATGGCGATCTCATCGGCGGATCCGCGGCTTCCACCGGCGAAATCCTGGGCGATGGGAACATTGGAACCATCACTATCAAAGGTTCGTTTATCGGCGGATCGAATAGTTCATCCGGCATCATCAATTCACAGCACAATCTCAAATCGGTGAGTATCGGCGGCGATGTTCGCGGCGGCAGCGGCGGGGCTTCCGCCCAGATTTTTGCAGGAGGCGCGCTCGGCGCCGTCACCGTCGGCGGCTCGTTGATTGGCGGAACGGGAAATTACAGCGGCAACATCAATTCTGATGTCAGCATCGGCAGCGTAAAAATCTTGCATGATCTCCGCGGCGGCGGGGGGATCGACTCCGGTTCGGTTTATCTTTATTCCTCTCAAGCCGGCACGAACAAAATTTCCAACGTCATTATCGGTGGCGACATCATCGGTGGCTCAGGCAGCGGCTCCGGCTCGATCAAAACGAATGGAACGATCGCGGAAAGCATTGGGAGCGTCACCATTCTCGGCTCGGTGATGGGCGGCAGCGACAGTTTCACAGGCGGTGTTTACAATCCAAGCGGCCCGGTCGGCGTCGTCAAAATCAGCCACGACCTCGTCGGCGGCAGCCACGCTGACTCCGGTGACATTTCCGCGCAAGGCAGTATCGCCGGCGTGACGGTCGGCGGTTCGCTCATCGGCGGCTCCGCGGCTTACGCAGGACGCATCAGTGCTGGTTCCGGCCTCGCGGTTTTTTCGTCACTCGGCCCGGTAAAAATCGGACACGATGTGGTCGGTGGCGCATTCACCGACACTGGAATCATTTTCTGCAACGGCAACATGAGCACCGTCGCGATCGGTGGCTCCGTGTCATCGGGCGACGGTTCGACGAGTGGTTCTGTGCGCTGCAACGGCAGCTTTACCTCGCTCACTGTAAACGGAAACATCGTCGGCGAATCTACACAGCCCGCAGTGATCTCGGCGCAGGGCGCGACTTCGTCGGGAATCGCAACCGAAATCGCGATGGGTAAAATCACCGTTAAAGGCGAAGTTAAAAACGCGGAAATCCTCGCGGGCTACGACATTTTCCTCACCGCGAAAAATGGCGGCGCGAGCATCGGCGCGGTAAACGTGAAGGGCGACTGGATCGCGAGCAGCATCGTCGCCGGTGCGCAAAATGCCGGGAAGCCGAAATTCGGCGATGGCAACGACACGCTGATCGATGCGACGAAGTCCGTAAGAATCGCGAGCGTTACCATCGGCGGCGAAGTGCTCGGCACTCCCTCGGGCATCAGCAACAGCGATCACTTCGGTTTTGTCTCGCATCACATCGGACCCGTAAAAATCGGCGGAAACAATATCCTGATCAGCGCGCTCGATATTCCGGTCGGCATCACCGCGGACTTCGACATCGTCAACTTCGGCCTGTGAAAACCATGAATTTCATCGAACCACTCGAAAGCCGCATCGCGCCAGCCGCCGTGTTTTCGTTCGTTGATGGCGATGGCGACAAGGTCACGATCAATGCCTCGCTTGGTAAAAGCGCGGATCTGGCCTCCGGCGTCAGTTTTACCGGCAACGAACTCTTTCTAAACCTCGCTTTCTCCGGCACTGAATTTAACGGCGCGAATGTTTCCATCACCGTGCAGAAAAATGGCGGCGATGGACTTGTCGCGGTTAACAAAATCGACGCCACCGGACTCGATCTCGGCACCGTGACCGTCAAGGGCAACCTGAACTACCTGACCGTCGGCACGAACACCAGCGGCACGCCCGCCATCGCCGCGCTGAACGTCAACTCGCTCGGACGTTACAAAGTCACCAGCTCGGCGATTTCGATCAACGGCGACGCCGGCGCGATTAATGTTAAACACGATGTCGATGGCAGCTACATCAACATCACCGGCAGCGGCAACGTCGGCAGCCTCAGCATTGGCGGCTCGGTGCTCGGCGGACTCGCCAGCAACGAAGGCCAGGTTCATATCGGCGGAAATGTCGGCACGTTGAAAATCGGCGGCGACATTCGCGGCACGAGCGCAACGAGCCAGAACGGCAACGGCGAAATTTACATCAATAACAATCTCACGAGCGGCGTCATCGGCGGCTCGCTCATCGGCGGCAAATCCGCCAGCACCGGTGCCCTCGTCGCGCACAGCGTCGGCTCGCTGAAGATCGGCGGCGACTTGCGCGGCAGCGGATACGGCGATACCGGCCTCATCAGCCTCTTTTCCGTTGATACTCTCACCGTCGGCGGCTCGATCATCGGCGGCGGCAGCAACGATGGCGGCGAGATCGCAGCGGTCGCAAAACTCGGCACTGTTAAAATCGGACATGACGTGATCGGCGGTGGCGATCAACTCAGCGGCTCGATCGACAGCCAGGGACAAATCGACAACGTCACCATCGGCGGTTCCGTTTTCGGCGGCGGCGGAAATTACACCGGCGCCGTCCTCGCCAATCCGTTTGCCAGTTCCGTCAAAGTCGGCAACGTCACCATCAACGGCTCGGTCTTCGGCGGCAGTGGCTCGTTCAGCGGCGGCGTGTTCAATTCGAAAGGCTCCCTTGGCAACGTCATCATCAAGCACAATCTCGTCGGCGGCTCACATAGCGACACCGGGGATGTTTCCGCGACGGGCGAGATCGCCAGCGTCACCATCGGCGGCTCGATTTTCGGCGGCACCGCGAACTACGCAGGCCGCATCGTCGGCTATGGCGGCGAGAGCGACACCGGCACGATCAAAATCGGCCACAACATCATCGGCGGCGCATTCACTGACACCGGCATGATCTACACCACCGGCATCATCGAGAACCTCACCATCGGCGGTTCCATTTTCTCCGGCACCGGCTCGCTTAGCGGCTCCGTCCGGGTTTATGGAAAAATCGGCACGATGACTGTGAACGGCAATCTTCAGGGCATGGCCGCACATCCCGTGTATGTGACGGCGCAGGATGGGCTGAGCAGCGACACCGCGTTCGACAACCTCACCGTCAAAGGCAAGGTCGATAACGCGCGCATCCTCGCCGGGTTCGATCCGCTCAGCGAGACGCCGACCAACGGCAAGGCGAACATAGGCAAAGTCACCGTTGGCGGGAACTGGATCGCCAGCGATCTCGTCGCCGGGGTAAAAAATCTCGGCGCGGACGACGCAACCGGCGGCAGCGGCGTGAACGCCGACAACGTGAACTTCGGCGATTTGCATGACCGCTTCATCAACGTCGGCGATCCGGTGACGAAAATCGCGAGCATCATCATCGGCGGACATGTTTACGGCACGACGGCGACTGGCGACGCATTCGGCTTCGTCGCGCACCAGATCGACGCAATGAAAGTCGGCGGCTTCGTTGAGCCGCTTAATGCGAATCCCGACATCGACGACATCGAGTTTGGCGGCGCGGCGGATGTCGCGCTGCACGAAGTCTAAAATTCGCACGATGAAAGCGGCGGACGAGTTGCAGCGGATTCGCGACGGCCTCTGGTTCTGGCAGGCTTACGATCCGGCGAACAAAGTCGATTTGAGCAGCTGCGCGATCGAGCTTCCGTCGGGTCTTGTTTTCATCGACCCGATCCCGCTCGCGGACGAGCCGCTGGCGGAGCTCCTGCAAAACAGGACGCCCGCCGCCGTCGTGCTTACGAATGGAAACCACGAACGCGCCGCCGCGTTGTTCCGCGATAAATTCGCCGTCCCGGTTTTCGCGCACAGCGATGCGCAACCGGAACTCACGATTCGCGTCGATCACACTGTCGCCGACGACGCGCTGATCCTCGACGCGTTGCGCGCGGTGCATCTGCCTGGGTTTGTGCCCGGCGAAATCGCTCTGCATCACGCGCAGGAAAGCGCGCTCCACGTCGGCGACGCCTTGATCAACCTCTCCGCGCACGGCTTCATCCCGCTCCCTGCGAAATACTGCGCCGACGCGAAACTCGCGCTCCGCTCGTTGCGAAAACTATTGCAGTTGGACTTTGAACTGATGACATTCGCGCACGGTTTGCCGCTCGTCACCAAAGCGAAAAGCCGGCTCTCCCAACTGCTCGCATGAACATCCGTCCGCTCATTGCCGCCATTCTTCTCCTCGCCGTTCCCGCACTGGCGCAGGACAAAAAAAACACCGCGACCGCGCCGCGCGCCGACCTCGGCGTGCGCAAACAGATCGACGACTTTTTCGCCGCGATCGAGAACCACCAGATCGACGCCGCCTACGACCAGCTCACGAAGGACACCAAGATCGGCGAGCGCTCCGACGACATCACGACGCTCAAATCGAAAACGCAGCAGGCGATCCAGCTTTTCGGCGATTTGCAGGGGCACGAAATCGTCGATGTGAAAAACGTCGGCGCGCATTTGCTGCGCGTCACTTTCCTTTCGCTCGGCAAGGACTTCCCGCTGCGCTGGCGCTTTTACTACTACCGCAGCGGCGACGCGTGGAAGCTCATCGACATTCGCGTCGATGACCGGCTCGCCGATTTGTTCGGCGAACAAACTGCGCCCGAGGCGACGCCGCAGCGCCCGACGAACTGGCCGAAGTCGAACTAGTGCTGCGAAACGCGCTCACGTTTATCCGGTTTTCGCACACGATTTTCGCGCTCCCGTTCGCGCTCGGTGCGATGTTCGTCGCCGCGCACGGCATTCCGTCGGTAAAAATCTTCGCGCTGATCATTCTCTCGATGGTCTTCGCGCGCACCGCCGCGATGTGCTTCAACCGGCTCGCCGATTGGGAAATTGACAAGCGCAATCCGCGCACCGCCGGGCGGCACCGGCTCGTCCCGCGCAAAAGCGCGATCGCGCTCCTCTTCGTCAGCTCCGCCGCCTTTGTCGCAACGACGTTCTTCATCAACCCGCTCTGCTACGCGCTCGCGCCCGTCGCGCTGGCGATCGTTTTTTTCTACTCGCTCACGAAACGCTTCACGCCATTCTCGCACTTCTTCCTCGGCCTCGCGCTTGCGGTATCGCCCGTCGGCGCATGGCTCGCCGTCACCGGCAGCTTCGCGTTCGCGCCGCTCGTGCTCGCCGCCGCGGTGCTTTTCTGGGTCGCCGGGTTCGACCTCATCTACGCCACGCAGGATTTCGATTTCGACAAAAAGGAGGGCCTGCACTCGCTCGTCGTCCGCCTCGGCATCGTGAAAAGCCTCACGCTTGCCCAATTGCTCCACCTCGTCATGGCCGCGCTCCTCGTCGCCTTCGGCATCGCCGCGCACCTCGGCCCGATCTACTTCACCAGCCTCGCGCTCGTCGCCGCCGCGCTCATCTACGAACACCGCGTCGCCCGCCGCCTCGACCTCGACGCCATCAACCGCGCCTTCTTTGCCAGCAACGCCTTCGTCGGCCTCGTCTTCGTCACCGCCACATTCCTCGCCAGCGTGAAGTGTGGGTGTCGGTAATCGCCGCGAGATTCACAGGCGGACCTGACTGCACTTCCGTCGCCGCCGCATACCCGGCGCAACTCCCGGCACATTTTCTGCAATAAAAAGCCGGCGCCTCCGTCAAAACACATCGACGAGCGCAGCGCTTTACATATCGGCGGCAGCGGTTCGATTCCGTTGAAACCCGGGCGAGAATCCGGGTGAGGTTAAAATCCTCGGCCGCCGACACCCCCTTCTCCACCGCGGATTGCATGCGATTTTGCCCGGGAAACCGATGAGCCGCGCGAAAGTTGCCGATTTAATGCTGCCATTCCGAATACCGTGCGATACTGCGGCACGATGTTTGAAATTTCTGCGGACGAATCAGGCCGGACGATCACCATGAGTTACAGCCACCATGTCGTTGCCGACGAAATGCGGCGCTGTCTGGGAACGGTTCGCGATGTCCTCGATCACATGCAACCCGGCTTTCAGCTCTTAACCGACTTGAGCGGCCTCGATTCGATGGAAACCGCGTGCGCCTTTTACGTGGGAGAAATCATGAACCTGTGCAATGAAAAGAAGATCAAAAGCGCCGTGTGTGTGATTCCCGATACTAAAAAGGACATCGGTTACGATCTCCTCTCACTGTTTCATTACGGCCCCGAGGTCAGGTCAACGACCTATGACAATTTGGCCGAGGCGATCATGAGTCTCGCTGCGTGAAACAGTAGCGTGCCGGCAGAGAGAACCTTGAAAGACTCGCGCTAGCGGCCTCTCCCTTTATTCTCATTGCGCCTCTCTGGTGCTCTATGCGCCAGCGCCTTTGTATTCTTGGAGTTTAGCTTGTTCCCTTTCGGATTGTTGTTCCTCGCCGGGATTCCGCCGCCACCTTTATTTGGACTGTTGGACATGACTCAACATAGTTCACCGAATCTACATCGCGAGTCATTCCTCGGTTTTATCCTCCGGTGATTCCACCGACGCGCGCGCTCGCGAGTTGCGTCAGCAGGGCCATTTGCTCGTGCTGCATCTGGATTAACTCCGTCCAGTTCTTCTCCCGCAGCTCATCGATTTTTTCATGCAGGCTGAGGATCTCGAGTTCCGCCTTTAAGTTCACCTCGTAGTCATGCGCCGCATCGAAGCGATCTTTGACCGCCAGCCGGTTTTGCGACATGAGGATGATCGGCGCCTGGATCGCCGCGAGCATGGAGAGGAAAAGATTCAGCAGAATGAAAGGATAGGGGTCGAACGGTGCGCGATGGGCGAGGGCAAGGCTGTTGACTAATATCCATGCACAAAGCGTCACCCCGAAAAGGATGATGAAAGTCCACGAACCTCCAAACGTTGCGACCTTGTCCGCCAGCCGTTGCCCGAAAGTCATCTTCTGCTCGAACTCGCGATTGGTATTGCGGCTGATGTGAAGCCGGTCGCTGAAGTATTGGATGACGCGTTTTTCACGATCCGGCAGCGCTTCAAAATCCGCATCGAAGCGCTTCTTGGCAAAGTCTCGCAGGTGATTGTTCATCCCGCAGAATACACCGCTTTCATCCGCAGACGCGCACGCAATTGCGTGGCTTCGTATTTTGACGGCGGGCGGGGGAAGTTATTCTTCTCGTGGCAGCAACCGTTTATCCCTATGATCGTTTTTCCAAGCAGCGAATGAACGCGAGGTCTATTTATGTCGGACAGTGAAAAACTAAACGAAGCGAAGCTGAAAGCGTTGCAGGGTTCCGAGCAGCAATATCGCCGGCTTTTTGAAGCAGCCAGGGATGGAATCCTGATTCTCAATGCCGTCACCGGGCAGATCGAGGATGTCAATCCGTTCCTGGTCGAATTACTGGGCTACTCGCGCGATGAGTTCATGGGCAGGAAGCTTTGGGAAGTCGGCCCTTTCAAGGACGTGGCTGCGAGTAAGACCGCCTTTGAAGAACTGAAGGCAAAGGAATACATCCGCTATGACGACCTGCCGCTGGAAACCCGCGACGGTCGCTCCATCTCCGTCGAGTTCGTCAGCAACGTCTATTCGGTCGATGGCTGCAGTGTGATCCAGTGCAATATCCGCGACATTACCGCGCGCAAGAATGTGGTGGATGAATTGCGCCGGGCCAGGGAAGAGGCCGAACATGCGAATGAAGCCAAGACCCGCTTCATCGGAATGCTCAGCCACGAGCTGCGGACGCCGCTGAACCCGATGATGATGATGATCCATGCCTGGAAAAGCGAAAAGCTCCTGCCGCCCGAGTTTATACCCGACCTGGAGATCATGCAGCGCAGCCTCGATATCCAGACACAATTGATCGACGATCTGCTCGACGTCACCGCCATCGTCCGGGGCAAGATCAAGCTCGACTTCCAGCTGTGCGACGTCCACGAGCTGTTGCGTTATGCCGTGGAAGTCGTCCAGGACGAGATCAACAAACGCCACATACAAATCGTCCTGTCGCTCGACGCCCCGCACTCCGTGGTCAGCACCGACTTTGCCCGGCTCGCCCAGGTCTTCTGGAACCTCACCCGAAACGCCGTGAAGTTCACGCCCGTCGGCGGAACGGTTACCATCTCCACCACCAATGTCGGCGGCCTCATCCGCATCCAAATCGCCGACACCGGCATTGGCATCGCGCTGGAACACATTGCTGGAATTTTCGACGCCTTTGAACAAGGCACGCACGGTGGACCTCACGGCTCGGGCGGCATTGGCCTGGGCCTGACCATCGCGAAACACCTCATCGAACTCCTTGGCGGAACCATCAGCGCGCAGAGCGCCGGCATCGGCAGGGGGACTCTTTTCACGGTGACACTGAAGACCGCGGACGCTCCCGAGCCGCCGCGAACCGTCCCGGCAGGGACGATCGACCCCGATCGCACGCAACCAGCCGGCTGACCCTCATCGCCCGCCGGCGCGCGTTCTCCTGCTCACCGCACACCGGTTCCAGTAAACTGCGGAACCTCTCCAGCGGACTGCACAGAGCCTCCAGCGAAGTGTGGAGCCGCTCCAGCGAAATGTGCAGGCCCTCCAGCAAAGTGCGCAACGCCTCCAGCGAAATGGAGAACCCCTCCACGGAACTGTGGAACCGCTCCAGCGAAATGTGGAAGCTCTCCAGCGAAATGTGGAAGCTCTCCAGCGAAATGTGGAAGCTCTCCAGCGAAATGTGGAACCCCTCCAGTGAAGTGTGGAAACGCTCCAGCAAAATGTAGAAAGGCTCCAGTGGTCTGTAAGCCGACGCCGAATTGGCGAAAATTGACCACTTTTAACCTCAAAACCCCGTTTTTTGGCTGTTTTGTATAAAAAACAACATTTTTTGCAAGAATCGCATTCTCGTCCGTCTATTCTGTATAGGAGACGTTGATTTTTCCGCACCGGAAAGCGCCTCCTTTAACAAAAAACTCAACAAAAGGAGCCATAAAAACAAACATGGAAGACATTAAATTCGCCTTCCCAGTCAAAACCCTTCTCTACGAAGGAAACCTCATCGTCGGCGCGCTGGAAAAATACAGCACCCGTCTCGCCCCGCGCCTCACCGCGCGCGGCCCGACATTTACTGCCGACATCCGCAGCCTCTACGCCTCGGTCGCCAGCGGCGATTCCGCCCAGAAAACCGCGGGCGGATCGCTCGGCGGCCTCACCGAAGCGCAGGATGCAGCGCTGACCGTGCTCGCCGGGCGTTTCAAGGACGCAAGGGAGAGCGCCAAAAAGGCGTTCAAAGGCCAGGACGTGAAACTTCACGAGGAGTTTCAAGTCGGCATCAACGACCCGCGCGACATCGGCAGCATCCTCGCCCGCGCACGCATCGTCCACGATTCGTGCAACGTCCCCGCCAACGCCGCCGCGCTGGCGCTCGTCGGCTGGATCGCACCCGACACCGCCGCCCTCGCCGCCGCCATCAAGGCCGTCGAGGACGCCGACAAGGAACAGGAAACCCAAAAAGGCAACCGCCTCCAGAGCACCGGCGACCGCAATACGGACGCCAACCGGTTCTACGATGCCTTGCTGGCCATCCAAAACGCCGCGAACCTCGAGTTCACGGGAGACGATTCCAACAGCATCGCCATCCGCACCGAGTTCCGCTTCGCCACCTTCCCGCCCGCCAGCGGAAGCAGCGACAACAACACCCCGCCGCCGCCATCACCCGCACCCCCGGCCACCCCGCCGCACGCGTAAGCGACAGCACCAACCCGTCAACCGCAACCAGCCGTGACGCGCCCTTGCGCGTCACGGCTTTTTTTTGTCCAAGGCAAGCGAACTCACAGCGCCAAAATGCGACAAACGATGTGACTCATCGTCCACAGACAATTTAATTGGTGAGGCGCACGATGCGGCATGCCGTCTGCCACGCGTCCGCGCCCTCTTCGTCAATTAGGTCTAAACGTTCGTCGATTAAGGGAGGCGTCCGGTCTATCTCAAGAATCCTTAGCGGAAAAAGCTGACGTCGATCGGACTTATCTGAGCGGGATTGAGCGCGGCGTTCGGAACCCAAGTATTCTGAATGTTGTTCAGGTCGCAAAAGCACTCGGCATATCTATTTCCGAGCTCACGCAAGGAATTGATCAATGAAGCGGCGGCGATCCAAAGCGCCGCGAGTGCGGGAAACTTCCCCGTCATATGCCAACGGGAGCAATCCATTCCGCTTTATCGATCTCTTCTGCGGTATAGGAGGATTCCGCATAGCTTTTGAAGGTGTAGGTTGCGAGTGCGTTTTCTCTTCCGATTGGGACAAGTTCAGTCAGCAGACCTATGAAGCAAACTTCGGCGAGAAACCACACGGTGATATTCACGCTCTAGCTGTTGCTGACATTCCGCAGCATGACATTCTTTGTGCGGGATTCCCTTGTCAGCCATTTAGTATAGCAGGTGTTTCCAAGAAGCTAAGTCTAGGACGGAAGCACGGCTTTGAAGATGAGCGACAGGGCAATCTCTTCTTTGAAATCGCAAATATTCTCGAATACCATCGTCCTGCAGCATTCGTGCTGGAAAACGTCAAGAACCTTAAGGGTCATGATCAGGGACGGACCTTCGAGATCATCCGCTACACGCTCGAAGAAGCATTAGGTTACAAGGTCTATTACAAGATCATCGATGCACAAGCAGTCGTGCCTCAGCACCGCGAACGTATCTTTATGGTTGGATTTCGTGAACCGCGATACTTCGAGTTTCCAGAATTTGTTCAAGAGGGGCCTAAGCTACGGACAATTCTGGAACAACAACCAGCATCCAAATACACGCTAACAGACCACCTTTGGAAATATCTCCGCGACTATGCGGCAAAGCATAAAGCAGCGGGCAATGGTTTCGGTTATGGCCTTTTTACCGGAGATGACGTTGCGAGGACGCTTAGCGCTCGCTATCACAAAGATGGCTCCGAAATCTTAATCAAGCAAGCTGGCAAGAATCCACGACGCCTTACTCCGCGAGAATGTGCGCGTATCATGGGTTATCCGGACAGCTTCAAGATAGTCGTATCGGATACGCAAGCATATCGTCAGTTCGGCAATTCCGTCGTCGTGCCCGTGGTAGAAGCGCTAGCAGGCGCTGTTTCTCGCACATTGCATCAACGGTTAGATGCCGTTCCGGATTTGACTCTTGCCGTCGCGGAAAAGCCAATCCGCTATAGGGCCAAAGTTACTCGTCGCAAAGCTGCATGAGACTCTCAGAGCTAATCAGTTTGTTTGCTCGAGTTGGATGCAACCGCCTATATGCAAAACCGCTGGCGGAAAACGACAATTCTAAAAACCAAGTCTATTTTGGTCCCGACTTTACCGCGCTAAGTCTATTCCCAAACAAAGGCGTTTTTTCGGATAGCAGCCCGAAGAATCTCATTTACAAAGCGAAGCTGGACTTTAACTGGCTCGACGAGAATGGCGGCACCTGCACCGCTCCCGGCGCACAGCTCATATTGTATCCGCAATATCCGGAGGTCCGGTTCTCCGGTTTCTTGCAAGGATGTGCTAACCGCCCTGGCAACCTTTTTAACGGGCGACTAAAGGGACGCGTCCTGTTTTTAGGTGTTACACCTGAACAGCGGATAATCGGCTACGCCGCTGCGGGAGATTCCGAACTCGCGTTGGATTATTTGTCGCGGAATTTACAGGCGACGCTTGGAGTATTTATTGAACTCCCATTACCGCTGCCAGTAGCTGCCCCTGATGCGCGGATTGCTCTTTTGCATGAGCTGTGTCGAATTCATAGAATCGGCTGGATAGATTCAAAGCGATTAGATGCTACTGGAAAGGTCGTCTCTTGTAATGCGCCTAACTGTGGTGGTTACACCTTGGAAGCTGAATTAGGCATAATTCCTAATGGTCGCTCAGAACCGGATTTTCTCGGTTATGAGGTAAAACAGCATAATGTCACCGGGCTAGAAAAGCTGGAAAGCGGTCGAATAACTTTACTCACACCGGAACCTACGGGTGGCGTTTACAAATCCGCTGGAGTCGAAGATTTCATTCGACGTTACGGTTATCCCGACAAGAAAGATCGCGCGGATCGGCTGAATTTCGGCGGCGTTCATCGTGTAGGCGCAGAGCATCCACTTACAAAATTGACGCTAACGTTGATCGGATATAGCTCGGCCAAACGGATGATCTCGGACGAAAAAGGGCGAATCGCGTTAATTGATGACGATGGTGTAGAAGCCGCGTCATGGGACTATGCGGGACTAATGACTCATTGGGCGCGGAAACATGCACGTGCGGTATATGTGCCTTCAATTAAACGCGCTGAACCACCCCTTGCATATCAATTCGGGCGACAAGTTCGTCTGGCCAAACAACCAGACTTTCTGTCGCTTCTGAATGCATTCGCAGATGGAGCCGTCTTTTACGATCCCGGAATCAAGTTAGAGCAAGCATCGACGGCACCTAGTGTAAAACGCCGAAGCCAATTCAGAATCGAATCCAAGAACATTCCCAAAATTTACACGCATATAGAAGCGGTGGACGCTTGTGCCTGACGTTTTCACACAGGAGAAGCGTTCTCACGTTATGTCGCGCATTCGCGGGAGCGGAAATCGCGATACTGAATTGCGACTGATTCAACTTTTCCGTGAGCACCGCATTGGCGGCTGGCGGCGGAACAGACCTCTTTTTGGAAAACCTGACTTTGTCTTTCCGAAGAATCGCGTAGCGGTGTTTGTGGATGGCTGTTTCTGGCATGGCTGCCCGAAGCCAAAGCATTCGCCGATGCCAAAGAACCGCGCTGAATGGTGGGCGGCAAAGTTGCAGCGGAATCGTGAGCGGGATTTGCTGGTGACGCGGACGCTGCGCAAGCAAGGCTGGCGCGTGACTCGGATTTGGGAATGCGACTTGGCGAAGAAGGCGAACTGGCCGCGCATCGCGGGGCGGATCGTGCGGGCGCTGGAGCGACAAGCGCCTCCCGCATCATGCGCCGACCGCGAACCAAAATCAAAATCGGCGAAAGTAAAAGTCCTCGGCCAGCCTATGGCTTCGCGGCGCCGGTGAGCCCGAAGAAGTCTCGGATGCGGGTGAGGAATGCGCCTTGCATGTTGCGCATGCGGTCGTCGAGGGATTCCTGGCTGACTTTCTCGCGGACGGCGTCGAGCTCGAGGAGGCGGCGGGCGAGGATGAGGGAGATTTGCTCCGCGATGGCGGGGCGGCGGCGCAGGATATCCTCGAAGGCTTCCTTGCCGAGCCGGTAGCAGGTGACGTCGGTGCGGGCGAAGACGCTGGCGGTGCGGGGCTCGCCGGTCATCATGCCCATTTCACCAAAGAAATCTCCGGCGTGCAGCGCGGCGACTTCGTTCGTTTTTCCATCGATGCTGACTTCGACGGCGGCGTCGCCCTCGACGATGATGTAGAGCCAGTGCGCCTGCGCGCCCTGCCGCGTGATGGCCTCGCCCTGCACGAAGGGAGCGGTGATGAGGCCGGCGGCGAGTTCGCTGCGCTCTTCGTCGGTCAGGGACTGGAAAAGCTCGAGCTTGCGCAGCACTTCCATGCGGCTTTGCATTTCGAGGGTTTGCTCGCGCTCACGGTCGGTCTCGCTTTCCTGCGTGAGATGGATGGATTGCGATGGAATGGCGAGCGGGATATTCGCGCGGCGCAACGCTCCGTAGATGCGCGTGCGCACAAGCGAGTCGGTGGGATCGGGCTGCGAGAGATCGGTGAGCCAGTAGCGGACGGCGTAGGTGGCGTCGCCGTCTTTCATGTCGGTGACGAGGCAATGCGGTTTCGGCTCGGTGGCGATGCAGCGATTGCTTTCCGCCTGCAACGCGGCCTCGACGGTGCTGATGACTTTCGTCGGCGAATGGCGGAGATCGACGCGGAAGTAGACCCATTGCCGGCGTTGCAGCGCCGCGCCGGCGCGCCGGCCGAGCAGGGTGACCTTCGCTTTCATCAAGACGCTGTTCGGAACGACCACGGTGTCCCAGTTGCGCGTCTCGATGGAAGTCTGCCGCCAGCGGATCTGTTTCACTTTGCCCTCCAGATCATCGACGCGGACCCAGTCGCCGGCGCGAATGGTGCGCTCCATTTGCAGCGCCATGCCGCCCATGATATTGCCCAGCGTGTCCTGCAGCGAAAAACCGATGACGGCGGTGATGACCGCGGACGTGGCGACGATGCCGCGGATATCGAAACCGGTGTGCGAGAGAACGAGAAAGGCGGTGAGGAGGTAAGCAAGCGCCAGCAACAAATCCTGCGCGAGCGGCGGTGGCTCGAGTCGCGCCGGACGCAAAATTTTGGCAAAGACGACCACGCTCGCGAGATTGACGGCCGCGATTCCGGCCAGCAGCAACCCGGCGCGGCTCAGCCAAAGATAAGCCAGCCCGTCCACCGCGCCGCCCTCGTAACGAATGCCCGCCGCGGAGATGAGCGCGGCTAGCGAGAGAAAAAACAGAATGAACGCCGTGCGGGTGATCGGGCGCTCTTTCGGAGCCGCATACAAAAGCACCGAAGCGCCGACCAGAAACGCGATCACCGCCCATGAAAATACGCCCGGCATCCCGGAGGTGAGTTCGACAGTTTGCCAAAAGTGCATGGGGAAAAGGTGCGAGCCGGTTTAACGGTATTCGCCAATGTTGGAAAACGCGACGATTTCCGGCTTGTGTGATGGGTGCTGGGGAAGGGGACGACGAGTCGACTGCAGGGCAACATTCGCGTCCGTATCGAAAACGGAATTCGATTCCAATGATGGTATAAAAGCCGCTTGACATTGTAACACTGTTACACAATCTCTCCGCCATGGACACACGCTCGCATAATCCTGAAGAAAGCCTGGAGGCTCTCTTGAACTGGAAGCTTGGCAATTCCGATGCTGAGTTCAAAGACGAGGAGTTTTTAAATGGGATTGAGGAGCACGTCAAAGAGGGGAACATTCGTCTCAGCGAAGTATTGCAGGAAATATCGGTCTAAATGGAGGAGTCATCGAAGGGCTCCGGAGACGAAAATTTCCGGACGCGAGCGCAGTATCGCAAGAAGCTGCTCACCAAGGTATATCATCTGATGGTCGATGACTGGCCTGAAGAAGATCGCGGTTCAGTGCAACTAAACAGTCAACTCGTAACTGCGGTATCGGAATCCTATTTCAAGGACCTGGATCGTAAGAAAGAGTTCCACGGAATCAAATACGCCGATGCTCATAAGCGAGCCGGTTATATGGCGAAATGGATCATGCGCTACAGGCCGGTGCAGATCACCAGCGACCAATGCAGCGTGCGCGCGTTGTTGGCTAATGAACATTTTGCGATTTTGATGGCGCTCAAATTCATCAAAGTCAGTCCGGGAAAGGTTTCCGTTCATCTCTACAAAAACCTGCTTTACACGATGCGTTATCGTCATCTGGACGGGAACGCTCTAGCGCTGGCGTTTTATCTCCTGGAACGTGCGGCGCGAGCTGACGGGTTAATCTAGGCCAGCCGGCGATGAATCGCCCGTTGCGCTAGCCGGTTTGCGCGTGCGGAGAATCGGCGAGGCTGCGCGCGTATTCGAGTGTGTCAATTTGGTCGACGGTTTTATCGGTGCGGATGCCTTTGATGCGCGGGAAGCGGAGTGCGAGACCGCTTTCGTGGCGGTCGCTGGGCTGGACTGAGTTGAAGGCGACTTCGAGGACGACATCGGGGCGGACCTCGCGGTAGCGACCGTGCTGGGCGATGGTGTTTGCCTTGAAATGCGCGGTGAGTTGCGCGATCTCCGCGTCGGTGAGGCCGGAGTAAGCTTTGCCGATGGTGAGGAGCGCGCCGGTTTTTTCGTCGCGCACGGCAAATGTGTAATCGCTCAGGACCTTGCTGCGTTTGCCGTGGCCAAGCTCGGCGCCGACGACCACGACGTCGAGCGTGGCGAGCTCTTTTTTTAGCTTCAACCACGCGAGCCCGCGCCGGCCGGGCGTGTAAACGGAAGCTGTGTCTTTGACGATGAGGCCTTCATTGCCGCGGGCGCGCGATGCATCAAAGGCGCGCTCGATTTCGTCTGCGGAATGGATGGGCGCGATGGCGACGCGCTCAAACTCCGGCGGCAGCGACAGGGTTTCGAGCAGTTCGCGGCGGCGTGAGAGCGGTTCTTTTAAAAGTGAAGCGCCATTGAGCCAGAGCAGGTCGAAAATCATGAACCGCACCGGCACGCCGCCGGCGTCGCTGGTGGAAAAAAGGTCGCCGGAGATTTTGCGCCCGAGCCGTTTTTGCAGGTCGAAGAACGTGAGCTTGCGCCCGTGCTCGAATGCGACGATCTCGCCGTCGAAAATCACGTCGTCGTGTAGCGCGCGCGCGGCGTGCGCGATTTCGTCGAACTGCACGGTGACGCGTTTCAAGTCGCGCGTGAAAATCTCAACGCGGCCATTCGCGCGATGGAGCTGCGCGCGAATGCCGTCAAATTTGTCCTCGGCCCACGCGCCGGAAAATTCGGCGATTCGCGCGGCGATGGCTTCCGCGTCCGGCTCGGGGCTGGCGAGCATGACTTTGATCGGCGTGAAAAGGCTCAACTCGATTTCATCGAGCGCGTGCCGCGAGGCGAGCACCGCCGTCCGGCCGATGTCGCCCAGCAGCATGTTCGCCTGTTTTACGTCGCCGAGATTGCAGTCGAACGCGGCGGCGATCGCTTCCTCGACGAGGCCTTCCTTCAAGCCGATCCGCAGGTCGCCGGTGAGAATTTTGACGAGGTATTGCGCTTCGAGCGGCGTGATGCGCGCGAGCTGATTTTGCAGCAGTGCGGTTTTGGCGATCGGGCCGCGCGCGTTTTGCAGTTGCTCGAAAAATGTGCGCGAATCGGCGAGCGGGAATGGCGCGGGTTGCGTGCGGCCTTGCAAAATTTCGAATGCGGTTTTGCCCGCATCGGCGTGGAAACTCGAGACGTCGCGGAAGTGCTGCTCGTCGGTTTTGGCGACCGCGGCGATGGCGCGCTTGATAACGGCCCATCCCGCCTGCAGCGTGCGCGGATCGGTTTGCGCAAAGGCTTTGCCGGTGAGATACGTCGCGGCAATCGGCAGAAGGTCGGGCGGAAGTTGCGCGAAGTAATCGCGGAGCAGCTCGATCTTTTTCAGCTTGCTCGCGGTCGCGGCGATTTGTTCGCAGAGCGAGGCGAAGGCGGAGAATTGCAGATTGCTGATTTCAGATAGCAGAGTGGGATTTGGATTATCGTCGTTCCCCTTTTGCGCTGCGTCGGGAGTGCGATTCTTTTCGATCCGCGATCTGAAATCTGAAACCTGCAATAACTCCAGCTGGTTGTCCTCCGTCAGCGCCCACGCCTCGATGCCGCGGGCGCGCAGGTCGCGTGCGAAGGCGCTCGCGTGGCCGTGCAACGTGAGGACGCGGCGCGGCTGGACGAGTTCGACGTAGCGCAGCAGGTCGGGATAATCGGCGTGGTCGCTGAGCGGAAACGCCGCGTCGCATTGATAACGATACGTTGCCGCCGGCTCCATCGCCCATCCGGTGAGGATCGCCGTGCGGCAGTCTTTGATTTTGCGGAGCATCGCGCTGCGGTTCGCGCTCGGCGGACAGATCAACACTTTGCCTGCGACGGCGTCCGCGTCGTAGCGTTCGTAGTCGCACGGAAAATCCGGGCGCAGCTTCCGGTAAATTTCCGTCATGCGAAAAACCGAGCCGTGGAGCATCGGGCGCATGCCGGCGTTCACGAGCGCGCAGAGAATTTCCTGCGACTTCCCGAGCGAATAACCGAGCAGCACCGGCACCGCGCGGTCGGAAAGCGCATCGGCGCAAAACGCGACCATTTTTGCGATGACTTCGCCGGCAGGCGGGAAGCGATATTTCGGCAGGCCGAACGTGGTCTCCATAATCAGCGTGTCGGCGTTGCGCCATTCCGCGGGTTCTGCGGAAAGGCCGTGGCGCAATTTGAAATCGCCGGTGTAAAGCAGCGAGCCGCGCTCGTTTTGCAAAACAATCTGCGCGGAGCCGAAGATGTGGCCTGCTGGAATCAGCGTGATATCCAGCTCGCGCATGCGAATGGTCGCTCCAAAATCGAGCGCGTGCTCGACGCGTTCGCCGGGAACGCGCTCACGCATGAGCTGCGCGGTCGCTTTCGACAGGATGACTTCGTCGTGTTTCGCCGTGTGATCGCTGTGCGCGTGCGAGACGAACGCGAGCGGCTTCGCGTCCCACGGATCGAGCCAGAGGCCGTGCTCCGGCAGCTCGAGACCGCGGTTGAAACGGACGGGGATCATTGCGTTAACATTGCACAATTCGCGGGCACGGGCGCGCGAGTCCGGAATGGCCGCGATGATTGACAGCGCAAATGCGAGCCGCTTTTATTTACGCCATGAAATATTTTGTAGGCCTCGCGGCTGCGTTGATTGCCGCGACGGCGTTGCGTGCGGAAACGCCGCGACCTCTCGAGACTGCCAGGGTTCTCCCGCTGGCGCTCGACGACCATTTTCAATTCAGGAAGACCGAGCTGTTTTTAAACGATCCGCAGTATATCAAGCCGACGACGGACCCGATGCTGCAGTTTGAAAGACAGCGCGTGAATTTTGGCGCGGTGACGAATGTCGACCGGCTCGAGCGCCGCGGCCAGTATTTCACGTTCTTCTGGCGTGCGGGTCGTGCGGCGGACATCACCGTGCGGCTTGAATACCGGCAGGAAAATCTCGGCGCGCATGTGCAGGCGCGCGAAGTTTCCTGCCCACACGCAAAGGGCTCGATGAAAACGATGTTTCAAATTGTGGGCGATGATTACCTCGAAGACGGACGCATTACCGCATGGCGTGCGCTTTTGATCGAAGAGGGGAGAGTTGTCGGCCTGACACAATCCTATCTGTGGAATTGAATACTCATCGGCACACCGCGAGTGGAGCCCGTGGTCGTCTGTTTGACAGGCGAAAAACACAGAGCAACTTATTCCTAGACCGAAGGTGAGCACGACACCGTCCATTTTAGTAGGCTGCGCGAACAAGATCGTCTGGATCAAAGTCGAGGGGAAAGGTTCGTTCCTGAACAGCGCAGGCGTGAAGGAATTCTCGAAGGAGATGGTCAACCGCGGCCATCGCGAGTTCGTCGTTGATTTAAAAAACTGTCCGGTCATGGACTCGACGTTCATGGGCACGCTCGCGATGATCGCGCTGCGGTTGCGCGATCTCGGGCAGGGACATTTGCACGTGATCAACCTGAACGAGCGCAACTTTGATCTGCTCTCGAATCTCGGGCTCGATCAGTTGTTCGCGATGGACATGTGCGGCGTCAAGACGCCCCCCGCCGAGCCGACGCAGCAAGCCTTACCCACGGCTACCCCGGACAAAAACGCACAGGCAAAAACAATGCTCGAAGCACACGAGGCGCTGGTCGTAGCCGACCCGGAGAATATTACAAAGTTCAAGGACGTTCTCGAATACCTCAAGCAAGACCTGCACGCATCGGACTAACCCGCCGGTCGCATGTCGTGGTCTCTCATTTTCTTCGGGCTGCTTGTCGCGAGTTGGGTCTGGTTTTTCTTTTGGACAAAAAAAGAAAAGGGCCTGCTTGCGACCGCGGTTAAAGCGCGGCAGGACATCGAGCTGGAGGAAAGCCGCGTCTTCGATTTTCTGCACGGACTCGGCGAGGCGTTCTCCACGGAAATTCGCGCGGACGATTTGCACCGACTGATCGTCGAAGGCGCGGTGCGGATTCTCGATGCGCACGGCGGCGCGCTTTACATGGCAAACCGGGAATCGACGGCGTTGACGGCGCGTTTTATTTCGAAAAGCTGTCCGCCGCTCGTCGAGGTGCCGCCGCACATTTTGCAGCAGGTCGAGGCGACCCCGCAGGCGCTGCAGAGCTATTTGCGCCTGCACGCGATCGAGCCCGGCGAAGGAATCATCGGCAAAACGTGGCGCGACAAGGAGCCGCTGCTGCTCAATGGCGTGGATACGCGACTCGCGCAACTCCGCGACACAACGTTAAAAACCGAATCGGCGATGTTCGCGCCGCTGATTTACGGCCGGCAAAATCTCGGCGTCCTCGCTGTCGCAAACGGTCCGATGAGCACGCCATTTTCCGAAAGCGACTTTGCTATTTTCAAGGCGATCAGCGAGCAGTCGGCCTTCGCGCTTTACAATGCGATCGTCTATTCGCAAGCCGACGAAAAAAAGCGGCTCGATACGGACCTGATGCTCGCGCAGGACATCCAGCGCATTTTACTCCCGTCCGCGCCGCCGACCCTGAAGCAGTTTGAGCTCGATGGCATCAACCTGCCCGCGCGGCAGATGAGCGGCGATTACTACGGCTACATCAAAGTCGACGAGCGCCGATGGGGCGTCGCGATTGCGGATGTTTCCGGCAAAGGCGTGCCCGCGTCGCTGATCATGGCGATGTGCCGCAGCGTGCTGCGCAGCAATGCGAGCGGAAATCCGAGCGCAGCAAATGTTTTGCAAAAAGTAAACCGCCAGCTTTTTCCCGACATCAAGGAGGACATGTTCATCAGCATGGCCTACGTCATTCTCGACGATGCTTCGAACGCCGTAACGCTTTGCCGTGCGGGTCACGACGCGCCGTTGCTCTACTCAGCGCGCAATCAGACCGTCGAAAAGCTGAATCCGCCTGGAATGGCGCTCGGCATTGACAGCGGCGATGTTTTCGACAGGATTACCGGCGATTTTTCCGTCACGCTCGAGTCAAACGATTGTTTGATTTTATATACCGATGGTGTGACGGAGGCGCTGGACAGCAAGGGACTGGAATTCGGAATGAAACGGATGATCCAGTCCATTCAAGCCAGCGCGAATGAAGGTGCGGCGGGCATCAAAAAGCGCCTCACCGATGATCTGCTAAATTTCATCGGCACCTACCCGCAGAACGATGACATCACCGTGATAGTAATTCGCAAAAAATGAGTGACGAAAACAAAGATCAACAAACGAAAACAGCCGAAACGGCCGACGAGCAGATCACCGGGACGCCTGCGCCGGATGAGGACGAGTTCACAAAATTGCAGCAGGATCTCGATCGCTTCCGCGACCTCGCGATGCGCAGCCAGGCGGATTTTGACAACTTCCGCAAACGCGCCGCGCGCGAAAAAGAGGACGCGATCAAATTCGCGAACGCGAGTTTCCTCGAGCGGCTGATTCCGATTCTCGACAATTTCGAACTCGGCCTGTCCGCCGCAAAAACCGAGGCGCAAAAATCGCCGATCCTCGCCGGAATGGAAATGGTCGCAAAACAGCTCGCCGATTTTTTGGGCGAGAGCGGCGTAACCGCGATTGACGCGACCGGGGAAAAATTCGACCCGAATTTGCACGAAGCGATCGGCCAGGAGGAAAGCGCCGATGTCGCCGAGGGCCGCGTCGTGCGGCAATTGCGCAAAGGCTACAAACTGAAAGATCGGCTGATTCGCCCGGCGAACGTCATTGTTTCAAAAGGCAAGCCGGCTGCTTAGTCTCACTTTTTTCGCCGAAGAAAATGTCGAAAACCAAACGCGATTATTACGAAGTGCTCGAGGTGACGCGGACTGCCACGTCCGATGAAATCAAGCGCTCGTATCGCAAGCTCGCTGTCAAATTTCACCCGGACAAAAATCCGAACGATCCGCACGCCGAGGAAAAATTCAAGGAACTCGGCGAGGCTTACGATGTGTTGATGGATGCCGACAAGCGCGGTGCTTACGACCGCTACGGGCACGCTGCGTTTGCGCAGGGCCATGCCGGGCCGGGTGCCGGCGGTTTCCACGATCCGTTTGATATTTTCCGCGAAGTTTTCGGCATGGGAGCGCAAGGCGGTGCTGGTGGCGGCGGAATTTTTGAGCAGTTTTTCGGCGGCGGCGTCCAGCGTGATCGCGAAGGCCGCCAGCGCGGCTCGGACTTGCGCTACGATTTGCAAATCCGTCTCGAGGAAGCTGCGCTCGGTTGCGAAAAAGAAATCGAAGTCACGAAGCTCGACGCCTGCACGCGATGCGCGGGCAGCGGCGCGGAAGCCGGTTCGCGCGCGCAAAGTTGCCCGACTTGCGGCGGACGCGGCCAGGTCATCAGTTCGCGCGGATTTTTCCAGGTCTCGCAAACATGCTCGCGCTGCCGCGGCACTGGTCAGATCGTCGAAAAACCGTGTCGCGAATGCGACGGCGAAGGTCGCCTCGAAAACACTTCGCGCATCAAACTCAAAATTCCGGCCGGCATCGAGGACGGCTCGCGGCTGCGAAGCTCCCGCAACGGCGAAGCCGGCATTCGCGGCGGCCCGCCCGGCGACCTATACGTCGTCATCCACATCAAGGAGCACGAGATTTTTGAGCGCGAGGAAGACAACCTTTTCTGCGAAGTGCCGGTGTCGTTCGTGATCGCAACGCTCGGCGGCGAAATCAAAGTGCCGACACTCGAAGGACAGGCGATGCTGAAAATTCCCGCCGGCACACAAGGCTCTACAGTTTTTAAACTGCGCGGGAAAGGCATGCCGACACTGAATTCCAGCTCGCGCGGCGATTTGATGGTCCGCGTGCTCGTGGAAGTGCCGAGCAGACTCAACGCACAGCAGCGCAAAAAACTCGAGGAGTTCGCCGAGCTCATGGGCGAGGAAAACACACCGTTGCACAAAAGTTTTTTCGAGAAAGCGAAGGAGTTTTTTAAATAGCGATGCACCGCTTCTATATTCCGTCCGACGACTGGAACCTCGACCACCTCGCGCTCAACGCCGACGAAGCGCACCACGCTGTTGACGTGCTGCGGATGAAGGCCGGCGAGCGCGCCGTGGTGTTTAACGGCCGCGGCGTGGAGGCCACTGTCGAACTGACTGACGTCACGAAAAAATTCGTCAAACTCAAGCCGCTGCATCACGCCAAAACCGCGCCGCTCGGCTGCGAGATCATGCTCGGACAGGCAGTGCCGAAGGGCAAAAACATGGATCTAATCATCCAGAAAGCGACGGAGCTTGGCGCGGCTGCGATCGTGCCGCTGCTTAGCGAGCGAACGGTCGTGCAGTGCGATTCGGCCGAGATCGCGAAGAAGCAGGAAAAATGGCAGGCAATCGCAATCGAAGCCGCCAAGCAATGCGGCCAAAACTGGCTGCCACAAATTCAGCGACCGATTTCGCCGAAGGAATTCTTCCAGACTGGACAGCGTTTCGATGTGACGCTCATCGCATCGCTGCAGCCTGACGCAATGCACTTGAAAAAAGTGCTCGCGGAGTTTGGCGACAAAATGCCAAAGCGCGTGCTCGTGCTCGTCGGTCCGGAAGGCGATTTCACGCCGGCGGAAATCTCGCTCGCGAAAAGCCACGGCTGCCGGCCCATCACGCTAGGGCCAATTGTGCTGCGCACTGAAACTGCCGCGATCTATTGCCTGAGCGTGCTGAGCTACGAATTGCTCAGCTAACGGCGACGCCCTGCACGCTGCGCAACTGGATGTCTCCAGCTTGCAAACCGAGCGCGTTTTCCGCGACGCGGAGGAAGCCGTCGGGTTTGTCAGTGAGTGCGATTTCGAGTTTGCCGAGATGGTTTTTTGGCGCGGCGAGTTTTTCCTTCGCGAGCAGTTTTTGCACGGCGAGCGCGCAGTTTTTTGCGGAATCGACGAGCCTGATTTCAGGACCGGCGAATTTCGCGATGGCGTCGGCGAGCAGCGGATAATGCGTGCAGCCGAGCACGAGCGTGTCGATGCCGTCGCGCACGAGTTTTTCCAAATAACGCCGCACGATCTGGTCGGTGATCGCATCGTCGAGCCAGCCTTCCTCGATGAGCGGAACGAGCATCGGACAGGCCTGGCTCGTGACGCGCACGTCGGGATCCAGCGCGTGGATCGCGCGTTCGTAAGCGCGGCTGTAAATTGTCGCGCGCGTTCCGATGACGCCGATGTGACCGTTGCGCGTCGCGGTGACGGCGGCGCGCGCGCCCGGTTCAATGACGCCGACGACGGGCACGCGCAAGATTTCCTCAAGCCGCGGAATGGCGAGCGCAGACGCTGTGTTACACGCGACGACGATCATCTTCGCGTCTTCGGCGAGCAACAGTCCGGTGATTTCCACGGAATAGCGCTCGATCGTGTCCTGGCTCTTGCCGCCGTAGGGAACACGCGCGGTGTCGCCGATGTAAAAAATGTTTTCGCCCGGCAAAAGATCGCGCATCGCGCTGGCGACGGTGAGTCCGCCGATGCCGCTGTCGAAAACGCCGATGGGCGGTGTTTTGGTCGAAGGCTTTTTTGAAGCGCGCGAGATGCGCTTGAGGTTCGCGTTTGGCACTCGCTGAAACTAATTCGCCGTCGGCGTGACGACTACCGGTGTGTCCGATTTTTTGTCGTCGTCGCGAACGATCACGCCGCTGCCGGCGACGAGGGCTGATTGCGGCGCGACGGCGCGACGGTAGTTGTCGATCGCGGCGGCAATGCAGAACGCCATGTTTTGCCGATAAGGCGTGCTGGAAATTTTTCGCGCGTCATTTGGATTACTGAGAAACCCGCCCTCGATCAGCACGCCGGGAATCTTGATATCGCGGATGACGACGAAGCGCGCGCGCTTGATGCCGCGGTCGTAAAGCTGCGAGTGGCAGATGAGCGACGCGTGCATCGCCGTGGCGAGCGCCATATTTTCGGCGTCGCGCACATTGCCGGCACACGGCTGCAAGTCCGACAGCATCGGCCCATCCGCGGCCATCGATGGCACACCGCGCGGCGCGAGCGTGTAGGTTTCGATGCCGCTCGCGTTCGAGCCGCCGGAGTTAAAATGAATTGCGACGAACAGCGCGTTTTGAAATTGATTCGCGAAGCGCACGCGCTCCTCCAGCGGAATGAAAACGTCGCTCGTGCGCGTCATGAGCACTTTCAGCCCATGCTGTTCGAGGATCGATTTTGCGCGGAACGCCACGTCGAGCGCATATGTCTTTTCGTTTCCCCAAAGACTCGTCGCGCCGTTGTCGTGTCCGCCGTGGCCGGGATCGAGCACGATCGTGTCGATGGCGGCGGCGTCCTTGATGCGGCTCGGGCGCATCACGGGCTCGATCACTTTCGTTAAATCCATTCGCGAGACTATCGGATGGCCGTTCACCTCGGAAATCGGATAGCTGAGGATGAACTTAAGATTGTTGATGTAGAGCTCGTTCGAGCCGAGCGCGCCGCGCAGGCTGCGATTCGGCTGGCCCATTTCGAGCGAAAGACTGGCGCGCTTGATCGGGCCGAGCCCGTAGAAGTCGGCGACGTTTTGCAGCGTCACGTGATCGCGCCCGCCGTATTTGACGAGCGTCCAGTCGCCCGCGCGCGCGGTCGCGAGCGAGACGAGAAGGATCAAAATGAATCGCAGCCGGCGCATCGAAAGCCGAAAAAGTGCGCGCGGAGCCGCATGAACGCAAGTGTTTTCAGACTCGCCGCGCGGCACGCGAGCATTTACAAAGGCCGACTTTTCGCAAGATTTCAGCGACCCTTTTAGCCATGTCCGAGATTTCAAAAACCTACGAGCCGCAAACAGTGGAAGAGAAATGGTATGCGCGCTGGCTCGAAGCAGGCGCGTTCAAGGCCGACCCGCATTCGCCGAAACCGGCCTACAGCATCGTGATCCCGCCACCGAACGTCACCGGCGTCCTCACGCTCGGCCATGTATTAAACAACACCATCCAGGACATCCTCGCCCGCCGCGCGCGCATGCTCGGCCACGAAGTGCTCTGGCTGCCCGGCACCGACCACGCGGGCATCGCGACGCAGACGGTGGTGGAGCGGACGTTGAAAAAACAGGGCATCATCAAGCACCGCGACGATCTCGGGCGCGATGCGTTTTTAGAAAAAGTCTGGGAGTGGAAAGAGAAGCACGGCGGCATCATCATCCAGCAACTCAAGAAACTCGGCGCATCGTGCGACTGGTCGCGCGAGCGCTTCACAATGGATGAGGCTTACACAAAGTGCGTCCAGCGCGTGTTCGTCGACCTTTACAAAAAGGGTCTGATCTATCGCGGCAAACGCATGGTGAACTGGTGCCCGGTATCGCTCACCGCGCTCAGCGACGAGGAAGTCGTGATGAAGCCGCAAAACAGCACGATGTATTTTTTCAAAGTGGAAGTCGCCGAGACGCCCGGCACGTTTTTGACGATCGCCACGACGCGCCCGGAGACGATCCCCGGCGACACCGCCGTCGCGGTGAACCCGAAGGACACGCGTTACGCGCATTTGATCGGCAAACACGTGCGCCGTCCGCTGCCGATCAACATCCCTGACGAGCAAAAGCTCATCCCGATCATCGGCGACGAGCACGTGGAGTTCGAGTTCGGCACCGGCGTGCTGAAAGTCACGCCCGCGCACGATAAGGCCGACTTCGATATCGGCCAGCGCCACGGCCTCGCGGCCGTGGACATCATGAACCCCGACGGCACGATGAACGCGCTCGCGGGCGAATCGCTCGTCGGCCTCGACCGTTTCGAAGCGCGCAACGTCGCCGTCGATCACCTGCGCCAGCTCGGTGTGCTGGTAAAAGAAGAGCCGTATCAAAACAACATCGGCTACAGCGAACGTGCCGACGTGCCGATCGAGCCGCGCCTGAGCGAGCAGTGGTTTTTGAAATATCCGAGCACGGAAAAATCACGCGACGTGGTGGCGAGCGGCGCGATGAAGTTTTTCCCCGAGCGCTGGGCGAAAGTTTACGAGCACTGGATGGAAAACATTCAGGACTGGTGCATCTCGCGCCAGCTTTGGTGGGGGCATCGCGTGCCGGTGTGGACATTACCGTTGCACAACGGGGGGGAATCCATCGCGGAGCAGCTACAAGAATATTTCACTGAATGGGGCGTGAGCGATGATGTGCTGATCGAAGTTCAGCCGGCTGAGCCAAACTACGGCAAGACGATTCGCATCCTCATTCGTAGCGAAAAAGCGGAAAAAGCGGCAGCCAAACTCAATTCGTTTTACCAATTCGGAAAATTCGACGCGTCGCTGCAAGAAGGTTTTCCAACACCGCGAGCAAAGGATTTGGCAAAGGCGATTATGGATGGTCCAGCAGCCGATCAAGCAACCCAAGACCCCGACGTCCTCGACACGTGGTTCAGCTCGTGGCTCTGGCCGTTTGCCACGATGGGCTGGCCGCAGAAGACCGATACGCTCGCGAAATTTTACCCGACTACCGACTTGGTCACCGGGCCGGACATCATCTTTTTCTGGGTCGCGCGGATGATCATGGCCGGGTTCGAGTTCATGGGCGGGATGCCGTTTCGCAACGTCTATTTCACCGGCATCATCCGCGATAAACAGGGGCGCAAAATGTCGAAATCGCTCGGCAATTCGCCCGACCCGCTCGACCTCATCGCGAAGTTCGGCGCGGACGCACTGCGCTTCGGTGTAATGCGCAGCGCGCCGCTCGGGGCGGATGTGCTTTTTGACGAAAAAAACGTCGAACTCGGCCGCAACTTCTGCACGAAGCTCTGGAACGCCGTGCGCTTTCGCCAGATGCAAGGCGGCGAAACCGAAGGCGAAATCAAAGCCGCGCTGCTCACGAGCGACGACAAATGGATTCTGCTGCGACTCGATGCGGCGATCCGCGAAATTTCCACCGCGCTCGACGAGTATCGTTTCAGCGACGCCGCGCAAAAACTCTATGGATTTTTCTGGGGCGAATTTTGCGACTGGTATCTTGAGGCGAGCAAAGCGTCGCTGAATTCGACCGACGAAAAAAGAAAGGCGAACACGCTGGCGGTGATTGATTTCACGCTCGCTCACACGCTGCGGCTCATGCACCCGTTTCTGCCGTTCATCACCGAGGAGCTGTGGCACGGGCTCGGGTTCAATGCCGAATTGCCGCGCGACCAAGGCGGCGAAACGATCATGTTCGCGCACTGGCCGCAGTCGTTTGACGACGATTTCAAGGCGCACTACGGGCTCACCGACGCGGATGAAAAGTTCGCGAACGCAAAGCAGGAAACCGTCAATCTCGGGCGCGGTCTGCGGCGCGATTTCAACATCGCGTCGAACAAAAGAGTGAAGTTCGTGCTCAAACCGGCGGGTGTGATTTCCGTCCACGATGCCGACGTGTTGCGCATTTTACTCAATGCCGAGTCGCTCGATCTCGCGACGAATTACGCCGCCGCGCAAGGCACACCCGCGGCACTCACGCCGCTCGGCGAGCTGTTTCTCCCGCTGGAGGGCTTGATCGACGTCGCCGCCGAGCGGGCGCGTTTGCAAAAAGAAATCGCGAAGGTCGAGGATGAGCTCGGCAAGGTGCGCGCCAAGCTCGCAAACCCGAACTTCACCGAAAAAGTGCCGGCGGCCGTGCTCGATGAACACAGGCAGCGCGAGGCGAACTGGAGCGAAAAGCTCGAGCAGTTGAAGCGAATGCGCGACGCGCTCGCTGAATAGCGTGATCTATTTAGCCGCCGCTTTCGCCGCTTCATAAACGACGCGTAGCGGCTGCCCGCTCTTTTCGCTCGCAACGCGACACGACTCGAATTCCGGCGCGACCTGCACGATTTCGCCGTTTTTTAAGCCGAGCTTTACGGCGATCTCGCCGAACGGCGTCTGCACTTTCTCGAATTTCCGGTCGAGCTTCAGGCGCGTGACCTGATCCATGCGCAAGCCGAATGATGTCGTCTCGGCGAAAATAATGTCGGCGACTTTTGTGACGTGGGCGTCTTCGCACAGCACGCTCAACTGCACGCCGGGGCGGTTTTTTTTCATCTGGATCGGCGTGAGGAAAACGTCGAGCGCGCCGGCGGCGAAAAGTTTGTCCACGACTGCGCCGGTGATCTCGGGCGAGAGGTCGTCGATGTTCGTCTCGATGCGCGTGATCGTATCTGTGTCGTAGCCGCTCTGCGCGTCGAATTCGCCGAGCACGGCGCGGAGAACGTTCGGGCGATTCGGCGCAATGCGCGTGCCGATTCCGTAGCCGATCTTCTCGATTTTCATTCGCGGCATCGGCCCGAATTTTTCCGCGAACTCGGCGACGATGCCCGCGCCCGTCGGCGTGATCATTTCAAACGGGACATCGATTTGCGCAACGGCGATGCCTTGCAAAATCTCCAGCGTCGCCGGCGCGGGAACGGGAAAATGTCCGTGCGCGGTATCGGTGAAACCGTGCCCGTCCACGAGCGGCGACACGGAGACTTTCTCCACGCCGAGCGTTTCGAGTCCGACGCACGCGCAAACGATATCCGCGATGGAATCGAGCCCACCGACTTCGTGGAAATGAACGTCCTCCGGCTTCATCCCGTGTATTTTTCCCTCGGCGACAGCGATGCGCTGAAAAATGCCGAGAGCATGTTTTTTAACAAACGCAGACAGGCTGCTCTGCTCGATCAAATGGCGGATTTCTGCGTGCGTCCGCGTGTGCGCATGATGCCCGTGGCATTCGTCGCCATGCTCGTGATCGTGCGCGGCGTGGACGTGTTCGTGCGAATGCTCGTGGTGGTGCTCGTGTTCGTCTTCATGCGCGTGTTCGTGCTCATCCTGCTCGTGCGTGTGCGTCGCGCCTTCGTGGATGCTAAATTTCACGCCCTCGATGTGCTGCCGCGCCTGCCGCTCGAAGTGCATGTGAAAGTCGCCGATGTCGAGTTTCGAGAGTTCCCACTCGAGCGCCGATGGTTTTACGCCCAGATCGCAGAGCGCGCCCACCGTCATGTCGCCGCTGATGCCGGAAAAACAATCGAGAAAGAGAACACGCATGCTGCGATGTTTCCATTGGGCGAGTGAAAAGGCCACGTGTTTTTCGGATGGCGGCCGTCAAAAACCCCGACAAATTTCGGCGCAATTCTTGCTGTAATTTTCACAATTATGAGAAAATTCCTCCTGCAAATATTTGCCGTATCCACCGTCGCGTGCGGCGTGTTGATTTCAAATCCCGCTTTGCACGCCGAAGATTCCGTCGCCCAAAGCGGCTCAAACTCCGAAACCGAATCATCGGATCAAAACGACGATTCGGGTGAAAAATTGTGTGGCAGCGCTTCCACGGAAGCCGAGGCTCCATTCAGCGTTGAACCGGGGGCGCCCGCTGGGTTCGGTGGCAGCGCGCAATTGCGCGCGCAAAATTGCAATGGCACGATCCAGGCTTGGATCAAGTTGGAGCCGGAAGGTCTGCCCGCCGGGACTTATACCGCAAGCATCACGAAAAAATCCGATGGCAGCGTCGTTGTTCTCGGAACTTTCGATGTGGCTGCGGCGAACTCGAGCAGCGATGATGTGAGCGACGACAGTGAAAGTGAAAGTGAAAGCGAGGACACGGAGATTGTTTACGGCACGCCGGATAATCCATTGCCCGCCGGCTTCAATCCGCTCGATGTCGCGACGGTCGCCATTTCCGACGCAAATGGAAATATCATCGGGCGCGCAAACCTGACCGACTCCACTCAGGTCGATCATGCGGATTTTCACGCTTCAGTGAAAACAACCGCGGGCGCGGATGATGCGGATGCAGCGGGGCGATTGCTCGTTTCGGCGAAAGCAAAACGCGGCACGACCCGCGGAGTTTTGCAGCTCGTCGCCGGCAAACTTCCCAAGAGCACCGATGTCATGCTGAATCTCAATGGCAGTGATTTACTGGGGGCGACGACGAATGGCCGCGGACAATTGAAGCTCACCCGCACTACGGGATCAAGCGGACGAAAACCCACCAAAAATCAATTACCGCAAGGCACGAACCTGTTTTCACTGCATACCCTGATCCTGCACGACAATGCGGGCCACGAATTACTAAAAGCAAAGTTTTAACACCCATTTGCCATAGCCGCGCGGCGCCGTTTTCGGACGGCGCCGCGCGTTTTTTGCGTCGAAGAAAACTTGCGCCGGGGATGCGAGCCGACAGAATCGGCGGTTCGTCATGGAAGAAACAAACGACCTCATCGCCGTGCGCCGGCAAAAACTCGAAGCTCTCGCAAAGCTAGGCGTGGAGCCATTTGGCGGGCGATTCGAGACGACCGGCACTTTGGCGGAAGTGCGCGCGCGCTTTGCCGAGAGCAACCACGAGCGCATCGCGGGACGCATCACCGCGCATCGCGACATGGGCAAAAGCCACTTCCTCGACCTCAGCGACGCGAGCGGCCGCATGCAGATTTTTGTGAGCGCGAAAGAGCTCACAGCAGAGCAGCTCGAGGTTTTTAAATTGATCGATCTCGCCGATTTCATCGGTGTCGAGGGTGACTGTTTTTTGACGAAAACCGGCGAGCCGAGTATTCGCGTCAAGAGTTTAACATTTTTAAGCAAAGCGCTGCGGCCGATGCCGTCGAACTGGTATGGCCTCGCCGATGTCGAGCAGCGTTACCGGCAGCGTTACCTCGATCTCATCGCCAATCCCGGGTCGCGCGAAGTTTTCAAAAAGCGCATCGCGATCGTGCGGGAGATTCGCGAGTTTTTGCACGCGCGCGGCTTCATCGAAGTCGAGACGCCGATGATGCAAACCATCGCCGGCGGCGCGGCGGCGCAGCCATTCAAGACGCATCACAACGCGCTCGGCGTAGATTTGTTTTTGCGCATCGCGCCGGAGCTTTATTTGAAAAGATTGCTCGTCGGCGGGTTCGACAAAATCTTCGAGCTCAACCGCAATTTCCGCAACGAGGGCATCTCGCGCCGGCACAACCCGGAGTTCACGATGCTCGAGGCGTATTGGGCTTACGCCGATTTCGAAACGATGGCGAATCTCGTCGAGGAGCTGGTCTGCACGCTCGCCGAGCGCGTCATCGGCACATTGAAAATCGAGCACAAGGACGCGGAAGGAAATGTCTCGCGCACGATTGATCTCACGCGTCCGTGGAGGCGCGCGCCTTATCGCGAGTTGATCTGCGAAGTCGCGGGCGCCGATTGGTTCGAGCTCACGAGCGAGCAGCGGCGCGTGCGCGCGAAGGAACATGGCCTCGAGATTTTGCCGCAGCTCGCGGACTTCGAGGTGACGCAGCACGTCTTTGAAAAGTTGGTTGAGGAAAAAACCTTCGATCCGCTTTTCGTCACGCATTGCCCGAAGGAACTCGTCCCGCTCGCGAAACAAAACCGCAACGACGAATCGGTGGTCGATGTTTATGAACTCGTGATCAACGGCCAGGAAATTTCCCCCGGCTATTCCGAGCTCAACGACCCGATCGTCCAGCGCCGGCGCCTCGAGGAACAGGCGGGCGAGGAGAAGCAAAACATCGACGAGGATTTTCTCGTCGCGCTCGAGCACGGCATGCCGCCGGCGGGCGGCATCGGCATCGGCATTGACCGGCTCGTGATGATGCTCACCGGCGCCGAATCGATTCGCGACGTGATTTTCTTCCCGCACTTGAAGCCGAAAATTTAGCCGCAGAGTTTCGTGGCTAAATCTCTCTACCCACCCGGCGCGACCAATGCGAACTGGTTCAGCGTGTTTAACGCCGTTTCATTCCAGATCACACTCGGCTCGCCGATGATTCTCTACGCGAAATCGCTCGGCGCCACCGCGACAGTGCTCGGCGTGATCGCGGCGCTGACACCGCTGCTAACGATCGCACAGATTCCCGCTGCGCGATTTCTGGTAAACACCGGTTACCGCAAATTCATCTTCCGCGGCTGGGGCTCGCGGACGCTGGTTGTGTTCGTGATCGCCGCGGTGCCGCTGTTCACGTTTTTAAATAACGTCTCCAAAATCGCGCTGCTGCTATTTTGCCTGTTCATCTTCAATTTGCTCCGCGGCTTTTCCTCCGGCGCGTGGCTGCCGTGGATCACCGACTTGATTCCGGAAAATGTGCGCGGCCGCTTTTTGTCGCGCGACCAGACTTTTCAAAATCTCGGCGGCCTTTTCTCGCTGCTGCTCTGCGCGGCGATATTGCGCGGCCACGCGCTGCCGTGGCAGTTCTCGCTGATCTTTCTCGTGAGCGCGCTCGGCGGCGCGGTGAGCCTGCTTTTCCTGCTGCGCATCCCGGACATCGAGGCGCGCGAGACGCTGGTGAAATCGAACATGCGCGTGCCGTGGAAGGAAATCGTCACCTTCCCGCCTTTTCTGCGGCTCGTGATTTTTACCCTGCTCTGGGTCTTCACCGTCGGAGCGGTCGGCGTGTTTAGCGTCGCGTTTTTGAAATCAAAGATCGGCTTCAGCGAAAGCAGCATCCTTGTGCTGACGGCGCTCTTTTTCCTCGGCGCGATCGCCGCGCTGCCGATCACCGGGCGCTTGATCGATCGCACGGGCAGCAAAGCGGTGTTGCAGGCGGACATGGCGCTCGTGCTCGTTTACCACGTGTTCTGGTGGCTCATTGCCGCGCGTGTTTTTACGCCGCCGTTCTGGATTTTCGGCGCGCTCAGTTTCTTCAACGGCATCGCCGGCGCGAATTTCGGCCTCGCCCACACGCGTTTAACAATGAACACCATGCCGCCAATGGGCCGCACCCACTTTTTCGCCTTCTTCACCGTTATCACCAGCGTCGGCCTCGGCGTGTCGCCGGTGATCTGGGGAATGGTCATCGACGGCATCGGCGAGCGCGAATGGTGGATCCACGCGCTTTCCTGGAATCGCTACAGCATTTTCTACGGCGCCGTCGTTACGCTGCTGCTGATCGTCTTCGCGTATTCCTTTGCGTTGCACGAACAGCGCGGCACCAAAGAGCGCGTCGATCGCCGCGACACGGTTTTTCGCAACACCCTCCGGCAATTGCTCCGCCTCTGGCAGCGCTAACCGGCCACGGATCGAGCATGGATTTCTTTCATCCCGCTTTCATCCGTGCTCATCTGTGGCTCCGCAAAATCTCGTGAAAGCTCCTTTCTCACTCTTTCTTGCCCTGCGTTACCTCAAGCCGAAGCGCACCTTCGTCTCAATCATCACCCTGATCTCCATTCTCGGGGTGACCGTCGGCATCATGGTGCTGATCATTGTCATCGCGGTGATGACCGGCTTTGACCAGGAATTGCGCCGCAAAGTCCTCGGCTTCGAGCCGCACATCACAGTCAGCAACGACTCCATCCTCCGCGACTGGCGCACGCTGAAAAAGAACATCGAGGCGACTCCCGGCGTCACCGCCGTGGCGCCGTTCGTGCAGGGGCCCGTTATCGCCGAGCACAACGACCGCGTGGTCACTCCGCTTATCCGCGGCATCGATCTCGAGCAGGAGGAAAAAATCACCGACCTCAAAAAGCTCGTCAAGGAAGGCGACGGCGCGTTCGACCTCAGCGGCGACAGCGTCGTCATCGGCAAGGATCTCGCCGATACCCTCGATGTGAACGTCGGCGACAAGATCACCATTTACGCGCCGGGCAACATCCGCGGCATCCTCGACGAGATCAAAAACGCCGACGACGAGACGAAAAAGAAAACCATCGCCGATTTAAAAAACGACGTCGTCCTACCCGCCGAGCTCACCGTCACCGGCATCTTCTCCAGCGGACGCTACATCTACGATTCCAACGTCATGTTCCTCCCCCTCACCGTCGGCCAGGAGCTCTACACGTTGCGCGACGGCGTGCACGGCCTTTCCGTCGAGACGACCGAGGCGTATCGCGCCGAGGAAATCAAACACGCCATCAACAACGAGCTTGCCCCGCCCGCATTCGCGAAAACGTGGATCGACAACAACCGCGATCTTTTTGACGCCATCCGCGTGGAGCGCAACGTCATGTTCATCATCCTGCTCTTCATCAGCATCGTCGCCTCCTTCTGCGTGATGAACACCCTCATCACCGTCACCGTCATGAAGACCCGCGAAATCGGCATCATGAAAGCGCTCGGCGCGACCACCGGCCAGATCGTCTGGGTCTTCCTCGCGCAGGGCATGGTCGTCGGCATCTTTGGCAATCTCACCGGCCTTGCCCTCGGCATGACGCTCATCCGCTTCCGCAATGAATTCCGCGACTGGCTGGCCGCCACGCTTCACATCCAGATTTTCCCTGCGGACATCTACCAGTTCAGCCAGATCCCCGCCGAGATCGTCCCGCGCGACGTCGCCACCATCTGCGTCACCGCCTTCGCCTTCTGCTCGCTGGCCGCGCTCATCCCGGCATGGTTCGCCGCACGGCTCGACCCGGTAAAGGCGCTCCGTTACGAGTAAAAGGTGTCGGTTTTTAGCCAGACGGCATCAAGTGGAAAAAAAACGCCAGAAACCGGCCTTTTACTCTGGTAGGAGGCCCTCCCTAAGCCGTAGGAGCACCCCCTTAAGCCGTAGGCGCACCTCCTTAAGCCATAGGCGCTCCTCCTTAAGCCGTCGGCGCCTCTCCTGAAGCCGTCGGCGCAGTGCTCGAACTCGTCGGCGACCCGCTGCATGCCGTCGGCGATGAGGCCAAACCCGGACGGCAGATGCGAAATGGTGGTGGAGACTTTTATGAACTCATTCTTTGCCCTGCTTGTTTTTAGTGCCCTGCCGTTCACCGCGATGGCGCAGATCGCGCCGGAGTCGGTGATGAAACTGACCAGCACTGATTTCGGCGATGGCGGGAATATCCCGAAGCGGTTTACGTGCGACGACGAAAACATCAGCCCGTCGCTGCAGATCACCGGTGTGCCGGCGGCGGCGAAGAGCCTGGCGCTCATCGTCGATGACCCGGATGCGCCGCGCGGGACGTTCACTCACTGGCTGGTGTGGAGCCTACCGCCGGATACGAAGGAGTTCGTCACCGGCGCGGCGCCGGCGGGCGCGGTGCAGGGCAGTAACGACGCAGGCAAGACCGGTTACGCCGGTCCTTGTCCGCCCTCGGGTCAGCACCGGTATTATTTTAAACTCTACGCGCTGGATGTGCCGGTGACGCTGCCGGCGGGTTCGCCGCGCAAGGCGCTGGAGAAGGCGATGGAGGGTCATGTGTTGAACCAGGCGGTGCTGCTCGGGCGTTACGCACGCGAGAAGTGACGAATCCGCTTTGCGTAGCGCGCGAACACCGCTAGCGTCGCGCGCATGAAGCCCAAACTTTTCCTCACCGTCACTCTCCTCATCGCCGCTGCGTGCGCGCCCCTGCGCGCCGACGACACGGCACAACGCACGGCGGCGGTGGAGGATTTGCTCACGACGATGCACGCGAATGAGATGATGACGAATATTCTCGCGCGGCAACGCGAGGCGATGAGCAAGATGGCGTCGTCATTCATGCCTAAGGACACGCCGCCGGAAGCGGCGAAGAAGTTTCAAGAGGAATTCCCGAAGATGATGGACACCGTTTACAAGCAGCTGACGTGGGAATCGCTGAAGCCGGACATGGTGCAGATTTACAGCGACGTGTTTACGCTCGATGAAATCAAGGGGCTGTCAGATTTCTACAAGACGCCGCTCGGCCAGGCGCTGCTGAAAAAGACGCCGGAAATTTCCGCGCGCAGCATGCAGATGATGCAAAAGCGCATGCCAGCAATCATGGCCGAGGTGCAGAAATCGGTGAAAGAAATGGTCGAGAAATCGCAGGAGCACGCAAAGCCCGCCGCGAGCCCGGCAGCTTCCGCAAAATAAGCCATGCCGTCATTCGACATTGTTTCCGAGGTCGACAACGGCGAGATCGACAATGCGCTGAACCAGGCGCGCAAGGAGATCGCGGCGCGCTTCGATTTCAAGGGAAGCACCGCTGCCGTCGAGGTGGTGAAGGATGTGATCAAGCTCTCCGCCGAGGATGCGAATCACCTCAAGGGCTTGCTCGAAGTGGTGATCAACAAACTCGCGAAGCGGAATGTCGATCTGCGCAATATCGAGCGCAAAGATCCGGCGATTTCCTCCGTCGGCCACGCGACCCAGGAGCTGCACGTGAAGCAGGGACTCGAAGGCGAAAAGGCAAAGGAGATCGTGAAGGCGATCAAGGCGAACCACGCCAAGGTGCAGAGCACATTGCAGGACCGGCAGATCCGCGTGACGGGGAAAAAGCGGGATGATTTGCAGGCGGTAATCCAGTTTTTGCGCACCAAGGATTTCGGCGTCGCTCTTGGATTTAAGAATTTCCGCGACTAGCGGCGACTGGCGCGCGGCGAAGAATCATGGAACTTTTCCGGAGGAAGGGAGTTTATTAGCCGATGAATCGCAATCAAATCCTCGCCTCGATCTTCGCGCTGCTAATCGTGGTGAATGTCGTTTACCATATCTGGGCCAACTGGGGCCTGGTGACTGTGCACGCGAAGGCGGAGCCTATTTCCAAGGTCGTCTCGCAAATCCAGCGGCAGGGACACATCACGATCAAAACCGATCTCCCGCCCGAGACGCAGGTCACGATGAACGTGGACAAGGTGCCGCTCGGCGAGGCGCTCGAGACGCTCGCGGCGGTAACCGATGCGCGCTGGCGGCTGAGTTATTTCGTGGCCGCGGACAAAAGTGCGATCCGCACGGCGGAAGACAGCGTCACGACCGGGCAGCGTCCCGACGGCTGGAAGTTCATTTTGTATCCGTTCCCGCAGATGTTCGCGACCGACGGGCCGATTCCCGATCCGCGCAAGGACAAGTGGAACGTGACCGCGCAGCCTGACAATACGTTGCAAGCTTATCTCGATGACGCGGGCAAGATGACGAACGCGTCGTTCTTCGTTCCCGAAAGCTGGAACCCGACCGTTAAATCCGCGCCGAAAGCTGGCGAGGTTTCGCATGTGTTGCCGAAGCTCGCGTCGGCTGCAGGCGGCAAATACGACGAAGTTTTTACGCTGACGAAATCGCAGCGCCGCGGCCCTCGCGACGATAACCAGCAACCGCCGCAGCAGCAGGCCGACGATCAAGGCGGACAGCCAAATGGCGGCTTCGCTTTTGGCGGGGGCGGTCGCGGCGGTCAAAACCGTCTCACGCCGGAAATCATGGAAGCGCGCGCGCAAGCGGAGATCGAGAAGCTGCCCGCATCCGAACGCCCTGCGGCGCAGGCGCGTTTCAACAAGGAGCGCGAATTTTGGAAGACGGTTCGTGATCTCCCGCCGGACCAGCGCCAGGCGAAAATCGAGGAGCATTTCAATGATCCCGAAGTGCAGCAGGCGATGGACGATCGCCAGGCACGCAACGACGCACGTCGCACGCCGGAACAGCGCCTGCAGCGTTATCAGCGTTACGTCAACACGAAGTATAACCGCATCGGAAAATGAAGCGCGCCCGTTTTTATCAAGCATTCACACTCATCGAGCTGATTCTCGTCATCGGCATCATCGGCCTGCTCATGACACTCGCGATGCCGGCGATGCAGCACATGATTCAACGCGCCGACAGCGCCGCGTGCTTCGGCAATCTGCGCCAGATCGGCGTGGCCGTGAGCACATACGTGATCGACCACGACAACACGTATCCCTACATCGAGAGCGATCCGCAAACGATGCAGATTTACAGCCAGCTCGGGATTACCGCGAAATCGATGCTCGAGACGTTCCAGCCCTACGGCCTCGGCTCGAAAAACCTGCAGTGTCCCTCGGATGTGAAATCGCCCGGTCCGAATTATTTTGCGCAAAAGCAATCGAGCTACGAATGGCGACCGATGGTCGACGGCGAAACGACCACGAACATCGAAGTCGTCCGCTGGCGCGGCGTCGTGCACGTTTCGCCGAGCCATCTGCGCCAGGTCACCGATTTTTCGCCAGTGCATTTTGGCCATCAAAACGCGCTCTACGCCGACGGCCACGTGAAGTGGTATCAGGATTGACGCGCCGCGATGCGTCCACCGACGCCTGTTGAAACGGATTATCTTTCGTGATAAGCCAGCATTCAGCAATGGCCACTGTGACCGTCCCCGAGCCCAACATCGTCGCGCTTGAGGGCGAAATTGACCTGCACGAATCGCCGAACGTGCGCGAGGCGCTGAAAGGGCTCATCGAAAAAAAACTGCCGCGCATTCTTGTCGACCTCACCGGCACGAGCTACATCGACAGCTCCGGCCTCGCCGTGCTGATTGACGCGATGCAGCGGATTCAGTCTTACGGCGGCAAGCTGGCGCTCTTCGGGTTGCGAGATAATGTCCGGACGGTTTTCGAAATCGCGCGGCTCGATCAGGTCTTCAAAATTTATTTGGACAAAAACACCGCGCTGACTGCGGTCTGAGCGGCGCTACCGGCTGCTCATCTCGAACCACGCCAGGGTCTCGGCGAGATTGCGCTCAATCGTGAAACTCTGAGCTTTCGCGCGCAGTTGCAGTGCGGTATCCGCGCGGCGTCTTGCATCGCGCCAGTTTTCCAGCGCGCGAACGAGCGCGCCAATGTCGCTCGGGTCGGAAAGCACCTCGCCGTTTGTTCCAACGCCGAGAATCTCGGCGAAACCGTTGAAGGACGTCGTCACGATTGGCAATCCGGCAGCCATTGCTTCGAGGCAGGCGTTGGAAAACGGCTCGTAAACCGTCGGCAGCACAAACACGTTGGCGGCTGCGAAAAGCGGATTCATATTTTCCGTCGCTCCGAGAAAACGCGTTTGCTTAACGCGCGGTAAAGCGCGCGTTTTGCCGCGACCTGCGACGAGCAAAGTCGTTCGCGGCATTTGCTCCGCTGCGCGCATCGCAAAGCGCAGGCCTTTGCGTTCCCATCCGGAGCCGACAAAAAGCAAAACGAATTCGTCAGTCGCTAAATCCAATTCGCGCCTCGCTTCCGCGCGATCGGGCAGCGACGGCTGCAGTTTTTCCACAGGCAGGCCGTTGTAGATCACCGCGATCTTTTCCGCATCGAAGCCGAACTCGCGCACAATCTCGTTTTTCACCATCTGCGAGTTCGCGATGATCGTCCGCGCGCCTTTTGAAAACAGCGCCGCTTCGATTTCCAGCAACTCACGATGCGCGTGGCTGAATTTGCGAGCCCACGTCCGCAGCCCCGGCTCAAATCGTGCACGTTGCGCCAGCGCGACGCGATGCACACCGTCGCCCGCACGATAGCAATCGCATTCCCACACGCGCTCGAGACTGAACAGCCGGTCGCATTTTTCGCGCGGGTGCGCCGCACCGAGCGAGTCGGCGAATGCGCGCGGGCTCTCGCCTTTCACCAAAAAAAATTCGCCGCGCCAATCCGGCCACGGCTCCGAGCTGAACAGCACGGACTCATGCCCGGCGTCAGCGAGCGAGCGCGCGAAACGGCGCAGATAATTCTCCGCGCCGCCGCTCGCGGAATAGCCGCGGCGAACAAGACCGATCTTCATTTAGGAATTAGCATTTAACATTTAGCATTTGTGAACGCGCCGCCGGAAATTGCTAAATGCTAAATCCTAAATGCTAAATGCCAAACTGCTCTACGCGACATCCGCTCGCATCGGCGGCAGCGGACTCGACAGTGTCGCGCTCGAATCGCTGCGCGCGTCGCATCGCGCCGGTTTTTTGAAACGAGCCATCGCGTTTGACAATCGCCAGCGCGAAATCCCGTCCGCGCTGATCCGCAGTTTGCGCGCGCATCCGGTGCGGCTGCTTTCGTTTCTCGACAAGCCGCATTACTACGGCGCGAAGAAGCATTACCTCGATTGGATCGCGGCACGGGAACTGTCGCGCGGCGACTACACGATTTTTCACGGCTGGTCGGGCGAGTGTGTGCGCACGTTGCGCGCGGCGTGTCGTCGCGGCATTCCCTCGCTGATTGAAATCCCGACGTGGCATCGCAACAAAGGCAAACACAAGCCGACGAAAACCAAAAGCGAGCGCGAGCGCGATGCCGCGACCGGCTTGCAACGCATCTTTAACAACATGCTCGTGAGCCGGCAGCAAGTGCTCGAGGAATACGATCTCGCGACGCTGATTTTGGTGCTGTCGGAAAAAGCGGCGGAGACGTTTCTGGCTGCGGGAATTCCGGAGAAAAAATTGTTTCGGCATTCGCGCGGCGTCGATGTCGAGCGATTCATGCCGGCCGAAAAACCGCCGGAAATTTTCCGTGCGGTGTTTGTCGGCGCGCTGATTAAACGCAAAGGCGTGCATCACCTGCTCGAAGCCTGGCGCCGGCTTAATTTAAGAAATGCGGAACTCGTCCTCGTCGGTTCGGTGCATGACGAAATCAAGCCGGCGCTGCACGAGTTTGTCGGCGAAAATGTGCGCGTCGCCGGCTTTGCCGCAAACACGCAGGATTTTTACCGCGCGGCGAGCGTGCATATTTTTCCGAGTTCGTGCGAAGGAAGCGCGAAAGCAACTTACGAAGCGGCCGCGTGCGGTTTGCCGCAAATCACGACGCGCGAATCGGGCGACATCGTCATCGACGGTGTGAACGGCCTCATCATTCCGCCCGAAAATCCAGACGCGCTTGCCGACGCGATTTCGAAGCTTTATGTCGATCCCGATTTGCGTGCGCGGATGGGCGCGGCAAGCCGGCAGCGCGTGGTCGAGCACTTCACGTGGGAGCATTTCCGCAATCGACTTCTCGCCGCATATCGCGCAGCTTTGCAGGCTTAATCTCTGTCCGCATCTGTTTTGCGGGCGTGCATGAAAATTCTGGTTCTTCAACTCAAGCGCATCGGCGATTTGCTTTTGACGACGCCGACGCTGTTTGCGTTGCGAAAAAATTTGCCCGACGCGCACATCACGCTCGTGGTCGACCACGGCTGCCGCGAATTGCTGCCGGCGATTGATTTTGTCGATGAAACGCTCGTGTTTGATCGCGCAGGAAAAAACGGCCCGCTTTTGCGGAAACTGATATTTCGCGGCTTCGATGTGTGCCTCGATTTTACCGGCACGGATCGCTCGACTTTTTTCGCGATGCTGTCGAAAGCGGCGAAGCGCGTCGCGTTCGAGTGGGTGCAGCGCTCGCGATGGCGGCCGATTTTTTACACCGATTTCATCGCGTCGTCGGTGCGCGAAAATCACACCGTCGATCATTATTTGCACATGCTGGGCGCGCTCGATATCGAAGCTCGCGACATGCCGGTGACGCTGCATTTGCCCGAATGGGCGCACAAAAAAGCGCAGCAGCTTTTGAGTGAGGTGAAGGTCAGCGGGCCGTTCGTGCTGGTGCATCCTGGAACGGCGCGCCCGGAAAAATACTGGCTTCCGGAGCGCTGGGCCCAAGTGATCGATTTCGTCGAGCGCGAGCTGCAACTGCCGTGCGTGATCACCGGCAGCGGCGATGGCGCGGAAGAGGAGCACATTTCTAAAATCAAAGCCGCTCTGTCAGCACCGGCGCGTGATTTGAGCGGACGCCTCGATTTGCTCACGCTCGCCGCACTCACGCAAAACGCGCAGCTCGTGCTCACCGTTGATTCCGCGCCGATGCATCTCGCGGGCGCGTTCGGCACGCCACAAGTCGCGCTTTTTGGAAAAACGAATCCGTTTCACTGGCGTCCGCGGCATGCGCGCGCGATCGTGATTCTCGGCGACAAAATGCTCGCCGATGCTGATTTCAAGCCGCACCACGAGCAGGCGCTGATGAGCGAAACCTCGACTGCGCGGGTAACCGATGCTATTTTGGCCGTTCATGCCAAAGGAAAACAACGTGCCTGAGCTCCCGGGCGCGAAGAAACCATCCCCTAAAAAACCGAAGCTCACGCTCGCAGAAGCAATCCGCGACGGCACCAGTGCGTATCGGAAGCTGTTTCCGTTTTTGGCAAAATACAAAAGCCGTTTCATCGTCGGAATTATCGCCGGCGCCGGCACTGCGGCGCTCACCGCGGGCCAGGCGCAGACGTTGCACTACGTCACGAAGCACGCATTTCGCGAGGGCATGCAAACGAGCGCACACATGCTCACAGTCACGCAAGTCATGTGGATTTGTTCGCTGCTGCCGCTGATCATCATCGCGCGCAGTATTTGCGATTATCTCGAAAACTATTGCATGGGCTGGGTGAGCTTACGGGTGTTGCACGACCTACGAACGACCGTTTTTAATCACATCCTCAACCAGTCGCTCGATTTTTTTAACCAGGCAAAGATCGGCAGCCTTATGTCGCGTGTTTCCAACGACAGTCGCGTCGCGCAAATGGCGCTGACTGCTGTGACGGACGACGTGATCGTGCAGCCGCTGACGGTCATTTTCGTCATCTGCGAAATGCTTTCGAAAGACTGGCGCTTCACGCTCTACAGCCTGTGCGTTTTTCCGCTCTGCATTTTTCCGATTACGTTTTACGGACGCAAAGTGCGGCGCACCGGACGCGAGGACGAAGCGCGTAGTGCGGAGTTAATGGTCATCATGCATGAGGCGCTCGCCGGTATTCGGCTTGTCAAATCACTCACGCGCGAAGATTACGAACGGCAACGCTTCGACGAATCGAGCCGCGCAATGGTCGCCGCGAGCCAGCGCGTGCGGCGCGCCATGCAAAGTGTCGCGCCGATGATCGAATCGATGTCGGCGCTCGGTGTCGGCGCGGGACTGGTTTACGTTTACTATTCGCACATGGAGGTGAGTAAATTCATGACGCTCATCGCCTGTCTTTTCCTCCTATACAATCCGGTCAAGCGGCTCAGTAAAATCCATGTCAGCATCCAAAAAGCGATCGCTGCGACGACGAAGATTTTCGAGTTACTCGATGTGGAGCCCACGGTGAAAGACGCGCCCGACGCCATCGCTTTGGAAAAAGCGAACGGCGAGATTCGTTTTGAAAACGTCACATTTAGCTATCACGCGAAACGCGCGCCGGCAGCATTGCGAGGCGTGTCGCTCGACGTTCATCCAGGGAAAAGCTATGCGCTCGTCGGAGTCAGCGGCAGCGGCAAAAGCACGATGCTCTCATTGCTGCTTCGCTTTTACGATCCCGCCGAAGGCCGCATTTTGCTCGATGGCCACGACCTGCGCCAAATCATGCAAAAATCGCTGCGCGAAAACATCAGTCTCGTCTCGCAGGACACCTTTCTTTTCCACGACACGATTTACAACAACATCCTCTACGGCCGCCTCAAAGCAAGCGAGGAAAAGGTTTTCACTGCAGCGAAACAGGCGTTTGCACACGATTTTATCCTCGCGCAACCGCACGGCTATAAAACAGTCATTGGTGATAAAGGATCGCGCCTCTCGGGAGGTCAACAGCAGCGGCTCGCGATCGCGCGCGCTTTTTTGAAAAACGCGCCGATTTTGCTGCTAGACGAAGCGACAAGCGCTCTCGATTCGGAGTCAGAAAAACAAATCCAGATCGCACTCGAATCGCTCTCTCGCGGACGCACCGTGATCACTATCGCGCACCGGCTTTCGACGATCTTGAAAGCCGACCAGATCGTCGTGATGGACCGCGGCGAAATCAAAGAAGTCGGGCGTCATCACGAGCTGATGGAAAAATCGGGCCATTATCGTCGGCTCTACGATTTGCAATTCAATCAACACCGCGAAGAGCCGGAGCCGCTATTCGAGAGCATTCCCGTTATCGCGAGCTGATGAAAAAACTCCGCTGCATTTTTTTCATTCTGTTGCCCCTCGTTTGTGCCGCACAGGACGAGCAATCGTCCGCGATCAAAGTCACAACGACCTTGCACGAGGACGGTTCAAAAACCGTGACCAAACTCGACCCCGATCAGCACACCTCCGAAGCCACGACTTTCAATTCTGCAGATAAAATGCAGCAGCGAATCGTTTACGATCTCGACGACCAGAATCAGGCCACTGCCGGAAAAGTCTACGCCGCGAATGGAACGCTTCTTTTAAAATGCGTTTACAAGCGGGACAGCTCAAATCGCGTTTACGAGGAGGACGATTACACGCCGGACGACAAGCTGGCACGGCGCTTTGTTTACGAGTTTGGCCCGAACGGAAAAGTCGCGCACATCCGCGCTTTTGATGGAGATGGCACCGAGTTGCGGCAATCGCAGGGCATACCGGACCAAAAGAAATCGCCGCCGCGCCGTCGCCGCTGACGCGCGAGTTTGTTGCTGAAAATGAAACGCGAGGTCGTTTAGGCTCGCGCTTTTAATGCGAAAAATTGCACCTCTCCTTATCGCCGCATTCTGCGCCATTCTCGCGCTGATCGGCTTAGGCTGGGGATTTTCAGAGCAACAAAAGGTTGCTGCACAAGCGTTTCAGGAGCGAAAGCTCGCGTTCGCCGAAGCCGAAAACGAGCGCCTACGCAGTGTCGTCGCCGAGCAGCAAAAAGCGCGTGAGCAATCCGAAAATCTGGCACAACGCGCGCAGATCGAAAAAGCCGTCGCCAATATTCGTCAGCTCAATTTTTCGCACCCGGTCACTTACGATGTCGTTACGCGCGCAGGCATTCAAAAAATTCTTGAACAAAAACTCGCCGATCAATTTTCCGACGACGAGATCAAGAACGCGGGCATTGGACTCGTGGCGCTCGGACTGTTGCCGCGCGATTATCCGCTGAAGCAAAAATACATCGAGTTGCTCGGCGAGCAGATCGCCGCGTTTTACGACCAGCATCAACACAAGCTTTTCATGTTTGCCGATGCGTCGCTCGCGAGCGCGCAAAACCGCATCATCCTCGCGCACGAGCTTACGCATGCATTACAGGATCAGCATTTTGGGCTGCTGAAAATGCCGCTCGAAATCAAAAACAACGACGACCGCGCATTCGCCGCGAGCGCGCTGATCGAGGGCGATGCGACGCTCGTGATGTCGCAATACATGCTGCAAAATATTTCGCTCAGCGGCCTGCGCGACAACCTCGGCGCTGCGGTCACGCAAAACATGAAGCAGTTGCAGGACGCGCCGCGCTACCTGCGCGAGATGTTGGTTTTTCCTTATCTGCGCGGCCAGGAATTTTGCGCGACGATTTTTGCGCGCGACGGATGGGAAGCGCTCGACGCCGTTTACAAAAATCCGCCGAGCTCGACCTCGCAGATTTTGCATCCGGAAAAATTTCTCGCAGAAACCCATGAAGAGTCGGTCGCGATCGACTTCGGCGATACGAGCGTGAATGGAGAAAAGCCGCTCGCAGACAATGTTCTCGGCGAAATGGGCACGCGCATTTTGCTTTCGCAAACCATAGACGCAAAAGGCGCGGAACTCATCGCGGCGAACTGGTGCGGCGATCGTTATCTCGTGTTTAACAACGGAAACGCGCTGATTTGGAAATCGCATTGGAGCGATGCGGATGCTGCGCAAAAATTTCGCGGCGCATTGATGGCTGCGATGCAAGCGCGTTTTAAAAACGAAACGCAGCCATTTTTTGAAGCAACCATTTTGCCCGACCCGAATGAAGTTGTTTTCATCAGCGCGGCTGCGGATAAATGGGCTAACGCCTTGCGCCAAAAATTCGCCCGATGAACGACAATGAAATGCGCCTCGATCCGCTGCGGCAAACATGGACCGTCTTCGCGCGTTCGCGCATGGCGAAGCCGCCGTTTCTTGCGCACAAAAAAAACGCGCGAACCGGCTTCAGTCCTTTCTCCGCGGGGAACGAGCAGTTCACACCGCCCGCGATTTTTGCACCGGGCGAAGCTGGAAAATGGAACGTTCGCGTCGTGCCGAATCGCGCACCGGCGCTGCGTGTTGAGGGCGATACACAGCGGCGTGCCGATGGTTTTTACGATCGAATGGACGGCGTCGGTGCGCACGAAGTCATCATCGAAAATCCTGGCACGGAACCCCTCGAGGAGCTGCCGCTGCCGGCGATCAGCCAGGTAATCAACGCGTGGAAAGCGCGCATGCTCGACTTGATGCGCGACATCCGGATGCGTGCGTTTTTCGTAATCAAAGATGTCGGTGAACCAGCCGGCGCGCACGTCCCGCACGCAGTGAGTCAGCTCATCGCGATGGCCGTTGTGCCCGATCCACTGCTGCAAAAGCTCGAAGTAGCGCGTGATTTTTACGACCGGAAAAAGCGGTCGATTTTCGAAGATATTTTGCGCGAGGAAGTCCGCACCGCGACGCGGCTCGTTTACGAAAATAATGGCTTCGCAGCGTTCTGCCCGTATGCATCGCGCGCGCCGTTCGAGATCGCGATTTATCCGAAACGGCAGTGCGCCGATTTTCACGGACTCAGTGACCAGGAAATCGCGCAGCTCGCCGATGCGCTCAAAACGACGCTTCGCAAGATCGCGCGCGCGCTCGACCGGCCGGCGTATCATTTGATGCTCTACACGGCACCGACGCGCACGAATCGCCGCGACCACTGGAACACGCTCGAAGCCGATTTTCGCTGGCACATTGAGATCGTGCCGCGGTTGTTTTTTACGACTGGTTTCGAAATCGGCACCGGCTGTTGTTTGAACACGGTTTGGCCGGAAACCGCAGCCGAGTATTTGCGGAAAATCGAAATCTGATGCGATGATCGGCAAGCAAATTTTCTACGAAGGCCGCGTTCAGGGCGTCGGTTTTCGCTACAGCGTGCGGCAAATCGCGAAAGGTTTCGAAATTGTCGGCTCGGTAAAAAATCTTCCCGATGGTCGTGTCGAGCTGCAGGCGAGCGGCGAGGATGACGAAGTCGCTGCGTTTTTGCAGGCGATCCGCGACAGCGAACTGGGCAGCTTAATCCGGAACGAAACCGCGCATGAAACCACGCCGCTTGCAAATGCACGCGGATTTGAGATTGCGTTCTAAATGGCCGAGCACGCGATTTCGATTCGCAACCTGACGAAAGTTTTTCCGATTCCATTTCGACGCGAACGGGTCGTCGCGGTGCGCGATTTGTCGCTCGATGTCGAGCCGGGGCAGGTCTACGGGCTGCTTGGCCCGAACGGCTCCGGCAAAAGCACGACGATGAAAATCGTGCTTGGCCTCGTGCCGCCGACTGCAGGCAGCACGCAAATTTTCGGGCGCGACAGCTCATTCGTGGAGAGTCGCGAGGAGGTCGGTTTTTTGCCTGAAAATCCCTATTTTTACAAATTCCTCACCGGCGAGGAGACGCTGCGTTTTTTTGGAAAACTCTGCGGCTTGCGCGGCGCGAAATTGCGCGAACGCACTAACGAATTGCTCGCGCTTGTGCGACTCGAAAATGCGCGCGATCGACGACTCGGCGGTTACTCAAAAGGCATGTTGCAGCGCATCGGTCTCGCGCAGGCGCTGATTCAAAATCCGCGCCTGCTCGTGCTCGACGAACCGACGGCGGGCGTCGATCCGGCGGGTTCGCGCGAAATTCGCGATTTGATTTTGGATTTTAAAAAGCGCGGTATCACCGTGCTGCTCTGCTCGCATTTGCTCGGTCAGGTGCAGGAAATCTGCGACCGAATTGGCATTCTGCACCAAGGCGTGCTCGTGCGCGAAGGCCGGCTCGAGGAGCTGATATCCATCGAAAATCAGACGGAACTAATTTTGGAAAATTCTACCCCGGAGCTGTTGCGACAGATCGAAGCGGATATTGCAAAATCTGGAGCGCGCATCGTCGAAATGCGCAAACCGCAGACTACGCTCGAACGCTTTTTTCTCGAAGTCACCAGTGACAAAAAATGACTGCGACCGCACACAAATTCTTTTCACCCGCGCGCATTGGCGCGATTGCGAGCAACACTCTGCTCGAGCTCGTGCGACTGAAAGTTTTCTATTTTTTACTGATTTTCGCGCTGATCATGATCGGGAGCTCGGCATTCATGGTGCGTTTTACATTCGCGGAACAATTTCAGGTGTTAAAAGATGTCTCACTCGGCGCAATGTCGATTTTTACGTGGCTGCTCTCGGTTCTCGCGACCGCGATGCTCTTGCCGAAAGACATCGAGGATCGCACGCTCTACACGATCCTCGCGAAGCCCGTCCCGCGGCTTGAATACTTGCTCGGCAAGCTGATCGGTGTGCTTTTGCTGCTGCTTGTTTCGACGCTCGTGATGAGCGCGATGTTCGCGATCGCCCTCTATTTGCGGCAGCAAACAGTGATCGCCGAGACGATGCGCACGACACCGCCCGAACAGGTCGCGGAAGCGATCCGCAACATCAAGGCGAGCACATTCACCATCAATCTCGTGCCCGGCGTAATCACGATTTACCTCAAAGCCGCGCTCTTCGCGTCGCTCACGCTGTTCATCTCGACTTACGCATCGTCGTGGATTTTTACGATTTTGATTTCGGTTGCGGTTTACATCATCGGCCACTTGCAATCGACCGCGCGTGATTACTGGCTTGCCTCGGGCGACGCGGGCGCGCTGACGAAAATTTTCCTCGCGATCGTATCGCTCATTTTCCCGGATTTGCAGTTGTTTAACTTGATCGACGACATCGTTGCCGGTAATGCGATCGCGATGGCGATGTTTTTAAAAACGTGCGGACTCGGCGTGCTCTACGCGTGCATTTATCTGCTCGTCGCCTATTTCGTTTTCGCGAATAAGGAGCTGTGAGAACGCTCGCTGTCATAGCGATTCTGCTCATTTTTGGTGCGGCAAAATTGCGCTTCGAGCAACGGCTAACCGAAGAACATCGGGCTGCCTATTTTCACGGCGCGAAACTGAATCTCGATTTGCGCCAGCAAGTTGGCCAGCTCGGTTTCATCGCGGCGCTGAGCGGATTTCGCGCGCTGGTCGCCGACGTGCTTTGGATTCAGGCGCACTCGGCATGGGAGCGGACCGAGTGGGGACGCATGGCACTGTTATTTAACACCGTGACTGCGCTGCAGCCGCGCAATGTGATGTTCTGGGATGTTGCCGGCTGGCACATGGCATGGAATGCGAGCGTCGCAGCGCGCGAAGATCCGAAGCAGCCGCGCGAGGCGCTTCGCATCAAAGCACAGCGCGAGTATTTTCAGCTCGGGCGCGATTTTTACGAACGCGGTATCGCAAACAACCCGGACAAATATGTGCTGCACGATCGGCTGGCGCTTTTACTGCGCGACAAACTGGATGACCACTGCGGCGCGGCAAAGGAATACGACCTCGCCGCGCAGTTCAAGGATGCCCCGGAATATGAAAAACGCTTTGCTGCATACGAGTTATCGTATTGCGAAGGGCATGAGCGCGATGCTTACGAGCGATTGCTCGCGCTTTACAAGATAGGGGAACACGAATGGCTTCCGACGCTTTTGAAGCGGCTCGATTATTTGCAGCAAAAATTGAATGTCCCGCCGGAGCAAAGAGTTTATATTCCGCCGGAGAAATCCCCTTAATCATGCGTTTCGCGGTCTTCGGTGACATCCATGCCAATCTTGAAGCTCTCCAGGCGATGCTCGCTGATGCACATGCAGCGGAATGCACACACTACGTTTGTTTAGGCGATGTTGTTGGTTACAATGCAAATCCGCACGAGTGTGTCGAGCTGGTGCGCGCGCTCGAGTGCCCGGTTGTCAAAGGCAACCATGACGAACTGGCATGCGTGGAAGCGAGTCTCGACGGCTTCAACCCGCTCGCCGAGGAAGCGCTTACGTGGACGCGGGCGAATCTGACGCATGAGGACAAGCAGTGGCTCCGCGAACTGCGGCTTGTGAGGCAGGTGCGCGATTTTACCATTGTCCACGCGACACTCGATACACCGCACAAGTGGGGCTATGTGTTTAACCAACTGGATGCGGCGGCGAGCTTCAATTACCAGCACACAGGCATCTGTTTTTACGGCCACACGCATGCGCCGCGCGCCTACATCCGGGATGGCGCAGTGAAAAGCGTGCCGCTCGACAAACTACGGATCGAGACGAACAAAAAGTATTTCATCAACGTCGGCAGCGTCGGACAGCCGCGCGATGGCGACTGGCACGCATCGTATTGCATTTACCACGTCGACGATCATCTGGTGGAGTTGCGCCGGCTTGAATACGACATTCGCGCGACGCAGGAAAAAATTCTGAAAGCCGGGCTGCCACAGCGCCTCGCCGATCGGCTCGAGGTCGGAAAATAAGCGTTGGAATCCGTCCTCGTCGTAAAGCCGAGTTCCCTCGGTGATGTCGTCCACACGTTGCCCGCTGTGCATGCGTTGAAGCATGCGCGACCCAGGTTGAAAATCACATGGCTCGTTAACGTCGAATGGGCGCCGTTGCTGCAGGGCAATGCCGATCTCGATGAGGTGATCACATTTCCGCGCAATGATTTTCGCGGCGTGCGCGGGTTGCTGCGACTTTACCAGTGGTCGCGGAGTGTAAAACACACGCAATTTGATCTCGCACTCGATTTTCAAGGACTCACGCGCAGCGCGCTGCTGGCGCGTGTGGCAGGCGCGAAGCGAGTCCATTGTCTAGGAGACGCAGAGATTTTGCCACGCATTCTGGCGCATCGCGTCGTGCCGGCGGATCGCGAATCGGAGCATGCAGTCGAGCGTTATTTGCGGCTCGTTGCGGATCTCGGCGTGATTATCGAAAAGCCGCTGCAATTTCCGTTGCCGGCCGGCGAGATGCCGCGCGATTTTCAAATCGACGAGCCGTTTTTGCTGCTGCATCCATTCTCGCGGGGCGCGGACAAATCGCTCGCGAAAGCTGATGTGGAGCGGCTTTGCGAACTGCTGGCACCGATTCGAATCGTGCTGGCCGGACGGTCGGAGATAAAATTGACGCCGCAGAAAAACTGCATCGATTTGCTAAACAAAACGTCGTTGGTCGAATTGATCCGGCTGATTCGTCGTGCGCATTTTGTCGTCAGCGTCGACAGCGGTCCGATGCACATCGCATCTGCGATTACACCGAAACTACTCGGCATCCACACGTGGACAAATCCGCGCATCGTCGGACCGTATCAGCCCGATGCGTTCGTTTGGAAAAACGCTCAAATCAAACGCGTCAGTGAACTGCCAATGGAAACCGCGGCAAACTGGGCGCCGTTTCGCAGCCAGCATTTACCCGCACTCGCCGAGTTTGTCCGCGCGCAGTTTTAGACTTTCACTCGCTCGATTTCCGCACCAAGCGCGTTCAGCTTTTCATCGATCATCTCATAGCCGCGATCGATGTGATACACGCGGTTCACCTCGGTCACGCCATCAGCCTGCAAGCCCGCAAGCACGAGTGCGGCCGAAGCGCGCAGATCGCTAGCCATCACCGGCGCGCCGCTTAAACGATCAACGCCATTGATGATCGCGGTCGCATTTTCGAGCGTGATGTTCGCGCCCATGCGCTTGAGCTCGGAGACGTGCATGAAACGCTGCGGGAAAATATTCTCGGTGATCGTGCTAATGCCGTTTGTTTTACAAAGCAACGCGGACATTTGTGCCTGCATGTCGGTGGGAAATCCGGGATATGGCTCGGTAATCAATTCGAGCGGAGTCGGTGCGCCGTTGCCGTGAATCGTGACCGAGTCTTTTTTTGACTCGATGCGAAAGCCGGCTTTTTCCAATGCGCCAATGACCGATTGCAGATGTGTCGGATTCGCGCGAGTGAGCTTCACTTCTTTTCCGGCGATCGCGCCGGCAACGAGAAACGTGCCCGCTTCGATGCGGTCGGGAATGACCGCGTGCTCCGCACCGTGCAATTCTTTCACGCCTTCGACAATGATTCGCCGCGTGCCCGCGCCTTCGATTTTCGCGCCCATCGCATTTAAAAAATTCGCGAGATCGACGACCTCGGGCTCCTCCGCCGCACCATCGATCACCGTCGTGCCATCGGCGAGAACCGCAGCCATCATGATGTTATCAGTGCCGAGCACGGTCGAACCGAACTTGCCGCGCAACGGAATCACCGCGCCTTTTAATTGCGACGCGAAGCATTTCACGTTTCCGCCTTGCACGCGCACCGCAGCGCCGAGCGCTTCAAAGCCTTTCAAGTGCAAATCGATCGGCCGGTCGCCGATGACACAGCCGCCCGGCAACGACACAGTCGCTTCGTTTTCGCGACCGAGCAGTGGGCCGAGCACGCAGACCGACGCGCGCATTTTTCGCACGAGTTCGTAGGGAGCTTCAGTCGCGATCTTTTCCGCCTTCACCGTGACCGTTCCGCTCGCGCGCTCCACCTGCGCGCCGAGATGCGACAAGATCTGCAGCATGTAATGAATGTCGCTGAGATCGGGCACGTGATGAATGACGCATTCGTCGCGCGTGAGCAGTGTCGCCGCGAGGATCGGCAGCGCGGAATTTTTTGAGCCGCTGACGCGCACGTTGCCGGAAAGCGGTCGCCCGCCGTGAACTAAAATCTTATCCATGATTTGCGAAAAGGAATCGGTTTACACCGGCGTAATCGGGTTTGCAGCGAATTTGTGTGTAGCCGAGCGCGGAAAAAAATTCCGTCAGAGGCGCGGCGTGCGAATGGCCGACCTCGATCGCGACCAATCCACCCGGAAGCAAGTGCTGGCGGGCATCCGCGGCAAATCGCCGAATGATCGCCGCGCCGTCCGCGCCGCCATCGAGTGCGAGGCGAGGGTCGTGCTGAACCTCGCGTTGCAGCGCCGCGATGGCTTCGGTTTCGATGTAAGGCAGATTCGCGACGATCACATCGTATCTCTCATCGATATCGTTAAACAAATCGCTTTGCGAAAGCCGGACCCGTTCGTGCAAGCCGAGCCGGTGCGCATTTTCCTGCGCGAGTGCAAGCGCGTCGGTAGAAAAGTCCACGGCGTGAACGTGCGCCTGTTCCAGCGCCATCGCAAGCGAGAGCGCGATGGCTCCAGAGCCGGTGCCGACGTCGAGGATTTTGAGATTCGGATTTTGGAATCTTGATTTTGTTTCGCCGATCACCATTTCCACGAGCTGCTCCGTTTCGGGTCGTGGAATCAGCGCGCGTTTGTCGCACAAAAACGTGTGTCCGCAAAATTCCACTGTGCCGAGCAAATGCTGCAACGGCTCGCCAGTCGCACGGCGTTTTACCAAATCGCGCAGCGGCGTCAGCTCGCGCTCGCCGAGGGGGCGATCGAATTCCATGTAAAGCTCGATGCGTTTTTTGCCGAGCATGTGCGCGACGAGATGCTCGGCATTGAGCCGCGGGCTCTCGATGGCATGTTTGGCGAAATACGATGTTGTCGCCTGCAGCACTTCGAGAACCGTTTTGCTCTCGTTCACTTTGTCGCGGTTTCGAGATTTGCCGCGTCGAGCCGCTCCTGCATGTCGGCGGCCTGGAGCGACTGGATCATTTCGTTGAGATCGCCTTCCAGCACACGGTCGAGATTGTAAAGCGTGAGACCGATGCGGTGGTCGGTGAAGCGATTTTGCGGAAAGTTGTAAGTGCGGATTTTTTCCTCGCGACCGCCGGTGCCGATCTGGCTCTTGCGATGCGCGGCGTATTTTTCCGCTTCCTCGCGCTGCTTCGCCTCGAGCAGGCGCGAGCGCAAAATGTTGAGCGCTTTTTCCTTGTTCTTCTGCTGCGAACGGCCGTCCTGGCAGCGCACGATCATGCCGGTCGGAATGTGGAGAACCTGCACGGCGGAATCGGTCGTGTTCACGCCCTGGCCGCCCGGGCCGCCCGCGCGGCAAACTTCAATGCGCAGCTCGTCCGGCTTCAATTCCAGATCGACTTCCTCGGCTTCCGGCAAAACGGCGACAGTCGCCGTGCTCGTGTGGATGCGGCCTTGCGCCTCGGTCGCAGGCACGCGCTGGACGCGATGCACGCCGCTTTCGTAGCGGAGCTGGCGGAAAACCGATTCGCCCGAAACCTTGAAGATCACTTCCTTCAACCCGCCGAGTTCCGACGGACTCGATTCCATCTGCTCGATCTTCAGCCCGTGCGCTTCGGCGTATTTGTTATACATCCGGTAAAGATCCGCCGCGAAGAGCGCCGCTTCGTTTCCGCCCGTCCCTGCGCGGATTTCCACGATCGCGTCGCGGTCTTCGTTCGCATCGGGCGGCAGCAGCGCGATCTGGATATCCTTTTCGCCGTTGCGGATTTTCTCCTCGAGCTGCGGGATTTCCTCGCGCGCCATTTCCGCGAGTTCGTCGTCGCCCTTCGCCAGCTCCTGGTTTTCGCGCAATTCCGTCTGCGCTTTTTGGAAAATCTCCCACGTCGCGAGCAGCTCCTTGAGCCGCGTGTGCTCGCGCATCAACTCCCGCGCGTTTTGCGGATTGGCGTAAAAATCCGGCGCCGAGATCGCGGCTTCGAGCTCGCGAAATCGTTCGGCTTTCTTGGTGATGAGCTGGGCAAAATCCATGCAAAACAAAACGGTGACCGCGCCGGAACGCGATCACCGTTTGAAAATTTACCAATGCAGCTAAGCGCTCGCCTTTTTCGTCGCGCGAACGGCCTTCGTGCCACCGAAACGGCGCGCGAATTTCTCCACGCGTCCCGCTGTATCGACGAACTTCTGCTCGCCTGTGAAAAACGGATGGCAGGCCGCGCAGATGCCGATGGCGATGGCGCGCCGGGTTGAGCGCGTGTGGTAAACAGCGCCGCATGCGCACGTGATCGTGGACTCTACGTAGTTGGGATGAATATCTGCTTTCATGAGTCGAAAAAGGACGTAAAACTTACCCGCCGTTCATGCCTTCTGCAAACAAAAAGAACGCAATTTTACAACGATGGGAAGAGACATTCGCGGAACGCGGCGACGCGCCGGCTGTGTTCGCGCCGGATGGCCGGGTGCTGCGGACGTTTGCGGACGTGGAAAATGAAGCGCGTTCTTTAACGGCGAACGAGCTGAAAATGGTCGCGCCACGTTCGGTGCTCGCGATTCAAGTCGGTAACTGTGCGAGCTGGCCGGCGCTGCTGCTCGCGGCTTTTCGGTGTGAGCTGATCCCGCTGCCGCTGGGCCGTCACATAGAAAAAGCGGAACGCGACAACGCGCTGCAAACGTGCGACGCAGCGGCGCTGATCGAGTCGGAACACGACGAGCTGAAGCTATCGACAATCGGCGAACGCCAATCAGCCATCGATGCGGATTTTCTAAAACTCACTTCCGGCACAACCGCAGCGCCTCGCGCGATTCGGTTTCGCGCGGAACAGCTCGTGGCCGATTGCGATAACATTTGCGAGTCGATGGGCATTCGCAGCGATGACGTGAATTTCGGCGTGATTCCGTTTTCGCACAGCTACGGATTTAGCAATCTGCTCACGCCGCTGCTGTGTCGCGGCGTCGCCCTCGTGGCGAGCGAGGACCGGATGCCGCGCGCGATTTTGGACGGGCTTGTGCGCAGCGGCGCGACCGTTTTTCCGGGCATGCCGGTGTTTTTTGAAAAGTTCGGCGGGATGGAAAATGTGCTTGCGTTGCCGCAGCTGCGGTTGTGCATCTCGGCTGGCGCGCCTTTAACGAAGCGGGTTGCGGAGCGGTTCAGCGAAAAATTCGCGCTGAAAATTCACACGTTTTACGGTTCGTCCGAATGCGGCGGCATCGGCTACGACGCGGGTGTCGAGTTCGATTACGAGGATGGCTTCGCCGGTCAGCCGATGAACAACGTGCACATCGCGCCGCTCGAATCGGGCGACGTTTCGCGCATCGAAATTTGTAGCGATGCAGTCGGCGAAGGCTATTTGCCGACGTCCGAGCCTGACGTGCTCGGTGGCGGACGTTTCATTCCCGGCGATCTGATTCGGTTTACGAAAAAAGGGATGTTCATCACCGGTCGTGCCTCGGACGTGATCAATGTCGCAGGTCGAAAATTGAATCCGGCGGAAGTCGAGGCGCAACTTTCGCATTTTTCGGGCGTTAAACACGTCGTTGTCTTCGGAATTCCATCTGCGCTGCGCAACGAAGAGGCAATCGCGTGCGTCGCAGGCGAAGTGACCGCAAACGACGTGCTGCATTTCGCCCGCACCGTGCTGAGCGGCTGGCAGGTGCCGAAGGACGTCTGGATTGTGGACGAAATTCCCGTCAGCGAGCGCGGCAAAATCAGCCGCCGCGAACTCGCGCGCCGATACTTGGAAAAGCATGACTGCTGACGCACGCAAACACTCGGCGACCGCTCCGTTGCGGCATCCGGTGTTTCGCGCGCTTTGGATCGCGACGATTGTTTCGAACATCGGCACCTGGATGCAAAATGTCGGCGCAGGCTGGCTGATGACTTCGCTCTCGCCGTCGCCGACGATCGTCGCGCTCGTGCAGGCTGCGGCGAACATGCCGATGTTTTTGCTCGCGCTGCCGGCGGGAGCGCTCGCCGACGTGATCGATCGCCGGCGTTTGCTGATTTTTACACAAACATGGATGCTCGCGGCCGCCGCGATTCTCGGCGTGCTGACGATCACGCACACTATCAATGCATGGAGTTTGCTCGCGCTGACGTTTGCACTCGGCGCGGGGAACGCGCTCAACGCTCCCGCGTGGCAGGCTACCACGCCCGAACTGGTCGAGCGTGAGGAATTACCGACGGCGATCGCGCTCGGCAGCGCGAGCTTCAATCTCGCGCGCGCAGTCGGTCCGGCACTCGGCGGACTCGTCGTTGCAGCATGGGGCCCAGGCGCGAATT